>NZ_JASCQG010000009.1 GCF_030005555.1 Empedobacter sedimenti | reverse complement strand
TAAAATTGCTCTGTTTCATAATTATCCCTAAGTTAATAAACTATATTTTTAAACGGTCCGGTTTTTAGGGAAGATTACATTTCCATACATTTATTTCTATAATTTGCTCTTCTTTAATTCCAGACTTTATTAGTTTTTGTTTTATTATTTTATAGAAAAAGGTCTTACCAACTCCCCAGCTTCCATTTATACCAAATATACTCTCATCTACTCTATCTTGTAAAAGATTAAAAAAATCATCTGCTTTACTACCTAATAGCAATTGATCTTTATTATGTTCTTTTGAATCGTTTAAAGATTTTTCTTCTGAAAACAACAAAAAAATACTGATATAATAGAGATTAATGATAAGCAGAATAAGACTAAGAATGTTTATTTCAATATTTTTGAAACTAATTAATACAAATAAATCAAAATAATCTAAACAAACACTTTTAAAAAATAAAAGATTTAAAAATAAAAGTATTGAATAGATTAATAGATTGTTCAATAAGACTAATAGATTATATCTGATTAATAAGTAAATAGATAATATAGATATAAATAAAATTGTAATACAACTAAACCAAGTATTTTCAAATTCAAAGAATGGCTTAACATATAAGTCAATTAAATTTAAAATATTTTTAATCAAACCTTCATTTTTAAAAAAAATTAAGAAGATGATAGTTATTAGAAATAAACTGAATAATGTTTTTTTATCAAAGTTTTTAAACTTCATATTAATGTATATTGTATTTCAAATATAAATTAATATTATTGGTAAAACAGAGGAAAGCGTATAAAAACAAAAAAAGTGCTAATCAATTTGATTAACACTTCTGAGGTTCCTAGCGGATTCGAACCGCTGTGGACGGTTTTGCAGACCGCTACCTAACCGCTCGGTCAAGGAACCATTCCCGTTCTTTTGGACTGCAAATATAAGGATATTTTCAGAAAAAAAAAGTTTAATACGTTTTTTCTAAAATAACACTCACTTTTTCTACATGCCCACCAATAGGAGGATTCAGCTTAGATAATTTCACTTTAGCATACGTAACACTTGTAAGTTCTTGACCTATACGATCTAAGACTCTTTTACAAACATGTTCTAATAATTTTGAACGAACACCTACTTCTTCCTTAACAATTTTATTTAACGACACATAATCCAATGCATCAACCAATTCGTCCGATTCCGTTGCTTTCGTAAAGTCTGCGTGCGCTTCCAAATCTACCAAATAATCCGAGCCTATGCGAGCTTCCTCGTCTAAACATCCGTGATTAGAATAAATTTTTATATTTTCTAAAATTATTATTCCCATTACTCTATAATTCTATTCTCATTAATAAATTTTGTCGGATCCAAATAACCCTCTGTTTCAGAAGAATACCCTGCTCCTAAAGGTAAACCTACCTGATCTCTAATCTCAAAATGCAAATGTGCTAAATATTTTCCATTCGCAGTTCCTATAGTCCCTATTTTATCACCTTTAAAAACAATATCTCCCTTATTTACTAATATTCTATCACAGTGCGCATATAAAGATTCTATCTTTTTTCCATCAAATCTGTGCACAACACGAATTACATTTCCCCATCCTCCACTCATATCTTCTGCGCTAACTACATATCCATCAGCAATAGCGTAAATCGCATCTCCTAAATCTGTATTTCCTCCTCCAATTCCATTCCAATCATCTCCTAAATGATTATTTTCTCCAAAAATTTGTGCGTTATAATACCCACTTGCATTGGGTTTACCTACAGGAAAATCAAAACCTTTGGCATTAGGAAAATCATCAATCTTAACTTCATTAACTTCATGAGATTGATGATTACAACTAAGCACAAGCACTAGAACAAAAAAAGGTATTTTAAATTTCATAGATAAATGGATATAATTAATCAAAAGATTATCAATGAAATATACAAAAAAAAAGACTTGCATATTTCTACACAAGTCTCATATAGTTTAAAAATTTTTAAACAAATTATTTTGCAGATGCAAATCTTTCTGCAACTTTATCCCAGTTAATTACAGCGAAGAAAGCCTCAATGTAATCTGGACGACGGTTTTGGTAGTTTAAGTAATAAGCATGTTCCCAAACATCTAATCCTAAAACTGGAAATCCTTGTACATCAGCAACTGGCATCAAAGTAGAATCTTGATTTGGAGTTGATGTTACAACTAATTTACCATCTTTCACGATTAACCAAGCCCATCCTGATCCAAAACGTGTTGCAGCAGCTTTAGAAAACTCGTCTTTGAAAGCTTCAAAAGATCCAAAAGCAGCGTTAATTGCTTCAGCAACTTCTGCAGTTGGTTGATTAGCTCCACCTGGAGTTAAAATTTCCCAAAATAAGTTGTGATTATAAAAACCACCACCATTGTTACGAACAGCTGGTTTATCAGTTCCTTTTGCTAAAATTTCTTCAATTGTAGCATTTGCTAAATCAGTACCTTCGATAGCAGCATTCAAGTTATTTGTATATGCAGCGTGGTGTTTATCGTGGTGAATCTCCATTGTTTTTGCATCAATATGAGGTTCTAAAGCGTCAAAAGCATAAGGTAATTTTGCTAATTCAAAAGCCATAATATTATAATTTTTAGATTTATTATTTTGTATAAATGTACGCATTTACTCCGCAAATATAATTCCGTTATGATAGAATTTTAACATTATTTAATAGTAAAAGCTTATTTTAGTAGAAGATTATATTTTTTTGTGATGAAAATACTTTGGAAAATAATAAAATGGATCATTATAATTATCTGTGTTCTAATTCTGATTCTTTATGCAACCGGAAATGACTACATTTTTCGTGGTGTAAAATTGACGTACCTAAAAGGTGAAAAAACCGCCAACATTGATGATTATAAAGATTTTGATAACAATGTAATTATGGCTGCTTCGCCACGTGTTTGGTACCAACACTTAGATTACAACCAATTTCCGTTATCTCCAAAATTCGAAAAAGAAATGAAGGATTTCGGAACTGCTGGATTGGTTATCATAAAAGATAATCAAATTTTGAGCGAATATTATTTTAATGGTTATGTACAAAATGATATTACCAATTCATTCTCAATGGCCAAAACATTCACAACAATGATGTTAGGAAAAGCAATTGAACAAGGATATATCAAAAGTTTAGATCAAAAAATAACAGATTTTATTCCCGAATTTAAAGATGATAAATTTGGAGTCGAATGTACGGTTGGCGATTTATCTGCGATGACTTCTGGTTATGATTGGGACGAAGATTACTATTTCCCTCTCAATCCTACTGCAAAAGCCTATTATGGCGATGATATCGTCAAACAAATGTTAGACAGAAAATTTGTTGCTCAACCAGGCGGACATTTCAAATATCAATCGAGTGATACACAACTTTTAGGAATTGTAATTGAACGTGCATTAAAAAATAAATCGTTATCACAATATTTTCAAGAAGAATTTTGGCAGCCAATGGGTATGGAATTAGATGCACAATGGTCAAAAGATAATCCGAAAGGAATGGAGAAAACCTATTGTTGTTTCAATGCTACAGCGCGAGATTTTGCCAAACTTGGACAATTATTATTGAATGATGGAAATTGGTACGGAAAACAAATTTTAGATTCTGCTTTTGTGCAAAAAATGGTTTTACCAAACAAAAAAGCGTTTGGACCAAATGAACCACAAATTTATGGTTATTCGGTTTGGATGGATTACGATTACAAAACGCCTTTTTATACGATGTTAGGTCATTTAGGACAACGTGTAATTGTAATTCCTTCGGAAAAATTAGTTATTACTCGAACTGGAAAAACACATAACGATCAGCCAAATAATCGTCCAATTGCAGATGGCGATGTTTACCGATTAGTAGACGAAGCGATGCGAATTAATCAAAAAGTGAAAGAAAATGATCCAACGAATTCCTTACAGTAAAATACTATTTTTAGACATCGAAACGGTTCCACAAACCGATGATTGGAATCTTTTGTCCGAAAGAACACAAGCGCTTTGGGATAAGAAAACGGCTTATCAACGCAATAATAACGAAATTTCTCCTGAAGAATTTTACCACGAACGTGCTGGAATTATGGCTGAATTCGGAAAAATTGTATGTATTTCAGTCGGAATTGTCGTCAAAGATTCTTTCATTCACATCAAAAGTTTTTATGGACATGATGAAAAGATTTTATTGGAAGAATTTAATACGATGTTAATTGAAAACTTTTTCAAGCCCGATCATATTTTGTGTGCACATAATGGAAAAGAATTTGACTTTCCGTACATCGCTCGCCGAATGATGATTAATCAGATAGAAATACCTGTTATTCTGCAATTATTTGGTAAAAAACCGTGGGAAGTTCAACATTTAGACACAATGGAACTATGGAAATTTGGCGATTATAAAAACTTTACATCGTTGGATTTATTAGCCAATATTTTCGAAATTCCAACACCTAAAGATGATATCGACGGTTCGCAAGTTGCACGTGTATACTACGATGAAAACAATGTAGAACGCATCAAAGATTATTGCGAAAAAGATGTTGTAACATTGATTAACGTTTTCCGTAAAATGCGCTACGATGAACCTTTGCAACGAAAAGAAGATTTATAAAACGAATAAAAAAATCCGCTACAAGCGGATTTTTTTATTCTATATTTTTTAATGATTAATTTTCATCATCTTCGGCAGAATCAGGTTCATCTCGAAAGTTTTCAATCAATTCTTCTTTCACTTTCAATTGAATTTGCTCAACAGAATTTCGGTACATTTTGATAATTGTTCCTGTATATTCATCTAAATCAACCAAATCACCTTCTTCTAGTTCTTTATCAGGATAACATTCAGAAACCAATCCAGCCAATGTATCATAATGTTCACTTTCTTCAAACCTAAATGGTACCAAACGATTAATATCGCTTATTGCGTTATGCGCATTTACATTATAAACACCTTCAGAAACACGAGAAACAATTGGATCTTCGTTATCGTATTCATCTTGAATTTCTCCAACTAATTCCTCCAAAATATCTTCCATCGAAACAATTCCTGCAACTTCACCTACTTCGTTTGTCACAATTGCAATTTGCATATGTTTTTTCTGAAATTGTTTCATTACATTTTTAATCAACGCATTTTCTGAGATAAAAATTGGCTCACGCAATAAACCCTCGATTTCAGTTTGATTTGGATTTTCTAATAACTGCTTGATTAAATCTTTCGCGTAAATGATCCCTTTTATATTATCAAATTCTTCTTCGTAAACTGGATAACGAGAATAACCTTCATTTATCGCAAAATCTAACGCCTCTTTTACAGATGTATTAATGTTAATTGCAGAAACATTTTTACGTAAAGTTTGAATATTCATTACTCGACGATCATCAAAATCAAAGACATTCTGAATTAAATTACGTTCAGATTCTTCAATTGCACCACCTTCAGTACTCTCAGTAATAATCATCTTTAATTCCTCTTCTGAATGAATTTCACCTCCATGAATAGGATGAATACCAAAAGCGCGAAGAATAACATTCGCCAAACCATTCATCATAACAATAAGTGGTTTAAACACAAAATAGAATGCTCTAAGTGGCCAGGCTACTGCGAAAGTAGTTCTTGCTGGAAACTGAATTGCTAACGATTTCGGTGCTAATTCACCAAAAACAATGTGCAAAATTGTGATGATAACGAAAGCTGCCGGAAATGCTACATTTTGAGCAATTGTAGTCCAAGACGGAGATGTTAATCCTAAAACTTCAAAAAGTTTTACGATTACAGGTGTCAAAGAACTTTCTCCAACCCAACCAAGTCCAAGCGAAGCTAATGTAATACCTAACTGTGTTGCAGCAAGATAAGAATCTAAATGTGTTACGATTCTTTTTGCAGCATTAGACGTTCTTTCGTTAATATCTTGATTAACTTCAATTTGTGACGAACGTACTTTTACAATTGCAAACTCAGCTGCAACGAAAAAACCATTTAATAAAACAAGGAAAATTGTAAGCAAAAGTTTTGCTATAGAAATTTCATCGGCGACATTGTGATTAGCAACTAAAAACAATGTCGAAATCTGGGAGTATGTATCCATTCTACGAATTTAAAAAACTGACTTGTGATAAGTTTTATGAGTCAGTAAATCAATACATCTAAATTAATAAAAAAAATTTAAAAATCACAACGTTTTGATTCGTAGCAAAATTACAAAATTTATAAATACAAAATCTTAGAAATTATTGATTCGATAAAATGACTAAAAAATCACTAAATTTCCACTTCATTTACCAAGCAACAATTTGCCATGCAAAAGCAAGATTTACATTATATCATCGAGGTTAAAAATTTATCGATTTCTTTTGGAGATAAACAAGTTCTGAACAACATCAATTTCAATGTTGAACAAGGCGATACATTAGGAATTGTTGGAGAATCTGGCTCTGGAAAGTCGTTAACTTCTTTGGCGATTATGGGTTTATTGTCACCTAATGCAACAATTCATCCCGAAAGTGAAATTCTTTTTCGTCAAGATGATAAAATGATCGATTTACTGAAACTTTCGCCTAAAGAACTGGAAGAAATAAGAGGAAATGAAATCGGAATGATTTTTCAAGAACCGATGACTTCACTTAATCCAAGTTTACATTGCGGGGAACAAGTAGAGGAAGCGATTCGTTTGCATCAAAATTTATCGAAAGAAGAAGCTAAAAAGAAAGTTCTTCATCTTTTTGAACAAGTAAAATTACCCAATCCAGAGCGTATTTATAAAGCATATCCCCACGAATTATCTGGAGGACAAAAACAACGTGTAATGATTGCAATGGCTATTTCTTGCGAGCCAAAATTATTGATTGCCGACGAACCTACAACCGCTTTGGATGTTACGGTACAAAAAGCAACATTAGATTTACTGAAAGAATTACAAGAAAAAAATAACATGAGCATGTTGTTTATTTCACACGATTTGGGTGTAATTGCAAATGTTTGTGAAGAAGTTTTGGTAATGTTTCGTGGCGATGTTGTGGAACAAGGAAATGTAGAAACAATTTTTAATCATCCGAAAGAAAATTATACAAAAGGATTAATCGCTTGCCGACCTCGATTAGATGAACGCGCAAAACGTTTGCCTACTGTGAAAGACTTTCTTGAAAACCCAAATTTCGAAACTGAAATCTATACAAAAGGGGAACGCGAAGCTTTCCATGAAAAAATTTATGCAAATCCACCAATTTTAGAAGTTAAGAACTTAAAAAAATATTTCTATCCATCGACTTTATTCGGTAATGCGAAAAATCCAAATGTAAAAGCTGTAGATGATATTTCGTTTAAGGTTTATCCAGGCGAAACGATGGGCTTGGTTGGTGAATCTGGTTCTGGAAAAACAACATTAAGCAGAACGGTTTTGTTATTAGAGAAACCAACTGCTGGAGAAATCTATTATAATGGTACAGATATTACAAAACTTAAAAAAGAGGAAATTCGAAAATTAAGAAGAGAAATTCAGATTATCTTCCAAGATCCTTATTCAAGTTTGAATCCCCGACAAACCGTTGCGCAAATTATTACAGAACCAATGCAAGTTCATAAAATCGGTGCAAATAAAACGGAAAGACTACAAACAGCTTCATCTCTTTTACAAAAAGTTGGCTTATCAAATCAAGATTTAAACAAATATCCGCATGAATTTTCTGGTGGACAGCGTCAGCGCATCGGAATTGCTCGTGCTTTGGCTTTAAATCCTAAATTTATCATTTGTGACGAGTCGGTTTCTGCGTTGGACGTTTCTGTACAAGCACAGGTTTTAAATTTATTAAATGATTTAAAAACGGAGTTTGGTTTTACCTATATATTTATCTCACACGATTTGGCTGTCGTAAAATATATGAGCGATCAATTGTTGGTAATGCAACATGGAGAAATGAAAGAATTAGATGATGCAGACAATGTCTATGCTAATCCCACAACAAACTATACTAAAGAATTGATAGAGGCTATTCCGAAATTATAAACGGAAACCATAAAAAAGACAAAAGGGTATGAAATAAATTTCATACCCTTTCTAATATCCAATAATTGGAAGCTATTGAATATATATTAAAAAAGCATTCAAAATTATGAATGCTTTTTGTAGTCCCTAGGGGAATCGAACCCCTCTTTCTAGAATGAAAATCTAGTGTCCTAACCGATAGACGAAGGGACCTCCCTTTCGTATTATTGTGGTGCAAAAATAAACGTTTATTTTGTATTACCAAACAATTTTCGAAAAATTTTATTTTATTTTCTAATTAAGCCAAAATTTGTAGTCCCTAGGGGAATCGAACCCCTCTTTCTAGAATGAAAATCTAGTGTCCTAACCGATAGACGAAGGGACCACTTAATATGAATTAATTATTCGAATATTCTTTTAATGAACGTCAATTTGTGTTGGGAGTTGTAGAAAAGTCGATGTATAATTCTAATAATTTGAACCAAGTTGAATTATACAGCGACATTTTCATTCCCGATTAATCATCTAAACAATATGATTAACCTTTACAAACAAAACACAAAAAACAATTTCCTTT
This sequence comes from Empedobacter sedimenti, assembly GCF_030005555.1. Taxonomy (GTDB): domain Bacteria; phylum Bacteroidota; class Bacteroidia; order Flavobacteriales; family Weeksellaceae; genus Empedobacter; species Empedobacter sedimenti. Next base: position 153,424 of record NZ_JASCQG010000009.1, on the reverse strand, counting down.
ACACAGTATTCTACTGGTTGTTTAATTAAAATCAACAACTATGAACAAGGAAAAAAAAGATTGCATTACTGCAATCCATCTATTAATTTGTAGTCCCTAGGGGAATCGAACCCCTCTTTCTAGAATGAAAATCTAGTGTCCTAACCGATAGACGAAGGGACCACTTGTATGATTATTAAGCTAATCCCGCGATATGTTTAGCTAACTTAGATTTTAAGTTTGAAGCTTTATTCTTGTGAATAATGTTTCTTTTAGCTAATTTGTCAATGATTGAAGAAACTTTTGGAAAAACTGTTTCTGCTTCATTTTTATCTGTTTCAGATCTTAAAGCTTTAATTGCTGTACGAGCTGATTTGTGATAATATTTATTACGATCGCGTCTAACCGCTGATTGTCTAATTCTTTTTAATGCTGACTTATGATTTGCCATAACGTTTAAATCTCTTTCTATTTTAGTTCGGCAAAGATAAAAACAAATATCTTATCTAACCAAATTAATTTTACAAATTTCTAAAACACTTTTATGTAGCCCATAGGAGAATCGAACTCCTGTTTCCAGGATGAAAACCTGATGTCCTAACCACTAGACGAATGGGCCGCATGACGGCTTATACACTTCTTGTGAAAAGCGAGTGCAAATGTATATCTATTTTTGAGACTAACAAAATTATTCAAAACTTTTTTTGATTTATTTTTTGTTAAAAAATGTTAAGGAAGTTAATATTTTGTCAAAATGTAGCTTATATATAATGTGTTATAATTTTAACAACTACTTTAGCCTCGCTATTAAAATTTATACAAAGAAAACAAAATATATGAAAGCATCGATTTTAGGTGTAGCTGCAGTAGTTTGTACGATGTTCATCACTTCATGTTCATCTTTAACTCCAGTTAATGAAGCTACAGAATATTCTTCGAGAAGTTTCATCCCGAAACCAAGAGCAATCGAAGCTCAAGCTAAAATAATCAACAAGCATGCCAATTTAGATGTTACGCCGATTGAAATTAACGACGAAGCAAAGTCTATGGTTGTGTTAAACAGTGTTTTAGAAGAGACTAATGAATTATTTTCTGGGTTTTTGTTAAAAGAAGCAGAGACATATATTGGTACACCATACCGATACGGAGGCACAACAAGAAGTGGTATTGATTGTTCTGCATTCGTAAGAAATGTTTTTGAAACTTTTAATAAAAATTTACCTCGTGTTTCGGCTGATCAAGCAAGAGAAGGTTTTACAGTTAGTACTGACGAAGCAAAAGAAGGAGACTTAGTATTTTTTGCTACAAGAGGAAGAGGAAGAGTATCTCACGTAGGAATTGTACATGGAAGAAATAAAGATGGTGTTTTAGAGTTTATTCACTCATCAACTTCTCAAGGTGTTATGGTATCATCATTAAACGATAAATACTGGGGACCTAAATTTTTATATGTTAAAAGAGTTTTATAATCCGATATAAATTTATTTCATTATCATAAAAAAAGCATCAAGTATACTTGATGCTTTTTCTTTTTGTATTTATTTTATTTACTTTCTATTATCTCTCATAATCATTATAAATAAAACGATTAATGGTAAAATCATTCCGATAATATAATAAGTATTGATTTGCAAAATTGCTGGATAATAAATGATTGTTGCTAACATTCCGACAATTGCTCCTCCTAAATGAGCTGAATGCCCTATGTTACCTAAATTAGTTTTCATTCCATATACAGAGTATCCTAAATATAGAATTGCAAAAATCCACGCTGGAATAGGTATTGCAAAAAACAATCTTAATTCCATTTCAGGGAAAGCTGCAATTGCAGCAAACAAAACTCCTGTCACTCCACCTGAAGCACCAACTGCTGAATAGTAATTTTCTTTTTTATGTATCAATAAAGAAAGTAAATTACCTCCGATTACAGCTGCTAAGAAAATTAACAAAAACATTCCGTAACCTACATTCAATTTTGCTCCAGAAAAATCACCAAAAAGAAAACCTTCAGGACTCGCAAAAAAACCAATCACAGGATTCGCAAAAAAGTATAAGGTTAACATATTAAATAGTAAATGCGTAAAATCTACATGCAAAAACCCTGAACTTAAAATCCTGTAATACTCTTTGTGATGTATAATTGATCCTACTTGAAATTTATACTTATCAAAAAAAGCTAAATCATTAAACCCTTTCCAACTAATTAATACATTAAGACCAATTACACCTAATGCTACAATAGAAATATCTCCCATTATTCTATATTTTCTTCTTCATTATCATTCTCCTCAATCGCATCAAAAAGCGTTGGTTGTGGCTCTTCTTCAGGCTCTTCCTCTTCTTCTGGCTCTTCGAAAGGAAGCGATTCCAACACATTAATTTGTTTTAATTTATACGTCGTCAACTGATTTCCTTGCGCTTTGATTCCTTTAATTGTAATAAATTCTTCTAAATTTATCACTTCTGGTTCTTTTTCTAAACCTTTTACTTTCGGGAAAATCAACTCAATAACTGGTAAATAATCTGTCGAAACAACTTTAATAGATGATTTACCATCTTCTAACGTATAAAAAGCTTGTGGAGAAAATGTATCTTCTAAAAGGAAACGTTTCACGAAATAACGATCTTTCTCCGCATCATAATACACGCAAGAGATTGGTTTTGCAGGCTTCCATTTCTCGATAATTTCTAAATCTTCGTCAAAACGATTACTCAAATCAAACGAAACCAATTTCGCTTCACCTTTTTTATTAATCGTTAAAATTTTATCATCACCTTTGAAAGAACCCAATAAAATCCCCAATCCATCAGCATTTAGACGCTTTGTATCCGTATCAAACCAAATTTGACGAGGCGCTAAAGTCGAAACTCCTTCCTCTTTCAATTCTACTTTTTTGATTGGATATTTTGTTACTAAATTACCTTTAGATGCACGACCTTTAATCGCTAAATCAGCAAAATTAATATCGAATTTTAACTTTTTGATTCGTTGATGAGTTTTCAAAATAATTGACACAACCTCGGCTTCACCATTTGGATTCGCTGAAAAATACAACACTTCCGACCCTTTATTACCAGCCGTTAAATCATATTCTTTATCTCGCGTAATTCCCGTTACAGCAAAACGTTTTTGATAAGCCGGACCATTCTTACCATCGCGATAAATCAAGTTGTAAATAGTACGTTTATCGTTTTTATGCCAAATTCCGACATGAATAATTCCTTTTCCGACAAACGTTTTTGCGTCAACTTTTGTCACAATCATAGAACCATCATGTTTGAAAACCACAATATCATCAATATCAGAACATTCGAATAAATATTCATCTTTTTTCAACGAAGTTCCGATGAAACCTTCGTTTCTATCTACATAAAAACGTGTATTTGCAACAGCAACTTTTGTCGCATCAATCGTATCAAACGTTCTAATTTCTGTTTTACGTTCTTTTCCTTTTCCGTATTTTGTTTTTAGATTTTTGAAATAATCAATCGCGTAATCAATCAAATTTGCTAAATGATGTTTTACATTCTCGATTTTATCTTCTAACGATTCAATAAATTGTTGCGCTTTATCTAAATCAAATTTCGAAATACGTTTGATTCGAATTTCTGTTAAACGTGTAATATCTTCTTCCGTAACTGGACGAACTAAATGCGCAATATGCGGTTTTAATCCTTTATCAATTGCAGAAATTACGCCTTCCCATGTTTCTTCTTCTTCGATATCATGATAAATTCTATTCTCGATAAAAATTCGTTCCAACGAAGAAAAATGCCATTGTTCTTGTAATTCATCTAACTCAATTTCTAATTCTTTTTTCAACAAATCAACTGTATTGTTTGTATTGTGAATTAAAATTTCAGAAACTGTTAAAAATTCTGGAGTTTGTTCATTAATCACACACGCATTTGGCGAAACAGAAATCTCGCAATCCGTGAATGCATACAACGCATCAATCGTTTTATCAGGACTACTTCCCGGAACGAGATGAATTAAAATCTCCACCTCAGCCGCTGTATTATCTTCAATCTTTTTGATCTTGATTTTACCTTTATCATTGGCTTTCAAAACCGAATCAATCAAAGAACCTGTCGTTGTTCCGTATGGAATTTCCGTAATTTTTAGCGTTGTTTTATCTTCTTGCAAAATCTTTGCACGAATTCGCACTTTACCACCACGCAATCCGTCATTATAGTCCGAAACATCAACCAAACCAGATGTTAAAAAATCTGGGAAGATTTGAAATTTCTTTCCTTTCAAATGTAAAATTGACGCATCAATTAACTCATTGAAATTGTGCGGTAAAATCTTTGTTGATAAACCAACTGCAATTCCTTCCACTCCTTGTGCCAAAAGCAAAGGAAACTTGATTGGAAGATCGATTGGTTCTTTATTTCGACCATCATAAGACGGTTGCCATTTTGTAGTTTTTGGGTTATAGACAACTTCTAACGCAAATTTAGTCAATCGAGCTTCGATATAACGCGACGCAGCCGCTCGGTCACCAGTGTAGATATTTCCCCAGTTTCCTTGCATATCGATCAACAATTCTTTTTGACCAATTTGCACCATTGCATCAGAAATCGCCATATCACCATGCGGGTGATATTTCATCGTATTTCCTACAATGTTCGCAACTTTGTTGTATCGTCCGTCTTCCAACTCGCGCATTGAATGTAAAATTCGGCGCTGAACTGGTTTCAAACCATCATAAATAGATGGAATTGCTCGTTCTAAAATTACATAAGAGGCATAGTCAAGAAACCATTCTTGGTACATACCAGAAACCTTCTTGATGCTCTCTTGATTGTCTTGCATCATGTTATATAGCTACTTCTACATTGTCTTTTACCGCATAATTAGACTCTACTATTTTGTCTAACTCGGTCAAAATAATATTAATATTTCGGTTAGAAATGAATGCTAAACGAAATTTCACTTTTGTTAAATTGGTAGGATTCTTTTTACTATTAATATAAAAAGTAATACGCTTAGAAAGAAGTCCTTTCTGAAAATCGTATTTGATCAATTTATATTTCGGTAAATCGATTTTATTTGCTTTTGAATCTAAGAAAGATAAAAATCCAACATTCTTGGTTTCAAAAGTTATGGTTTCTCCTTTTGTGTCCATCGAAAAAAATTGATTTCCACTTTTATAGCTCACGAAAATCAGCCATGCTATAAATACGGTCACAACATAAGGTGGAATTATGTGATACTTGTAAGGTAAAACTCCAGTATACATAATCAAGTTTAGGATGATTAAAATAACGATAGCGATATTCAGTAGTTTGAACAACTGAATAACTTTTTTATTATTTTTCTTCATACATTAATTTTGGTTTTTGGGTTAGGTTAGGTTTAGTTTATTAATTTTTTATCGATTCAATTGCTAAATTATTTATAATAAATTCTTGTCTTGTTGGTGTATTTTTTCCCATGTAAAACTCTAGAAGACTTTCTATGGTTTGATCTTTCCCTATCATTACAGGCTCCAAACGAATATCTTTTCCTATAAAATGCTTGAACTCGTCTGGCGAAATTTCTCCTAATCCTTTGAATCGTGTAATCTCTGGATTTTTCACTTCTTCCAACGCTTTTATACGTTCTGGTTCAGAATAACAATAACGTGTTTCTTTCTTATTTCTCACGCGGAAAAGTGGTGTTTGCAAAATATACAAATGACCTTCTTTGATCAGTTCTGGAAAAAATTGTAAGAAAAATGTAATAATCAATAAACGGATATGCATTCCATCTACGTCGGCATCAGTTGCAATTACAACGTTGTTGTAACGTAAATCTTCTAATCCTTCTTCGATATTTAGTGCAGCTTGCAAAAGATTAAATTCTTCATTTTCATAAACAATTTTCTTCGTCAATCCGTACGAATTCAATGGTTTTCCTCTCAAACTAAATACTGCTTGCGTTTCTACACTTCTACTTTTGGTAATCGATCCACTTGCCGAATCTCCCTCGGTAATAAAAATCGTAGAATCTAAACGTAATTCAGCTTTCGGATCGTTATAATGTTGACGGCAATCGCGCAATTTCTTGTTATGTAAACTCACTTTTTTAGCACGATCACGCGCTAATTTTCGAATTCCAGAAAGTTCTTTTCGCTCCGTTTCCGATTGTTTTATTTTACGTTCCAATGCTTGCGCAACTTCTGTATTTTTATGTAAAAAATTGTCAAGATTTGTTTTAATAAAATCATTTACAAACGTACGAACCGTTGTCATTCCTGGTCCAATCTCGTTAGAACCAAGTTTAGTTTTGGTTTGTGATTCAAAAACTGGTTCAATAACTTTTATCGAAATTGCTCCAATAATCGATTTTCTTATATCCGCAGGATCGTAATTTTTATTATAAAATTCGCGAACAGTTTTTACAACCGCTTCTTTAAAAGCTGTTAAATGCGTTCCTCCTTGCGTTGTATTTTGTCCATTTACGAAAGAATAATAGGTTTCTGAATAAGATTTTGAACTGTGCGTCATCGCCAATTCAATATCTTCTCCTTTCAAATGGATGATATCATAAATCGTTTCTTCCTCGATATTATCTTTCAATAAATCTTTCAAACCATCTTTCGAAAAGAACTCTTCTCCATTGAAAATAATTTTCAATCCTGGATTTAAGTAAACATAGTTTTTCAACATTTTGTCTACATATTCTTTTCTGAATTTAAAATTCAAGAAAATTGATTTATCTGGAACAAATGTAATTTTAGTTCCTTTTCGCAAAGATGTTTCTTTTTCATCCTCTTGAACCGTCAAAATTCCTTGTTCAAACTCCGCTACACGCGTTCTACCATCACGAATAGATTGCACTCGAAACGATGTTGACAACGCATTTACCGCTTTTGTACCAACCCCATTCAAACCAACCGATTTTTTAAAGGCTTGCGAATCGTATTTACCACCTGTATTCATCTTAGAAACGGCATCAACCATTTTTCCAAGCGGAATTCCACGACCATAATCACGAACTGTCACCTCATCTTCGCGCAGATTAATCTCGATTGTTTTCCCTGCACCCATCACAAATTCATCGATACAGTTATCTACAATCTCCTTCAACAAAATATAAATTCCATCATCTTGAGACGAACCATCTCCCAGCTTCCCAATATACATCCCAGGTCGCATACGAATATGTTCGCGCCAATCAAGGGTTTTGATATTGTCTTCCGTATAATTTACTTGTTGATCTAATTCTGACATTTGAGTTGTTGAGTGTTAAACGAGTTTTACAAAAATAAGAAAAAAATTCCTAAAAATATTAAGGTTTATTGTTTTGATTTTGAGCAAAAACGACCTAATTTACCAATATGATAAAATCTAAACTACCCCATGTTTCGACAACCATTTTTTCGGTCATGAGCCAATTAGCAAATGAACATCAAGCGATTAATTTGGCGCAAGGTTTCCCTGACTTTAACGCAGATTCTGAATTAATTAGCCGTTTAAATTATTATTCAATACAAAATTACAATCAATACGCGCCAATGACTGGCGTCGAAAAATTGCGCATATTACTTTCAGAAAAATATTCTAAACTTTATCAATCTGATTACGATTTTCAGAATGAAATTAACATTACAAGTGGTGCAAGTCAAGCAATTTTTAATGTTATTTCTACATTAATTCATCCAAATGATGAAGTGATTATTTTTGAACCTGCTTACGATTTATATCAACCAACTGTCGAATTATTTGGAGGAAAAATTGTTCCAATTCAATTAAAATATCCTGAATATTCAATCGATTTTGAAGAATTGAAGCAAAAAATCAATGATAAAACAAAACTAATTATCGTTAATAATCCGAACAATCCAACAGGAAAAATTTTATCTGAAAATGATTTGAAACAATTTGAACAAATCTTAAAAAATACCGATTGTTATTTATTAGCAGATGAAGTTTATGAGCATATTACATTTGATGGAAAATTGCACCAAAGTTTTGCGAAATTAAAATCGGTTAAAGACAAAGTGTTTATTGTTGGTTCTTTTGGAAAATTATTTCACATTACAGGTTGGAAAATCGGTTACATTTTAGCCGAAAAAGAATTGATGAAAGAGTTTAGAAAATGTCATCAATTTAATACATTTTCTACGCATACGCCATCACAATATGCAATTGCAGATTACTTAGAAAACCCTGATCATTACTTGTATTTGAATGATTTTTTTCAACAAAAAAGAGATTTATTTGTTGAAGGTTTAACTTCAACAAATTTTGAAGTTTTGCCTTGCGAAGGAACTTATTTTGTAAGTGCAAATTATGCTAAAGTAAGTGATTTATCTGATGATGAATTTGCAAAACAGTTAACCATCAAAAATAAAGTTGCCACAATTCCAATTTCGGCATTTTACCATGATAAAACAGATAACAAAGTCATCCGATTTTGTTTTGCTAAAAAGGATGAAACACTTTTAATGGCTTTAGAAAATTTGAAAAATTTATAAAAAACAAAAGCTCAATCCGAAGATTGAGCTTTTTATATAGAGATGTTTTTAAATCTTAAACATTAAATAAGAAATGCATAATATCACCATCTTGTACGATGTATGCTTTTCCTTCTACGTTCAATTTTCCTGCTTCACGACATTTAGATTCTGATCCGTAAGTAATAAAATCTTCAAATTTAATAACCTCTGCACGAATAAATCCTTTCTCGAAATCGGTGTGAATAACTCCTGCCGCTTGTGGTCCAGTAGAACCTTTTTTGATTGTCCAAGCGCGAACTTCTTTTACACCTGCTGTGAAATAAGTTTCTAAATCTAACAATGTATAAGCCGAACGAATCAAACGATTAACACCAGGCTCTTCTAAACCTAATTCTTCTAAGAAAATTTGGCGCTCGTCAAACGTTTCTAATTCATTGATATCCGCCTCAATTTGTGCAGCTAAAATTAACACTTCAGCATGCTCATTTTTAACAGCTTCTTTTACTTTCTCTACCCATTCGTTTCCGTCTTTTGCAGCAGACTCATCTACATTACATAAGTATAAAACTGGTTTAGAAGTAATCAATTGTAACGAATCTACAATTTCTTGCTCTTTTTCGTCTAAATCCATTTCACGAACATTTTTCAACTCTTCTAAATGAGCTATAACTGCCATTAAAACTTCTACTACTTTTTGTTCGTCTTTATTACCAGCTTTAGCTGCCTTTTTAGATTTATCAATACGTTTCACAACTGTATCTAAATCTTTCAATTGCAACTCGATATCAATTGTTTCTTTATCACGAATTGGATTAATAGAACCATCTACGTGCGTAATATTTTCGTTTTCGAAACAACGTAAAACGTGAATAATTGCATTACACTCGCGGATATTTCCTAAAAACTGATTCCCTAAACCTTCTCCCTTACTTGCTCCTTTTACCAAACCAGCAATATCTACAATTTCTACAACCGCAGGCACAACGCGCTCTGGATTTACAATTTCCTCTAATTGGTTTAATCGAATATCTGGTACAGAAACAGTTCCTACATTAGGCTCTATTGTACAGAAAGGATAATTCGCCGATTGCGCTTTTGCATTCGACAAACAGTTAAATAAAGTAGATTTACCAACATTAGGCAATCCAACAATTCCACATTTCATATATGTTGTTTCTTTTTTTAATGATTGAATATTAGAACGATGTTCTAATAATTTTGTGCAAAGATAATGATTTCCATTAAATTTATTTAACCGAAGAAACCCTGTTTAATTTTATGTTTAATACATTTCCTGAATGTGATTTCATTTCACCAAAAAAACAGTCACACACTACATCATAATTAAGGTCGTATCGATTAAATGTTTTTTCAAGATTTATTTTTCTAAACTTAAGTTGCGGATAATTAAATACAACAGAATCTGTTTGATCTTTTTCGTAACCATCTTGAAAATCAAATTCTATTTTTATTTTTGATTTAATTCTCGAAACGTCCATAATCGCATCACTTTTTGCTAAATGAACATCCACAACTTTAGATTTGTAATCTAAGAATTCTTGTTGCCATTTTCCTTCAATCGTTTTCATCTTATTCGAAGCACAACTTGTCAGCAATAGCAAAAAGATAAATCCTAAAAAATGTTTCATAAGTGTTAATTTTTTATTGAAAATACAATTATTTATTTACATTTACTTAAATACTTATTACAATGAAATTAAAAGCCTTAATCGTAAGTTTTATGATTGCTTTCGCAGGAATCGTAAACGCGCAAACAGCAACAGAAATATTAACAAAAGCTCAAAATCAAGCGAAAGTTGAAAACAAAAATGTCTTTTTAATTTTCCATGCTTCTTGGTGTGGATGGTGTAAAAAGATGGAAAAAAACATGGACGATCCAGCTGTAAAACCATATTTTGATGCGAATTATGTCAAAACTTTTATCACCGTACAAGAACGTGCTGAAAAGAAAAATTTAGAAACGCCTGGTGGAGCAGAAATTAACGAAAAATTAGGTGGAAAAGATCAAGGTTTACCTTTTTGGGTAATTTTAGATTCTAACGGAAAAGTTCTAGAAGATTCTCGCGTAAATGGAGAAAATCTTGGAGGTCCAGCATCTGAAGAAGAAGTAAATCATTTGATTACAAAACTAGAAAAGACAACGAAAAACGATAAAGTTGATCCAGAAAAAATCAAAGAAGTTTTTATCTTGAAAAAGAAATAATTTACAAAAAAATCCGCTCGATGAGCGGATTTTTTTATTGCGTTAAAACATGAAAAGCTTCTTCCAAATTTTTATATTGTCCTTTAAATTCTTCAATTGATTGATCTGCCACAATTTTTCCTTTATTCAACAAAATTACACGTGAACAAAGCGCTTCCACTTCTTGCATAATATGTGTTGAAAGAATCACCGTTTTCTCTTTTCCAATTTCTTTAATTACCTCTCTAATCTCGATAATTTGATTTGGATCCAAACCATTTGTAGGTTCATCCAAAATTAAAATTTCTGGACTCGAAATAATCGCTTGCGCCAAACCAACACGTTGTTTATATCCCTTTGATAATTGATGAATTTTCTTATGTTTTTCTGGTCCTAAACCTACTCTCTCGATAACTTCATCAATTTTAGATTTTGAAACTTTTCTCAGATTCGTCACAAATTCCAAATACTCTTTTACATACATATCCATGTACAATGGATTATTTTCTTGCAAAAACCCAATCAACTTTTTCGATTCAATTGGCTGCGATGTAACATTAAAATCATTCACAGAAATTTCTCCAGAATCTGCATTTATTGCATTGGTAATACTTTTCATCAAAGTCGATTTTCCTGCTCCATTTGGACCAAGTAAGCCAACAACTTCTCCATTATTTATCGAAAACGAAACTTTGTCCAAAGCCAGCTGTTCACCGTATTTTTTTACTAAATCTTTAATGATTATTCCCATTTGATGAAAAATTTTCGATAAAATTAGCAAAAAAGATTTGGATAACTGAAAAATTATTTTTTAGATTTGTATATCAATTAGAAAACAAAATGGCAACATTCAATATTTATAACGCATTCTTTTTTTACTTTTTTGGATATTATCCAGGAGAGCAGGGACTGCGTTGTCAAAATTGATTGTTAACATTCATAATAAGATAATATAAAGTCCCGCAATTTGTGGGACTTTTTTTGTGGAAAAAAATGAAAAATAGAGTTGCAATACAAGGTTACATTGGTTCATATCATCACGAAGCTGCCAATAATTATTTAGGAAATGACATCGAAATTGTAGAATGTGACACATTCAAAACTTTAGCAAAGTCGCTTGCAAAAGGAAAAGTTGATACAGCAATTATGGCAATAGAAAACACAATTGCCGGAGCAATTTTACCAAACTATGCTTTGCTAACGAAATATAATTTGAAAGTTGTAGGAGAAATTTATTTATCAATTCAACATCAATTGATGGTCAAAAAAGGACAAACTTTAGACGATGTAAAAGAAGTTCGTTCGCACCAAATGGCATTATTGCAATGTGATAAGTTCCTTGAAAAACATCCTACATGGCGTGTTGTAAATGATATCGATACCGCATTAACAGCCAAAGATATTGTAGAACAAGATTTGAATGATGTTGCTGCAATTGCATCTAGAAAAGCGGCAGAAGTTTATGGATTAGACATTTTAGCATCAAGCATTCAGACGTTTCAAGATAATTTTACTCGCTTTTTTGTATTGCAACGCGAGCACAATGATTACGAAAATTTCAACAAAGTTTCGATGCGTTTTTCTGTTCCACATCAATCTGGTGCTTTGGTTGACGTGCTAAACCAAATTGCGGAATGTGGAATAAATATGGACAAAATACAATCTGTTCCGATTATTGAAAAACCTTGGGAATACTCTTTCCACATTGATATTACGTTCGAGCAAAAAGAACAATATTATGAATTGCTTGGGAAAATTGCACGAAAATTAACTGATTTAGAAATATTAGGAGAATATAAACTGGGAAAAAAATGATAACAGAAGCCCAACGATTACAAAGCGTTCAGGAATACTATTTCTCGAAAAAATTACAAGAAATAGCGAACATGAAAACCGACATTCCAATCATTTCATTAGGAATTGGAAGTCCAGATTTACAACCTCATCCAGATGTGATCGAGGAGTTAATCAAAAGTTCACAAAGCGGTATCAATGGTTATCAGAGTTATCGTGGAATTCCAGAAATGCGTGAAGCAATGGCAACTTTTTACAAAAACAAGTTTGATGTAGACGCCAATCCTTCAACAGAAATTTTACCTTTAATGGGTTCTAAAGAAGGAATTATGCACATTTCGATGGCTTTTTTGAATGAAGGCGACAAAGTTTTAATTCCGAATCCTGGTTATCCAACCTATTCTTCGGTTACAGAATTAGTTCAAGCAGAATCGTTATTTTATGATTTGAAAAATGAAAATGATTGGCTTCCAGATTTTGATCAATTAGAAAAATTAGCCGAGCAAAAACCTAAAATTATGTGGCTTAATTATCCACATATGCCAACAGGAGCCAAAGCTCCGAAAGACGTTCTTAGAAAATTAGTAGAGTTTGCAACTCGTCATCAAATCTTAATTGTGAATGATAATCCGTACAGTTTTATCTTAAACGATGAACCGACAAGTATTCTAACAATTGAAGGTGCAAAAGATATTTGTATAGAACTTAATTCATTAAGCAAAACCTTTAACATTGCAGGTTGGCGAGTAGGAATGGTAATTGGGAAAGAAAGTTTTATCAATTCTATTCTAAAAGTGAAATCAAATATGGATTCGGGAATGAATTTTGCAATACAAAAAGCTGCTACAAAAGCACTTTTGGTTGATGATTCTTGGTATGATGAGTTGACAAAAGTTTACGCAGAAAGACGAAAAATCATTTGGGAAATCGCTGATCTCTTAAATGTAAAATACAATCCCAATGCCGCAGGAATGTTTATTTGGGCGAAACTTCCGGAAGGAAAAGATGATAAAGAATTTATTGATGAAATTCTGTACAACAAAAAAGTATTTATCACGCCAGGAAGTATTTTCGGAAGCAATGGCGAAGGATTTATAAGATTCTCACTTTGCGCACCTGTCGAGAAGTTGATTGAAGTAAAGAAAAGATTAGAAGCATGAAAACAATTTCTGTAATCGGTTTAGGATTAATCGGAGGTTCTTTTGCTTTAGCTCTGAAAAAAGTTGGTGTTGCAGAGAAAATAATCGGAGTTGATCAAAATATCGAACATCAAATACAAGCTTTAGAATTAGGAATTGTAGATGAAATTGCTCCTTTAGGTGAAGCGCTTTCTCAATCAGATTTAGTCGTGATTGCGGTTCCAATTAATACGATCCAAAAAGTTTTACCAGAGATTTTAGATCAAATTAATGATAAAACAATTGTAATGGATATGGGATCGACAAAAGCTGGAATTTGTAAAAAAGTAGCAAATCATCCCAAAAGAAAACAATTTGTAGCTACGCATCCAATCGCAGGAACAGAAAATTCTGGGCCAAAAGCAGCTTTTCCTGAATTGTTTTTGAACAAAGTTGCGATTTTGTGTGATATTGAAGAAAGCGAAAAAGAAGCGGTAAAAAAAGTGAGAAAAATTTATCAATCGCTTTGGATGAATGTCAAAACAATGACTTCGGAGGCGCATGATGCGCACATTGCCTACGTTTCTCATCTTTCACATATTACATCTTTTGCGTTAGGACAAACAGTTTTGGAAGAAGAAAAAAACGAAGATGCAATTTTTGACATGGCTGGATCTGGTTTCGAATCTACGGTTCGTTTGGCAAAAAGTTCTCCTGATATGTGGACGCCAATTTTGATTCAGAATCGAGAAAATTTACTCAATGCTATTGATGCTTATCAAACACAAATTTCTAAAATCAGAAAAATGATCGAAGAAAAAGATGCCGAAGATATTCATCAATATTTAAAAAACACAAACGACATACGTCGAATATTAAATAAATAATTACTCTCAAATAAAATAAATATTAAACCTTAAATTTGTAAATGTTATGGAAAACAATAACTGGATAAAAGAATACGACAAACCAATGATCATTGCTGGACCTTGTAGTGCAGAAAGTGAAAAACAAATGATGACAATCGCTGAAGATTTGGACAAAGATTACGTTCAAGTTTTCCGTGCAGGAATTTGGAAACCTCGTACTAAACCAAATTGTTTTGAAGGAGTTGGAGCAATCGGGTTAAACTGGTTGAAAAAAGTAAAAGACGAATTCGGAATGAAAATCGCGACTGAAATCGCCAATGCTAATCACGCAAAATTAGCGTTAGAGTATGATGTTGACGTTTTATGGATTGGAGCTCGTTCTACTGTAAACCCTTTTACAGTACAAGAAATTGCAGAAGCTTTACGCGATACTGATAAAACAGTTTTAGTTAAAAACCCTGTAAATCCGGATTTAGATTTATGGATTGGTGCTTTGGAGCGTTTAGAAGGGCAAGGAATCAAAAATTTAGGTGCTATTCACCGTGGTTTCTCTTCTTACAAAAAGACAAAATACCGTAATGATCCACAATGGCAAATCGCATTAGATTTCAAAAATAAATTACCAAATATTCCTATCATTTGTGATCCATCTCACATTTGTGGTAACAGAACAGGATTATTTGATGTTGCGCAACAAGCATTCAATTTTGAGTACAATGGATTAATGATCGAAACGCACAATAATCCTGACGAAGCTTGGTCTGATGCTGCACAGCAAATTACACCAGCTCGTTTACTAGAAATCTTAAAAGATTTAGAAATTCGCGTTTCTGATGATCCAGATTCTATTTACAAAACTGGTATTGAGAATTTACGTCATCAAATTGATGAATTAGATAGCTCAATTTTAGATACAATTGCACAACGTATGAAAGTTGCAAATTCTATCGGAGAATTAAAAAAAGATCATAACGTTGCTGTTTTTCAGCCAGATCGTTGGAAACAAATCAAAGATAACTCAATCAAGGCAGGAATGTCTTTAGGTTTATCAGAAGATTTTGTTGATAAATTATTACAAGCAATTCACCAAGAATCGGTTGCTCAGCAAAACCAAATTATGGTGAAAAGAGAAGAAAAAATTTAATACATATTGAAAGGAATTGTAGTAAAATCTACTGGTAGTTGGTACCATCTTCGTACAGAAGATGGTACAACTTTTCAGGCAAGAATTAGAGGAAAGTTTAGAATCGCAAATATCAAGCACACCAATCCTATTGCAGTTGGTGATGAAGTAGATTTTGAAATAGATAAAGATGAAATTGCTGTGATTACAAAAATTCACGAACGCAAGAATTACATCATCAGAAAATCAGTCAATCTCTCAAAAAAAACCCACATTATAGCGTCTAATATTGATGTGGCATTTTTGGTTGTAACACTTTCTAATCCAAAAACATCTTTTGGTTTTATTGATCGTTTTTTAATTACAGCAGAAGCTTATCATATTCCGGTTGTTATTTTATACAATAAAATTGACATTTACAAAGAAGAAGAATTAGCAGATTTAGCTTTTTATAAATCGATTTACAATTCTATTGGTTATGATAGTTTAGAAATTTCTGCAGAATCTGGTCATAATTTAGACTTGGTAAAAGAGTACATGAAAGATAAAGTTAGTTTAGTTTCTGGACATTCTGGTGTTGGAAAATCTACTTTATTGAATGCTTTAAACCCAGAATTAAATCTAAAAACACACGAAGTTTCTGATTTTAATAGCAAAGGACAACATACCACAACTTTTGCACAGATGTACGAATGGCCTTTTGGAGGTTTTATTATTGATACTCCTGGAATAAAGGAATTTGGTTTAGTACATATCGAAAAATCAGATTTACAAGGTTATTTTCCTGAGATTTTAGCGTTAAAGAGCGAATGTAAATTTGACAACTGTATTCACGTCAACGAACCAAAATGTGCTGTAAAAACCGCAGTAGAAAACGGAGAAATTGCAGATTCTCGCTATGATAATTACCTTACTTTTTTAGAAGAAGAAATTTACACGGATTAATCCTTTTTTTTTAATCATATTTATAAAGTCATTTCAATCCGAAATGGCTTTTTTTATTTAAAATAAGCTAATTACGGTTTCACGTAAAAATATCATATAAAATCATTTTAAGTTTGTCAAAACAAAACAATGATGGATTTTTCTGTACAAATTGCTTTAGACTTTGTTGAATGTACTAAAGCTCAAAAAGAGGCTTTTACAAAACAATTAGAGTTGATGAATTGGCAAGCGATTAACCCAAATAAATTATGGGTTGTAGAAAGTACAGCATATAAAAATCATACAAAACTTATTCAACGAATTGAGAAAGATATTGCTTTAGCAAAACAAGTTTCAAAATTATATGAATTGGATTATATCATCATTGCTAAGGATGAATTGCTTTATAATCAGCTAATGTAAATAGAGATTACTTTTCAAACTTAAATTACTAATTGACGCGTTACAACTTTAACCTAACCAAATTGTTGTAACGCATTTTTTATTTCTTAAATTTTTCTTAAATTTCTAAAAATTTAATGTTCAACTTATGCGAACAATAATACAACGTGTACAACACGCGTCTGTAACTGTAGATGGAAAAATTACAGGAAAAATTCAGCACGGCATTTTAGCCTTAGTTGGTTTTGAACCTGATGACACAACAGAAGATTTTGAATGGATAGCAAAAAAAATCATTCAACTCAGAATTTTTAATGATGAAAACCAAGTGATGAACTTGGATGTACAACAAACAAAAGGTGAAATATTAGTTGTTTCGCAATTTACACTTCATGCTGCAACTAAAAAAGGAAATAGACCTTCCTATGTAAAAGCATCTAAACCAGATTTGGCTGTAGAACAATATGAGGAATTTTTGAGCGTCTTAGAAAAAACTTATCAACCTGTACAAAAAGGAATTTTTGGAGCAGATATGAAAGTTGAATTGCTAAATGATGGTCCTGTAACAATTTTCATCGATTCAAAAAACAAAGAATAAATTAACACTAATATGAATAAAACTCTACTAACAATTTCATTATCTATTAGTACTTTTAGTTTTGCTCAAAACTATGCGATAGACCAAATTCCGGCAAATTTACTCACAGATGCTTACGCTGTTGTAAGACAAAATGATGAGAAAATTGAGCTGTTAAAAATAGATGAGTTAAAATATACCGAAGATGTTGTTGTAACAGTTTTGAGTAAAGCTGGGGATAATTACGTTGGTGCCCAAACAGATTATAGTCCAAATACAAGAATCGATTTATTTGAAGCCACACTTTATGATGCAAATGGTAAAGAAATAAAAAAATTCAAAACCAAAGATTTCAGTGATCAAAGCTATGTAACTGGTGGTCAAATGTACACGGACGATCGTATAAAGTATCTAAATTATACTCCCACAACATATCCGTATACTATTCATTACAAAATAACAACGACGACAAAAAATACACTTTGGATTCCGAGATGGATGCCAATTAAAGCGCCAAATTTAGCAATAGAGAAATCATCTTATCAATTTGTAAACAAAACCACGTCAATTATTCGATTGAAAGAAGACAATTTCAAAGGTTTTGAAATCTCAAAAACGGGTGATAACAATAATTTAAATTATTCGTTGAGCAATATATCAGCGTTCAACGAAGAAGATAAAATGGTTAGTGGACGCAAAATTTTTCCACAAGCAATTTTAGCCTCAAATCAGATTAATATTGATGGTGTTAAAGGAAATTTTGATAATTGGAATGATTACGGAAAATGGACTTTTGATAATTTAATTCGTTCAAAGTTAGATTTCACTCCAGCGCAAAAAGCCTACTTTCAAGATTTGATAAAAGATGCCAAAACTGATCAAGAAAAAGTACAAATTTTATACAAACATTTACAAAACAAAGTTCGATATATTGGCGTACAGCTTGGCATTGGTGGACTTTCTCCTTTTCCTAACTCTTATGTAGAAAGTAAAAGTTATGGCGATTGCAAAGCACTTTCTAATTATATGATCGGAATGTTAGATGCTGTAAACATAAAATCGTATCACACTATTTTATACGCAGGAAATCCTGTTGATATTGATGAACAAATGATGTATCAACAAGGCAATCATATGATAGTTTTTGTTCCGCTAAAAGATCAAGAAGTTTGGTTAGAAGCAACTAGCCAGACTGCTCCATACAACTATTTAGGCGATTTTGCAGGAAATAGAAAAGTATTGATTGTAGATCATGAAGGAGGAAAAATTATTCCAGCACAACAATTCAAAACAGAAGATAATCAATTACTTGTTGAAGGAAATGCAACAATTTCCTCTGATGGAACGTTAAATTTCCAGTTTTCTGAGACTACAAAAGGTTTACTTTACGAGAATTTCTCACGTTTTAGTCAATACACTCCTAAAGATTTAGAGAGTAGTTTAAAAAATCGTTTTTCTTACTTACAAGGAATTACATTCAAAAAGAAAGATTTCAACAACAATTGGAAAGAGGCTATTTTTACATCAAACTTTGAATTTTCTGCGCCAAATTACGCCAAAGTACAAGGAAATAATATTATCATAAATATGATTCCTGTTAATAGAGAAGAAACTTCTCTTAAAAAATCTAAGGATCGCAAATTTGATTTTAATGTAGAAACTGGTTATGTAGACCAAGTTTCTTACTTATTAACATTGCCAATAGGCTATAAAATGCCTCAAAAATTTGATGCTTTAACTATTAAATCTGCTTTTGGTGAATATCAATTAGAGATCAATCCTAAAGAAAATAACACTTTCGAAATAAAACGAGTTTACAAACAATTTTCTGGAACTTTTGCAAAAGAAAAATACAACGATTATGTAGAATTTCGCAGACAAATTGCTGGCTATGACAACACTAAATTACTTTTAGAAAAACTATAACACTAATATGAAAACAATCTTTACAATTGTAGCTACTATAGCGACAGTATCAAGTTTTGCACAAGATGTGAAATTTGGTAAAATATCAAAACAAGATTTTGAGAAAACAAAAAGTACAATACAAACGGATGCTCCGGCAGAAGTTTTATATGCAGACGGTAATTATAAAGTCAGTTTCAATACATCACAAGGAGGAGTAGAACAAACAAAGCGTGTTTTTTACAGAGTCATAGTTTTTGATAAAGACAAAACACCTGATGACGTTTTAAAAATTGAAATTCCATTAAGAAAAAATGCAACGGGAGATTATGAAAAAATATTATCTCTAAAAGCGGTTACTTACAACCTTGACAACGGAAAAATAGTTGAACAGAAAGTTGAGAAAAAAGATATTTTTCAAGAAAAAGTTCATCGTTTTATGGACAAACAAACGTTTACATTTCCAAATGTAAAAAATGGTTCAATTTTAGAATATTCTTACGAAGTCCTTTCTCCATTTGTCAATCAAACAGATACTTGGTATTTTCAGCAGTCAATTCCAGTTGTAAAGAGTAATCTAACGATGCAAAGCCAAGAGTTTTTCAACTTTCAACAAGATTTAAGAGGAAGCTTTGCGCCAAAAGTAACAACTAATTCTAAAGAGGACACTTATTCAAGTACTTCATTTGGTAACAGAGGCGTTACATCATTTGGTGGAGATATGGGTAATCAAGGAGCAACATCAAGTAGTCAAAAATTAAAAATTAACACTCAAACATATTCCTTATCAAACTTACCAACTTATGCTAACGAAGCATATGTTTTAAATCCTCGCAATATGTTATCGAGTATCAATTTTGAGCTAGCTTCGTTTGTTGCTCCAGGAAGAGCTTCAGAGAATTATTCAACAACTTGGGAACAAATTGGTAAAGATTTAATGGATCATGAAAGTTTTGGTCGTGAATTGAATGGTAATGGATTCTTAGATGAAGCTGTAAATACTACTATAGCAGGAAAATCAACACCTGTA
This sequence comes from Empedobacter sedimenti, assembly GCF_030005555.1. Classification (GTDB taxonomy): domain Bacteria; phylum Bacteroidota; class Bacteroidia; order Flavobacteriales; family Weeksellaceae; genus Empedobacter; species Empedobacter sedimenti. The sequence goes on along the minus strand of NZ_JASCQG010000009.1, from coordinate 133,050 downwards.
GATAAAATGCTTGCTATTTTTAACTACGTAAAAAATAATATGACTTGGAATGATTATTACGGAGAATACACTGACAAAGGTTTGAGAAAAGCGTTTAATGAAAAATCTGGAAATACAGCTGATATCAACTTAATGTTAACATCAATGCTTAAAAAAGCTGGTATAGATGCTAATCCAATTGTTTTGAGTACAGTACAAAACGGTGTGTTAAATTATTCTTTTCCATCGCGAAGCAAACTAAATTATGTGATTGTTGGAGTTTCAATGGGGGAAGATTTTTACCTAATGGACGCAACAGACAAAAACTCTCAAATCAATCTGCTTCCAATTCGTGCAATAAACGATAGAGGATTTATGGTTACTAGTAAAGGAATAAAAGAAATTCCGCTTCGTAATTCTGTCGAAACATCAGATAACAAAACGATCACAGCAGAATTAACTGCTGACGGAAGTATTACGGGTACTTATGCTAGCGTTAGAGATAATTATTTTTACATGTATGATTTAAATGAAATAACAAATGATCCTAAAGCTTTCGAAAAAGAATACACTGAGGATTATAATTTTGAAATTTCAGATTTCAAAACACAAGACAACAAAAAAGATTTAATTCGTCATCAATTCAAATTTAGTGATGTAAAAGCTGATGTTGCAGGAAATAAAATCCTATTCAACCCATTTTTGTTTATTGCAAATACTAAACATCATCTAAATTTAGATCAACGTAATTATAATATCGAGTTTGGTGCGCCAATTAGTAATACAAATACAGTCAAAATTAAAATCCCAGAAGGTTATAAAGTAGAATCTTTACCAACTGAAAAGCAATTATCAATGCCAGATAACACTGGTGGATATGGTTCTAAAGTAATTGAAAAGGATGGTTACATTATAGCGCAAACAAAAAAGATTATGCCTTATAGCGTTCTGCCTCCTCAATATTACAAATCACTGAAAGAATTTTTAACAAACATCATTAATTCAGAAAGTCAGCAGGTAATTTTAGTAAAAAAATAAAATAATTTCGAAACCACTAATAAAGCCAACTCCTAACGTGAGTTGGCTTTTTATTTTTGTACATTTACATCAACAAATTTTAATAAAATGAGTCTTAAACAAGCACAATTAGACGTTGATAATTGGATAAAAGAACATGGTGTTCGTTATTTTAACGAGTTAACAAATATGGCACAATTAACAGAAGAAGTTGGAGAGGTTGCACGTATTATTGCTCGTCGTTATGGTGAACAATCAGAGAAAGAATCAGACAAAAACAAAGATCTAGGCGAAGAATTGGCTGATGTTATTTTTGTAGCGCTTTGTTTAGCAAATCAAACAGGAGTTGATTTGGAATCAGCTTTTTATAAAAAATTAGATTATAAAACAAAACGTGATCACGATCGTCATCAAAATAATGATAAATTAAAATAAATATGATTGAAATTTCTGCTCTAAAATCTCCGATAAACAATCAATTAGCCATCACAGGATCTAAAAGCGAGAGCAATCGTTTATTATTATTGAATCAATTATTTGAGAATGTTTTGACATTAGAAAATGTTTCAAATTCTGAAGATTCTCAATTAATGCAAAAAGCTCTGGCAAACAAAACGGACTTAATTGACATTCACCATGCGGGAACAGCAATGCGATTTTTGACGGCTTATTTTTCTATTCAAGATGGGCGAAAAGTAACGTTAACGGGCTCTGAAAGAATGAAACAACGCCCAATAAAAGTTTTGGTTGATGCCTTGAATGAGTTGGGTGCAGAAATTTCGTATCAAGAAAATGAAGGTTTTCCACCTTTATCAATTGTTGGAAAAAAATTAACGAAAAATTCAATTACAATACCTTCTAATATTAGTTCGCAATACATTACTGCTTTGTGTTTAATCGGGACGAAATTAGAAAATGGTTTGACAATTAATTTGGATGGAAAAATTATTTCTGTTCCTTATATTCAAATGACAATTCAATTGTTGAATAAAGTTGGAATTGAAGCTATTTTCGAAGGAAATACAATCAAAATTCCATTTACAGAAAATATTAAAGCGCAAAATTTACAAGTAGAATCAGATTGGAGCTCAGCTTCATATTATTATAGTTTGATTGCTTTATCACAGAATTCTGAAGTGAAAATTTCAACTTATTTCGAAGATTCTTTGCAAGGAGATTCAGCTTTACAACATATTTATGCAGATAATTTCGGTGTAATTTCAAGTTTCGAAAATGGATTTTTATCATTGAAAAATGAAGAAAATTTCATTCCAAAATCTATCATCGAATTAAATTTAATCAACACACCAGATATTGCGCAAACCATTGCTGCAACTTGTGTAGGATTGAAAGTAAAATGTCATTTAACCGGTTTAGAAACATTAAAAATTAAAGAAACTGATCGTTTAGTTGCACTTAAAAATGAGTTAGAAAAATTTGGAGCAATTATTACAATTACCAACGATTCTTTAACAATTGAAGGTTATAATCATTTTGAAGAAACACCAACTTTAGCGACTTACAATGATCATAGAATGGCAATGTGTATGGCGCCTTTGTCTCAAATTTACCCAATTAAAATTGAGAATGAAATGGTGGTAGAAAAGTCATATCCAACATTTTGGGAAGATTGGAAACAATTAGGTTTTGAAATTAAATCAATTTAATATAAACAAAAAATCCGCTTTTTAAGCGGATTTTTTTATGTTATAAAGATAATTTTATTCAAAATTTTGCATGTTTACCAAATTCGCGTAAACACCTTTTTTCTCGATAAGCAAATGATGATTTCCTTCTTCAATAATTTTTCCAGCTTCCATTACCACAATTTTATCTGCACTCTGAATCGTTGATAAACGGTGCGCAATAACCAAAGAAGTTCTGTTTTGCATCATATTATTTAGAGCAACTTGAACCAGTTTTTCAGATTTTGTATCCAAAGCAGAAGTCGCCTCGTCCAACACCATAATCGGTGGGTTTTTATAAACGGCACGCGCAATACTTACACGTTGTTTTTGTCCACCAGAAAGCTTGCTACCGCCCTCACCTACTGATTCCTCGTATTTCTCCGGCATTTTTACAATAAACTCTTCAGCATTTGCAATTTGCGCCGCATGTTCTACTTTTTGTAGATTTGGAGCTTTATCTCCCAATGAAATATTGTTGAAAATTGTATCATTAAATAAAATAGAATCTTGCGTTACCAAACCAAATAACAAGCGATAATCATGTAATTTTATATGTTTAATATCTATTCCATCAATTAAAATTTGACCAGATTTCACATCCCAAAAACGCGTAATTAAATTGGCTAAAGTCGATTTACCTGAACCTGATTGACCAACTAAAGCAACTGTTTCTCCTTTATTAATCGTTAAATTAAAATCAGTAATCACATCATGCTCTCCATAAGCAAACGTTACATTTTTGAACTCAATTTTATCTTCAAAAGCTTCAATTCCTTTTGCATTTGGAACATCTTTAATGGAAACATCTGCATCCAAAACATCAAAAATTCTTTTTGCAGAAACTTCTCCTTTTTGCACATCTGATAAAGCCTTAGAAAAACGCTTGATAGGATCTAATAATGTATAAAATGTTGCGATATAAAAGATAAACTGTGAACCCGTTAATCCATTTCCTTCCAAAGATAATTTTCCTCCAAAAAATACAATTAGACCAATTGTTATCGCTCCTAAAAACTCACTTGTTGGCGATGCCAACGCTCGTTTTTTCATTACTTTTTGAAGATATTTTCGATAACGATTAATTGACGAATCAAATCGACCTTTTACTTGATCTTCTGCATTGAAAATTTTAATAATCTTAAGCGAAGTCAAGGTTTCATCAACATATGTAATAATATTTGATAGTTCATCTTGCGCATGTTCTGCAGCTTTTTTCAAGCTTTTACCAATCAACGAAATAATTGTTCCCATAATTGGAAAAACCAAAATAGCAAAAATCGTCAATTGATAACTTACTGTAAATAAAACAACTACAAAAACAATAATCATAATTGGCGAACGAACAATTTCTACAATCGAATTTAAAATGTTAGATTCCACTTCATTCACATCACTTGAAATACGATTAATCATATCTCCTTTTCGTTTTTCGGTAAAATAAGCAACTGGCAAATCGATAATTTTGTTGTGAATATCTACTCGCAAATCGCGTGTAACCCCCGAACGTAAATCAACTAAACAAGTTTCGGATAAAAAGCTGAAAATATTTCGAAATAAAAAAGCTACAATAAATACAACACACGAAATGGCTAATACATAAACTGGACCTTCAGTTTGAGAAACCTCATTCATATAATAGGCAGAATAATCAGAAAAAAACTGCTTCAAATCACCTAAATTTCCCGAGTAAACTGGTTTAGCAATTATTCCAGACGTTTTTTCTCCAAACAAAACACCCAAAATAGGCATCATAAATGCCAACGCAATTACGTTGAAAAGTGCATAAAGTAAATTGAATATAATCGCTGTTACAAACGAACTTCTATATGGTTTGGCGTATGCAAACGCTCTTTTAGTTAAACTCATTAATTTATTTTAGAAAATCAAAACTTTTGTTTTGAAGCTACAAATTTAAGCAAAAAAAATAATGACTATTCTTTTTAGAAATAGTCATTATAGAGTAAATTTTTGTGGGTTTGATTACTCAGAGTAACCTTTTCGTTTTTGTTTTGATTTTTATTTAACTCGTTGCCAAGTCTGCGTTCTTCCTACAAGAGAAATCCCGATAAAACCTCTTACGTCTAATTTATCATTTCCGTTAAGAGACATTTTTGCTTTGTATTCCTTTCCAGAATTAGGATCTAAGATTTTTCCTCCGTTCCATTCTTTTCCATCTTTTTTCATCGCAGAAAGAATTTGCATTCCTAAAATTGGTTTATTTTTTAATGCTCCTGAACAATCTGTACATTTAGCATTTTCTTTTCCTTTTGTTAAAATCTTTGTGACTTTACCATAAAGTTTTCCATCTTTCTCGAAAATCTCTACGTAAGACTTCGCCTGTTTCGTTTCGTCATCAATTGTTTTCCATGTCCCAACTGGTGATTGCGCATACATTAAAGATGTCAACATAAAGAATAATCCGAATAAAATTGATTTTTTCATATTTTTATCCTTTAAAAATTATTTCACTAAAATAAATCTTTTTTAGTGTAAACAAAACACTATGCTTTATTTTTTATAAAAATAATCATTTTTTCTTATAAATATCAATTTAACACATTAATTATCAATACAATTTTTCAAAACTCTGTTTTAAATAAAATTACATGATTTTTATTTTAAAAAGTCATTTTAGTGTACTACATTACTCCTCGACAGACAAATTAATTGAATCTATAATTAAGAAATACTCAAAATTAATTGAAAAAAGGTAGACAAGATTAAAATAATTTTTATATTTGTCTACTATTTTTATAGAGTTTATAGATATACAAAATGATCCAACTAACACGTTATAGTTTACCTTTTAAAAAACAAGAATTAGAACCGTTGATTGAATCCATTATTTATGATGAGATTTTTCAACAACCAAATCCTTCTTACAAGAAAGAGGATTTACTTAATCAATTTAATTCTATTTTATTAAAAATTGTTCCTGAGGAAAAATCGAACCAAATAAGTCTTTACTTTTTTGATCAATTTGCAAAACTTAGACAGGAGTTAGAGGAATTAATTTTTGTATTCTATTCAAATGATCCTGCTTCGAAATCAGAAATCGAAATTATTTTGGCTTATCCAGGTTTTTTTGCAATTGCAATTCATCGTTTAGCAAACATTCTTTATAAATTAAACACTCCTATTCTTCCGCGTTTCTTCTCTGAATATTCGCATTCTAAAACAGGAATTGACATACATCCTGGAGCAACAATTGGTAAAAATTTTTATATAGATCATGGTACAGGAATTGTAATTGGAGAAACAACTGTTATTGGTGATAATGTCAAAATTTATCAAGGCGTTACATTGGGTGCATTTTATGTCTCAAAAAATTTGGCTGATAAAAAAAGACATCCAACGATCAAAAACAATGTCACCATTTATGCTGGCGCAACTATTTTAGGAGGAACAACAGTTATTGGAGAGAATTCTGTAATTGGCGGAAATGTTTGGATTACAGAAAGTATTGAGGATAATTCTATTGTTTATCAAGAGAATCAGCCACAAATTAAAAAACAAAAAAAAGAACAACATCAAGATTATATCATCTAAAACCTTAAAATAATGATTTACAATAATGTATTAGAAACTATAGGAAATACACCAATTATTAAACTGAATAAATTATTTCCTGATCACAACGTTTATATTAAAGTAGAAAAACAAAATCCAGGCGGATCAATTAAAGATCGAATTGCTTTGGCAATGATTGAAGATGCTGAAAAAGCTGGAATTCTAAAACCTGGAGGAACAATTATAGAACCTACTTCGGGAAATACTGGAATTGGTTTATCATTTGTTGCCGCTGTAAAAGGTTACAAAATGATTATCACAATGCCAGAATCGATGTCAATTGAACGTCGAAAAATAATGGAAGCTTATGGAGCTGAATTTGTTTTGACGCCAAAAGAATTGGGTATGAAAGGTGCCATTGCAAAAGCACAAGAATTAGCCGAAACAATAAAAGGCGCTTGGGTTCCGCAACAATTTGAGAACAATTCGAATCCAACAGTTCATTACAATACAACTGCAAAAGAAATTCTTACAGATTTTCCTCAAGGAGTTGACTATTTAATCACAGGAGTTGGAACAGGTGGACATCTTTCTGGAATTGGAAAAGCATTAAAAGAAGTTAATTCTTCAACAAAAGTTATCGCTGTAGAACCAACTGATTCTCCCGTAATTTCTGGAGGAAATCCTGGTCCTCACGCGATTCAAGGAATTGGAGCAGGATTTATCCCAACTAATTTAGACACTTCAATCGTTGATTCTTCTATTCAAATTACAAAAGAAGAAGCATTTGAATTTGCAAAAAAAGTAGCTAAAGTAGAAGGTTTATTTGTCGGAATTTCGACAGGTGCATCATTAGCTGCAGTTGCTAAAACATTAAATGAAGTAGACAAAAATGCAAAAATACTAACTGTTAACTACGATACTGGCGAACGCTATTTATCAGTAGAAGGATTGTTTTAAATACTTAAAATTTTTAAACGAAAGGAGATGTTGTCAAAATGTCTCCTTTTTTTATGCAAATAGGTCAAAAAGTCAGTAATAATTTCTTAATCTTAGTTTGGAATTTTTTTTGATTAACTTGTAGCAACAACAAAACAAACTATTAAACTATGGATTTTAATCAATTTACTATAAAGGGTCGCGAAGCGATTCAAGCAGCACAACAAATCGCAGTTGCGTATAAAAATCAAGCGATAGAGCCAGCTCATATTTTAGGAGGAATGATCGATGTTGATGAAAACGTGTTATCATTAATTTTAGAAAAACAAGGTGTAAAAATGGATATGTTGAAACCTGAGTTGGATTTAGAAATCAATAAATATCCAAAAATTGAAGGTCAACAAGGAAATCATTTTTCTAATTCGTCTAACCAAATTTTGCAATCTGCACAACAAATTGCGAAAGAGATGAACGATGATTTTATCACCTTAGAGCATTTATTATTAGCAATAATCAAAGATGTTTCGTCTGTAAGTCAATTATTAAAAAATAGAGGTGTAACATTCGATAACACAAAAAAATTAGTAACAGAATTGAGAAACGGAGAAAGAGTAACTTCTGAAAACGCAGAAGGAACATATAATTCATTAAACAAATACGCTAAAAACTTAACAGATTTAGCAAAAGAAGGAAAATTAGATCCTGTAATTGGACGTGACGAAGAAATTCGTCGTGTTTTACAAATTCTATCACGTCGTACAAAAAATAACCCAATCCTTATTGGTGAACCAGGTGTTGGTAAAACCGCTATAGCAGAAGGTTTAGCACATCGAATCATCAATGGAGATGTTCCAGAAAATCTTTTGAATAAACAAATTTTTTCATTGGATATGGGAGCTTTGGTTGCGGGTGCAAAATACAAAGGTGAATTCGAAGAGCGTTTGAAAGCCGTTGTAAAAGAGGTAACTGCTTCTAATGGAGAAATAATTTTGTTCATCGATGAGATTCACACGCTTGTTGGTGCTGGCGGTGGCGGAGAAGGCGCTATGGATGCAGCAAATATCCTGAAACCTGCTTTGGCTCGTGGCGAATTACGTTCAATTGGTGCTACTACTTTAAATGAATATCAAAAATATTTCGAAAAAGATAAAGCTTTAGAGCGTCGTTTCCAGAAAGTAATGGTAGAAGAACCAGATGAAGAATCGGCTATTTCTATTTTGCGTGGAATCAAAGATAAATACGAGCAACATCATAAAATTGGAATTAAAGACGAAGCAATTATTGCGGCTGTAAAATTATCAACACGTTATATTACAGATCGTTTTTTACCAGATAAAGCCATCGATTTGATGGACGAAGCAGCTTCTAAGTTGAGAATGGAAATGAATTCGAAACCTGAAGATTTAGATAAATTAGATCGTAGAATTATTCAGTTAGAAATCGAAATTGAAGCGATAAAACGTGAAAATGATGAGAAAAAATTGAACCTTTTGAAAGAAGAATTATCTAATCTTCAAGATGAAAGAAATCAATTGAATTCGAAATGGGAAGCGGAAAGAAATCGTGCCGATGAAGTTCAAGATTTAAGAAAATCTATCGAAAATATCAAATTCGAAATTGAGCGTGCGAAACGTGATTATGATTATGCAAAAGCTTCCAAATTAGAGTTTGAAGATTTAGTTAATGCAAAAAATAATTTAGAAGAAGCTGAACATAATCTTGAAGAAAATAAACAAAATAAACTCGTTAAAGAGTTTGTTGATGCTGATGATATTGCAGAAGTTGTATCAAAATGGACTGGAGTTCCAGCTCAGAAAATGATGCAATCGGACCGCGAAAAATTATTGAATTTAGAAAGTGAATTACACAAACGTGTCCTTGGACAAGAAGAAGCAATTACAGCTGTTTCTGATGCAATTCGTCGTTCTCGCGCAGGTCTTAGTGACGAAGGAAAACCAATTGGTTCGTTCTTATTCTTAGGTTCGACTGGTGTTGGGAAAACTGAGTTAGCTAAAGCTTTGGCTGAATTCTTATTCGATGATGAAAATGCAATGACTCGTATCGACATGTCCGAATATCAAGAGCGTCATGCGGTTTCTCGCTTGGTTGGAGCACCTCCGGGTTACGTTGGTTACGACGAAGGAGGTCAGTTAACAGAAGCGGTTCGTCGTCGTCCTTATTCAGTTATTTTGTTGGACGAAATTGAAAAAGCTCATCCAGATGTTTTCAATATTTTGTTACAAGTTTTGGATGACGGGCGTTTGACAGACAACAAAGGGCGTATGGTTAACTTTAAAAATACGATTATCATTATGACATCGAATTTTGGTTCGCATACGATTTTAGAAAAATTTGCAAATATTAATGAAAACAATGTTCCGCAAATTTACAACGAAACAAAAGATGTGGTTTTTGAAGAATTGAAACAAAACTTTAGACCAGAATTTTTGAATCGTATTGATGAAATTATTTTGTTCCGTCCGTTGAGCGAAAATCAAATCTCTGGAATTGTAAATATCTATTTAAGCGGAGTTGCGAAGAAATTAGCACAACGTGATATTACATTAGATATTACGCCAGAAGCTGTCGATTACTTGGCAAGAAAAGGTTACGATCCACAATTTGGAGCACGACCATTGAAACGAGTTATTCAGCAAGATGTGTTAAATGAACTTTCGAAAGAAATTTTGAAAGGAACAATAAATGATAATGATGCGGTTTTAATCGATTATTTCGAAGAAAAACCTGGAGATAATAAATTAGTTTTCAGAACTAATCAATAAATAAATTACGATTTTATTCATGTGTAAAAAATCCGCTCAATTGAGCGGATTTTTTAGTTTTTATCAACACCTTGTTTTTGATTCATTGATTCTTCAATTTTTTTATAATATTCGTCTTCAATTTTCTCAAAATCAGCTTTAGAAACTTGTTTTCCTTTATTCGAAATTTGAATTTTTAACTTATCATCAACTTGTATCGACTCAAGTTTATAAGTAGAATATTGTTTTTCATCTTTCAAAGAAGTTCTCTTCAGTTCAAGTAACAATCCTGGTAATCCGTCATAATTCTCTGGTCCACATTTAGATTTTATCGAAGTTGAATACCAAGCAACATTCTCGTAATCTTTGTCAATAAAAATTGCTTTTTTGGCTTCGTAACCATTTATTTTCTTTGTTTCTCGTGTCAAATTCCACTTATTTTGGGTAATCGAATCATCGATCGAATAAATTTTAGAATCCATTTCTCGTAAAACTTTTTTAGTATTTTTCTCAAAATCTGTATAAATTTCTAAATCTTTAAAACCTCCAATAACTCTCATTTTATAATTAGTTCCTTGCGAATTATCAATCTTCTCCACTTCCTTCGACAAACATTGATTTTTATCAACAGAAAGTTCGATGTATTTAGGCTTAGAAAAAACTTCTTCTCTTAATTTTTTACTCTCAGGATTGGGATCATTCAAATTAATAAAAAATCGTCTTTCATATTCAACCTTAAACTTTTCTTGAGAAAAAATAGAAATCGGCAGTAACATCAATAATAAGTATTTCATCTAAATGGTTTTGTTTGAAATTTAAAGATAGCAAAAAAGCCTCACCAAAAGATGAAGCTTTTTTGTTATATACCCCTATATAGTTGATTAAAATACTTTAATCAATAATTCTTGTTCGATTTTATCATGACAATCTTCTAATGCATTTTTCTCTGCCTTACCAGCTTTCCAGTGCGATGTACAATAAAATTCGTCTTTTTTCCATTCTAAATCATCTTTAAAAAATGATTTTATTTCTTTAACAGATTTAGATTCTCCCGCAACATAAGCAAAACGCTTTCCGTCTTTACGTTTCGGAAAATCTTGTTTCTTTACTAAAGTATGCAACGCTGTTCCATTTCCTACAGCAGGATTAACAATCCATTTAAACTCTAAATTAGCTTTTGTTTCAATTGTATGAATATCATTTTCCGTTGGCACTTCTACACATACAATTCCTTTTGTTTTAGCAGATAAAGACTCTATAATTGCTGAAATAACTGGTAAACCTGTAAGATCCGCAGCTAATAAAATAAAGTCTGTTTTTGGAGCTAATTCTTTCTTTTTCGATTTCATCGAAACGCCAATTCTATCTCCAATTTTAGCTTCGTTTGCCCAACGCGAACCAGGACCATTCAATCCATGATTAGCAATATCTATTACCACTTGATTATTTTCTACATCTATATTACGTAATGTATAAGTACGAGAAACTGGTTTGAATTTTTCTGAGGGCGAAATCCATTTTTTATTCTTTTCATCATACTCTGCATAATGAATATCACGGATTCCCAGTGGAGGAAACAACAACTTACACGTTCCGCCAAGCGTTGTGTCTTCAAAAAAAGAAACGTCATCATTCTCCAAGTAAACGCGTATAAGATGTGGTGTTACAAATTCTTTCTTTTTTAAGATGAATTTTTCTTTCGCGATTTTAACTTTCTCTCCCATCAGGCTATTTAGATTTATTCTAATTATATGCGAAGATAATCTAAATTTAGATTGAATTAAAATAATAAAATGTTAAATAAAAAACTTATCTTTTTTTTAATATCATCAACTCAATTAAAACCCTTAACTTTTAAGTGCAAAAAATAACTACCTAAAACGAATAGAAAATGGAAAATACTTTATCAGCAATTACGCTAAACGAAAGAAATCTTCCACTTGAAGGCGGATTTAATTTTAGAGATTTAGGCGAAATTATTAATACAAAAAATCAAGTTATAAGAAAAGGATTGTTAATTAGATCTGATGATTTAGCAAACTTGACAGATAATGATTTAGAAATCCTGAATGATTATCCAATCCGAACAATTATAGATTTAAGAACAACTTATGAACGTCTAAAAAATCCTGATCATATTCCGAACAGTTGTAATCACGAAGTTCATTTAGATATTTCTTCTGGACATTTTGAAAATCTTGTCAAACAATTTAAAAAAGGAATCTCTAATCCAAAAGAATTTATGTGTAACATTTATGAAGATTTTGTTTTAGACAAAACGTGTCAAATGCAATACAAAAAATTCTTTGATATTATTCAGCACAAAAACAGAACACCAATCTTATTTCATTGTACTGCTGGAAAAGATAGAACAGGTTTTGCAACAGCTATGATTTTAGCTGCTCTGAAAGTTGATTTTGAAACTATTTTGGATGATTATATGGATTCAAATTTTTATTTGGAACAGAAATACGCTCACATCTTAAAAATCAATCCTGATTATAAATACTTAATTGAAGTTTATCCAGAATATTTAGGAAAATCATTTGAAGTTATTGAAACTAATTTTGGATCTGTCGAGAACTATTTAACTGATATTTTAGGAATTGATCTTCAACTAATGGAAGAGTTATATTTAGAGAAATAAAAAAGTGACTTTTTAGCCACTCATGGTCGGAAGAAATTCCGACCATTTTTTATGTTTTAAAAATTTTATCAGGATCACCACCTGCAAAAATGATTAAAATAGCCGTAATCATTTCACTAAGTTCCATTTTAATGCGTCGTTTTGCGGTTTTATACCCCAGATTATTGGCTTTTTTGTAAATCAAAAGTAACATTGCAGCAATCATGGTGGTGTAAATCATGACCTCAATTCCATTTTTGTTGAGTGACACAAGATGACTTAGATTGAGCTCTTGTTTCATAAATCTAAAAAACACTTCAATATACCAACGTTTTCTGTAATAATCTGAAATTTCTTTGGCAGAAAGATCAAATTCATTCGTCAAAAACCAAAACTTCTTATCCGTTTTTTCATTTTCAATCACTACCAAACGAAACGCTGTCTCCACCTTCTCTTCTCTAAAATGCGCATTTCCACGCTTATTCTGAATAGGTTTTCCTGTGTAAAGCTTCACTTTTGAATCTTTCACTAACAACCAATTGTCCCATTTTTGGACATTTGTTTCTTCAAGAAAAGACTCCAATTCCTCAAATTTTCGATTCTCTTTCGAGCGAATAATAAATTTGATCGATCTCCCGTCAAAATCTTTCATCGCTCGGGTTGACTGCAAACCTCGGTCGATAACATAAATATTTTTATGATCCGCCTCCTTGAAAGCATGTTTCAAAATAGCTTCTGGCAAAGCAGATTCCTCCGAAGAATATTTTTGACCATTAAAAACTTCAACCCCCGAAGGCAAAATTCCGTCAAAAGAAAAGCTAAATTTCACCAGTTTTTTACCACTTTTTTGATCAATTCCCTCTTTCAATTTCACACAAGTATCTGAAACAATGGTGCTATCCACACGAATAAGATTGTATTTTTCGATTTCAGTTCCCGAATAAAAACTTGAAAATCGATCGTACATATGCTCATAAATCTCCTTGAAATAATTGGGATCGATTTTGGAAAGTCGCTCTGAAATTGAGCTCCTTCTAATTTTTTCATCCTCACCCAATCCAAATAAAGCCTTAAAACTGCTTCCATTAAAAGTGTCTTCGAGTGTTCTTTGGCTCAGTTTTTCATTGTCGAAAATAGAAAATAGCAACAGGTAAAACATTTTTTCACCATGCAGCACTTTGCTGTAATAATCCACTTTCGTGGTCGCCGAAAGATGGCTTAACAAAGCTTTTGGAATAAATTCTAAAACTTGTTTGAGAGATATTTTGTGATCCTGAAAAACTGACATAACATATTGATTATCAAATATAAAGATACAAAATAATAATCATAAAAACAATTTAAATAATTAATAATCAGCTATTTGTCTCGAATATCCTTACGTTTAAAAACAAAAAAGTCGGAAGAAAAATCTTCCGACCATGAGTGACTTTTTAGCCACTTTTTTATTTAATATCAGATTTTAAAATTTCATCTTCTGGATGCGTATTGCATTCAGAATTGCTAACATCGCAACTCCTACATCAGCGAAAACAGCCTCCCACATATTGGCAATTCCTTCGGCTCCTAGTAATAAAACAATAATTTTTACACCCATTGCCAAAACAATATTCTGAATCACAATCTTTTTAGTTTCGCGACCTATTTTAATTGCTGTTGCAATTTTAGATGGTTGATCTGTTTGAATCACAACATCTGCAGTTTCTATCGCTGCATCGCTTCCTAATCCTCCCATTGCAATTCCAACATCAGAAAGAGCTAAAACAGGCGCATCATTGATTCCATCTCCAACAAAAGCAACAATTTGATTTTGATCTTTTTTCAAAGCTTCTATTTTTTCAACTTTTCCCTCTGGTAACAATCCACCAAAAGCCTCATCAACACCTACTTCTTTCGCTACTTTTTGCGTAATGGTATTTTTATCACCACTCAACATAATTGTTTTCGAAACGCCCAAAGCTTTCATTTTCTGAATTGCTTGTTGTGCATCCTCCTTTATTTTATCAGCAATCGTAATATATCCAGCATATATATCATCAACCGCAACCACCACAATACTTTCTACAATATCATGAATTTCTTGTGGATATTGAATCGAGAAATGATCTAACAATTTAGAATTTCCAGCTAAAACTGTCTTTCCTTCAACTTTTCCTTTCAAACCTTTTCCAGAAATTTCTTCCACTTCTATTGCTTTCAAATCAGATGGATGACTTGCGACAATCGCTTTTGCAATTGGATGTGTAGATTGTTTTTCTAAAGCTGAAACTAAGTTTAAAAAATCTTTTTCAGGAAGATTAGTTTCAATTTTTTGCACTTCGAAAACACCTTCTGTCATTGTTCCGGTTTTATCCATCACAACCGTGTTAACTTTAGCAATTAAATCTAAAAAGTTAGAACCTTTTACTAGAATTCCGTTACGCGAAGCTGCTCCAATTCCACCAAAATAACCCAACGGAACCGAAATAACCAACGCACAAGGACAAGAAACAACCAAGAAAACTAAACCTCTGTACAACCAATCATGAAAATCGTAATTGTCGACAAAAAAGTAAGGAATAATCACCAAAGCTGTTGCCAAAAAGAAAACGATTGGTGTATATATTTTTGCAAATTTTCTGATAAATAATTCGGTTGGTGCTTTGCGAGAAGCTGCATCTTGAACCATTTGTAAGATTTTTGCGATCGAACTATCTTCAAATTTTTTAGTCGTTTGAATTTCAATTACATTTTCGAGATTTAACATTCCTGCCAAAACAGTTTCTCCAGTTTTATAAGTTGAAGGTTTACTTTCTCCTGTCAAAGCAGCTGTATTAAAGCTTCCTTTATCTGAAATCATAATTCCATCTAACGGAACTTTTTCCCCAACTTTTACCTGAATTGTTTCTCCAATTACAACATCATGAGGTTTTATCGTCTCAAAATTACCATTTCGTAAAACATGCGCTGTATCTGGACGAACATCTAACAAAGCCTTAATATTTCCCTTTGCTTTGTCAACCGCAGCGTCTTGAAACATTTCTCCTATTGTATAGAATAACATTACCGCAACACCTTCTGGATATTCGCCAATAATAAAAGCACCCAAAGTTGCAATTCCCATCAACGAAAACTCATTGAAAAAATCCAACTTTTTGGCTAATTTGAACGCTTCTCCCCAAACAGGGAACGCAACTAAAATATAGGAAATAGCGAACCAAATCAGACGAATAGCTTGATTATCAACAAACCAAGTTGGTTTCAAAACATATTGAACAAAAATCCCCGCAAAGAAAATAGCTAAACTTACTCCTAATAAGATTTTACTATTGTTATGTTCATGGTCGTGATCATGACCTTCGTGATTGTGATCATGTGAATGATTGTGTTCGTCATTTGACGTGCTACAGCAAGTTTTAGACATAATTCAAAATTTATTCTACAAAATTATGAAGCTTTTGCTGCAACCAAGTTGCAAAGTTTAGGATTTACAATGATCGCAAATTCCTTTTAAGATAAATGAAGATTGTTCGACCTCGAAATTTTTGGGAAGATTGATTTCGGGTAAATGAATATTTCTCAAACAAAATGTCTGATTACAGTTATTGCAATGAAAATGAGCATGTGTAAATTCGGGTGTGCATTTGCAACTCGACTCACACAATGCATATTTTATAGAACCTGTTCCGTCCTCAATCGAATGAATTAATTTATTTTCTTCGAAAGTTTTTAATGTACGATAAATCGTCACACGATCCGCTTGATCCATTTCAATTTCAAGATCTGCTAAACTTAACGCAACTTCTGCATTCATTAATTTATCTAAAATCAATAAGCGCATTGCGGTAGGATTTATTTCTCTACTTTTTAATCTTTTTGTTAAAACTTCGGTTTGCATTTCATTCAAATTCTGAACCTAAAGTTACGAAAAATCGAAGAGTTTAGATTATACAATTTTACTTATTCGTTATAAAAAAATCCATTTGAAATGATTCAAATGGATTTTAAAATTTTATTTCACAGTTATTTCATCAACAAAAATATAGGATTTTCCTTTGAAAGGTTCTGCTAAATGACCTTTCGGAAATGCACCATAATTGTACACTTTTACTTTTATATATTGTGCTTTTTGGGTTTGGAACTGAACTTTCCAAAGATCTGTAAAAGTTGAATCATTGAATGGATTAGCTTCTTTCTCGATAACGCCAGCTAATTTAAACACCTCTTTATTGTTTGATGTATAAATTTCTAATTTTGTAGGCATCATAATCCACGAGCGAGAATCTTGTAAGAAATTTACATCAACTTCTGAAATAGATTTGACTTTTCTTAAATCTATAATAGCTTCAAAATCTTGATCAAAATAACCTTGCCAATCTCCTTTTTTCCAGTTTTGTGTACCGAAAATCCCATCCAATAAACCATCTGGTCCACCAGCATGATATTGCGGAGTGTAGGTAGAATGCAACTCTATTCCATAATCATTCGGCTTTTTAGTAAAAGTACCCGAAATTGTTTTGCTTTTCTTATCTCCATTTTTCACATAAGCTGTTATTGTAGAAGTTTCTTTAATCGAAATTGGATTTTTGAACAATTGTTCTTTCTTTCCATTCACCGAATAATAAATTTTGTCTTTAGAATTTTGAGATGTCAAAACAATAGTGGTTCTATCTTTAAATGCTCTCTCAGAGTTCTTAAATACAGGTACTGTTACAATTTTTTCTTCTTCTGAAATAGATTGAACATTACGATCTTTCAAAAACTCAAAACCTAAATATTGATTTTCTTTGTAATTTTCTTTTGTAATAACACGCTTCGAACCATCTTCTAAATTAATCGTGATTTCATCAAAAAATGGTTCAACTGTTGTCCAAATTCCAGAACCTGGCGTAACGCTGTAAATTCCCATCGAAGCCAAAACATACCAAGCACTCATTTGTCCGCAATCTTCGTTGCCGATTAATCCGTCAGGAGAATTTTTATAAAAATCATTCAGAATTTTATGAACTAATTCTTTCGTTTTTTCTGGTTTATCGATGTAATTATATAAAAAAGCTACATGATGACTCGGTTCATTTCCTTGTGCATATTGCCCAATTAATCCCGTAACATCTACTTGCTCACGACCTGTCATTTCAGAAGTTGAATTGAACAACTCATCTAATTTAGCCTCAAAACTTTCTTTTCCTCCATAAGAATCAATCATTCCATTAATATCTTGCGGAACAAAAAATGTGTATTGCCAACCATTTGCTTCTGTATAATTATTATTCACTTCTCGCGGATCAAAAGGAGAATCCCAAGCGCTATTTTTCTTTGGTTGAATAAATTTTGTGCTTTGATTAAATAAATTTTTCCAAGACTGAGAACGTTCTATAAAGTATTTATAATCATCTTGTTTATTTAAAATCAAAGCCATTTGCGCAATACACCAATCATCATAAGCATACTCTAACGTTTTAGAAACTGACTCGTGTTCATCATCAATAGAAATAAAACCATTTTCTTTATACGCTTTCAATCCTAAATGATCTAACATTGCCGAATGTTTAGATGCTTCGAACGCTTTTTCGTAATCAAAACCTTTTAAGCCTTTTACCATCGCATCTGCAATCACAGAAACCGAGTGATAACCTATCATACAATCTGTTTCGTTACTTGCTAATTCCCAAACTGGCAAACGTCCACCTTGCTCGTATTGCTTAATAAATGTATTGATAAAATCTACTGTTCTTCGTTTCTCAATCAACGTATACAAAGGATGTGCAGCTCTAAAAGTATCCCAAAGTGAAAACACAGAATAATAATCGAAATTGTTTGCTAAATGAATTTTATCATCACGACCACGATAGTTTCCGTTTACATCTTGCGCAATATTTGGTTGCATCATTGTATGATAAAGCGCTGTGTAAAAAATAGTCAATTTGTCTTTATCTGATGATTTTATCTCAATTTTGGATAATTCTTTGTTCCAAACTTTTTCAGCTTCTGCTTTCGTTTTTGCAAAATCAAAACTTGGTAATTCTTTCGAATTGACATCTGTTCCTTCAAATCCTGTTGTTGATAAAGTAACTTTAACAAGAATTTTTTCTCCTTTCTTTACTTTCTTTCCAAAAGCCAGAGCAATTTCATTTCCTTTAAATTCATTTGATTTAAGAGATCCATTTTTTGTAGACGTTACTTTTAGCGGAACATTGAACTGTATTTTGGCAAAAATCTTTTGATTAGTAGCCCAAGCTTCAGAATTTCTGTAGACATAAACTGTTTTATCGTCTACAACTTTTACTGAACCATCTACCAATCTATCACGATGATTAAGATCTAAAATGATATTAGCATCACCAGCTTTACTAAATGTATATTCGTGCAAACCAACTCTTGTTGTTGTAGTAAGTTGTACATTTATATTATCTTTTTCTAACAAAACTTGGTAATATCCAGCCGAAGCTTTTTCATTTTTATGAGAAAACTTTGATCCATATTCTTTTTGGTCAAAACTTGTATTCCCCATTGTTGGCATTAACATAATATCACCATAATCTGAAACTCCAGTTCCATTAAGATGTGTATGTGAAAAGCCATAAATAAAATCATCAGAATAATGATAACCACCACATCCGTCCCAGCTTCCGTCTACACGAGTATCTGGTGATAGCTGCACCATTCCGTAAGGTAATGTAGCACCTGGAAAAGAATGTCCATGACCACCAGTACCGATAAATGGATTTACGTACTGTACAACGTTTTTGGTTTGTGCTTGAATAAAAATAGACGAAATAATCAT
Source organism: Empedobacter sedimenti (assembly GCF_030005555.1). Classification (GTDB taxonomy): domain Bacteria; phylum Bacteroidota; class Bacteroidia; order Flavobacteriales; family Weeksellaceae; genus Empedobacter; species Empedobacter sedimenti. The sequence continues at coordinate 113,766 of NZ_JASCQG010000009.1, read as the reverse complement.
CCAAAGAGTGAGTAAAGTTGATTTCATACGTTTTTTTAAGTTTAGTTTTATCTGATAACAGACATACAATAATATGAATTATATTTGTTATCAACACAATTAGAAATCGATAACCACATGAGTAACAGAAGAAATTTTATTAAAAACTTAGGCGCACTGAGCCTGCTTTTAGGTACTTCTAAAATAACCGTTAATGCTCAAACTCCTAAAAAAACAGCTTCTAAAAAAGTTAATAAACCAATTGTTCTTTCAACTTGGCGTTTCGGAATTGAAGCCAATGCAGAAGCTTGGAAAATTCTAAGTAAAAACGGAACGGCTTTGGATGCCGTAGAGCAAGGTGTAAAATTAGTAGAAGCTGATCCGAATGAGCGAAGCGTTGGTTATGGTGGACGCCCGGATCGTGACGGAAAAGTTACTTTAGACGCATGTATTATGGATGATCAAGCAAATATTGGTTCGGTTGCTTGTCTTGAGAATATAAAACACCCTATTTCTGTTGCTCGAAAAGTGATGGAAGATACGCCACACGTGATGTTAGTTGGAAACGGAGCATTACAATTTGCTTTAGAAAAAGGTTTTAGAAAAGAAAATTTATTGACTGAACTTTCTGAAAGAGAGTGGAAAGAATGGTTGAAAGACACCAATTATCAGTTACCAATAAATATAGAAAATCATGATACAATCGGAATGATTGCCTTGGATGCGCACGGAAATCTTTCTGGAGCTTGTACGACGAGTGGAATGGCGTACAAAATGCATGGTCGTGTTGGCGATTCACCAATTATCGGTGCAGGATTATATGTTGATAACGAAATTGGCGCTGCAACGGCTACTGGACATGGTGAAGAAGTGATTCGTATTGCGGGAAGTCATTTGGTTGTAGAATTAATGCGTCAGGGTTATTCACCAGAAAATGCTTGTAAAGAAGCTATTCATCGAATCATTAAATTAACAAAATCACGAAAAAAAGACTTGCAAAATATTCAAGTTGGTTTTATCGCAATAAATAAACAAGGCGAATATGGTTCGTTTTGTATCCATCCAGGCTTTAACTTTGCGGTTTATGACGAAACTGGAAATCGTTTGATTGACGGAAAATCTATTACAAAATGAAAAAATTAGAAATCGCTTGCTTTAACATAGAATCGGCTTTAGTTGCAGCAAAATCAACTGCAGATAGAATTGAATTATGCACTGATGCTTCTTTAGGTGGAATTACGCCAGATTTTGAAGATATCAAAACATTAAGAAAAGAAACGGATAAAGAAATTATGGTGATGATTCGTCCTCGTGGTGGAGATTTTTGTTATTCTGATCAAGAGTTTGAACAAATGAAATCTGAGATTATCATGATTAAAAATTTTAGAATCGATGGTTTTGTTTTCGGAATTCTGAATGAGGATAATGAAATTGATTTTGAAAGAAATCAAGAATTAGTTGAACTTGCAAAACCTTTTCCTTGTACATTTCATCGTGCTTTTGATAGAGCAGCTGATGCCGAAGATTCACTTCAAATGGTAATTGAATTAGGCTTTACAACCATCTTAACTTCTGGTTTGGATATCAATGTTGATTACGGAAAACGTGAATTAAAAAATCTGGTTAAAAAAGCAGAAAATCAAATCACTATTATGCCTGGAGGAGGTTTACGTTCGACAAATATTCAAGAAATTGATACTTATACAAACGCGACTTACTTCCATTCTTCTGCAATGATAGACGATTCAGGAATTGCTAATCTCGAAGAAATCAATCGATTGAAAACTTTGATAAATTCTGAAAAATAAAAATAGTAACTTTGACTTATGCTTTGGGAAAACATAATTGGTCAAGAAGAAGTTAAAGCCAAACTTCAACAATCTATAAAAGATGGTCGAATAAGTCATGCGCAGCTTTTTGCTGGACCAGAAGGTTCTGGTACATTAGCATTAGCTATTGCTTATGCTCGTGAGGTTTTATGCGGTCTTGATAACAATCAATGCAATTTAAAGGTTGATAAATTACAACATCCAGATTTACATTTTGCATTTCCTTATTCAGCGACAGATACAGTTAAAAAACCACTAGCTAAGTATTTATTAAATGACTGGAGAAGTTTTGTAGACGAAAATGTCTACGGAAATTTAACTGATTGGATGACTCATCTCGGTATTGAGAAAAAACAAGGTGTTATTCCAGTTGATGAAGCAGATGAAATTGTCAAAACATTAGCTTTAAATAGCTACGAAGGTGGTTATAAAATTATGATTATTTGGCAGCCAGAAACAATGACAACTTCTGCGGCAAATAAATTACTGAAGATTTTAGAAGAACCTCCACAGAAAACATTGTTTTTGTTAGTAACTGAACGAGAAGATCTTTTATTACAAACGATTACTTCTCGCTGTCAATTGGTTAAAATTCCACGATTAGCTCAAAATTCGATCAAAGATTATTTGATTGAAACGAAAAATATTAGCCCAGAAAAAGCTCAACATATTGCTTTTTTGTCTCAAGGAAATGTACGAGAAGCCTTGCATCAATTGAGTGATGAAGAGCATTTATTTGATAAATATTTTGTGACTTGGGTAAGAAAAGCATTTATGGCTGCGAAAACACCAACCGTTTTAAAGGATTTGATTGATTGGTCAAATCAAATTTCAAGCTGGTCAAGAAGTGAGCAAAAAGATTTTTTGAATTATTGTTCGGAGATTTTTCGTCAAGCTTTATTAAAAACCTATCAATCTGATGATTTAGTTTTTTTACAAATCAATGCAGAAGGTTTTAAATGGCAAGGGTTTGCGCCTTTTATACATGGAGCGAATATAGAAGATATTTTAAATGAAATTAACGAAGCTTCGTATCATATAGAGCGAAATGGTAATTCTAAAATTATACTTTTAGATTTATCGATTAAGTTAACACGTTATTTACATCGCAAAACAGCATAAAAAAAACCACTTATCTAATAAGTGGTTTCTTTATATGATTTGAATTTAGTTCAAATTATTTTGCTGGAGCTTCAGTAGCTGGAGCTGCTGGAGTTGTAGCTGCATCTTTAACTGCACCTTCTACTTTAGTTGCTGCTGAATCAACTTTAGTTGCTGCTGAATCAACTTTAGTTGCTGCTGAATCAATTGTAGCTGCTGCTGAATCAATTGTAGCTGTTGCTGAATCTACGTTTGTTGCTGCTTCTTCTGCTTTTTTCTCTCCACAAGATACTGCTCCTAATGATAAAGCTGCTACTGCAACTACTGCGAAAAATTTTTTCATTGTTTTATTGTTTTAATTATTAATAATTTTCGATTAATTTTCTTTGTCAAAGATATTTCGATCTAAAAAAAATAGTGTGTAAAATGAATGTAATATCATTGTAACAAAATTTACTGAAATATTAAAAACAAAATAATTAATAATCAATTAATTACATATTATTATACAAATTTGTATAAATTTTTGTAAAATATATTTTTGAATATATTTATTATATAAAGACAATAAATTCAACACTTTTAAATAAAAAGAAGATTTTTTACTAGTTAATCATCTAAACTTTATCTAAAAAAATTAATTATTAATACATTTGTATAAATTAATTAAATACTATGCTAGTAGTTTCTTACATTCAAGAAAACAAAGATCGTGTAATTGAAGGACTTAAAAAACGTAACTTCAAGAATTTAGATCTTGTTGATGAAGTTTTAAATGTTGATGAACTTCGTCGTAAAACTCAATTTGAATTAGATAATGTATTAGCTGAATCCAACAAATTAGCAAAAGAAATTGGTAATTTGTTTAAAGATGGAAAATCGGAAGAGGCTAATGAATTAAAAAACAAAACGGTTGATTTAAAAACTCAATCAAAAGAGTTACAAGATTTATTATCCACTTATGAAAACTCTGTAAAAGAGATTTTGTATCAAATTCCGAACATTCCGAATGATATCGTTAAACCAGGTAAAGACGCTGATGATAACGAAATCGTTTTTGAACACGGAGATGCAACAGCAAAACCAAACAATTTACCACACTGGGAAATTGCGAAAAAATTTGACATCATTGATTTTGAATTAGGTGTTAAAATTACTGGTGCTGGCTTCCCTGTTTACAAAGGAAAAGGTGCGCGTTTGCAACGTGCTTTAACGCAATTTTTCTTAGATAAAAATGCAGATGCAGGATATACAGAAATTGTTCCTCCATTTGTTGTAAATGAGGCTTCTGGTTATGGAACTGGACAATTACCAGACAAAGAAGGGCAAATGTATTATATTGGAGAAGATGATTTGTACTTAATCCCGACTGCGGAAGTTCCTGTGACAAATATTTACCGTGATACGATTGTAAAAGCAGAGGATTTACCAATTACGTTGACTGCATATTCGCCTTGTTTCCGTCGTGAAGCAGGTTCTTATGGAAAAGATGTAAGAGGATTGAATCGTTTGCACCAATTTGAGAAAGTAGAGATTGTACGTATCGAAAAACCAGAAAATTCTTACGCTGCTTTAGATGGAATGATCGAGCATGTAAAAGGATTATTAGAAGATTTGGAATTACCTTACCGTATTTTGAGACTTTGTGGTGGAGATACAGGTTTTACATCTGCAATTACTTACGATTTTGAGGTTTTCTCTGAAGCGCAAGAAAAATGGTTAGAGGTTTCTTCTGTTTCAAACTTTGAGACATTCCAAGCGAATCGTTTGAAATTACGTTACAAAGACGAAAACGGAACGCAATTAGCGCACAGTTTAAATGGTTCTGCTTTGGCTTTACCACGTATTTTGGCGTCAATTTTAGAGAATCACCAACAAGCGGATGGAACAGTAAAAATTCCGAAAGCATTGCAACCTTATACTCGTTTTGAGATTTTAGATTAATCAAATAATCTTTCAGATAAAAGAAAAGCTCGAGAAGTTCTCGAGCTTTTTTATATTATTAAAATTGAAATTAAATCAAATGTTTTAATTCTTCTTTCAAACTATCATCCCAAGTTGGAATGTTAAGTTGATAAACTTCTTTAATCTTCGATTTATCTAATAAACTATACGCTGGACGTTTCGCTTTGGTAGGATAAGCAGAAGTTGGAACAGGATTAATTTCTATTGTCGAATTAGACAGTTCTTTAATCTTTTGAGCAAATTCAAACCAAGAACATTCTCCTTCGTTAGAATAATTATAGATTCCGTACACTAAATCATCTTTCGAAATAATCGTTAAGATTGCATCAGCTAAATCAATTGCATTTGTTGGTGAACCAATTTGATCAGCCACAACTGAGATAGAATCTTTATCGTTGAACAATCTAAGCATCGTTTTAACGAAGTTATTTCCAAATCTTGAATAAACCCAAGCTGTGCGAAGAATAATTGTTTTAGGATTATTGGCTAAAGCCAAATTTTCTCCATCTAACTTTGTTTGTCCATAAACTCCAATTGGATTTGTTTGATCAGCTTCGGAACGAGGAATAGATTCAGTTCCATCAAATACATAATCTGTCGAAACGTGAATAAAAGGAATTCCTTTTTGATTTGTGATTTTAGCTAAAAATTCTGTTGCTTTAGCGTTAACTAAAAATGCATTCTCTTGATCATCTTCTGCTTTGTCAACTGCTGTATAAGCTGCACAATTAACAACAACATCAAATGATTTATCTTCGAAATAATGATTAATCAACTCTTCATTTGTAATATCCAACTCATTTCGAGTAACAAAAAAACATTCGATTTCTTTATAATTCTTAGACACTTCTGCAATTGATTGCCCTAATTGTCCATTTGCTCCGGTGATTAATATTTTCTTCATGATATAAAAAAAGCCACTAAAATAAGTGGCTTAAAGATATTAATTATCTGATTATTATAATCCTAATTCTTTTTTAACGTCGTTTAATAAATCGTATCCTCCAGCTTTGTAAACTAAAACACCTGCAGGTAAAACATATTTAACTCCTTTTTTAGCAGCAGCAGCATTAATTGCATCCATTACTTTTTTCTCAATTGGATCCATTAAAGCTTTTTCTTTTGCTTGCATTTCTTCTTGAGCAGCTTTTGCAACAGTTTCGTATTTCTTTTGCATTTCTTGCTCTTTTTCTTGGTATTTGTTAGCTGCAGCAATTTTTTGAGCCTCTTCAGGAGATTTACCAGCTAAAGATTTTTGAGCTGCTTCCATAAAAGTTTTATATTCTGCTTGTAAAGCTTCAATTTTAGTTTGGTGACCTTTTCCTAACGCTTCTAAATCAGCTTCAGCTTTTTTGTAAGCTGGCATTGATTCAATCACTGCTTGTGTATCAATATGAGCAATTTCTTGAGCGAAAGATAATACGCTACCAAAAACCATCATTGTAAATACTGCTATCAATCTAATTTGTTTCATTTTCTAGTTTGTTTATTAATATTATTTTTTGTTTTATTCTTTGAGTTTACCTCTTATTATTTTTATTTGTTGAGTTTGAATTTTGTTGTTTCAATTCAGGACGTAACGTTTGTAAAACTTCTCTGCTTATATCAAACTTTGGGTCTGTATAAATCATGATTAAATCACTTCCTTTATCAAATACAAAACTGTATCCTCTTTTATCTGCTACTTCCTTCGTGGCATTGTAAATCTGATCTTGTAATGGTTTCACCATCGAGCGACGCAAATTTACTAAATCTCCAGTTGGTCCGTATCGTTTATCTTGTAAAGCTTTTACAGCTTTTACTTCATCTGCAATTTTCTTTTCTTGCTCTTTAGCTTGTTCAGCAGTTAGCAAAATCTTTTCTGCTTCAAATTCGGCTTGTAATTTAGCTAAATTTTCTTGTTTTTGCTCAATTTCTTTTTGCCAAGATTCTGTTTGAGATTTTAATCTACTTTGAGACGTTGTATATTCTGGCAAATTTTCAAGAATATACTCCGAATCTACGTAACAGAATTTTTGCGCAAACGTTACACTAGCTAAGCCAAAGAATAACGCAATAAAGCTAATCCATTTTTTCATATTGTGGTAGTGTTAATTCTAAAACTATGCCAAACGATTTTTCTAATTTATAAAAAACTGTTAGAATTGTTGACCAATGATAAAGTGTGTTTGCCAACCAGAACGTTCTGTTTGTCCAAATCCTTTATCAAATCCGTAACCAAAGTCAAATCCTAATAATCCAAATGCTGGCATAAAGATACGTACACCTGCTCCAGCTGAACGTTTTAACTCAAATGGTTTAAACTCGCTTGTATTGTTCCAAACATTACCACCTTCTGCAAATGTTAAGGCATAAATCTTCGCTGTTTGGCTCATTGTAATTGGGTAACGTAACTCTAACGTATATTTATTATAAATTGTACCACCTCCACTTGGCGTAATATCTCCTGTTTGTCCCCCAGAATTTGTTGCATCTTCGTAACCTCTTAATGAGATAATTTCGCGACCATCAAATCTGTTTTGATTTAATCCAGTTCCTCCTAAATAGAAACGCTCAAAAGGAATTGTTCCAATTTTACGATTGTAAGTTCCTAAAACTCCAAATTCTCCACCAGCTTTTAACACTAATTTACCAGCTAATTCTTTGTAGAAATATGCTTTTGCTTTGAATTTGTAGTACTCTAACCATTTAAATTTCTCTACATCAGAAATTTTTGTATAATCTTTATCCTTAAATGCAGAATATGGTAAAGTCGTCGTAAACGATAAGTTTATCTCAGATCCAGATTGTGGGAAAACAGGGTCTGGTCCTGCAGAATTACGTGTTAAACCAATTGTATAATTTAAGTTATTAGATGAACCGTTTTCGTATTGTAAATTACCTACAGATAAATCGTAGTTATCAAAATTATAACGTTGGAACGAGATTGTGTTAGATAATCTAAAGTAATCATCTGGCCAAGTTAATAGTTTTGTTAAACCTACTGATGCTCCTAAGATGTCTAATTTAGCTTTTTCACCATAGTTATCTCTATAGTCATATTGAGAATAGTAAACTGAAGTTGATAAAGCTGTAGGACGTTTTCCTCCAATCCAAGGTTCTACAAAAGAGAAGCTATAGTTTTTGTATCCGTTACCAGCTTGTGCACGTAAAGATAACTGCTGACCATCTCCCATTGGGATTGGTTTCCATGCTTTTCTATTAAATAAATTCTTGATAGAGAAGTTACCAAACGTTAAACCTAAAGTACCAATAAAAGTACCTGCACCATAACCACCTTGTAACTCTACTTGAGAAGAAGATTTTGGAGCAACTTTCCACTCAATATCAACAGTATTATTTTCAGGATTTTGTTTAACATCAGGTACAATTTGCGTTGGCTCTAAGTAACCTAGTTGCGCCAACTCCATCATTGTACGTTTGATATCAGATTTAGAGAATAAATCTCCAGGTTTTGTTCTTAACTCACGATACAAAATATGGTCGTGTGCTTCTGTATTACCATTGATCGTAACTTTATTTAAAGTTGCCTGAACTCCTTCAAAAATCTTAATATCAAGATCAATTGTATCATTTTTCACACTTTTTTCTACAGGAATTGCTCTTACAAACAAATACCCTTTGTCCATATAAAGTGTAGCAATATCATCATCTTTCTCAGAACCAGAAATCTTTTTGTTGATACCTACAGCATCATAACGATCTCCTGTTTTGTAAGAAAATACACGTTGTAAAAATTCTGATGTATAAATAGAGTTTCCAGAAAATGTAACATTACCTAAGTAATATGGTTTTCCTTCGTTTACTTTTATTTTGACCAATAAATTTTTATCATCAACTTTCTGAATGTCGTAAGATTCTACTTTAGCATCTCTAAAACCTACAGATTTGTATTCTTCAACAACTGTTTTTAAATCATCCTGAAATTTTTCAGGAATCATTTTTGAAGATTTGAAAACGTTGATCGATTTACGCTTCGTATTTTTCATACCTTTTTTGCGTAAACGAGCCGCTGTTAAATTTTCGTTTCCTTCAAAAACGATATCTTTAATTTTTACACGCTCTCCTCTATTTACATTAAGTGTAATATTTTCTTCGTCTTCTTTTCCTGCGATTGGTTGACGATCTACATTAATAGTAGAATTAGGATAACCTTTTCCTGTGTAATAATCTTTGATTTTGTTATTTGTCGTGTTGATTAAACTTTGTGTAATCTTAACGCCTGGATTTAATTTATTTTGTTTAATTAAATCTTCTCGTTGCGATTTTTTAACTCCGTTAATCTTTATTTCGCCTAAACTTGGAACTGAAACTAAGGCTAATTCTAATGTTACTTGATCTCCTTCAATTTTATCAACATACAAATCGATGTCAGAAAAAATGTTAGATCTCCATAACTTTTTTACTGCATTATTTACTTTCGTACCTGGTAATTCTATCTCTTCGCCGATAGCAAAACCTGCATAACGGATAATTTGATTTTTAGAGTATTTTGTATCGCCAGTTACAATAATATCTTTCAGTTTGAAAGTTTTTGCGTTAGCATAATCTAAAACAAAATTATCTTGTTGTGTTGAATCAATGGTTTTCGTAGAGTCTACTACTTGCGCATGTGCCATGTAAGCACCAAGCATACACATTGTCCAAAAAATTTTCTTCATAATCCTCTATTTCAGTTCGATTAGTTCGTTAGTTGCTCACTTATTTTACCAAATCTACGTTCGCGGTTTTGATAATTTAAAATTGCTTTGTAAAATTCCTCCTCATTAAAATCAGGCCATAAAACGTCTGTAAAATATAATTCTGCATAAGCTATTTGCCATAACAAGAAATTACTAATACGTGTTTCTCCGCTTGTTCTAATCATAAGATCTACCATAGGTAAATCGTGTGTATATAAGTTTTGATGAACTAATTCTTCATTAAAATCGTTATCCGATATTTCGCCGTCTTTGTATTTTGTCGCAATAGATTTAATTGCTGTAAGCAATTCATCTTTCGATCCATAACTTAAGGCTAATGTTAGAACACAGCCTGTGTTATTTTTCGTTAATTCCATTGCTTTGGTTAAATCTTTGTTCGCTTTGCTTGGCAATTTTGACATATCACCAATTACATTCAATCGAACGCCGTTTTTATCCAAATCTTTTATTTCGTCTTTTATAGCAGAACTTAATAATGTCATTAAAACATTAACTTCTAACTTTGGACGATTCCAGTTTTCTGTAGAAAAAGCGTAAAGTGTAAGATATTTTATTCCTAATCTACGGCAAGTTTCTATTGAAGAACGTACAGCTCTTAAAGCACTTTTGTGTCCAAAAGTTCTTTCTTTGCCATTCTTCTTTGCCCATCTTCCGTTGCCATCCATTATAATCGCAACATGATCAGGTAATTTATTTGTATCTATTTGTTCTAGTAAACTAATTTCCATTCTTTTTTAATCGCAATAACATGCAGGTCGTCCAAAACTATACGTCAAAGATATTCCTGTTAATACATACCAATCTTTATTTGATGTATTGCCGTATACTCTTTTATTATATTCATCTTTCGGGATCGCATTATCTTCTACTGCTTGTAAAAAACGATCCGTAAATTTTCCGTTGTTATAATCTATATAGTCAACATTTGTGTATCGAACACCTGTCTCAAAGCCTAACACCCAACTGTAATTAAATCTTACTTTATAACCAACTCCGAAAGGAATTGATAAGTCTGTGTTATATTTTGTTTTTTGTATAATCACATTTCTACCTTCATCATAATCATATTCCTTTCCTTTTGCAGAGAAAGCTCCTATACCTATAAAGATATAAGGTGAGTGTGCTGATTCTTGCGCATCATTAAAATTGAAGAAATTATATTCAAACATTAATGATCCTTCTACAATATTATTTTTGAAGCTTGCGCCTCTTTCTATCTTATATTGTTCTTTTGCAACATGATCTCCTGCTCCCACTCTTGAATAAGAAACATTTGCTCTAAATCCCATTTGTGGATTAATGTTGAAACGATACAAACCACCAATAGAGATTGGTATCATATATGACCCTCCTTTTTCTACTCTTGTTGGAAAAGGATTGATATAATTTGCTTTACCTACATCTCCTATTACGTTTGCACCACCCGCAAAAACACCGATTTCGTGACGCTGTGCAAAAATAATTTGCGACAAACACATCGTAAAAACAAACAAAAATAATCTTCTCATAAATTCTGTTATTTTTTCGGCTTTTGCTTTATTCTTCTTTTAAATTCGAACAAATATAAACAAAAGTCAATTCAACATAACTGATTTAACAAAAATTAAGAAGTTTTATTGTAAATTTTAATTCCTTTTATCCGAGCCCCAAAGCATTTTTTCTCTCAGGGTAGTAAAATAAGTCGCATCAACAGCCTCAACAATTAAGATTTTAAAGTCTGCTTTCTCTATTGTTAATTCTACATCAGTTGTTAAAGGAAAGTTACGAGAATCTAATGACAAGAAATATTCGTTGGCACGACTGCGTATTTTTAAGTCAATTTTATCATTCTCAGAAACTACCAAAGGACGCACATTAAGATTATGTGGTGCAATTGGCGTTATAATAAAGTTTTGATTGGACGGATGTACAATTGGTCCTCCACAACTTAACGAATATCCTGTTGATCCTGTTGGTGTAGAAATAATTAAACCATCTGACCAAAATGAATTCAAAAACTCATTATTTAAATAAGCGTCAACTGTAATCATACTTGTTGTTTCGCGGCGTACAACAGTTATTTCATTTATCGCAAAATTATTTTCAATAACTACTCCATCACTACGTTTAACAGTCAATAAAGTTCTCGGAATAATGTTATAATCATCATTGAAAAAGCTATCCATTTGCTCTAACAACACACTTTTATTAATTGTTGCAAGAAAACCTAAGCGTCCTGTATTTACACCTATAATCGGAATCATCGAATCCTGAACAAATGTTGTAGCAGAAAGTATCGTTCCATCTCCACCAAAACTGAACATAAATTTGACTGATTTATCTAAATCTTCGTAAGATGTATACGTTTCTACATCGTCCAGCGTAACATCAGTAGAGTCTTTCAAAATTTCTAGAAATTTTTTCTCAACACAATAAGAAATCTCTTTGTAATCTAAATAATTAAGAAAAGGTGTGATAATATCTGTTAAAGACGTACTTGTTTTTTGTCCAAAAAGTGCAACTTTTATCATTAGGTATTCATATATTTTAATAACTGCGCATAACGACTTTGAAGTAATTCTTGTTTTTCGTCGTTATAAAATTTCTGAATCACTTGATATCCATAACGTTCAAATGTTTCACCAATCGTCAATAAGTTTGACGAACTAAATTTAACCAAAACATACACGCTATCTTCCTTGTAGCCAACAATCATCATTCCTAATATCTTACCATTGTTCGCCTCAACAATGTTAGAAATCGCTGTCATCGACAAATCTTTTTCTGCAATAGATACTAACATCGAAACACCATCTGAAGATACAAACGGAAAATTTGCAAAGGTCTTGATTATATCCGATTCTGTTATAGAACCAAGATACTTAGATTGTTCATTAATAATCGGAAGGATATTCGCCTGATTTGTGTACATCATCTGAATTGCGTCTAAAAGCGTACTTGAATCTGAAAGGAAAAAATTCTCTAAATAAGACGTATAATCAATCTTTTCATTCTCAATCGCTAATTCTGCTAAATCTTCTTCAGAAATATTACCAACAAAGTCCATCCCCTTAAATAGAGGTAAATGAGTCAATTTATGCTCATGCACAACTTCTAAAAGCTGACTTGGAGTAGAATTAACTTTACCTGGTTTTACTTCGTTTGATAAATATTCTGTGATATACATGGCGCAAATTTATATATTTTATAACATTAATACTCAATTTTTGTCATCTAATTCAACACTTAACATCCTAAGAAAACAAAAATTAACCAATTTATTTTAAAATATTTAGACCAAAATATATTCCAAAACAATGGTTTTACGATAAAATAATTGTAATTTAAATTTGAATAACGATGATTTACAATTTTTTAAAGCAAAACTCTTTTCTAAAACAGAAAAGAATGGCTTAAATTTTGTAGATTTGCAGTACCAATTTTAACATGGAATGAAGAACCCATTATTTTATGCCAAAATCTTACTTTTTGGCGAATATGGAATTATTGAAAACTCGAAAGGATTAACGATTCCTTATAATTTTTATCAAGGTGCATTAAAATTTGAACCGTCTGAAATAGCGGAACAATCAAATGCTCACCTGAAAAATTATGCAAAATTTTTGGAAGAAAATTTTGCCGAAACTTTTGATACAAAATCCTTTTCGGAAGATGTTGCAAACGGAATGTACTTCGATTCTAACATTCCTCAAGGATATGGCGTAGGTAGTTCTGGCGCTTTAGTTGCTGCTATTTATGATAAATATGCCTTGAATAAAATTGATATTAATCAAAATCTAAACAAAGAAAAAATTAGCGAATTAAAAGCTCTTTTCGGAAATTTAGAATCGCACTTTCATGGTAAAAGTTCGGGAATTGATCCTTTGATTTGTTACATGAATATTCCTTTATTAATCCAATCTAAAGATGATATCTCGACAATTGGTTTACCATCTGCAAACGTAGACGGAAAAGGAGCTGTTTTCTTAATCAATTCAGGAACACCTGGTGAAACAGCACCAATGATTCATATTTTCTTCGAAAAAATGAAGAAAGAAGGTTTCCGTAAAACATTGAAAGAAGAGTTTATCAAGTACAACAATGCGTGTATAGAGAATTTTGTAAAAGGAGAATACAATCCTCTTTTTGCAAATCTTCAAAAATTATCTGCTTGGGGTTATGAACATTTCAGACCAATGATTCCTCAAAAATTAGTGAATGCTTGGAAAACAGGAATCGACACAGATACATATTATCTAAAACTTTGTGGTTCTGGCGGTGGCGGTTATGTTCTTGGTTTTACACAAGATTATGACAAAGCAAAAAGTTACCTAAAAGACTTTCAGACCGAAGTTATTTACAAATTCTAAGAAATCTATTTTAAAATATAAACGATGAACGTACAGAAAATAATCCTAAAAATTATTGCATTATTTTCTGTTGTTCGTGGTTATAATTTAGTTGTGCTTATTTTGGCACAATATCTTGCTGCGCTTTTTATTTTCGCGCCAGAAGTTGGACATCGTCAATTGTTGACAAACCCACGATTGGATGGAATTATTTTATGCTCGATACTTTGTGTGGCAGCTGGTTACATTATCAATAATTTTTACGATTTAGAGAAAGATGAACTCAAACGCCCTTTACAAGTTTACTTACAAAAACAAGTATCACAAGGGTTTAAGTTAACGGTTTACATCTTTTTGAACGCAATTGCGCTAATAATTGCTGGATTAATTTCGTGGAAAGTTTTTATTTTCTTTCTCATCTATCAATTTTTGGTTTGGTTTTATAGTCACAAAATCAATCGTTTTGCATTGATCAAAAACTTTTATTTGGTTATCATTCGCGTAATGCCATTTTTTGCATTATTGGTTTATTTTGACAATTTTACCTTCAATCTTGCTTTACATGCAATTTTTGTAACCATTTTATTTCTAATTACTGATATCGTTAAAGATTTAACGTCACAAAAAGCAGATATTATATATAATTACGATTCGATACCTATTAAATACGGAATCGATTTCACTAAAGTTCTGATAGCAAGCTTACTATTTATAGACATTATCATTGGCTTTGTAATCATTTATAGAAATGATGTAGGCGCGATGAAATATTTTTTTATTGGAGCAGTTTTTTGCTTTATCATTATTTTTTTAATGATTTGGAAGTTAAAAACAACCCAAGAATACAAGATTTTACATTACTTTTTTAAAGGAATGATTGTAGCAGGTGTATTTAGTATCGTATTAATCGAAATAAATCCCTTAACTTTGCAAACTATTGCGCAAAATTTTAATAAGCGCGTAAATTAATCAAATTCAGATGAATAACAGACGAAATCAATCCAACGACAGAAATTCCCAAGGCGGGAACAATCGTGGAAAAGGTGGAGCTAGAGGAAATTCTTCTTCTAAACCATCTTCAGGGAAAGGAAAACCAACTTTTGGAGGGAAACCAACAGAAGAAGGAAAGAAAAGTTTTGGACCAAAGAAACCGTTTAACAAAGCTGGTGAAAAACCATTTGTTAAAAGACTGAAAAAAGCACCAGTTGATGACGGGACTATTCGTTTAAATAAATATGTAGCGAATGCAGGGATTGCATCCAGAAGAGAGGCCGATGAGTTGATCAAAACTGGAATCGTTACAGTGAATGGTCAAGTTATTACAGAAATGGGTTATAAAGTACAACCCGATGATGAAGTACGTTTTGATGGTCGTAAAATCTCTTCAGAAAAAAATGTATATTTTGTGTTGAACAAACCAAAAGGTTTTATCTCAACATCAAATGATGAAAAAGGACGTAAAACAGTTATGGACTTGATGGCTAATGCAACTACAGCGCGTATTTTCCCTGTAGGACGCTTGGACAGACAGACTACCGGAGTTTTATTATTTACTAACGATGGTTACTTAACTAAGAAATTGACACACCCAAGTCATGATGTTAAAAAAATCTATCATGTAACTTTAGATAAAAAATTAACAGCAAACGATTTGGCTGACATCAAAAAAGGAGTTCGTTTAATTCCTGAAGGAATTGCAGTTGTTGACGAAATTTCTTTTATTGAAGGTAGACCAAAAACTGAAGTTGGTGTAGAATTACACATTGGTTGGAACCGCGTTGTACGTCGTATTTTCGAATCAAAAGGTTATGCAGTAGAAGCTTTAGATCGTGTTTCTTTTGCTGGACTTACAAAGAAAACTTTACAAAGAGGAGATTATAGAAAATTAACAGAGTTAGAAGTTAACTTCTTGAAAATGTTATAATACCTCATCTATAAAATTAAAAAAACCACTTCTTTCGAAGTGGTTTTTTTAATTTTTGATAATCTCAAAAGTAAATAAACTATATTTGAATAATAAATTTTTATTATGGATAAAGATTCAACATCTATTATATTCGCAGGTATAGCTTTAATAATTTCATTTGGTTCTTTAATAATTGCACAAAAGAATATTTCTAATAATTTAAGATCTAAAATATATGATGAACAAATATTCTATATTAAAGAATTGTACTCTATAATTATTGAATTCTCAAAATATATAGACTATGGACAACCGATATCAACAAGAAAAGAATTCTTAGATCAAAATAATAAAAAAGAAATTATGATTGATTTATGTAATAAATATTATACTCTTTATTATAAGTCAGAAATATTCCTACCTCAAAAAATAAGACATTTATTTCACGATATTTTATTTGATATGGATAATATTATAAAATCTTTTGAAATACACCATCCAAAACCTCCTTTTGGTGATAAAGTATTTGAAAAAATTAGAATACTTTATTTTGAAAAAGAGATAAAATTATTAAAAAAAATACGTAAGAAATTTCATATTAAAAAAATTACAACTCAAAACAGAAGTTATATTAAATAATAAAAAAAGCGATTCAAAATTGAATCGCTTTTCTTGTATTGAGAATTATTTCTTTTCAGAATTTTTTCCTTTGTTTTTTACATATTTCTCTAACCATTGATCTTGTTCCCACAACATGTGTAGAATATTCTCTTTGGCTACATATCCGTGAGATTCCTTAGGTAATAAAACCAAACGTGTTGTCGCTCCTAAACCTTTTAGCGCATTAAAATAACGCTCAGACTGCATTGGGAAAGTTCCTGTATTATTATCAGCTTCACCATGAATTAATAACAATGGTGTTTTCATTTTATTTGCATTCTGGAAAGGCGCCATTGTGTTATAAACATCTGGAGCTTCCCAATAATTACGTTGCTCAGACTGGAATCCAAAAGGAGTCAGTGTACGGTTATAAGCACCTGAACGCGCAATACCTGCTGCAAATAAATTAGAATGTGTTAATAAATTAGCTGTCATAAATGCTCCATAAGAATGTCCACCAACTGCAACTCTTTCACGATCAATAAAACCTAATTTATCCACTGCATCAATCGCAGCTTTTGCGTTAGCAACTAATTGTGGAATAAATGTATCATTTGGCTCTTCTTTTCCTTCTCCAATAATTGGGAATGCTGCATCATCTAAAACTGCATATCCTCTCAATGCCCAAAAAATAGGCCCTCCGTAAGATGGTGAAGTAAATTTATTTTCAGAAGTTGTAACCTGACCAGCTGTAGACGCATCTTTAAACTCACGAGGATAAGCCCACATTAACATTGGTAACTTTTCCTTTTTCGATTTATCGTAATTTGGTGGTAAATATAAAGTTCCTGATAATTCTACACCATCAGCACGTTTGTAAGTAATTAATTCTTTCGAAACTTTGTTCATTGCCTCGAAAGGATTTTTTGTAAACGTTACTTGTTTTGGCTTTCCTCCTCTTTGGAAAATATTACGAACATATAAATTAGGATAATCTGTTTTCGATTGAATCTGTTCTAAAATGACTCCTTTCTTCGGATCGATAACACGAGCAATCGCTTCTAATTTATCTGATTTCTGCGCTCTCCATAAACGAGAAGTCTTTTGCGTTTTGATATCAAAATCATCTACAAAAGGTAAAATTCCGTCCGCTGAAACTCCATCTCCAACTAACATCAATTTGCCTTTATTAATTGAAAGAACACTATATCCATAATCATTCATTTCTGTTACGAAATTTCCTGGATTATTGTAAGCATCTTGCGAATTTCTACTGAAAAAACGTGTTGATTCTTGATTAGGATTTGATGGATTGAATAAATAACTACTTTCATTACGTGTGTTGTACCAAGCATCTCTCACAATCGCAACTTCATCATTTCCCCAAGTCACTCCTCTGTAACGATCTTTTACTTTTACCAATAATTCTTTATTCGCTGTAAAAGGCGCCGCAACTTGATATAGCGCGTCGCGATATTCCGCAGGCTTATTTGCATCACCACCATCTAAAGCCTCTACCCAATATAAAGTATTTGGTTTATCTGATCTCCAATACAAACTTCTTTTTCCCATAATCGTTGAAGAAAATCCTTTCGGAACTACTTCTTGCAACTCTTTATGATCGACTTCTTTCACTAATTTTCCGTTGATATCGTAAACTACATCTGTTGATGGAAAACTACTGTAAGTAACAATATAAGAAAAAGGTTTTTTGATTTCGTTTACCAAAACATATTGTCCATCTGGAGAAGTCGTAATATCCGTGTACATTGCTGCATCTTTCCATTTCGATTTTGCTCCTGTTTCGATATTTACTTTTACTAATTCAGAAATTGCTAATTGCTCAAAGTTGAACTCATCGTTTTTATTCTGTAATAAATCTTGATAAGTTCTGTTTTGCGCTTCTTTCCCGTCAGCAACAGAAACTGTAGGTCCAGTTGCAATAGCATCTTTCGTATCAATCAATGCTTTTTTAGAAGCTGGTATTACATTTACGATTAATTCTGAATCAGAAATCCAATTGAAAGGGCGACCTAAGTTTGCGTTTAATTTATCTTCATAAATTTTTGTAGCTGTCTGCGTTTTTACATCAACAACCCACAATTCTACACCTTTATTTGTTGTATTTGTAACAGCAAATTTAGATTGAGAAGTGTTCCAAGATTGATTAGAAAAACGCCCTTTTGCAGGTAAACCAGCAATTGTTTTTTCTTTAGACGTTTTAAGATCAAAGAAAGTTATTCTTTCACTAAAAGTCTCACGCGAATTGATGTTTGTAACAGGATTAATACGTAAACCTGCTAAACGTAATTCAGTCTCTGATAATTCATTAATCGTTTTATAACGACTTCTGTAAGATAAAAAAGCGTTTTCTGCTTTACGATCTGCACTAATAGATGGTGGCATATCTGCATCCGCTAATTGCAAAATTTCTTGCGGAGGCAATTGAAACGTTACATTTTCTTGAGCTTTTACCGATGCTCCAAAAGTCATCGCTATAAAAAGCAACGAGTAAACAATTTTCTTCATGTGTTTTAAGATTTTACTTTATAAAGATATTAAATCTTTGTTAAAACAATATGACAGAATTTAGTATTCAATAAAAAAGACGAAAAATATTCGCCTTTTAAATTTTATCTTCTCTTTCCTCCTTTCGCTTTATTAGGATTACTTTTCCCAACACGCGCTTGCGAAGTTTTAGTCTTTGGTTTAGCTTTTTTAATTGATTTCCCTTTTGAATCTTTAAAATCTGGAGAAATCTCTTTGGTTTTTTTTGCAGATGATTTCTTTGGTTTAGACGAGGGTTTCTTTTCTTCGTGTTTCTCCGAATCTTTCGTTAATCGATTGATTTCTGCTAATTCTTCTGCTGTTAAATCTCGGTGTTGACCAATTCCAACGTTCAACGTTAAGTTCATAATTCGAACACGTTCTAATTTTTTTACGTTGTAACCAAAATATTCGCACATACGACGAATTTGTCTATTTAAACCTTGAATTAATGTAATTTTGAAAACATTATTACTTATTTTTTCAATCTTACATTTCTTCGTAACTTGATTTAGAATCGGAACACCTTTCGACATTCTTTCGCAAAATTCATCTGTAATTGGTTTATCAACGGTTACGATATATTCTTTTTCGTGATTATTTCCTGCACGTAAAATCTTATTCACAATATCGCCATCGCTTGTCAATAAAATCAATCCTTGCGAATCTTTATCTAAACGACCAATCGGAAAAATTCGTTCTCCAAACGAAAGAAAATCGACAATATTATCTGGATCTGTAGGATCTGTTGTACACGTTACGCCCACAGGTTTATTGAGCATAATATAAACAGCGTTCTCCTTTTCGCGTGGTTCTATCTCCACTCCTTTCACCGTTACTACATCACCAGGACCTACGTGTTGCCCCATTTTAGCAACTCGTCCATTGATGTGTACCAAACGATTTTCGATGTATTGATCTGCTTCGCGACGCGAACAAAAACCACTATCGCTAATATATTTGTTTAAGCGCAAAAAATTAGTCTCCTCCATAACTGCAAAGATAGTTTTTTATCGATTTGAAATATAAATTGACAAAATTCTTTAACCTCATCAAAAAAGAAGAATCTTATTTATATTTACAAAACCAAAGATTTTGAAAATGAAGAAAATATTTTTTTTGAAAACTTGCGATACGTGCAAACGTATTATGAAAGAGTTTGATTTTACAGGTTTTGATTTGCATGAAATAAAATCGACTGTGATTACAGCAGAAGAATTAGAAGAAATGAAAAATTTAGCTGGTAGTTACGAAGCTTTGTTTTCGCGTCGTGCGCAGAATTATAAAAAATTAGGATTGAAAGATCAACAGCTTTCTGAAGAAGATATCAAAAATTATATTTTATCAGATTATACTTTCCTAAAACGTCCTGTGGTTGTAGACGGAGACAAAATTTTTGTTGGAAATGAAAAGAAAAACTTAGAAGCCCTTGGGCAACATTTGAAATAGATTCACACATGAAAAAAACAATTTTATTCAGTACACTTTTGATGAGCGCTAGTTTATTGGCTCAGAAAAAGAATGTCACAATGGAAGATGCTGTACTTGGATTATCGACGAATTTACGTATCGAAAATCTAAATCAAGTACAATGGATTCCTAATCAGAATGCATACACGCAAAATGTAAAAACGTCTTATGGAGAAGCTTTAATCAAGAAAGAAGTTCCTTCTCTTAAAACTGATACAATTTTTAGAAGTTCTCAATTTGAGAATAAAAGAATTCCTTCTTTGAATTGGATTAATGATAAGCAAGCCTATTATTCGACAAAAACGGGTTACAAAACAATTACAACTGCTGGTCAACAAAACGATTGGTTGAAATTACCTGATAATGCAGAAAATGTAGAATTTGATGCAACGAATAATCAAGTTGGATATGTGGTTGATAACAATTTATTTTTTGTTGATAAAACTGGAAAAACGCATCAAATTACCAAAGACGGAAAATATGAAATCGTGAATGGAAAATCGGTTCATCAAAATGAATTCGGGATTCACAAAGGAATTTTCATTTCGCCAAAAGGAAATTTAGTTGCTTTCTATAGAATGGATCAAACTGTTGTGACTGATTATCCAATTATCGATTGGTCGGTGCAACCTGCAGTGAACAAAAACATCAAATATCCATTTGCTGGAACAAAAAATCATACCGTTACATTAGGTGTTTATAATCCAACCACTCAAAAAACGATTTTCTTAGAAACTCATCCAGAAGTTGATCATTATTTAACTTCGGTTACGTGGTCGCCAGATGAAAAACATATTTATATCGCGTTACTTTCTCGTAATCAAAAACATTTGGAATTGAATCAATACGATGCAGTTTCAGGGAAATTGATTAAAACATTATTCAAAGAAGATGATGCAAAATATGTAGAACCTCAAAATGAATTACATTTTATTCCAGGAAAAAATAATGAGTTTGTTTGGTGGTCGCAACGCGATGGTTTTATGCATTTGTATCGTTTCAATACAGATGGAAAATTATTAAACCAAATCACAAAAGGAGATTGGATTGTAACAGATCTTGTTGGAGAAAATGCGAAGAAAAAAGAATTCTTAATTATGACAACAAAAGATTCTCCGAAAGATCGTCATTTATATGCGGTAAATTGGGAGAATGGAAAGTTGCGTAAAATAACAACAGATGCAGGAACGCACAATGTTTCGGTTTCAACGAATGGAGAATATGCAATTGATAATTGGAGCAATGATAACACGCCGCGTAAAATTGATGTGTTGGATGCAAATGGAAAATTCAAACAAAATATCTTAACTGCTCAAAATCCTTTAGCAAATTACAATACAGCGAAAGTTGAAAATGTAATGTTAAAGGCAGATGATGGAACAGATTTGTATGGAAAATTAATCTATCCAACAAACTTTGATTCTTCGAAAAAATATCCAGTTATCGTTTATTTATACAATGGTCCTCACGCGCAATTAATCACGAATCGTTTTCCTGCAACAGGAAATCTTTGGTACGATCATTTAGCGGAAAAAGGTTATGTTGTTTTTACAATGGACGGGCGCGGATCGGCGAATAGAGGTCTTAAATTTGAGCAAGCGATTCATGGAAATGTCGCAACTATAGAAATGAATGACCAAATGAAAGGTGTCGATTTCTTGAAAACTTTACCTTTCGTAGATGCGGAACGAATGGGAATCCATGGTTGGTCTTATGGTGGATTTATGACAACATCTTTTATGTTGCGTAAACCTGATGTTTTTAAAGTTGGAGTTGCTGGTGGACCAGTTTTAGATTGGACGCAATACGAAATTATGTACACGGAGCGTTACATGGAATCGCCACAAGATAATCCTGAAGGTTTCAAAAACACGAATTTAATTAATCGTGTAAAAGACTTAAAAGGTAAATTATTAATGATTCACGGAGCGCAAGATAATGTGGTTGTTTGGCAACATTCGGTAGACTTTATCCGCGAAGCAGTGAAAAATGGTGTTCAAATGGATTATTTTGTTTATCCTGGACATGAGCACAATGTTCGTGGAAAAGATCGCGTTCATTTGATGCAAAAAATTACAGATTACTTCGATTTATATCTTAAACCAGAAAGTACATCTCAAAAATAATATTCAACAAAAAACCACTTCGCAAGAAGTGGTTTTTTTATTGAATATTATAATAAATTTAAAGTTTACAATTCCTCAACCAACCACGACGGATAATCATCTACATACTTCCATTGATTGTTTACTTTCTCAATAAAAATAAAACTGCGACAAATACCGTTTCTGCAATAAAAAGACACTAAATAGCACCCCTTACTTAAGCTTTTATTAAATACAGCTCGATAAATTTTACTTGCTTTGACACAAAAATCACCTTCACAGGGCTTTGAAAAATCAGTGTATTGATAATAACTATGGTTTAATTCTTCTCGTGATATGATTTTGTCTGTGCCTTTATAATCAATTTGTTTTTTTATTAAATCAAGATAATCTTCTCCAATAATAGTATCTAAACGAACCAAATGGTTTTTTTCAAAATCATCTAACAACATCTCGTATGCCCCTTGCCAATTTTCCTTTTTTTGCAAATTACTGCTACCTATGGTGTATTTATATGCAAAAATCGTATCACTTATTTGAACGGATATTTTATTCGTTTTTAATACATCAACCAAAGAATCAGAGAACGTATCAAACTCATTTAAGCCTTTCTTTAAATCATTTTTCTTAGCCTCATCTTCTTCCATAGCAATACCCATTTTCAAACCGAAAAGAGCCAATTCATGTCCTTTAGATCCTTTTAAATAATTTGCGATGGAATTGGGATTACTATTTAAGTATTCTGCAAAGGTTTCTTTAATGATGCTTTTTTCGGTTTCAAAATCTATAGATTGTGCGAAAGAAACATTGAAAAGAAAAAGGAAAAACAAAATAAATTTCATATTTGTTGCTTTTAAAACATTTTAAAAATCTAAATCATCAAATTGTTTAATAGTTGATAAATAAATGGGCTTGTTCGTTTTTAGGGTTTCCCAAGTATCTACAAAGTTTTCTTCATATTCTTTTCATATATCTAGATATCAAACAAATTATTAAACAAATCTACTTCTTCGTAAACTCTAATTTCTGATCTTCTTCTTCAACTACAAAAGACTTTTTATCTTTTGCAAAAGTTAATTCAAATCCAGCTTGTTCGTTCAAAAATTTACCTTCACCTTGATATTCTAAAGGAAAAGTTTGACCATTAAAAACTAAATTCAATTTATCGTTTTCACCTTTTAACACGAACTCAGCATTAATTTGTTTACTAAAAAATGTTCCTGCATAATCTTTTAGATTAATCTTTTCAACTGGTTTTGCATCTGCCATGTTGAATGTGTTATTCTTCAAATCTACATCTGGCAAAGCACCTTTTGGATCTAGTTTAACCGTCGAAACTTCTTTTGTAGATGGTACTTTAAATGTCCATTCTGTATTACGTTTCCAAACTTCGATTGGTAATTTTACTTCCTCTGATGTTCCGTCCTTGTAATTAACTTGTACTGTTGTAGGCATTGGTAACTGTCCAAAATTTTCAACTTTTAATACTAAGCCTTTTTTGTAATCACCATCTACATATTTCGCGCTATTAATTCCTTGATCAATTGTCCATTTATTCATAAACCAACCTCTCCAGAACCAAGATAATTCTTCTCCTGAAACATTTTCCATTGTACGGAAAAAATCTTCTGGTGTTGGATGCTTAAATGCCCAGTATTTGATGTATTGACGCAATGCTTTATCAAATCTCTCTTCTCCCAAAATAGTTTCACGTAAAACAGTCATTCCCGCTCCTGGCTTATAATAAAGTAATGCTCCAATATTACGTTCGCGCATGTTATCAGGCTGCGTTGTTACAGGCTCTAGATTCTCACTGAATAAAAATCCAGCCATTCGTTGCGCAGATTTCTTTTTGTAATACTCTCCGTTATTGAAATTTTTTGTCGAAATATCATTGATAAATGTATTGAAACCTTCGTCCATCCAACCGTGTACACGTTCGTTAGAGCCAACAATCATCGGGAACCAAATGTGTCCAAATTCATGATCTGTTACACCCCAAAGACTTTCTCCTTTCGAATTCATGTGGCAAAAAACAATTCCAGGATATTCCATTCCTCCTTCGTTACCTGCAACATTTGTTGCTGCTGGATAAGGATATTCATACCATTGTTTTGAGTAATGCTCGATTGAAGCTTTTGTATATTCTGTTGATCTTCCCCAAGCTGCTTGTCCGTCACTTTCTACAGGGTATGCAGAAATTGCCAACGATTTTTTCCCACTCGGAAGATTAATTTTCGCAGCATCTAAAATAAATGAAGTAGAAGACGCCCATGCAAAATCACGTGTATTCTGAATTTTAAATTTCCATGTTTTTGTTCCATTAGAAGTTTTTGCAGATTTGTTAACCTCATCAGCAGAACGAATTACAACAGTTTTTTCGCTGTTTTTCGCTTCGTTCCATCTTTTTACTTGTTCTTTAGAGTAAACTTCACTTTCATTTAATAATTCACCCGAACCAACTACATAATGGCTTGATGGAACTGTAATATTTGCTGTTACATCTCCATATTCTAAATAAAATTCACCTGGACCTAAATAAGGTAAAGTATTCCATCCCATTATGTCATCATAGACAGCCATACGAGGAAACCATTGTGCCATTGTAAAAATCTTTCCATTTTTAGTTGGTTCAACTCCCATTCTATCAGCTCCATAATCTGGTGAAACAAACGAATATTCTACTTTTATTTTTACTTTACCTCCACGTGCTTTCAATTCATTTGCTAAATCAATTTGCATGCGTGTATCGGTAATTGTGTACTTCGCTTCTTTACCATCAATTTGTACTGATTTTATCTTGTAACCTCCTTCAAATTGCGATGACGAATCTCCATAACGACTACCAGACATTGGTAATAATGAACTACCGCGCGAATCTTTTTTGAATAAATTTTGATCTAATTGTAACCAAAGAAATTCTAAATTATCAAAACTATTATTGGTATATGTAATTTCTGAAGTTCCAGAAATTTCGTTCTTCTCTTCGTTCAAACTTACATTCAAATTATAATCCGCACGATTTTGCCAGTAATTATGACCAGGTTTTCCGCTTGCAGAACGAGTTTCTGTTGCGTTATTTTGATAAAAAAAAGGTTTAAACGCTTCTTGATAATCATACTTTGGTTTTTCTTGACCAAAAACAGATATCGAAAATAAGCTTAAACCTAACAATAATGGTTTGAAATAATTTTTCTTCATGTGTGAAATTTTACAGTAATTATAAAATTACCTCATATTTTTCAATATGAGGTAATTTTAAACTTTATAATTATTCTAAAATCTTCGTTTGAAGCTTTTTAAATTCTTCTGGAGTTGATTTTTTTGGTTGATACAAATCTGGTTTCTTCGACCATTCGACTTCCATCTTATAAAAATCCTCTGGATTAGAGATTTTACCATTGATAGAGTTGTCTACAAAGACTTTCCAACGCTCCAAATAAAGCGATCCTAACAGTCCGTTCCAATCTTTGTGTGCATAATCACGCAATGTTGTTCTTGGTAAATTATCTGGTCCCCAAAATGTAATTTGTCCTTTTGCATTGTACATTACATTTTTAGCGTCAGGTAAATTTTTTCCAAAATCAGTAGCTTCATCTAACCAACGATTTAAAGTGAAAAATTTATTGTTTCCTAACAATTCGTCCTGAGTTTTTACCATATCTATAAATGCGTTTCCTGCATTCTTTATTCTCTCTTTATCTTGGTAATTAATTGTCGATACTAAACGTGCATAAGCGTCATCTCCTTTATCTGACCAAACTTGGCGTAGAAAATCTATTTTATCTGTTTGATATGTCTCTACATCTTTGAATTGATCATCAGCTTGAACAAAAATTTTGACCGCGTTTTTGAAACGTTTAATATCATAATTTCTCTTTCTTGTTCCCCAAGACGAAACTGGATTTACGCTAAGTGAAGGACGTGCTGCGTAAATTGTTTCTGAAGGTCCTTCTTGATAAACTTCTGGACTTGAATAAACTGTTTGAGCAAACTCTTTCCAAGCATTAATAATTTGTTGATTTTCTTTTCCGTAACGGTAAACTGTGTATGCTTTTAACCATTCATCAAGATTTGGTTTATCTTCTTGCCAAGCCATGTCTAGCATCAAATCGTATGCAACAGGATTATTAATTATACCTTCCGGAATAATTCCGACACCTTTTAAATATTGTCCATATTCAGAATTTTTTGCACGATAAACCTCGTCTATAAAACGTTGTAATTTTCCGTATAAACCGTTCTTTTCACCAAAATTACTTACGTTAGACCAAATAAAACTTGTTCCGTTATATCCTTTTCTATTGTACCAATTGTCTGTATTTTCTCCAAATAATTCAATGATTAGTGTATTCTCTTTTTTTAATCCTTTCAGGATATCGTCCGAAGGATTACTCTGCCAACCTTGTAAAACCCAAGTAGAATTTGGATAGTTTTTTTGCATCGTTTCCTGTACATGCTTAGCTACTTCAGGCACGTTTACGCCTTTCGTTTTACCTCCTTCATGAAAAGGCTCACCTCCAAAATATTTGATATCGTTTCCGTATAATTTCTTCATTTCATCGTAATAAATATCGGCTACTTTAGAAAAGTGAGAACTTGTCGGAACTAAAATTGCTGGACGCGTAAATTCTGTAAATACCCATTTACCTTGATCAATAACTGGAGCATCTTTAAAACCTTCTTTCTTATTTAAATCATGAGGAACCATTCCGTAAAAACCTTGTAAAATAGGCTCGATTCCTAAATCTTTCATTCGTTTAAGAATCTTTTTTTGTAATTCTGCTTGTTGATCTATTAATTGATTACTAACAGGTCCGCCCCAACCTTCAAGATTCCCCATTAACCACCAAGCTGTAAAAGCTGGTCCAGGAATAATAGCTTTCGCTTCTTGATCTGTATAACCTAATTTGATTAACGTATTGTACCAAACTTTTTCTGTACCAACTGGTGCTAACATAATATTTACACCATTTAAAGCCATCCAATCCAATTCTTTTTCCCACTCGTCCCATGTATAAAAACTAAATGAGTAATTGATTGTACAATAGTTTAACGCATAACGATAAGGTACAAATGATTTCTTTTTTATAGGTTGTGTAACTTCAGGTAATTTTTTAAGATTTTTAACATTATCACCCATATGCGAAATACTTTGATTAGCGACATGTTTTACATACCAATCTAATCCACGAGAAGCTGCACTTGTAGACGATGCAGATATATAAAGTTTATCTTTCTTTGTTTCGATAATGAAAACATCTTCATTATTTTCTTTCGGAATCTCCTTTAATGAGACTTTATTCTTTAACCATGGAAATTGTCTTGTGGCTAATTCTTTTACAGCAGAATACTGTGCGTTAAGTTGAATACCGAAAATAAATAAGGTAAAGCAAGTAATAAATTTCAGATTTTTCATTCTAATGTTTTGATTAGATGAAATTAACATTTTTTTTTAATAAAAAAAACTCACCTTAAAAAAGATGAGTTTTCTATATATTGTATTTTTTAAAGAAAATTATTTCTTGTTTGCATATAGAACAGGATTCAAATCCTCGTCATTATACATTTTCATTTGTTTATACACTTTCATGTATTTGTCACCATTCTCAAAATCTGATAATAATTCTTCAACAGCTATAGATAAATCTTGATGTTGTTGATTCAAAACATCCAATTTTGCTTGACAAGCAGCTTTGTGTTCTGCTGTTGCATCTGTACGTTCCGCTTCTTGCTTCATGTGGTAAACCTTAAGCGACAAAATAGAAAAACGGTCAATTGCCCAAGCCGGAGATTCTGTGTTATACTTAGCGTCTTCTTTTACCTCAACATTAGCATATTGTTGTAAAAACCAGCTATCCACATATTCTACCATATCTGTACGTTCTTGGTTTGATTTATCAATCCAACGCTTCAATTTTAAGGCTTCAACTGGATCAATTTGTGGATCACGAATAATGTCTTCTAAATGCCACTGAACTGTATCAATCCAATTTTTCTTGTACAATAGGTGCGAAATTAAATCTTCTTCGCTATAAGGATTCTCGATTTGACGATTTACATCATCATATTGGTGATAATCATTAATACTTTGATTAAAAATTGACCAAGCTTTATCTGTAAATTTCATGTTTTGTGTTTGTTTATAAAATAAAAGCATTGTAGTTGAACATACAATTACAATGCTTGTTTATTGAATTAAAAATAATTTTAATTTTCTTTTTTCTCAGAAGTTGTATCTGTAGCTTCTGTTTTGTTTTCGTCTTTTGTTGCTTTCTTAAATTCGTTTAAACCCGAACCTAATCCTCTCATTAATTCAGGAATTTTCTTCCCTCCGAATAATAATAACACAACAAGTACGATTACGATCCATTCTTTTCCGCCTAATCCCATACTGAATTGATTTTAATGCAAATATATTATTTATTTATCACATTCCTGCTACCCAAAGGGCAGGATTTTGTTTCGATGTTCCACTCCAAACTTGGAAATTCATGACTGTCTCTCCATCACCACTTGTATAAACAGTTCCTAATGATTGACCTCTTTTAACATCATCTCCTTTAGAAACACTTACACTTGATAAGTTTGTATAAACTGAATAGTATGAACCATGTCTTACTAACACTGATTTACCATTTCCTGAAACACTCATTACAGCTTGTACGACACCTTCGTATACAGCTCGTGCTTGAGCTCCTTTGTAAGTTGAAATATCAACACCACTATTCTGAGTAGTAATATTTGATAAGACTGGATGCGAGTTAGAACCAAATCTACTTACAACAGTTCCTTTATCTACTGGCCAAGGTAAGCGCCCTTTATTTGATGAAAACTCTCCTGAAATTCCATCAGAATCTGGACGTTCTGCATGCGTTACAGATGGTTTTACAGCATCTACTTTTACAACACGTTCTTTTTCTGGAACTTTAGTTACAACTTTTTGTTCTGCTTCTATTTTTGCTTTACGTTCTGCTTCAGCTTTCGCAGCAGCAATCTTACGTGCATCGTCTTCTTTCTGAGCTTTTAATCTAGCCTCTTCTTCAGCTTTACGTTGCGCAATAATACGCTGACGTTCTGCTTCAGCTTCTCTTTCTAATTGCTCAAATTTAGAAACTTCTGTTTTTGCAGTTGATACGAAGCTACCAGTTGGATGATGATTTAAATATGATTGATACGCTTGTTTTGTATGCGCCGAACGTGCAATATTCCAAGCTTTTGCATCATTTTCGATACGTAAGATAGCTGTTTTAGCAGACTTCGCATAATCTCCTTTCGGGTTATCTCTTAAATACTCGTTATAAGCAGCAATTGTATTTCCACGTTTAGCTTCATTCCAATCTTTCAAATCTTTCTCTGCACGAATCTTCGCTTGACGAATTTCTTCTTCAATAATTGCTTTAATTTGTGCATCAATTTGGCGTTGTTGAGCTTCTTTCGCATTAATTTCAGCCGCAATAACGCCTTCATTTTTTCGGAATTCCTCAACAGCTTTTTCCTTTGTTAGACGTTCTTTTTCTAAATTTTGAGAAAATAGCACTTGCTGAGAAAGTACTTTATCCTTGTCTTGTTTAGCTCTTTCTTTCTTCGCTTTTTTAGTCTGAATATCAGTTTGTTTACCAATAATCTCATTCGCTTGTCCTAATTGAAAAGCCGAATATTTTTCTAAGTATTTGATACGACGATAAGCTTCTCCTAAACTTTTAGAAGAAAGCACAAAAAGCAATTTATTTTCGACAGATTTATTTTTGTAAGCTCTAACTAAAACCTGTTTGTAGTCTTTTTTTAATTCCACCAACTCGCGCGAAAGTTTATTAATCTCTAATTGAGTTAAATAAATTTCGTCTTCGATGAATCTTTTCTCTTTACTTAAATTGCCAACCAATTTTGTCTGAACTTGTATTTTTTTAGACAAATTCTGTACATAATCAACATTTAACTTCGAGTTTTTTTGATTCTCCTGTAATTGTTTGTTTAAGTTTAAAATCTCTTTTTTAAGCTGAGCATTCTGTTTTTGTAAGTTCGTTTTATTATACGGAACTTGCGCAAACACAGCCAATGACAACGTTAAAAATATGGTTGATAAAACAAACTTCATTATTTTATTTCTTTTTTCTTATACCCATCTGGAATTGAGAAAGGTGTATTCGTTTCTTGAAACGTAAAACTATTATATTCCAAGTCTATTTGACGCGTTTTTTTCTCTTTTATAATAATTTTAACATTTTTAGGAAATTCCTCTGCTCCAGCTGTTACCCAATTACTATATGTCAAATCTACTTCCATCATACGTTTTGGATCTTTTAAATGCGCTTCTTTTAATCGAAAACCATTATCAAAAACATATGTTTGTATGTATTCGCCTTCTTTTGGAGAAGTTGAAATTGATTGATTTTTATTATAAGTAACCGTATATTGATTATTTGTAAAATTCGCTGTATAATCTGCAGGATTTAGATCAACAAAAACTTTTCCTAACATCAAATTTTGTAATTTTTGATAATCGATAAAATCAACTTTCAATAATTTATTTGCGATAGAAAAATCTCCCTCATAATACGTTCCACCGATTTTTTCGTAAGCCGAAAAACCATTTGGCGTAATTAAGGCGCGAGCTCCTGTAAGTCCAAATTTCGTTGCATTAACCCATATCTGTTTTCCGTTTTTTACAGCAATAGTAGCATTTGCATCACCCAAATCTGCTGTCACTTTCGCTTTGATCGTTAAATCTTTGAATGATGACTTTTTTGACAAGGTTTGCTGAATAATCTTTGCTGAAGCTGATACAACTTCAGTATTACTATTTTTATCAACTTTTACTACTTTCTGAGTATTACAAGCTGTTGTAAGAACTCCTAAACAAAAGATATACGTTAATTTCTTGATCATAATTTATTAAGCTTCGTGAGATTTAAAATCCAATTCTGAGTAATCTCCTAAACTGATACTGCGCGAAACACCATAATATTTGGCATTATTTCCTATCATTGTATCTGTAAGATTTGCATTACTGATGATTGAATTTTCTTGAATCAAACTGTTATCAATATTCGAGTTTTCAACAACCGTTCCATTTCCTAATGAAACAAAAGGTCCAATTTTCGAATTTTTAATCACAACATTTTCTCCAATAAAACATGGCTCGATGATTAATGAATTGTCAATTTTTGCAGAAGAAGAAATCGTTTTAAAATCTTCTTTATCTAAATTCAACACACGTGTATTGGTATCAACTGTAACCGCTTTGTTACCACAGTCCATCCATTCGTCCACTTTTCCAAGCGTAAATTTATCACCTGCAGCACGCATATTTTCTAATGCATCTGTCAATTGATATTCACCTCCTTTTTGAATATCATTCTCCAATAAATATTCAATTTCTTTATATAGCTTTTGTCCATCACGGAAAAAGTAAATCCCGATAATTGCTAAATCCGATACAAATTCTTTTGGTTTTTCAACGAAATCTGTAATAACATTGTTATCATCTAATTTCACTACACCAAAAGCCGAAGGATTTTCGACTTGTTTTACCCAAACAACGCCATCCGATTCCATATCTAATTTGAAATCTGCACGAAATAATGTATCTGCATACGCCACAACCGTTGGTCCGTCCAAAGCTTCTTTCGCCATCCAAATAGAATGTGCTGTTCCAAGCGGCTCTAACTGATGACAAATTGTTCCTTTTGCTCCTAATTTCTCTGCAATTGCAATTAAATCAGCTTCAACCTCAGCGCCAAAATCACCAATTACAAAAGCAATTTCGTCAATTTTTTCTGAACAAACTTTTGCAATATCTTCTACCAAACGATGTACGATTGGTTTTCCGGCAATAGGGATTAATGGTTTTGGTGTTGTTAATGTATGAGGGCGTAAACGTGAACCACGTCCTGCCATTGGGATAATAATTTTCATTTTATTTCTAAAAATATTTTTTGTTAGATTGATATTTTATAATTGGATTAATTCATTTTTTAGATTCTTCGACAGGCTCAGAATGACACTTAAATATCTTCTTGAACTCAAATCAGAATGACAAAAAAATTATTGTTTTCCTGTACTTCCGAAACCTCCAGCTCCGCGTTCAGTTTCATTTAAAGCGTTTGATTCTTCCCACTCAACAGTTTCGTGTTTCGCAATCACTAATTGTGCAATACGTTCACCGTCGTTGATTGTCACTGCTTCGTTAGAAACATTTGCTAAAATAACACCGATTTCTCCACGATAATCAGCGTCGATTGTACCAGGAGAATTCAAACAAGTTAAACCATATTTTAACGCCATTCCACTACGAGGGCGAACTTGCGCTTCGTAACCTGCTGGTAATTCGATACTCAATCCTGTTGGAATTAATCTTCTTTCCAAAGGTTTTAATTCAATTGGTGCATCAATGTTAGCCGTTAAATCCATTCCAGCCGATAAAGCTGTTTTATATTCTGGTAAAGCGTGTTTCGAGATATTGATAACTTTTACTTTCATCTTTATTTTCTTAGTTTTTTAAGTGTATTTTTTTCCGCAAACGCAATAAACGCAATGTACACGATAAGTATTAGATTGCCAATTATTAAATTAGAATCGAGCATATAATAATTTGTACATGCTAAAGCAATTGCAATTCCCATATACAATAGAATTTTATTCACTTTATATGGAATTGGATAAACTTTCTGCCCCCAAATGTACGAAATCACCATCATTACACCATACGCTAATAAAGTTGTCCAAGCAGAGACCATAAAACCATATTTTGGCAATAAAAAAACATTCAAAATAATAGTAATTGCACCACCAACCAATGAAATTATAGTTCCGATACTTGTTCTATCCGTTACTTTGTACCAAGTTGAAAGGTTGTAATAAATTCCGAAAAATAAATTCGCAATTAAAATAATTGGAACAATATCTAAAGCATTCCAATACGTTGAATTTGGAACAAATATTTTCTTAATCCAATCTATATTTGCTAAAATTCCAAGAATCACAATATTACAAATGATACTGAAAAAGAACAGAATATTCGCATACGTCTGTTTTGCATCTCCTTTTTTGGCAACTTTAAAGAAAAATGGTTCTATACCCATTCGATAAGCTGTTACGAAAAGCGTCATCAATGTTGCTAATTTGTAACAAGCGCCATAAGAACCCGCTGCTGCTGGATCTATTAATTGTCGTTGAACTAATTTATCGAAATTTTCATTCAAAATATAACCCAAACCAGCAATCATAATCGGATATCCGTACAAAAACATTTGCTTGAAAAGAGGTTGATCAAATTTGAATTGAACATGGCGTACAACGCCTATTAACAATACAAAACCTAAAATACTCGCTAATAAATTCGCAATAAATGGATAGGAAATCGCATTATCGAAACCTAAACTTAGCATAAAATCTTTCGAAACATAATACAACAAACCAATTGTCAAAACTGCTTGAAAAACATTCTGAATTACGCGAATTGCTGTATATAATATTGGTCGATTTTTAAAACGTAGAACTGCAAAAGGAATCACACAAATTGCATCAAAAAACGCAATCCACGCAAACCACAACAAGTATTCGGGATGATCGCTATAATTGGCAAAATCAGCCAAAGGTTGTAAAAAAAGAAAAACCAAAACGAGCATCGCAGTAGAACTCATTACCATAAACCAAAAAGCTGTATTCAACACTTTTTGATACATTCCTTCTTCGGTTGCGTAGCGGAAAAATGCTGTTTCGAAACCAAATGTTAAAATGACATTAAGGAAAGAAACCGCAGAATATAATTGAGAAAACATTGCAAAATCTGAATTATCAACTTGCTTGATAATAAAAAAATTCAATGCTAAAATAATTACCCTCGGCAAAATAGAGCCAATACCGTAGATAATGGTCTCACTAAAAAGCTTTTTATACAAAGTCGTTAAAATTTTTACAAAATTGAGTTTCTTTTCGTAAAATTCAAAATACCTAAGCTACAAATTAATTAACTTTGTCTGTTCAATACATATATTATGATAGAGTTATCTAATCGTAAAGTTGGATTAATAGGGAATGGAAGCTGGGCAACTGCGATTGCAAAAATGCTGAATAAAAACCTTGAAACTTTCAACTGGTGGGTAAAAGATGAATACGTAAAAGGATATTTGGAGCGAAATAGACACAATCCAAATTATTTAACTGATGTTGAGTTTAAGTCAGAAAAACTTAAAATATCAACGGATATCAACGAAGTTGTCATGAATTCTGACATTATCTTTTTAGTTGTGCCATCTATTTACGTTGTCGATTGTTTAAGTAAATTAACTGTTCCGTTGACAGATAAATTTGTTGTAACATCAATCAAAGGAATTATTCCTGATCATTATCAATTAGTAGGGCAATATTTGTTTGATAAATTCGACGTAAAAGAAGAACAATTAGGAATTGTAAGTGGACCTTGTCACGCTGAGGAAGTTGCTTTGGAGCGTCTTTCATATTTGACAATTGCGGCACAAGACGAAAACAAAGCGCAAATTGTTGCTGATTGTTTGGCGTGCGATTTTATCAAAACAAAACTTTCAAACGATATTTACGGAACTGAATTTGGTGCTGTATTGAAAAATATTTATGCAATTGCAGCTGGTATTGCACATGGTTTGGGTTATGGAGATAATTTTCAAGCAGTTTTGATGAGTAACGCGATTCGAGAAATGAATTATATCTTGAAAACCACAAGTCCTATGAAACGTAAAATTAACGAATCTGCTTATTTAGGTGATTTGTTGGTAACTGGATATTCGTTTTTCTCGCGAAATCGTATGTTTGGGAATATGATTGGGAAAGGTTACACCGTAAAATCGGCTATTTTGGAGATGAATATGGTTGCCGAAGGTTATTACGCAACAAAAGGTGTGGCAATTATGAATGAACAATATCAAATAAAAGCGCCAATTATCAACGCGGTTCATAAGATTTTATACGAAGATAAAAACGCGAAGAAAACTTTCGAAAAGTTGTCTAAAAAATTAGATTAAGGTGATTAGAAAAGATTTTATTACAAAATACATAGAAGAATTAGCTAAAATTCTAAGTAAACTTTTAAATTTAGAATTTATAGATAATAAGGATGATACTGAATTTCTTTATTATTTTGAACAAATGTTACAATCGTATTACAAGATTGATGATAATAATTTATCAACTTTATTGGAAGCAAACGAAGAACGCGATCAATTTTTATTGGTTGATGAATTGAAAAAGAAAAATATTTTGACGTTTATGAAAGCAATTCGTATTTATCTAAATCGTGAAGATATCACAAAAGCAAAAGCTTCTTACGAAGTCTTGAAACGTATTGAAAGTATCAATTCTGGAATTTTTCAATTCCCCACAGAAGAAGACAATTTAATAGCTCAAGAACGAAAAATTGTGGAAGAAAAAATGAGTAATTTGTAATAAAGTCTTTATTTAAAATATTTCAAAAAGCTGTTAGAAAACTAACAGCTTTTTTTAGGTTAAAAAATATTTTGTACCTTCATCAAAACCTTTAAATCTCTCTTTATGGAAACCTTAGCTTCATTGTTCGGAATGTTATTATGCTTCATTCTACCTATTCTTTTAATCTTTTTGATTGCTTTTTTAGCAAGTAAATCGCGCGAAAAAAAACAAAATGCTCTTTTACAAAAAGTTCCTACAAATGCAGAATTCAAAGCAGTTTTACGTTATAACTTCGGAAATCAACAATCAAAATTTTGGAAAATGAAAGCGTTTCAAGGAAGTGGTGTTTTGTATGTTTTGGACGATCAAATACATTATATCACTACAAATAATCCAAATGATAATTTTATTTTCGACCTAAAAACTTCACAAATCAATTGGATTGGTGTTAATCTTACAAATGGTTTGTTAGAATGGTTTCAGTTGAAAAATGGAGACAAAGATTATTATTTCAATGTCGAAACTGGTTTGTTTATTTTTCATACCGATTCAAAAAAGATGAAAACAATGCAAGTTTTTAATTACTTAAAAGAAGCGCAGAAAAAATATCAATAATGCTAAAACCACTTCACAACGAAGTGGTTTTTTATTTAATCAAAAATCATCAACTCAAAACTTAATGATTTATTTTCCAATTTGTCCGTATCTTTGCGCAAACACAACAAAACAATGCAAATTTTAGACGGTATTAAACTGGCAAAAGAGATCAAACAAGAAATCAAGGAGCTGGTGCAGAATTACAAGGACCAAGGAGTTCGTGTACCACATTTGGGTGCAATTTTAGTAGGAAGTAATGGTGCTTCTCAAACCTATGTTGACAATAAAATCAAGGATTGTCATTTTGTAGGTTTCGAGTCTTCAGAATTACGTTTGCCTGATACAATTTCGCAAGAAGATTTGATTGCCGAAATTGAAAAATGGAACAATGATGATACATTGGACGGATTTATTGTACAATTACCATTACCAAAACACATCGATCAAGAAGCGGTTATCAATGCGATTGATCCTAAGAAAGATGTAGATGGTTTTCATCCAATGAATTTCGGGAAAATGGCGTTAGAAATGGAAACATTTTTACCTGCTACACCTTACGGAATTATGGAAATGTTAGAGCGTTATAACATTGACACAGCTGGTAAACACACAGTTGTGATTGGTCGTTCTCGCATCGTTGGTCGCCCAATGAGTATTTTGATGAGTAAAAACGGAAATCCTGGAAACAGTACAGTTACGTTAACACACTCAAAAACACAAAATTTAGAACAATTTACAAAAGAAGCTGATATTGTGATCACTGCATTAGGTGTTCCAGGTTTCTTAAAAGCTGATATGGTAAAAGATGGAGCGGTTATCGTTGACGTAGGAATTACGCGCGTTGATGACGAAACTAATCCACGAGGATTTAGATTAGCTGGTGATGTAGATTTTGATAATGTAAAAGAAAAAGCATCGTGGATAACGCCAGTTCCTGGAGGAGTTGGACCAATGACACGCGCTATGTTATTAAAAAACACATTGTTGGCATACAACAACAAAAAATAAAATTATGATACACATTGCATCAACAACTGCAGAAGAACAACAATTGATACAAGAAGGGAAATTATTGCCTGTAATGGAACATTTTTACACAATACAAGGTGAAGGAATGTATACAGGTGTGGCTTCTTATTTTATTCGATTAGGAGGTTGTGATGTTGGTTGCCATTGGTGCGATGTAAAAGATAGTTGGGATGCTGACAAGCATCCCTTAACTAACGTTGATGAATTGGTAGATTTGGCAACTTCCCAAGCCAAAACAATCATCATTACAGGAGGAGAACCTTTGATGTGGGATTTAACTTATTTGACAAAAAAACTACACGAAAAAGGTGCAAGAATCCATATCGAAACTTCGGGTGCTTATCCATTGAGTGGAGAAATTGATTGGGTTTGTCTTTCTCCAAAAAAATTAATGTTGCCGTTAGATGAAGTTTGCGAAGCTGCAAATGAATTGAAATGTATTGTGTTCAATAATCACGATTTTCAGTTTGCTGAAGAACAAGCCGCTCGTGTTGGAAAAGATTGTACACTTTTCTTGCAAACAGAATGGAGCAAACGCGACAAAAACCTTCCATCAATTGTAGAGTATGTAAAAGAAAATCCGAAATGGCGTTATTCTTTACAAACACACAAATACTTGGATATTCCTTAGCGATTTATCTGCTTAAAATCAGTTCTATTTATATTCAGTAAACTTTTTTAAGTTATTGTATTTCATTATTTTTATTGCATCAAATAATGGAATCATGAAGAAATTATTTTTAATGAGTTTCACAGCTTTAATGATTATGAGTTGTGGAGAAAAAAAAGAAGAATCAACTCAGACAGAGATTGATTATAGTACTGCTCCAGCTGAATCTTCTGAAACAACTGCAACGCCTGAAGCTAAGACAAACAATCATATTGTGTTAAAAGCAGGTGATGATATGCGTTTTGACAAAACAGAATTTACGGTAAAAGCAGGAGAAGAAGTAACGTTGATTTTGATGAATACAGGTGAAATGTCAAAAGAAGCTATGGGACATAATTTTATCTTGTTAAACCCAGGTTCTGATGCTTCTGAATTTGCGAACAAAGCGGCTTCTGCTAAAGCGACAGATTATATTCCAACAGAATTGAAATCTCAAATCATTGCAAATACAAAGCTTTTAGGAGGTAAAGAAAACGAGCAAATAAAATTTACATTAAAAGCTGGTTCTTATGACTTTTTATGCTCTTTCCCTGGACATTTTGCTACAATGAATGGAAAAATTACAGCGATTTAAAAACAAATTTTTATATCATCATTAAATGCGAGCAGTTTTAAACTGCTCGCATTTTTTATTGAGTAAAACTGTCACAAAACATGTCAGGACAAAGTTTCATTTTTACGTTTTTTTATAATAAAAATCGGATAAATAACTCATCAATTATAAGTTATCTATTTAATTTCTTTTTTACACATTTCACAATTATTTAAGTTTATCACGTCAAATAATTTCATTATTCTTAATTAAAACATAATTTTAATGAATTTATTAAAATTTTATTTCGCCAAAATAATTTTGGCACAGATATTGAAATATTACAAAGTGTATAAGATTTAGTAGAGTAAATTTTGTCCTCATGTGTTAATTTTAAGCCTGTTACTCAAAACAGGCTTTTTTTATTTTTAAAATCACTCTTTAATTAAAAAGTTATAAAATAATATAAATAAAAAACTCTGCTTTTAGCAGAGTCTTCATTAAAGTATGTTATTCTATTTTCTCCAATATTTATACGCATTAATTAATCCATTTGTAGAAGAGTCATGACTCTTCACTTGCTCGTCATTTGTCAACTCAGGTAAAATCACATTTGCCAACTGTTTTCCTAATTCTACTCCCCATTGATCAAAAGAAAAAACATTCCAAATAACACCTTGCACAAAAATTTTGTGTTCGTACATCGCAATTAAGTTTCCTAAAACTTTTGGTGACAACACTTCATATAAAATAGAATTTGTAGGACGATTTCCTTCAAAAATTTTAAAAGCAGTTAAGAAATCAATTTCTTCTTTTGATTTTCCAGCTTTCTCTAATTCAGCAACAACTGTTTCTTCATCTTTACCAAAGGCTAAAGCCTCTGTTTGAGCGAAAAAGTTTGATAATAGTTTAACATGATGATCGCCTAAAACATTCAATGAATTAGCTCCTGCAATAAAATCGGCTGGAATTAATCTTGTTCCTTGATGAATTAATTGATAAAAAGCATGTTGACCATTTGTTCCTGGTTCTCCCCAAATAATAGGTCCAGTTTCGTAATCAACTTTTTTTCCATCGCGACCAACATATTTACCATTACTTTCCATATCTCCTTGTTGAAAATACGCCGCAAAACGCGATAAATACTGTTCATAAGGTAATAATGCCACAGAATCTGCTCCAAAAAAATTGTTGTACCAAATTCCTAAAAGAGCCAAAACAACCGGAATATTTTGATCTAAAGTTTCCGTTTTGAAATGAACATCCATTTCGTGAGCTCCTTCTAATAATTCTTCGAAATTATCGAAACCTACTGCCAAAGCAATGCTCAAACCAATCGCACTCCACAATGAATAACGACCACCAACCCAATCCCAAAATTGGAACATATTTGCCGTATCAATTCCGAAATTAGCAACACCTTCTGCATTTGTCGATAACGCCACAAAATGTTTCGCAACATCAGCTTCTTTTGCATCCGAATTCAGAAACCATTCTTTCGCCGAAAATGCATTGGTCATCGTTTCTTGCGTTGTAAATGTTTTTGAAGCAACAATAAATAATGTTGTTTCAGGATTTATTTCCTTAAAAGTTTCTGCTAAATGCGTTCCATCAATATTTGAAACAAAGTGAATATTTAAACGTGTTTTATAATGTTTCAATGCTTCTGTTGCCATCACTGGTCCAAGGTCAGAACCTCCAATTCCGATATTGACAACATCTGTAATTTCTTTGCCCGAAAAACCTTTCCATTCACCTGAAATTACTTTCTCTGTGAAAGATTTCATCTGTTTTAAAACCTCATTAATTTGAGGCATGACATCTTTTCCATCAACCAAAACTTCTTCATTAGTTCGGTTGCGTAAAGCTGTATGCAGAACAGCTCTTTTTTCTGTCACGTTAATAACATCACCTTCAAACATTTGCTGAATTGCCGTATCAACATCCATTTCTTTCGCTAAATCAACCAAAAGTTGAATGGTTTCAGCATTAATTCTATTCTTTGAATAATCCACTAATAATGAAGGATATTGAATAGAAAACTCCTCAAAACGATTTGCATTTTGAGCAAACAGTTCTTTAATTGTAGTTTTTTGAATTGTTTGAAAATGATTCTTTAATGCCTTCCACGCATGAGTAGTTGTAGGATTGGTTGATTTTAAAGCCATAATAGTTATGTTTCCAAAACAAATTTAATCATTTATAATTCATCTAAAAATCATTCAAGATCAATAATTATTAAAATTAATTGAAGATTATAGATGAAAGTATGTAACCTTTATTAAATTACAGCGTCTATCATTCAAAACTATTTAATGAGAAATTATTTTTTCCTTACAATCCTATTACTTTGTACGATTACGCAAGCACAAATACGTGTGACGGGAAGTCTAAGAGACAACAATAATTTTGCTATTCCTTATGCTTCAATTGGAATTAAAAATTCAGAAATTGGAGCAATCACAGATGAAAAAGGTGAGTTTACAATCGAAGTTCCGGAAAGCTTAATTGATCATCAATTAATTTTTGATGCTTCTGGATATGTTGAAAAATCTATTCCTGTTAAAGAAATTCGACAAAATTCTATTGTAATATTAAATGAAAAGGAAGTTTCTTTGGCAGAAGTGATTGTTAAATCTGAAAAAATGAAAGAAAAAATCATTGGGCAAAAAACTCGCCCAATGTTGACTTTTTCTAAAATGTTTCAAGAAAATGCGCCAACTGTAGAACAAGGAAATATTTTTGAAATTTATCCAATAACAAAACTTAATACGTATAATTTTCACATCATTCCAAGCTCTAAATATGAAGAGATTACATTAAAAGTTAATATTTACGCAGTTAAAAATGGATTACCAACAGAATCTATATTAGAAGAAAATATCATTTACAAAACATCTACAACTGGATGGCAAAAAATAGATTTAACTCCTTATAAATTTCGTTTCAAAAATGTGGAAAAAATTGCTGTGACACTACAATTAGTTGATTATAAAAAATCTGAAAACGAAGACTTTGTTTTTGGTGTTTCAGCAAAAAAATCTCTAGCAAAAGATTTGCTGTTTCGTTACCAAAGTCAAGGCAATTGGGAACCATCTCCGGGTGTTTTTATCGCGAACTTAGACGTTTTATATTCCAAAGATAAATTAAATATAAAAGAAGAAAAGTCTGAAGAAATTGATACAAAAACGCAAGAATTAATATCATATTACCAACATAAAGAGGATGCTAAAAAGTCGATTTACGGAAAAAATAAGACAGGTAAATATATTGACGTAAACGATGCGAAAATCTATTATGAAGAATATGGACAAGGAGAGCCTTTGATATTTTTGCATGGAAATAACGGAAGTATAGAAGATTTTTATCAACAAATTCCATTTTTCGCAAAACAATATCGAGTAATTGCAATCGATACGCGTGGGCAAGGAAAAAGTACTGATTTGACAAATACCCCTTATGCATACGAAACATTTGCAAACGATTTATTACAAGTTGTTCAAAAACTTAATCTAAAAAAAGTAAACCTAATTGGTTGGAGTGATGGCGGAAATACAGCTTTAATTTTTAACGCCCAACGTCCTGAATTAGTTAATAAAATTGCAACAATTGGTGCTGTTCTTAACCCGAATGGAGTAAGCGAAGAACTGATTGAGAATTTGAAAAATTTAGCAAGTAATCCTTCAGAAAATACTAATTCACGCTTAATCCAATTGATGTTAAATGAACCAAATATTACAAAAGCAGAATTAAGTAAAATTCAAAATCCTGTATTAGTCATTGCTGGTGAAAAAGACGAAGTAAAAGAAAGTCATACGAAAGAAATTCAACAAAACATTTCAAAAGGAGAGTTATTGATTATTCCAAATTCGACACATTATGTTCCTTTCGAACAACCAAAAACATTGAATGATGCTATTTTGAAGTTTTTAAGGAATTAATTTATTGGAAATTTTCTAAATCTTTTGAAAATTCATTTAATAATTTTTCAAAAGATTTTTTAGCTAACTTATTGATGTTTTTCGTGTAAACAGGACCATCATTCGCATTAGATTGAATAATTCCTTTCACTTGTTTATTATAAATTAAGGTTTGTTTACTTAAATCAAAAACATTAATTTCACTAACAACTTGCTTACTAGTACTATTATCAGATGAAGGAATCAAAGAATAATCAGAAAAATCATTTCGTCGAATTCCAACTTCTAACAAAATTAAATAATCAATATCGTTACCATTTTTAATATCTTCTAAAATTGATTTATCAGGATTTAAGGATAATTTTCCAGGAACTAAAATCGTAGTATTTTGTTTATTCAATAAACGGTTACCCAAATGATTTTTTAATAAATCATTCGTTTTATTTTTAATATTACTTTGTAATTCAAAAGGAATCGAAGTTTCTAAAAATAACCAATTTCCTTCGGATGTATTCAATTTTAAGTTGTTTGTTTTGCTTTCTACTACATAAGAGGGAAATGAAATTGAAGGAACTAGCGCACAAGAATTTAGTACGATTAGAATAAATAAAGTAGGAATAAGTTTCATTTTTTTATGGTTTAATTG
This sequence comes from Empedobacter sedimenti, assembly GCF_030005555.1. Classification (GTDB taxonomy): domain Bacteria; phylum Bacteroidota; class Bacteroidia; order Flavobacteriales; family Weeksellaceae; genus Empedobacter; species Empedobacter sedimenti. Next base: position 70,435 of record NZ_JASCQG010000009.1, on the reverse strand, counting down.
TTTACTAAAAATACTAAATAATTTAATATTTTATATCAAATTATTTTCTCCATATCTTTACTCCACTAAACCAACTCAATGAAATACATCACAGGTTTTTTTGTCCTTATTTGGCGCATTTGGATGATTTTGCTAGCCGCAATTTATGTCCTAACAATCGGCGTTTTTATCGTATTGCCTTTGGCAAGTTTCGAAAAAACATTCCCTTATATCTATCCTTTAATTAGATATTGGGGCAAATTTGTTTTGTACGGGACAGGATTCCGAATTGATTACAAAAAACTTGTTCCTCTCGATCCCAAAGAAAATTATGTTTTTATAGCTAATCATACTTCGGTGATGGACATTATGTTAATGTTGACAATTCTAAAGCATCATCCAATTGTATTTGTAGGCAAGGCAGAATTACTTAAAATTCCTATATTTGGAAGAATATTCGAACGAATTTGTATTCCTGTCGACCGAAAAAGTGCACGTAGTAAAGCGCTTGTTTATCCCGAAGCTAAGAAAAAATTAGACAAAGATCTCAGCATTTTTATTTTTCCTGAAGGTGGTGTAACCAACGACAAAGAATTCAAAATTTATTTAGATCCTTTTAAAGATGGTGCGTTTAACATTGCCATCGAAACAAAAACGCCTTTGGCTGTCATTGCTATTCATGGTGTAAATAAAATGTTTCCATTCAATTGGTTTAGAGGTTATCCAGGAAAAATTAGAGTTCGATTATTAGCAACTTTCGAAACGAAAGATTTAAACGTTAAAAACGATAAAGCTGCATTAAAAGAAGCTGCTTACAATACAATATTAAAAGATTTAGAACAATGAAAAATTTAGTTTATATAGCTCTTGGAACAACATTAATTGCTACAAGTTGTAATAAACAAATCTCTTCTACGACAAATACTGAAGCAAAAGACAATCAAACTTTTGCTGATTTAGATAAAGCTCGCATCAAACATTTGAGCTTGGATATTGAAACTGATTTCGATACGCATCAAATTAAAGGTTCGGCAGCTTATACATTCGAAAATAATCAAGCAAAACAATTGATTTTAGATACCGAAAAACTAACAATTGATTCAGTTTTATTAGCGAATGGGCAAAAAACAACATACAAATTAGGTGAAAAAGATTCAATCAAAGGTCAAGCTTTAATTATTGATGTCACACCAAATGATACAATTGTAAAAGTTTTCTACAAAACTTCGCCAGATGCAAATGCTTTACAATGGTTAAATCCACAACAAACACACGATAAAAAACATCCTTTTTTATTATCGCAAGGTCAAGCGATTTTAACACGTTCTTGGATTCCGATTCAGGATACACCAAGTGTTCGTGTAACGTATGATGCAAAAGTAAAAACACCAAAAGATTTGTTGCCTTTGATGAGTGCAATTAATCCAAAAGAAAAAAATGCCGAAGGAATTTATACCTTCAAAATGCCACAACCAATTGCGCCTTATTTGATTGCTTTGGCTGTTGGTGATGTGCAATATCAACCAATCGACAACAGAACTGGTGTTTATGCAGAACCTGGTTTGTTGAAAGCTGCTTCATGGGAATTTGCCGATATGGGAAAAATGGTGACTGCTGCCGAAAAATTGTACGGAAAATATCCGTGGGAACAATTTGATGTCTTGGTTTTACCACCTTCTTTTCCTTTTGGTGGAATGGAAAATCCACGTTTAACATTTGCTACGCCGACTGCAATTGTTGGTGATCGTTCGATGACGAATTTGATTGCACACGAGTTGGCGCATTCTTGGTCTGGAAATTTAGTAACGAATTCTACTTGGGATGATTTCTGGGTGAACGAAGGATTTACAGTTTATTTTGAGCGTAGAATCATGGAAGAATTAGAAGGAAAAGATTATGCGGATATGATTTCGGTAATCGGGTTTCAGGATTTGGAGACGTCGATGAAAAATATTCCAGAAAAATATACTTCATTAAAAGTGAACATGAAAGGTGCAAATCCTGATGATGCTTTTTCAGATGTTCCGTACGATAAAGGTTATTTATTTTTGAAAATGTTAGAAGATAAATATGGTCGTGAAAAGTTTGATCAATTCTTGAATCAATATTTTTCTTCGCATGCTTTCCAAACGATGACTACAGAAAAATTTGTGGATTATTTGAAAGCTAATTTGACAAATGGAGACGATTCTTTTGTTCAAGAATGGATTTATAATACAGGGTGGCCAAAAGATTTAAAAAAACCTACTTCAAAATTATTTGATTTAGCAGAAGCTCAATTACAGCAAGATATTACAAACGGACGAAATAAAGTTGCTCCGAAAAAGGTGGCAATTTCTACGAAATCTACAAACGAATGGGTTCATTTTATTCGTCAAATTGATACAACTAAAAACACAAAAGAAGATTTAGCTTATTTGGATGCTATTTATGATTTTACAAATTCAAAAAATCCTGAAATAGAAACAGCTTGGTACGAAAAAGCATTTTTAATGCATTATGATAAAGTCAACACAAATGCGAAAGAATTCTTGGTAAATGTTGGTCGTCGTAAATTTTTAGAGCCTTTATACTTAGCTTTAAAAGAATCTAATCAATTAGATTTAGCAAAGAATATTTACAAAGATGCACGTCCAAATTATCATTTTGTAGCGCGTCAAACTATAGATACAATGTTAAATTACAAACCATAAAACATGGCGATTGTAGCATATACAGACGGTTCGTCGTTGGGAAATCCTGGTCCAGGAGGATTTGGTTGTATTTTGTTGGAAACCGAGAAAAAAGTCAAAAAAGAAATTTCTCAAGGTTTTCGGCTAACTACGAATAACCGAATGGAATTGTTGGCAGTTATCACAGCTTTAGAAACGCTAAAATTTACCAATACAGAAATTACCATTGTCACAGATTCTAAATACGTGGTAGATGCAGTAGAAAAACGTTGGGTTTTTGGTTGGTTGCAAAAGAATTTCAAAGGAAAAAAGAACGAAGATTTGTGGCGACGCTTTTTAGATGTTTACAAAATTCATCGTGTAAAATTTCAGTGGATAAAAGGTCACGCCGGACATCATTGGAACGAAGAAGCTGATAAATTAGCTGTTGCTGCTGCAAATAAACCCGAAAATTTTAAGATAGATTCTTACTTCGAAATTCATCAAAACGAAGAATAATTTTCTAATTTTGTGAAGGAGAAAAAACAATGAAAACGAAAAAATGGTGGAGATTTCTCCCGCTAATTTTAATTATAATGTACAGTTGCTCACCCAACTCAAAAAAAGGTGAAATTATCTACTTTGGTGGACGAATAGCGAATGCACAAACTGATAGCATTTACCTATTATTGAATAACCGAGAAAAAGCTTTTGCATTAGATTTTGATGGAAATTTCTCAGATACAGTTCAATTAGTTGACGAAGGTTACAAAAAACTTTCAATAGATCGAGAAGAATTTACTATTTATTTAGTTCCAGGTGATAGTTTAGTGCTAAACGCTGATTTAAATAAAATAGAGAGTCAATTTAAATTTTCAGGAAAAGGTGATAATCGAAACAATTATTTGATCGAAAAAAGTTTTAAAGCGGATCAATTTCTAACCAATAATACCGAATTATTTCAATTAGCACCTCCAGATTTTAGAGAAAAAATAAAAACATTTCACGAAATTGTTTTTAATAATCTAAAGAATTTAGATGTTAATCCTTCTTTTATCAAAACTGAAGAACAAAATTTAAACTACGATTTTATTAACTTATTGTATTTGTATAAAGATACTTATGCATATTACAATCCTGCATCACAACAATTACCAGTAGATTTTTTGAAAGAGTTAGATAAAATTGACCTAGATAATGATGATGACTACAAAACTTATCAAAGCTATCGAAATATTGTCTTAACTCATTTACAAGAGAAATTATACCAAGGATTTTCAGCAGATAGCTTACTTGAAGAAGTTAAAAGCAAAGCGATAAAAAATGGATTTATTAATTCGTTAATTTATGAACTTAATCCAAAAGATCAAAACAGTACAGCAATTTATCAAGCTATACAGAAACACTGTGATTATCAGCCTTGGCTAGATGAAGCAAAAAAACGAATGGAGTTAAAATAAATATTTATTAAACAAGAAAACCTTGCAAAATTGCAAGGTTTTCTTGTTTAATTCTGACACAATTTTATCCATTAAATGTGTAATATCTTGCTCCTTTCAAATCTGGATTCTCTTTTTCTATGCGATCTAAAGCAAATCCTTTCGAATTATTTATCGATGTTTTCAGATTCTTATTATGTAAATCTTGGTATTGCTCAAAAGAAATCTCTTGTCTATCATTCAAATATTCAAATAAATTCATTTTATTCATCACGTTTTTCCAACCTTCACCAATTTGTCCTTGAAAAACTTTTGATTTTGATCCAGATCCATACGCAATAAACCCTATTTTTTGTCCTACCAATTCCTCGTTTACATCAAAACTAACTTGTAATGCAGACAAAAAAGCTGTAAAAATAGACGCTGTGTACATATTCCCAATTTCTGACGAAGCACGTTGAGTTGGCTCAACTTTCTCTTTAATTAAAGCTTTATATTCGTCCGATTTTGAAACCAATTTCAGATTATCGTTCGAGTTATCTTGATTGTTTTCTAAAGCAAAAACATCCGAAAACATTCGTTTTCCTTGAAAAGCATATGGTAAATGAAACGCTATATAACGCCAATTCTCGTATAATTTTGTTGTAATACCGGCTTGTTCTTTAAAGTTATAATAAGCTTCTCGAACACGATTTTTATAACATTCGTTTGAATACTGACCTTCAAAAACGGGTTCATCAGAAAAAATCTCTATCTCCGATTTTGTTGTTTCTAAAGTATTTAAAACTTCTTCTTGAGATGTAGTTTGGCGTGGTTTAAAGAAATCAAAAACCGATTCTGTTCCAATTCCCCAAACAGAATCAAACTCGATTAAATTTGGTTGATTTGAAATTAAAACTGCTACAGCACCAGCGCCTTGCGTATATTCTCCTGTCGATTCTAATCCATATTTAGCATAATCTGCTGCAATTACAATTGCTTTTTTCTCCGGATTAACACGTACATAATCTATCGAATTCTGCATTGCATCAACTCCACCAATACAAGCAAACGTCATGTCGACAATATCAGTATGTTTAAAAATTCGAGCTCCAAATTCATCTTCCAAAACAGATTCTACCAACTGAACAGCGTAAGTTGCAGTAGGTTTTGCACCATCTAGAGCACTTTCTGTACCTAAATAAATGCGCCCAATTTCTGTAGGATTAATCTTAAAATCTTTGATTAATTTCAGTAAAGCATTCGCCGCAATTGTCGCTGTATCTTCGTGCACATCGAGGATAGCCATTTTTTTAAGTCCTAATCCTAATTCTAGTTTTTCGGGATCAATATTTCTTTTTATTGCTAAGTCTTTTATAGGCAAATAGATGTGTGGGACGTAGATAGAAGCCGCCTCAATTCCATATTTCATTCTGAGTATTTTTTAAGCGAACTTCAAAGTTAAGTTTAATTTAAAAAAATTTAATCTCGAAATTATACTATTCTTGAATCATTAAAAATTAGATAAAAATCACTAGTTTTTATTGAATTATTCCTAAATTTAGACATCATTTAAATAAAATTCAAAAACCTATTATGGCAAGAACCTTTTATAAATCAATTAAAAATTCAATCAAATATTGGTGGATTTTATCAATTATCGGAATCCTTTTTATTGGATTAGGTATATACTGTTTTGCTAACCCATTAGCTTCTTATACAGCTTTATCTATATTTTTTGCGGTATCTTTTTTATTCTCAGGAGTTTCAGAAATCATTTTCTCTCTTTCGAATAAAGATGAAATTGATAGCTGGGGTTGGACATTAGCTTACGGAATTGTAACAACTATTGTAGGACTTTTGTTAGTTACAAACCCTGTTTTAAGTTTAGAAGTTTTTGCAGCTTACATCGGGTTTTTAGTTATGTTTCGTTCTATTGCTGGAATTAGCTACGCATTTGATCTTAAGAACTATGGAGTAAAAGATTGGGGAGGAACATTATTTATCTCAATTGTTGGATTAATTTTAGCTTTCATCTTATTAGCTTCTCCTGCTTTAGCTGGCTTAACAGCAGTAACTTGGATGGCTTTAGCGGTAATAACGTCTGGAATTTTTGCGATTTTTGTGTCTTTACAATTAAAACGTGTAAAAGGAATTCCTCAAAAAATTTCGGATGATTTGAGAAAACGATACGAAGAAATTAGAAAAGAAATTGAAGATTTTAGAGACTAATCTTATTATAAAAAAACAAGCGCTATTTCAAATTTGAAATAGCGCTTGTTTTTTTATTTTCCTGAAAATCCATCTAAAACACCAGCTTTAAAAGACTGAATAATCGTTTCTGGATGATCGATAAAATTTAATATTCCGTAAGCTAAAATAGCTCCTAATGCTATTCTACCAATTGATAAAGATATTTTTTTCATCGTAGTTAAGTTTTTTTCTAAGATAAGATAATTTATAAGATTGGAGCTAATAATCTGCAAACTGATGCAAATGCACGATTATACCAAGGTCGATTCATCCAATGTTCTATTGTTAAAATATCCGAATTATTTCGATCAATCTCAAAATGTTTTGCCATTTCTTGTAATAATCCATCATTCTGAAGAACAGAAGTTATCTCAAAATTGATAAAAAAGCTTCTGTAATCTAAATTTACAGTTCCGATATACGCTATTTCGTCATCTATCGTAATTGTTTTTGCATGTATAAAGCCTTTGTTGTATAAAAAAACTTTAACACCACGCTCCAAAAAAGGTTTTAAATAAGACAAAGAAGCTTGCTGTACAATAACAGAATCTCCTTCTTTTGGAATAATCAATTCTACTTCTACACCGGCAGAAACGGCAATAAAAATCGCTGTTTTAAATTCGTCACTCGGAATAAAATAAGGTGTACAAATTTGTACTTTTTTCTTTGCCAACATAATTCCCAACATCATAGACTCCATTGCAGAATGTATTTTGTCTCCTGGCGAAGTAAATCCGAAACTTACAACTGCGGAATCCTTGTATTGTTCTTTAGAAAGATTATAATATTTAGAATCCGAAATAGCATAGTTTTTCCCGTCAGTCATCATCCAATTAAGGTAAAAACGTAATTGTAAAATATTTATCGCTTCACCTTTTATCATCACAGATGTATCGCGCCAATAAACCTTATTATTGGGACTTTTCTCACCATTTTGATTGATATATTTATCCGAAATATTAATTCCACCAACAAAGGCTATTTTAGCATCTACAATTAATATTTTACGGTGATTTCGGTAATTAGAATTTGCCAAAGAGGTAAAATGAACAGGTAAAAAAGTCTGGAAATCGACTCCCGTTCCTTCAAACCTTTTCTTGTGTTTATTAAGAGCTGGCGAACCAAAATCATCAACCGTTATTCGTACATCAACACCATTTTTAGCTTTTTCTTCTAAAATTGAAATGATTTCATTACCTATTTTATCTTCCTCAAAAATATAATATTCGAGATGGATGTGATCTGTTGCGGAACGTAAAGCGTCCAAAAACAAAGGAAACTTTTCTTCACCATTCGTCAATAATTTTACTTCATTATTTGTAGATGGAGGAGCAATTCTCCCGTTATTTAGATAACGAAAAACTTGCGTTAATGAGCCTAAATTTTCTTCAATTTTAGATAAATCATCTTGAATTAAATTTTCTAACTCATTCCATTTTTGATTCACGACATCTTTATGCGTTTTATCAACTCTCTTGAAATATTGTTCTTTTTTGAAACCTTGCCCAAAGAAAAAATAGATAATAACACCAACAACTGGCAAAAAAACGATGACTAAAATCCAAGCCATTGTTTTAGTTGGATTTCCATTATTGAATAAAATAGTCAAAATTGTAGTTAAATAGATAATTGTAAGTGGAATCCAGCTCCATTCCTTTACAAAATTCCAACAATCTATCACTGTTACTAAATCCATCTTTTACAATTCAAGTTATTTTTCCGAAATAAATATACTTGAAATCAGATGATTAAAAAAATATTAAATTTTTATTGAAATTAATTTGGATTAATAAAAAATACATCCTTATATTTGCAATCCAAAATGACGGTGCCTTAGCTCAGTTGGTAGAGCAAAGGACTGAAAATCCTTGTGTCCCTGGTTCGATTCCTGGAGGCACCACCACATTTATAACCTCAAACGCAAGTTTGAGGTTTTTTTTATTATATAGATATTATAACAATTTATTAATTGAATATTTCTCAACATCTTGATGAAATATTCCGTAAATTGCATTACAATGGAGATAGGAAACAGACCTTGGGGTTCTTACTATGTATTAGAGGACACAGATTTTTATAAATTAAAAAGAATTGAAGTTAATGTTGGAGGGCGCTTGTCTTATCAATATCATAATCATCGTGCAGAAGTTTGGACTATTGTACAGGGGAAAGCTTTGGTTACTTTAGATGGAAATGATTACGAATACAAGGCTGGAGAAGTTGTTATAATACCTTTACAAGCTAAACATCGTATTCAAAACATTGGAGATGAGACATTAATTTTTATCGAAGTACAACACGGCACGTATTTTGGTGAAGAGGACATCATTCGTATCGAAGATGACTACAACCGTTCTAGTGAAGACTAGAAATACCAAACTATAAAACTAAACTACTAATTATATACTATGAAAATCGGAATTACATTCAGTGCATTTGACCTTTTGCATGCTGGGCATATTAAAATGCTGGAAGATGCGAAACAACAATGTGATTATTTGATCGTTGGTTTACAAACCGATCCAACATTAGATCGTCCAGAAAAAAACAAACCAACACAAACTGTTGTTGAGCGTTACATTCAGTTAAAAGGATGCAAATTTGTTGACGAAATTGTTCCTTACGCAACAGAACAAGACTTAGAAGATGTTTTACGCTCTTTTAATGTTGATGTTCGTATTCTTGGTATAGAATATCAAGATAAAAACTTCACTGGACGTAATTATTGTGAAGAGAAAGGAATTGAGTTATATTACAACTCTAGAGATCACCGTTTTTCTAGCTCTGGGCTTAGAAAAGTGGTTGCTGAAAAGGAATTATTAAAAATTGTAAAATAACAATTTAATGAGGTTAGAAATTTATCTAACCTTTTTTTATACCCAATACTTTCTCAATCAAAAAATTAATATAAAAATTTATTCTAAAAATTATACCTTTGCAAAATGTCAAATATAGTTGCAATTGTAGGAAGACCAAACGTTGGTAAATCTACGTTCTTCAACAGATTAATTCAAAAAAGACAAGCTATCGTTGATGACACTTCTGGTGTTACACGTGATCGTCACTATGGAAAATCTGATTGGAATGGAAAAGAGTTTACCGTAATCGATACCGGAGGGTATGTCGTTGGTTCTGATGATACCTTTGAAGAAGAGATCCGCAAGCAAGTTGAATTAGCTATTGATGAAGCAAATGTAATTTTGTTCATGGTAGACAATCAAGTTGGATTAACGGATATGGATAAGGAAGTTGGCAACCTTTTAAGACGCACTAAGAAGCCTACATTCTTAGTTGTGAATAAGGTCGATACCAACAAAAACATTGACGATACTTATGAGTTTTATAACCTAGGTTTCGAAAAAATGTACACAATCGCTGCCATGAGTGGTAGTGGAACTGGTGAATTATTGGATGATGTTGTGGATACTTTCACAGAAGAAGAACACATTGATCCATTCGAAGGTTTACCTAAAATTACAATCGTAGGTCGTCCAAATGCTGGAAAATCTACTTTTATCAATGCTTTATTAGGTGAAGAACGTAATATTGTAACAGATATCGCAGGAACTACACGTGATTCTATCGAAACGTTGTACAATAAATTTGGACACGAGTTTGTTTTGGTAGACACTGCAGGTATGCGTAAAAAAGGAAAAGTTAGCGAAGACTTAGAATTTTATTCTGTAATGCGTTCAGTTCGTGCTATTGAAGAATGTGATGTTTGTGTTTTAATGATTGACGCTGAACGCGGAATAGAAGCACAAGATTTAAATATTCTTTATTTAGCAGAACGCAACCGAAAAGGTGTTGTAATCTTGGTAAACAAATGGGATTTATTAGAAAAGGAGACCAATACAATGAAAGAATACAAAGATGCTATTCTGAAACGTATTGCGCCTTTTACAGACGTTCCTGTATTGTTTATCTCTGCGTTAACTAAACAACGTGTACTAAAAGCGGTAGACACATTTATTGATGTGCACGAAAATCGTAGTCGTCGTATCAAAACGAGTAAATTAAATGAAACTTTGTTACCGATTATCGAGATTACGCCTCCGCCTGCAGTAAAAGGAAAATACATTAAGATCAAATATGTAACGCAATTACCTACAAAAACGCCACAGTTTGCGTTTTTCTGTAATTTGCCACAATACATCAGAGATCCTTACAAACGATTTATTGAAAATCAATTGAGAAGAGAATTTGATTTTGAAGGAGTTCCAATCGAAGTTTACTTCAGAAAGAAATAACAAAAAACCAAAAAGTCCATTTACAATTTGTAGATGGACTTTTTTATTGAATAACAATAGAATTTAATATTCATAAAAAAAGCTCAACGATTGACGCTGAGCATTTTTGTGACCGAGACAGGATTCAAACCTGTAACCTCTTGAGCCGTAATCAAGTGCGCTATTCAGTTGCGCCACTCGGCCGTTTGAAATAATTGAAAGTATTTCCCCTTATTTTCGAATGCAAATATACAGTACTTTTATCGTAAAAACCTAAGCTTTTCGAGAAAAATTTTTAACAATAATTTAATTTACAACGTATCAATCCCTTACAAAATAAATTTCTCCTCTTTTTTAAGAATTCTTAACTTGTGACAGAATAAATACAAACCAAATGATCAAAAAAATACTTGTAAGTTCTCTTTTCCTTCTTGCCATTAGTAGTTGTAAGCAATCAAAAGAAACAGTCAAAACCGAACAAGGAAACACAACCTTCCAATATGCTAAAAATATTTCTGTCGAAGAAAATGAAACTTCAATCACAATAAAATCTTCTGGTAATAACATTTCATTTAACAAAAATGAATTACCAATCAAAACGGTAATGGTGGAAACAACTTCTGCAATCGCTTATTTAAACGAATTAAACGCATTAAACACAGTGAAAGGAGCAACAGATGTAGATTTTATTTACAATCCAAAAATCGCAGAAGGAATTACAAATAAATCAATCCTGAAAATTGGTTCTTCAAATGAGTTGTTCACTGAAATTATTTTAAAAAATAAACCTCAATTAATTATTGCAAGTTCTAATCCAGTTTTGGCAAAATTTCATCAACAATTGGAGCAAAATGGTATAAAAATCTTGTATTTAGACGAATACAAAGAACAAAATCCATTAGGACAGGTTGAATATTTGAAGATTTTCGGAAAATTATTCGGTAAAGATGTAGAAGCTGAAAAACGAGTAGAAACAGTTAAAAATAATTATGATTCAATCAAAAATATCATTCAAACCAAAGCGCAAGGCAATGTTTCGACAATTGTAAATACAATGTATGGTGATGTTTGGTATGTGCCAACAAACGATTTGTTGCAAGCAAAATTAATTGATGATGCAAAAGGAAACTATATTTTTAAAGATAAAAAAGGTGAAAATAGTTTGAGTTTAACCTTCGAAGAAGTCTATACAAAAGGAAAAACTGCAAATTATTGGATCAATGTAACGAACGTGAATTCTTTGGCTGAAATGAAAGCTTCTTACCCAAATTATGCGTGGTTTGATGCTTTTAAAAAAGGAAATGTCTACGCTTACAACAAACGTATGAATGCAAAAGGGTCAAATGATTATTTTGAACAAGGAATTCTTCGCCCAGATATTATTTTGAATGATTTAGGAAAAATTTTCTATCCGAGTTTATTTCCAACTTATGATTTATACTTTTATCAACAATTAAAGTAAATGACTGAAATTATTCAAAAATTTGAAGATTTTGTTCTAAAATCGATGAATTTATCCATTTCAAATCTTGAAAAAGATGCAGAATGTGGTGAATATTTTGGATATAATTTCAAAGTGAAAGAATTATTATTCAAATTCAGAAAAGCGAAAATTACGCCTAAAAAAGTTGGTCAATTTGTAACATTATGGAAACGAAATTCGGCTAAACAAACCGAACCTTTCGACGAAAATGATCTATTCGATTATTACATTATCGCTATAGAAGAAAATTCAAAACTAGGTTTTTACATTTTTCCGAAAGCAGTTTTAATTGAAAAACATATTTTAACCTCAGCCGAAAAAGAAGGAAAACGAGGTTTTAGAGTATATCCAAATTGGGTGAGACCTGAAAACAAACAAGCTGAAAAAACTCAAAATTGGCAACAAGATTATTTTGTAGAAGTCGATAACCATCAGATTGATTTAAATAAATTTAATACATTGTTCAAATAAAAAAATTACTGAATTAGCAGATTTTTTGTATTATTCATCTAAAGATGAGATGGCTTGACATGACAATTTCAGATTTATTTAAAAATTAAAAACGATGGGAATGTCATTCCGACTTTAGGAGGAATCTCAAATATATTATTTCAAGTAACTTAAAGTTTTATTTAAAATAAATTTTCAGTAAAAATACATCAAAGATTAAAAACAGGTAAAACGGTTGTAAATAAAGACTTTACAGCCGTTTTGTGATTTTTTGGTAATGAGGTAAAAAGCAGTAAAAAGCGAGGTTTGGCAAAAGTAGGGTTACTAAAACGTTACTTTTAAAAACAGAAGATAATATCATTAAAATACTGTATTTCAGCTTTCTGCATAGTTTTTCATATTGTTCCGTAGCTCACATAGGTTTAATTTTATCATTAAGAATTGTGAGTATGGAAACGACAAAAAAATCAACGTTTAAGGTATTGTTCTACCTTAAAAAGAATGCCCCGAAGAAAAACGGAAAGGTAACGGTTATGTGCAGAATTACCGTAAACGGTAAGCAGTCTGCATTCAGCACCAAGTTGGATATTTCCGCAACAAATTGGGATTTGAAGTATGGCAGGGTTTTAGGAAAGAGCCGAGAAGCCCAAGAGGTAAACGACAAGCTTGATAAAATCCGTTTAGGTATTGAGGAATGCTATTCAAAAATCCTAAAGAATGAGGGAGCGGTAAACAGTGCCAAACTTAAAAATGCTTTTCTCGGTATGGAAAGTGGAGAACTGACCTTTTTCAAGTTCTATGAACAGTTCCTTTCCGATTATGAGAAAAAAGTAAACAGTGGACTTCGTGTAAATGGCACACGTAGTAAGTACAAAATACTTTTAAAACACCTGCGAAATTTTGCACTGACAAAATACGGTTACTCTGACTTATCATTCAATGACCTTACATCTGATTTTGTGCAGGATTTTGATTATTACCTGCGTGACGACCAAAGCTTAACACACAACACTATTTGGCTTTATATGATTGGATTTACCACGCTTTGCCGATTGGCAATGAGCAGAAAGCATCTTGCTTTTAATCCGTTCAGCGAATACAAGAATACCAAAAAGGACAAAGACAGAGGTTATCTGCTACGAAATGAGTTAGAACATCTTGTAACGTTTAACTGCGAGAAAAAGAAAGATGAATTGGTTAAAGATTTGTTTGTTTTCAGTTGCTTTACAGGGCTTTCCTATTCCGATATGAAAGGGCTTAGAAACAGTAATCTTCAGGATTTCTTTGATGGTAACCAGTGGATTATTGTACGCAGAAAGAAAACGGCAACATCATCAAACGTGATGCTCTTGGATATTCCAAAAATGATTATCGAAAAGTATGCAGGATTTGCAAAGGACGGAAAGGTATTTCCCGTACCATCAAATACAGTTTGTAATGACAGTCTAAAGCGAATATCCCAACAAATCGACTGCCTAAAAGAAAAGAAAGTTACCTTTCATCTGGCACGGCACACTTTTGCTACGCTGTTTTTAAGCGAGGGTGTTCCGCTCGAAAGTTTAAGCAAAATGCTAGGACATAAGAATATTGCCACCACACAGATTTATGCAAAAATTCTCAACGAGAAAGTTGGTAAGGATATGCAAAAGGTATCGCATAAATTTAAGGGTATGGAGCAGTCTTTCGTGGCAAGCCTGTAACATTAGATCACAATTCCTTAAAACAATACAGCCCACCGTTTTTTAAGCAGTGGGCTGTTTTTTTCATTGACCGATACGGTTACAGTTTCAAAGCATTCTTTTTTTAACGGCTAACGCTGATAACCATCTTCCAACACCTTGATAATATCGCTTTCACGGAAAAGAATTTTCCGTTCGAGTTTGATAAACGGTATAAGTCCGTCATCTCTGTACTGTTGCAATGTCCGTTTGCTGATATGCAACATCTCGCAGACCTGTTCACCTGGCAGGTAGATTTCCCCTTTCAATAAAGGGTGGAAATATTCCCTGATATACAGCAGTTCATTTTTGATGCCTACCACAGCTTCGAGCAGGGCAAGCATATCTTCGTTTGAATCTCCAATCTGTTTCATTTCTTTTGCTTTTTTAATGGTGGCTCTCCCTGCATCAGTAATTCCACTTCGGACAATCTGAAATACGTTTTCCGATTGATTTGCGTTGCTCCAAGAATACCTTTTGCCCTGTACGTTTGTAAAGTTCTTTTACTAACATTTAGCAATTGGCAGGCTTCCTGCTGGTCGAGCCATTTCGTTGCCTGTTGCAATGCTCTGTAGGGTGCAGTGATTTCCTTAATCAATAGAGAAACTTCCTTTACTTCCCTATGCAGTGCTTTTAAAATCTGAATGTCTAAAACCGTTATTTCCATATCTGCATCATTTAAACTTCGAAAATAAAAGCTATTCACATAGGTTATTGTAATGTTGCGTTCAGTGGCGGTATTTGGCGTTCAGTTGCCAAATACTCGGCTATAATCCTAACTTTGGTTTGCTATTTTTCGTGCGAGCCTGTTGCGTTTTGATTGTATTACCTATTCTCAAAGCAGGCTTTTTATTGACTTGTACGGCTTTACTCTTGTCAGCGTTTTTGTAATCCGTACGGATAACCGTTTTTGATGCACCTATCACGCTTTCGGGTTCGGTAGGTAGTTTTGGCGGTTCAGTAAGTTTGCTCCCGAACAGCTTGCCCCAATTTAGTAAGCCTTTTGCTTCCCTGAACTGGCGTTTGAAATTGGCGATAAAATTGGAAATCGGGTCGCCCTGCTTATCAACCTGTATCAGGGAGCTACTCTCTTTTTTCTTTATTTGTTCTTTCTCTTTCCGCTCTTTGTCGGTTGCTATTTTTTGTTCCATAGGTTCAAAATTTTGCCCAATATAGAAAACAGGGCAATGCTTTGCTTTCATTTGGCATTATGTGGCAGTCTTTGGCTTGTGTTGGCACAATATAAATGGAAACCAATCCTCAAAACACTTTAAATTTTTCTCGCAAAGCCCCTTCACATTTAAAAAGTTTTGTACGGATAAGGGAAAGCATACCAAAAACACCCAATACTTATCCCATACGTGTTTTTAGTAACCTTTCATTTATTGGAATGGGATTAAAAAAAGAACAAAAGGTAGCAAAGATAAGGCGTACAGCCACCGCACCACCCCACCAAAAGCTTACGGCATAATGGCAGGGCAAATATGGTGGTTTCCCCGAGTTATTGTGTTTGCCCAGCCACCCTTCGGGACTTATTCCGTTTCCTTTTGGTCTTTCCTGTCCGCCTTGTTAGAATGGCTTTCTTTTTTTTCTGTTTTTTTGTTTTGGAAAATAATTTTAAAAGGGAGCAACACACCACAGCCGACACCGCACCACTATCAAAACAACGGTTTGTGCTTATCGTTGTAGATTTCGCTAATCAATTCCCCGAACTCCTGAAAATGGTATTCGATAATGTTATCTAAATACGCATAAATCGTCAGTTTATCAATTCCCATAATGCTTGTAAGCCTGTTAAATGTTTCGTGGTGTTCCTGCCGAACATAGACAGATTTTCCTTTGCTTGCCGTTGTGGTCGGGATTTTGAAAAACTGTCCGCAGTAGTCCTCTTTGGTCAGCCTCTTTGGCTTGGAGGTCGTTTTTGGGGTATTTCTCACAATGGGTTTTGGCTGTTCCGCTTCGGTTTCCGCAGGTTCGTTCCCTGCTATTACCTGCATAAGGGCTTCCTCGTCTACTTCGGGTTTGGCAAAATCTGCCCGATGTGTTACAGCCTGTTGTTCCGTCAAAGGTTGTTTCTTTTCATCAGTTAGGAAATTTTCAATAGAAAAATCCTCTTTTTCGGGTTGCTGATTTTTGTTTTCTTCGTGTATCATATTTCTCAATTTTAATGTTATATCTAATTAGCTGTTTCCCTAGTTAAGTATTCAGCTGTATATACTGTTGTATATATGTAACCACCTATTTATCTACGCACCTGCATACCCTTAATTGGCTAGCTCATTAACTCAAAAAACTTTAATTCGTCTGCATTCAATCACGCAGATTAGCTGTCGGGATTTATGCTGTTTAGTTACTTTAATAAGGATATAACCAATCAGCCAGCTAACCATACACAAAGGAAATAAAAGCAGTCGCAATCTGCATTAAGGCGGCACTATTTGGCGTTCATTGGCTTTATTTGGCGTAATTGTAAGTGACTGTTATTCAAATAGTCTTATCGAACTTTGTAATCGGAAGCAATGGATTTTCCCTGCTAACTCCAATCCGTTTGCAAAACGGATTTTCTGAACTCCTGTTCAGAGCAAGTTATCTCTTGAGGTCCTCGAAATGAATTTCGGCACCTCAAAAGCACTTGCCCTTGCAGGGAGCTGGAAACGGCTCCGAAGTCGCCCGTTTGTTTAAAAATTAAAATGGATTATTATGGAAGAGAAAGACAGAAAACAGATTAAAAAAACAGGAAGAAAACCGAAGATTGACCCTGCGGTACATCGGTATTCCTTTAACCTGAATGATGAGGACAATGCCAAGTTTCTTGCACTTTTTGACCATTCGGGAATGAAAATAACGGCACATTTTATTACAGCCTGTATCTTTCAAAAGACGGTAAAGACCGTGAAAATTGATATGGATGCGGTAGAATACCACGCAGGATTGACCAAATTTTTCGGTCAATTTCGAGGAATAGCAACCAATTACAATCAGATTGTAAGGCTTTTGAACACCAATTTTTCGGATAAAAAAGCATCTGCATACCTCTATAAATTGGAAAAACAAACCGCAGAAATGAAAGATCTGTTGCTAAAGGTTTTAATTCTTACCGATGAATTTGAAAAAAAATACCTGAACAAAGAGTGAAATTATGATTGCAAAAATCGGAAAGGGAAGCAATATGTACGGAGCAATTTTGTACAATCAGCAGAAAGTGGATAATGAGAATGGAGCGGTTCTGTTGCTGAATAAAATACCTGACACAATGAACGGCAGGTATTCTGTAGCTTATTTTAATAAATGCTTTGAACCGTACCTGTCTGCCAATATCAAAACAGAAAAGACGGTTCGGCATATATCGCTGAACCCAGATCCTGCGGATAAGGTCAGCGATGAGCAGTTTACCGATATGGCACAGGATTATATGGAGCGTATGGGCTACGGCAATCAGCCGTATATCGTTTTCAAGCATACGGATATTGACAGAACACACATACACATCGTTTCGACCTGCGTGGGAATTGACGGCAAGAAAATCCCCGATGATTACGACCATCCTCGCTCAATGGCTATTTGTCGGGATTTGGAAACTAAATATAACCTGAACAAAGCCATCGAGCAGGAGCAGAAACAAGTCAACAAAGTTTTTAAGCCTGTAAATCATAAAAATGGAGACATCAAAAGTCAGATTGCTTCGGTAGTACGGCATCTACCCAAGTATTATAGTTATTCTACTATGGGTAGTTACAATGCGTTACTCTCTCTATTCAACATCACAGCAGAAGAAGTCAAAGGCGAGCGGAACGGTCAAACCGTAAACGGATTGGTTTATGTGGCATTAGATGAAAACGGCAACAAGACAAGCAATCCGTTCAAAGCATCACTTTTCGGAAAAGATGCAGGAGTAACACAGCTTCAAAAACATTTTGGGCAGTCCAAAGAAAAAATGAAAACCAATCCTGTAAGGTCTGTCCTAAAGAATACCATTGAATTAGCGATACATACCACAAACAGCGAAACGGAGTTTAAAAAGCAACTTGTAGAGCAAGGTATTAATACGGTTGTCCGCAGGAACGAAAGCGGGCGAATTTACGGAATGACTTTTATCGACCACGAAAGTAGAACCGTTTGGAACGCTTCACAGTTGGACAGAAACCTGTCGGCAAATGTATTTAACGAATGGTGGCACAACGGCAACAAACCCGAACTAAAAATACAGGACAGCCTTGTTTCCAATATGAACACACTAGACCACCAACCGACCAAAGACCTTTTCGAGTTTATCTCACAGGAAAATTCGGAGAGTTCAGATTTGGGATTGTTCAGCCTACTACCAGATAGACAGGGCGAGGATTACGAAGAAGAGCAATTTGCTAACCAAATGAAAAAGAAAAGGAAGAAAGGGAGAAGAATGTAGGATAGCCTTTGAGTACCTTACAGATAAAATCCGAAAGGTATTTTTCATATATTTGCAGAAGAACAAAAAAAGTTTTAATGAGTTAAGCAAAAGAAAAATAGATATATAAAATTATAGCGTTTCGCTTTATAAATTCCTGTATCTGAAAGGTCGAAAATTTCAAATAGCACGGGAAAGTAAAAGTGGAAACGCCTACGGTAAAGCGTGGGCGTTCCTTTTTGCTTTGTGCTATCGGTATTCGACCACCGCAGATACGAACAAAAGGAATTAGCTCACGTTATTTTTTGCTCTTTACGGAAACCCGTAAAGAAGTTAAATAAAATGCATTTAAATTGCCAGACCGTAGAAATTATAATGAAATCAATACTAAACAATCCTTACCGAATTACAGGGTTACTCGTTGGAGCAACAGCAAGAGAACAAGACCGACAGGTAAGACGGCTTAAACAATATATAGAAGCCGAACAAGAACCTGATGAAGATTATAGCTTCCCAATACTTGGGGAACTACCCCGAACAATTGCAGATGTAGAAAATGCAGTATCAAAATTGAATTTGGACAGCGATAAAATGTCTGCATCACTCTTTTGGTTTTATAAAGGAAATGCTATAACTGATGAACCTGCTTTTGAAGCCCTAAAAGACGGCGACATTGAAATTGCTAATCAGATTTGGGATAAATTAATAACTGACACCAAAGAAGACGGAAAAAGATTTTGGAAACCAGTAACCGAAAAAAACTATTCTGCTTTTCATAATTGTGCTGTTCTCAACATAGTCAGACCAAATGGAAATCTTAATAACGCAATCGCAGGAGGAATATTTTTTCTCGAAAGTGATTTGGTTCATAATTTCGTTTCAAATGTAGCAGACTCCACCTATAAACCAAGTAAAAAAGATTTACAACTTTCGTTTCTCAATCAACTTTTTTCGGACATAGAATATAGTAAGAAAATCTCGGTAATTAAATTTGTTGAAATAGTAAGCAAACTACAATTTTCTGCAAAACAAGATTTCCTGAAAAGTTTTGTACAGAAACCCATTGAACAGGTAGAGAGATTGATTGAAGAATCCAAAACCAAACGAAAAGCTAATAAAGCCAATGCGATAAGTGATGGGAATACCTTATATCAACAAAGCATTGAAAATGTCAAGCAACTGAAATCCATTTTGGGTGCTTCTGATATTAAGTTTTCTTCTGTTTCAGACAAAGTTGCAGACGAAATACTACAATGTGGAATAGACTATTTCAAACATTACAGAGATAGCAATACCGACCCAAGTAGTGCAACAATGGATTTATTCCGAAAAGCGAAATCTTTAGCTTTGGGAAGTGTCGTCAGTCAAAGAATACAGGAAAATACTGAAAGTTTGCAAGAATGGATTAACGACAAACCCGAAAGAGAGAAACAGAAAAAGATTGCGGATGATTTATCTTTTGTCACTTCCAAGCTCGAACGATTTCAAAATCTTTCAGATACCGTTTCAAATGCCAAAGACCTTGTTGATAGCTGTAAACCACGATTAATTAGTATAAAAAACACACTCGGCTCTACGGATGATTTTTATCTAAAAATTAGTGGTGCGGTGGCTAACAATGCTTTAGGAATGTTAATTTCTGTAATTAATGAACAGCAAAACAGTATTGAAGTTCAATTAAGACAATTTACAACACTCCGCTCAACTATTCGCACCGCACTTGAAGTATCTAATAATATTGGTTCTTTAGATATGTCACCTGAACAGAGGTCGCATTATAATCAAAACCACTCAACACTTAAGTCTATTGCTTCACAATTAAGTGTAAGCAGTTCAAGTTACAGCTCATCATCAAGCAGTTCAGGGTCGTACAGACCAAAAACAACGACTTCAAGCAGTTCAAGCAATAATGAGGGTTGTGCTCCGTGGGTGTATTGGGTTGTCGGAATTATAATTTTAATAATATTAATAAGAGCTTGTGATTAAAACAATTGAAATGAGAAAATATCTACTAACATCAATATTCTGTTTAGTTGGCATAATGCTTTTTGCCCAAAACGGAAACATTACCAAAGATGATTTGGACAAGGAACTGAAACCTTTGAAAATTCAAATGGAGAATTTTCAGAAAGAAAACAGTTTATTAAAGACCAATATTCAAAATCTTCAAAGCGAAAACACCAAATTGAAGACGGAAATTGGCAATTTGAATACATTATTTTCAGATGCTACCGCCAGTATTGATAGTTTGAAAAACCAAACGGAAATAAACAGAAAATCTATTACAGAAACGGCTGATAAACTTGGTATTGAAATTAAAGAAACAAACGATAATAGCCAAAATAAAATATCCGAAATATCACAATCATTAAGTAAGAAGTCACTCTACGGAATTATCGGAGTGCTTTTGGCAATTCTTGTTTCAGGGATTATCTATTGGCTATTAAGCAGAAGACAGAAAACTGATAAGAGCGAAGTGATAGAACAATTGAGCCAAACCAAAACATCTATTGAAGAAAGTTTGGTGAAAGAATTCGGTAAACAAACCGACTTAATAGAAAGTCAATTACAGCTACTTGAAAAGCAAAAAGCCGAAGCTCCTGCCAATCCAAATGCCGAACCTGACCATTCATTAGCCCTGAAAGTAGCAAGTGAAATTAATTTGATTGAAAGAAATATCAATCTTATGGATGCAGGAACAAAAGGATTAAAGCAATTGTCACGTTCCGTAGGAAAACTCAAAGACAACCTTGCTGCTAACAGCTATGAAATGCCTGAATTATTAGGTAAGCAATTCCATCAAGGAATGAAAGTAATTGTAGCGAGTTCAATTCCTGATGAAAATTTGGAAAAAGGCTCTGAAATCATCACAAAAGTACTGATTCCACAAGTAAATTATAATGAAAAAATGATACAAACCGCACAGATTGAAGTTTCTGTCGGGATTTAATACTCTATAAAAGCATAATCAATAATGAGAAATAAAATAGACTACGGTATAGATTTAGGAACGACCAATTCGGCAATTGCAAGAATGGAAAACGGAATACCGACCATTAAAAAATCAGATACCTTAAAAGATACAGTTCCGTCTTGTGTCCATTTCAACAAAAGACAGGATATTTTAGTAGGCGATACGGCTTTCAATGTGATGAAAAATGATAACACGAGAGCCTTGAAAACATTTGAAAAAGGGAAAACCAATACTTTTATTGAGTTCAAAAGAACAATGGGAACAACACATACTTATGAGTGTTCCAATATGAAAAAGGATTTCTCTTCAGAAGAGCTATCGAGTGAAGTATTGAAGAAATTAAAATCATTCATACAGGATGAAAATATTTCATCAATCGTGATTACCGTACCTGCAAAGTTCCTAAATCCGCAAAATGAAGCAACAATGCAAGCCGCTAAATTAGCAGGCTTCCAACATATCCAGTTATTGCAAGAGCCTGTTGCAGCAGCAACGGCTTATGGTTTAGATGCCAAAGCTAAAGACGGTTATTGGTTAGTGTTCGATTTAGGAGGAGGAACGTTTGATGCAGCATTAGTAAAATCAGAAGAGGGAATATTATCTGTAAAAGATACAGACGGAGACAATTGGTTAGGAGGAAAAAACTTAGATGAAGCCATTGTTGACCAAATCATTATTCCAAACCTACAAGAAAATTATTCTATTGATAGTGTTTTAGAAGATGTTACTAAAAGAGAAATTTTAAGAAATGCGGTTAAGCCTTTTGCCGAAGAAGCTAAAATTCAATTGTCATTCAAAGATTCGCATAACGTATTATCAAATCTTGGGGACTTGCCTTTTGAGGATGATAATGGAGAAGAACCCGAAATAGATGTAGAAGTTAGTCAAAAGGATATGGAAAGTGTGTTAGCTCCAATTTTTCAAAAAGCTATTGACATTACAAAAGAACTTTTAAAAAGGAACAATTTAAAAGGTTCGGATTTAGGTGCATTGATTTTGGTAGGAGGTCCGACTTATTCGCCTATTTTAAGAAGAATGCTTAAAGAGCAGATTACCGACAATGTAGATACCTCTGTTGACCCAATGACAGTTGTTGCCCGTGGTGCAGCTTTGTTTGCTTCTACTATCTCTGTTTCTGATGAAGTAAAGGAAGCTACAAGAGATAAAACAAAACTTCAATTAGAAATAAATTATGAAGCTACGAGTGTAGAATTGGATGAAATGATTAACCTGAAAGTTTTGAAAGACAAAACAGAGGGGCAAATTCCCGATAAAATATATGCTGATGTAGTGAGAGGAGACGGAGCTTGGAGTAGTGGTAAAAAGCTTATTGGAGAAAAAGCAACCATTCTTGATGTATTATTGGTAGAGGGAAAATCTAATGCCTTTGAAATCAATGTTTATGATGAAACAGGAAACAAGTTAGATTGTCAGCCTAACCAATTTACAATTATACAAGGAATTGGAGGTTTGGACAAAATGCAGGTTTTGCCTTATCATATCGGTATCGGAAAATGGTTTGAAACCGAACAAAAGGATTTATTCCAACCTGCGAAAGGTTTAGAGAAAAATAAACAAATCGGAAAAGGGATTGTGGGTGTTATTGATAACCTATATACCCGTAGCGATATAAGAGCAGGAATGCGAACAGATATTATAAGAATTCCGATATATCAAGGAGATTATAACGCAGAGGGAACAAATCCGCTTTTAAATAATTTTGTAAACGAAGTGGTTATCACAGGAGAAACCTTGCCAAAAGTTTTACCAAAAGGAAGTCCTGTAAATATTACGATTAGAGTTGACGGCTCATCTTTAATGAAATTTAGTGCAGAATTTCCGACTATTGAGCATCTTGAAGAATTAGAGGTAGAAATCAAAAATACAGAAGCTCCCGAAGAAGTATTTTTGACTAAAGAGATTAGTAAAGCCAAACGAACTGCCCAAAAAGTAAATGCTGATGATGTTTCTCAAAAGCTCGAAACATTAGAGGAACAACTTGAAAATGAAAAAGGAAGTGCAGACGGAAAAATGAAAATTCTTGACGGATTACGTAAAGAGCTTTTGAAATTAGACGGAGCAGAAAAAGCAACGGAGTGGCCTAAAGTAGAGCAAGACCTGAAAGATGCGTTTTATAAGTTGGAAGATTTAATTGAAAAAATCAGACACAATAGTGATGACGGAGATTTGAATTTGGAAAGCGTAAATGCTCATATTCAGGAGTACAGAACAAAAATCGAATACATCATTAAAGAGAAAAATGCTAAAGATGCTAAAGAACTTACAAGAGAAATCGGGCAATTAGATTTTGAACTTCGTAATGCTGTTACTGGGAATGCTATGGATGTTCAGTTTTTACGCCACCTGAATGATAGCTTTGGAACTTACCATTGGAAAGATACAACGAAAGCTCGTCAACTATTAAATCAAGGATTACAAATGGCTACAAATGGCAGAACTTCGGGAATTCGACAGATACTCGTTGAACTGATTTCTTTGATGCCTGAAAACGAAAAACCTAAAGAAACATTGGGCTAAACTTGAAGCTATGAGAAAAATTATCATCCCAACTTTGGTATCTGCATTGCTTTTGATTTCTTGTGAATCCGAACAGGCTAAAAAAGAACGGTTGGCACGTGAAGAAAAACAACGTATTGAGTATGAACAACAACGTGCCGAAGAAGAAAAAGCCGAAAATATCCGTTTGGAACAAGAGCGAATTGAACAGGCTCAACAAGCAGAAGCAGACCGTATAGAAAGAGAAATCCAATTAGAAAAAGAGCGAGTAGAGCAAGAGAATTACAATAAGTATATCTCTAATTCGCTAAACACAGGAGCAACTCCCTATGCAAGATATTATGGAGGTAATTCGTCTTGTAATGATTACGGATGCTCACAAATAAAAGTCAGAACAAGTAACTCTGATGTTTTGGTTACTATCAAGAAGAATGATAAGGTTGTAAGACACGCTTTCATTCAGGCTGGCGATAGTTACACATTCTCATTTCCAAATGGAACATATCAGGCTTTTTTCTATTACGGAAAAGGGTGGAATCCCGAAAAGGAAATGAAAAACGGAGAATTAAAAGGAGGTTTTATTGCTAATGAAGATTTTGGGAAAGATGACCCGCAATATTTAAGCAATAATGTATTGGAATATGAGCTGATTATGCAACAAAACGGAAATTTCAGTACCAGACCAAGCAATCCCGAAGAAGCCTTATAGATGATTAAAGTAATAAAAATAGCATTAGCCGTTCTTTTACTCGGTTGCTTGTTAGATATGCCTTATGGCTATTACCAATTAGTGCGTTTCGGTGCATTGATAGGTTTTGCATTATTAGCTTACCAAGCAAACAAAGAGGGACAGAAAACCGAAATGATTATTTACGGTGCTTTAGCTTTATTATTTCAACCGTTTATCAAGATTGCTTTAGGAAGAGAAATATGGAATATTGTGGATGTAATAGTAGCGGTTGGGTTGATGATTAGTTTAAAAGGAAAAAATAAATGACAAAATACAAAGGCATATTACCAAAAGGGTTTTCTGTTGATGAAAAGTATAATATTATGCTTTTCATCAAACAAGGAACTAATGCCGAAACCTATCGTGCAAAAGGTAAAGACGGGAAATTATACTTCTTGAAACTATTCAATTATTCAAAATTACACCGTTCAGCTTTTGATAATGAAAGTAATTTGTTGGAGATTGAGTTTTTGAAAAAAATTCAACACGATAATATTATTGAGTACAAAGACAGTGGAGAGCTTATATTTGAAAACAAAAAGTTTGCCTTTTTGGTCTTGAACTTTATTGCAGGAGAAACATTAGCAGAAAGAATAAGCCGAGAAACATTTACCAATTATTACGATATTCAACAAATCATTACGGACGTTTTGAAAGGTTTAAATTATTTGCATAAATTGTCCGAACCTATCATTCACAACGAAATCACACCCCAAAATATAATGTTGGATTTGTCAGAAGATATTCCGAAAGCCAAAATCATTGATTTTGGTTATGCAAGGTCTTTTCATCAATCAACAAAAGCATACAATAAAGAAAATTTAAACTTCAATTACGTTGCATCGGAGTGTTTAAATGGTTTGTATTCGCCACAAAGCGATATATATTCTGTTGGAGCAGTAATGTACCAAATGCTCTTTGGTTTGCCACCTTGGTTTAAAGATATTTCAAATTTTCAATCAAATAAAAACAGAACAGAAGAATTACTAATTGATGAACGAAAAAAGACTTTGTCTTTTCCAAAATTGACTAATGAAATAATCGGCTATTCAAACGATATAAATCTTATTTTGAAAAAAGCATTAAATCAGAACATAGAAAACCGCTTTCAAAATGTCAGTGAATTTGTTCAGGCTTTAAATGGGGAAATAGCGATTGAAGATATTGATAGAGTTCAGCAAGTAACATCAGAGGATAGACCTGAAAAGAAAATTCAAAGTAAGAAAGCAAAAGGCAAAGGGTTTTCTGCTATCGCAGGAATGCACGAACTTAAAGAACAATTGCGATTGGATGTTATTGATGCTTTACACAATCCCGAAGAGTATGCGAAATATGGTGTAACTATACCAAACGGAATGTTACTTTATGGTCCGCCAGGTTGCGGTAAAACCTTTTTTGCTAAACATTTTGCCGAAGAAGTCGGATTTAATTTTATGTTGGTCACACCTTCTACTTTAAAAAGTAGATACGTGAATGCTACACAAGAAAACATAGCAAAAATGTTTCAAGAAGCGGAAAAAGACGCTCCCACTATTATTTTTATTGACGAAATCAACGAGTTAGTTCCTAACAGAGATTCGGAAGTTCACGAAATGAGTAAAAGTGCGGTTAATGAAATGCTTGCACAAATGGACAGAACAGGAGAAAAAGGAGTTTTCATTATTGGAGCAACCAACTATCCGAATATGATTGACCCTGCAATTTTAAGGGCAGGAAGATTGGATAAGAAATTCTATTTACCGCCACCAGATTTCGAAGCGAGAAAAGCAATGTTCGAAATGTATTTAAAAAATCGTCCTTTAGATTTTGGTATGGATTACGTCCAACTTTCCAATTTGACAGAGAATTATGTTTCGGCAGATATTGAATTATTGGTTAATGAAGCATCAAGATTGGCTTTGAAAACAAAAACAAGAATTTCAATGAAGATTTTGGAAGAGGTAATCAAGAATACAAAAGCATCTGTTCCATTAAAAGAATTAAAGAAATATGAATTGATAAGGGCAAAAATGGACGGGGAAAATACCGAAAACAAAACCGAAAGACCAAGAATAGGATTTAAAACTTAAAAATCGAAAAGTATGGATATAATAACATTTGATAAGCTATTATTGAAAACAGCTTTTTGCTGTATGGCATCGGACGGAAACATTGACAAAAGAGAAATTAAAACGCTTCAATCTTTATGTCAAAATTCGGACTTATTTGAAGACTTTGATTTTCAGGTTGAAATAAACAAACTTGTAGAGGGAATTAATAAGAACGGAAATCAATTCATTAGGCATTATTTGGATTTGTTAAGTAATGCTAATTTATCCGAACAGGAAGAACTTACAATAATTGACTTTGCCATTCAAACAATTTATGCGGATGAACAAGTAGATTATTCTGAAGTAAAATTTTTCAAAAATATTCGTCATAGACTAAAAATAAGTGACGGAAGTATATTATCAGTTTATCCTGATATTGAACAATTCTTGGAAGAAGACATATTAACCGAATCCTTTCTTGATAAGATTACTAATCAATATTTTAATACAGCCGAATTACCAAAGTTTAGCGAGATAGATTTCAAATTTGATAAATAACTAATCCTCAACTCGAAGTAATTATTATAATTCGTATCTTTGCTAAGAGCGAACGGAAACACGTTGAAAAGCAAAGCAGTAAGCACCGTTACCAAATCGTTACCTGACTTTTTTGATAATCTTTATAAAAGCTTAGTATTCAACCGATACAGCTTTTTCCTGAAAACTTTAAAATAAAAAATCCTGCTCAATTGAACAGGATTTTTTGTTTATATTCTATTAATCTTAAAATAATTCTGATTGGAATTGCTCTAAGAAACGTTTATCATTTTCTGTGTACAAACGGATATCACCAATTTGATACAACAACAACGCAATACGCTCAATTCCCATACCAAAAGCATAACCTGTATACTTTTCAGGATCGATATCTACATTGCGCAAAACATTAGGATCTACCATTCCACATCCCATAATTTCTAACCAACCAGTCCCTTTTGTCATACGATAATCAGTTTCGGTTTCTAATCCCCAATATACATCAACCTCCGCAGAAGGCTCTGTAAATGGGAAATATGAAGGACGTAAACGAATTTCAGATTTACCAAATAACTCAGTTGTAAAATAACTTAATGTTTGTTTCAAATCTGCAAACGAAACACCTTCGTCGATGTACAAACCTTCGATTTGGTGAAACATCATGTGCGAACGAGACGAAATAGCTTCGTTACGGTAAACACGACCTGGCGCTAAGAAACGCATTGGCGGTTGATTCTTCTCCATATGACGAATCTGCGTAGACGATGTATGCGTACGCAACACAATATCTGGATCAGTTTCGATGAAAAATGTATCTTGCATATCTCGCGCAGGGTGATGCGCTGGTAAATTTAACGCGGTAAAATTATGCCAATCATCTTCGATTTCTGGACCTTCAGAAACGCTGAATCCAATGCGATTAAAAATCTCGATAATACGATTTTTTGTAATATTGATTGGATGACGAGAACCCAATGTAAAAGGCTCTCCAGGACGCGTCAAATCTAAAGAAGAATCAGTTTTTCCTTCGTTTGAGATTTCATTTTTAAGAACAGTTGATTTTTCAGTTGCCAATGTTTTCAAATCATTTACAACTTGACCAAATTCCTTTTTTTGTTCGTTCGGAACCGATTTGAACTGTGTAAACAAGTCCGTTAAAATTCCTTTTTTTCCTAAAAATTTAATTCTGAATTCTTCAATTTCAGCAGCATTTGTTGAGTGGAAGTTTTTTACTTCTTCAATATATTGTTTGATTTGGTCAATCATAATTTCTGATCAATTTGATTACAAATTTAACCGATAATCAACTTATAACAAATTATTCGGGGACTTTTATTATAAACGTCTAATTCTTGTAAATAAAAATCCTCTCAAGAAAACTTAAGAGGATTTATTAGATATTTTAGATTTAAAAATTATTTTCCAAAAACTTCTTTTACTTTGGCAGCGATTCTCTCGCGTTCTGCATCTGTTAAATTAGAGCCAGAAGGTAAACATAATCCGTTTTCGAATAATTCTTCTGCTACTTTTTCACCATAATAAGGTGCATCAGCAAAGACAGGTTGCATATGCATTGGTTTCCATAATGGACGAGATTCGATATCATCTTCCAAGAAAGCTAAGCGCAAATCTTCGCGTGTTTTTCCAGATACTTTTGGATCGACTAAAATCGCAGACAACCAATGATTCGAGAAATAATCTGAAGTTGGTTCTACAAAAACAGTTACTCCATCGATATCAGCAAATAACTCTTGGTAAAACTTGTTCATAGCACGACGAGCCTCCACTCTATCTGCCAACACTTCCATTTGTCCACGACCAATTCCTGCCGTAATATTACTCATACGATAATTGTACCCAATGTGCGAATGTTGGTAATGTGGCGCATTATCACGCGCTTGAGTCGCTAAAAATACTGCTTTATCTTTATCTTCTTGCGTGTGAGAAACCAACGCTCCACCACCAGAAGTTGTAATAATTTTATTCCCGTTGAATGACAACGCTCCAAAACGACCGAACGTCCCACAAGCTTTACCTTTAAACGTAGAACCTAAGGCTTCTGCAGCATCTTCGATCACAGGAATGTTGTATTTCTCAGCAATTGCATGAACTTCATCAATCTTGTAAGGCATTCCGTATAAATGCACCGCTAAAATTGCTTTTGGCAATTTTCCTTTTGCGATACGATCTTTGATTGCAGATTCTAATGTAATTGGACAAAGATTCCAAGTGTGTTTTTCTGAATCGATGAAAATTGGAGTTGCTCCGCAATAGACGATTGGGTTAGTAGATCCACAAAAAGTTAATGTTTGCATAATAACCTCATCATTAGGTTTAACACCTAACATGATAAGAGCTAAATGTAAAACAGATGTACAACTATTTAATGCAACAATTGGATTTGATGTATTCAACGCTTTTTGAATATCAGATTCAAATCCATCAATATTTTCACCAATAGAAGTTATCCAATTTTTATCAAAAGCATCTTGAATGTATTTCATTTCATTTCCTGAAAGATGCGGAGATGAAAGCCAGATTTTAGTTTGCATTAAATGGTTAGATTTATTTCAAATATAATAAAAAAAGAGCCTTAAAATAGACTCTTTGTAACTTGTATATTGTTTAAATTACTTCTTCACGGCATCTCCCTGTCCTTTTCCAGAAACAGTTCCGATTATATATTTAAAATAATTAGAAATTGACATTGTTTGATACATTTCAGCATCTAATTTCGCTAATTTCTCAGGTGTCGACATGTCGACATTATTAATTTGTCCTAAGCCTGTTATTCCTGGTAGATAATTGTAAACCCCTCTTTTTTCCCTTTCCTCAATTAACTCTGTTTGATTGAATAAACATGGTCTTGCTCCAACCAAACTCATATCCCCTATCAATACATTAATTAATTGCGGTAATTCGTCTAATTTAGATTTTCTTAAAAACGCACCAAATTTTGTTACTTGTGCTTGACTTGCTAAGTGTGATGCAACGGATTTTGTATTGATATCCATCGTACGAAACTTAAGTAAATTGAATGCTTTCTTCCCTTTTCCTACACGTTCTTGTACAAAAATTGGTGCACCTGTATCAAAAAGCCCAATGATAAAAAGAATGACTCCTACAGGCCATAAAAATAGTATACCGAAAAAAGAGAATAATATATCGAATAATCGTGTCATAGTTTAATTTTGTTTAAAGCTTTTTATTGTTTTAATAACTCCTTCTTCTGCAGACAAAGGTAAATGTTTAATGTTTAAAGCTGTTTTAATTTTTTTGTTGGAAACCACATAATTTTCAGTTAACTTTTTAATTCGTTCAGAATTTAATGGCAATCGAATTATATCTCCACATTTTGCTACAGCTTGTATTAAACCTTTTGGAATAGGTAAAAACTTTGCTTTACGTTCCAAAGCTTTATTTATTGCAATAATCAACTCATTTGTAGATAAGTACTGATCATCTGAGAAATTATAAATACCAGATTGTACATCTTTATTAATTAACATTTCTTGAACTAAATAGGATAAATTATCAATACTCAAAAACGAACGACTATTATCAAATTTTGATAGCGGCCAAGGAATACCTTTTTCGACAATTTTATATAATAAGTTTAAGTTTCCTTTATTTCCTGGACCATGTATCATACAAGGACGTATAATAAATAAACGTTTCTCTTTTGGTAAATTTTGAGTCATCAAATACTGTTCTGCTTCAAATTTAGATTTTCCATAAGGCGTTAGTGGATTTGGCATAATATCTTCTTTCACTATATTATCTGCTGTATCCGCAACTGCTTTTACCGAACTAAAAAAGAAAAAGTCTTTAATATCTGATTTTAAAAAATCATTAAATAACTCAATGGTTAAATCTCTATTAATTTTAAAATATTCTGATTCATCCGAAACATTTTCTAAATCGTGAGCTTTACCTGCAAGATGAATAATAGCATCAGCATTTTTATCTAATTTAGATAACCAATTTCCTCGTAAAGAAAGTGATTCAATAGAATGATGGTTATTTTTTAAATATGATGAGAGATTTTGACCTACAAAACCTGAAGCTCCAGTAATAGTTATTTTCATTTTTTAACTAAAATTCTTTCCAAATTATCTATACATGATTTTAATGTGAATCGTTCAGAAAAATATTTTTTTCCATTTCTTCCTTTCTCTTCCAATATAGCTTTATCAAAATTAGCTGCCTTTTTAATAACATCAGCTAATTTAGTTTCGTCTGATGATGGCACAGTAAAACCACAATCAGCTTCATTTATTGTCTCAGCTCCTTCTCCATTTAACATCGCTAATATTGGTTTACCAGATGACATATATGCCTGAACTTTTGCAGGAACTGTTAAGTTAAAAATAGGATCATCTTTAAGACTAACCAACAACAAATCTGCTTCTGCAAAGAAAGTAGCCATTGCTTCAACTGGAAACCGTCCAACTGTATGCACTGTTTCTTGCAATTGATGTTCCTTAACAAATTCTTGCACAAAAGGCATCTTTCTTCCATCGCCAACAATTATGAATTTTATTTCTTTATAATTTTTCAATAATAAAGCTGCTTTCATAATTGTGTCCATATCTTGTGCTTCACCTACATTTCCAGCAAATAAAATTTTAAAGCCTTCTGGTAAGTCAGGAATTGGGTAATTTGTTTCACCTTCTGAAATACTTTCTTCTGCCCAGTTTGGAAAATACTCAATTTTATGACCAAACTCTCCTTTCTCTAATATTGACTTTCTAAAACCTTTTGAAGTAATTAAGAGTTTTTCAGATTCTTGATAAAAGCCTTGTACAACACGTTTATAATAATTTAGAATGCTTTTATTCTTAACGCCTCCTGCTATCTCCAAACTTTCAGGCCATAAATCCATTACCCAAAAGTAAATAGGTATTTTTTGAATTTTCTTAACTGTAAGTGCTGGGTAAAATTGAGTGATTGGAGAAGGTTCATGGACAATAATTGCATCATATTTTTTCTGACGAGCCAATTTACGAGCCTTTAAAGAAGCAAAAAATGCAAAAGAATAATAATTCAAAAAAAGACGAATTCCTCCTCCTTTTCCACGAGGAAGTAATAATGATCGAACTATTTCAACCCCTTCTATGTTTTGATTCCTCTTTTTTTTATAACCATAACCATCATAAATTTCTCCTTCAGGGTAGTTTGGAATACCTGTCAGAACTGTTACTTGATGCCCACGCTTTTGTAATTCAAAAGCTAAATCGGTACTTTTAAATGTTTCTGGATAAAAATATTGGGTAACAATAAGAATATTCATTCCAACTAGATTTCCTCAGACCAAACAGTTCTTTTAATATAATCAGCGTATGAAATAATGATTCTCACCACTTTTTCAGAGACATTCGGCATCGAATAATCAGCAACTGGGCGGAAGTTTCTTTCATCACCTACTTTTTGTTGTAAAACCTGTGTTAAACCTTGCATAATTCTATCTGGTGAAAGTCCAACCATCATTACAGATGCTTCTTCCATCGCTTCTGGACGTTCATGCGCTTGACGAATATTCAACGCTCTAAAATTTAAGATCGATGATTCTTCAGAAATTGTTCCTGAATCTGAAAGACAAGCGTATGCATGCATTTGTAACGCATTGTAATCGTGAAAACCAAGCGGTTTCAAAAACTGAATCTCAGGACGCATCTCAATTTGCATCTTGTCAATCATGTTTTGTGTACGTGGATGCGTAGAAACAATAATTGGATATTGATATTTCTCTGCAATAGCATTAAGTGAAGTCATTAAACCACGGAAATTTTTCTCAGAATTGATATTTTCTTCACGATGAGAAGACACAACGAAGAATTTACCTTTTTCAAGATTTAATTTTTCTAAAACATTAGAAGCTTTAATTTCTGGTAAATAATGATTTAAAACCTCAAACATTGGAGAACCTGTTTTGATGATTCTATCCGCAGGAAGACCTTCCCTCAATAAATACTCACGAGCAATATCCGAATACGTTAAGTTAATATCTGATGTGTGGTCTACAATTTTACGATTCGTTTCCTCTGGAACACGTTGATCAAAACATCTATTCCCTGCTTCCATGTGGAAAATAGGGATATGTCTTTTCTTCGCAGGAATCGCACACAAACAAGAATTAGTATCTCCTAAAACCAAAAAAGCATCAGGCTTCAATTCTTCTAATAGAGGATCAATTTTGATTAAGATATTCCCTACCGTTTCGGTAGCTGTTTTACCCGCTGCTTCAAGAAAGTAATCAGGTTTACGAAGCCCTAAATCTTCAAAGAAGATTTGGTTTAACTCATAATCGTAATTTTGTCCAGTGTGGACGATAATATGTTCTACAGCTTCAGAATTATCTAATGCCATTAATACTCTTGATAATCTTATGATTTCAGGTCGTGTTCCCACAACCGTCATTACTTTAAGTTTTTTCATTGTTATGTTTAGTTATTAAACCGTTTCAAAATATGTATCCGCATCTTCTGGATTGAATGGTTCATCGATCCAAAAAATGGTATATAAATCTTCAGTCCCAATATTTTTGATATTATGTGTATACCAAATCGGCATATCGACGTAAGCTGGTTCTGTTCCGTCCAAGTAAAAATCTAACACTTCATCCGTATCAATTTTTCTTAATTGAATCAAAGCTTCTCCTTTAATTACGGCAAATCTTTCAATTTTTCGTGTATGGTAATGATTTCCTCTTGTAATATCAGGAACCGTTGTAGAAAATGAACATTGTCCACCAATTCCCAAACGAATTACTTCTACAAAAGCACCTCTTGGATCTGTATGTTGTGTGAATTTAACAGGAAAATGTGTTTTGTAGTCTATGTACGAACGATAAGTATTGAACAAATTGTGTTCGAATTTATCTGTCAAAACTGGGATTTCGCCGCCATTAAAATATTTAGTTTTATAATCATTTAACAATGCTAAAACTTCTGAAACTTTTTTAGTTGAAGTTGGCTCAACAACTAATTCTGGTTGACTTTTTTCAGAACGAATTTCGTTAACAATCGTCATCACCAATTCTTGAACGTAAATCAGTTTTACTTCTCCATCGTTGGCAACGGTTGGTGTTTCCCCATGCGTCAATTGGTGACAAAACGTTGCGATAAATGAGTTGTAAAAAGGCTTCCCGAATGCTCCAAAAACATTAGGGATAATTAATCCTGTAACTTTTCCTCCTGCTTCATTAGCCCAATTAACAATCGCTTCACGACCTTCACGTTTTGATTTTCCATAAAGGTTATCACGCTCTTCTTGAGTTGAAGATGAAATTAAGACATGAGCTTTAGAATTTGTTCTTTTTAATGAATCTACCAATTGATTCGCCAAACCAACGTTGGTTTCGTAAATAAACTGTTCTGACTCATGACGATTCATTGCTGCTAAATGAACAATTACATCACACTTTGCTGTAAATTCATCTAATTTGGTTTCATCTTCAAAGAATTCCTTTTGAAAATATATTCTTTCAAATTCTTCTGGGAATAAACCTAAAGTATTGTATAAATGTTTTCCTACGAAACCATTTTGTCCTGTAATTCCTACTCTTTTCATAGTTAATTTTTAAAATAATCTAACGGAAAACGGTATTCATCTTGCACTTCTCCTATTGCGAAATCAGCCAAAACCAACAATTTATTGTTAGAATCTTTAGCTTGAATCGCTGTGATACATCCCGCAGGAACATGAAGATAAGTTAACGCTTCATCAGATAATTCATATGTATTTACGGTTAAATTTTTTGAAGGATTTTCGAAATC
Organism: Empedobacter sedimenti; assembly: GCF_030005555.1. GTDB lineage: Bacteria > Bacteroidota > Bacteroidia > Flavobacteriales > Weeksellaceae > Empedobacter > Empedobacter sedimenti. Next base: position 35,304 of record NZ_JASCQG010000009.1, on the reverse strand, counting down.
ATCAACCTTAATGACTGAAATTTCGAATCGACCTTTCATAGCAGCAAACCAACGTTGCTCAACTTTATGCCCTTGCCAGCCTCGAATAAAATCTAAAGAATGATTCTCTATGGTGTAAATACGTTTGATTTCAGAAGCATCAAATTCATTATTAAATGTAATGATTCCTCTTTCGTCCTCATGTTTTTTACCTTCAAAAATCAGATCATTCATATCTCGATTTTTTACTTAGTAAGGATATTGCATTACATCTTCACCGAAAATCTCTTTACGGATTAATGGCAATTTTGAAATCAATTTCTTAAGACCTTCAATACCTTGTTGCTCTGTATTGTGAGAATGGTAATCTTCAATTTTAGAAACATCTTCTTCTCCTTCTGAGAAATATTTGGCATAATTAAGATCACGATTATCTGCAGGAACACGGTAGAAATCGCCCATATCTTCTGCTTTCATCATTTCTTCACGTGTACAAAGTGTTTCGTATAATTTTTCACCGTGACGTGTTCCAATTACCTTAACAGGAACTTCTTTACCTGTCATTTCGATTAAAGCTTGCGCTAAATCTCCAATGCTTCCTGCTGGTGCTTTGTTGACGAATAAATCTCCAGGATTTCCGTTTTCAAAGGCGAACAATACCAAATCTACAGCATCTTCCAATGACATGAAAAAACGCGACATATTAGGATCAGTAATTGTAATTGGTTCTCCTTTCTGAATTTGATTTAAAAACAACGGAATCACCGAACCGCGCGATGCCATAACGTTTCCATAACGTGTTAAACAAACCACAGTATCCGTAAGATTTCTTGCTTCTGCCACAGCGACTTTTTCCATCATCGCTTTAGAAATCCCCATGGCATTGATTGGATAAGCTGCCTTGTCCGTTGAAAGACAAATTACTTTTTGTACCTTGTTTGCCGCAGCAGCACGAATAACGTTTTGGGTACCTTCAACATTAGTTTTTACTGCTTGCATCGGGAAAAACTCACAAGATGGCACTTGCTTCAACGCTGCCGCATGGAAAATATAATCTACTCCACGTGTTGCAGGCTCTACGGAACTATAATCGCGAACATCGCCTATGTAGTATTTTATTTTTTCATTTTTATAAAGGTTACGCATGTCATCTTGCTTCTTCTCATCACGAGAAAAAATGCGAATTTCTTTAAAATGATCTGTCGCTAAAAAACGATTAAGAACAGCTGTCCCAAAAGAACCTGTTCCACCTGTTATTAGAAGTGTTTTATTTTTTATTTGCATTAGGTTATAATTAAAAATATGATAGATACAAAAATAATAATAAGAATTGTAATAAATATTAACAAAATATCTTTGTAAATATTATTATATATTTTTTTTTCAAATTTAATAGAATAATAAATACAAACAATCAAATAGAAAAAGTAAACGATAATTATAGAAATAGAAGCTCCTAAAATATTAAGATATCTAATCATAAAATAATTAACAATTATTGAAAACAATGATATTATTAGTGTAATTATTGATAATAATTTATTTTTCCTTAACGCAAAAAGAATGTTTGAATAATAATAATAAAATCCTAATAAATAAAATCCTATAAAATTTGAAGTAAATAAAAACAAATAATCATTTTGATTGAGATTGAATATTTTTAAATAATAAAAATCAATTTTTATAAAAATTAGAGTAGATATAAATAATAAAATTGAAAAAAGTGAATAGTAAGTATAAAACTTTAATCGATAACTACCCTCAACCCACTTATCATATTCTTTAATTAGATATTGAGGCATAATAATACCAATACCACTATTAAAAATCATCAAAATCATTGATAAATTAAAAACTTTACTAAATATACCTAACTGCTCTGCACTTAGTAAATTTTTAATAAAAAATCGCCCTGCTCCAGTTATTACCCACTGAGCTACACTATGAGGAATTAAAATAATAGAAAATAATATTGCTTCTTTTATCGGAAAATATGTTTCACCATTTTTTTTAATTAAAAAACTGAAAACAAAAAATATTAATACAACCCAAATAATCTGTAAATAAATATAATCAAACAGATTATGAGATGAAGTAAAATAAAAAAATATAATAAATATTAAAATTAATCCAAAAGTTTTAACTGTAGAAAAAGTAAAATATTGGATGTGTTTATCCATGCAACGTAAAGCATTGAGTTGCATATTATGTAATGCTTCTATACCTCCTAATATCAAACCTAACAAAATAAGACTCTTAGAAGATAACATACAGTACAAACACAACAACAGTAATACAACTCCAAAAATCCAATTAGAAGATTTATTTAATATATAGTTACCAAATTTATAATTAATAGCTCCTTCTCTACTTATTGATGTTGCAAGATTTAAACCTAATAAAGGACTAAAAAATTGAAATATTATCTGAATATAATTATAATTTCCAAAATCGCTTGTTGAAAAAATCATTAACAAGATTGGCATCAATATAAGAATTGCTCCTCTATTTAAACCTGTTGAAATACTATAAAGTAAAATTTGAGATTTAATACTATTAATTTTCATAAAATTTCTGAAATAATTTTTTATAAAAAACCTCTTTATCATTCTCATAAAATAATACATCAACTCCAGCCAATGAGTATTCTAAAGCAAGGGTTGAGTTATATCCCAAAACTAAATTGACTTTAGGAAAGAAATTCTTATCTTTTATTAGATTAAATTTTAAGTTCATTGACATATTATCATAATAATCAATTGGTTGATTAGGGTGAGGTTTTAAGTAAATATCTACTTCTAATGTATTTAATTTTTCAATGATTTCTTTTTCTAAATCTCCATAAATTGCATAATTTCCAATCATTAAAATAGAAAATTTATTAGTCTCTGTTAAATCTATTAGATCTATTGAAGTTGGTAATATATTTAGTTCATAATCACAATCAAGAATGAATTTATCAAAATAAAATTTCTGATCTGTATTGAATAAAAAAGCTTTTTTTACATTAGATATTTTTACTGGAGGATTCAAACTCCCATCTTCTATTCCGTGTTGTATTAAAATATTATTCTCATTTATATTATCAATTAATACAGCCCATCTATCACAATGATTGCCATACCATATTTTATTAGGGTTAATTTTTTTTAATGTAAACCAAACACATAACCATTCAAAACTTGTATATGTTTGTAGAATATGTTCTTGTTTTTTTATTCTATTTCGATAATTAAATGGTAAATAAATAGAATAAAAATATATTTTTATTATGTCTTTAAAGTTTAAAAAATCATATATAGTATAAGATTTTTCAACAAAAGCAGATTTATTCTTCTGTAAAGAAATGTAAGTGTTTGGAAGATTTACTTTGACATTTTTTAGTCTTGGTAATAACATTGGAGTAAGATCTAAAATAATATCATCTTCTTTAATAATTCTTGAATTCTTCTTAAAGATTACACTTATCAAACAACGCGTTTGATATAAAAAATTAAAAAACTCCCAAAATAAAAATAAAAATTTATAAAAGTATAAAAAACGTTTACCAAATCTTTTTAAATACTCAACACTTTTTTGAGGACGAATAAGCTCATATTTGTTTGAATCATCAAATTTTAGTTGATCTGATATTAATTTGTCAAGGTATATTTCATTCTCTAAACTTTTGTAATATAATTTTCTTGCTAAAGAGAAATTACTTTTTTTCATAATTTAATAATAAATACCATAGGATATAACTTGTAGGCCATAAATAAAAAATATTAATAGAGAATCCCGCTATTAATAATGATAAAACGAGACTTTTAATCTGTATGTTTTTACACGAAACATTAAATTTAAAAGCTTTTCATTAAAATAATTATATCTAAGAATATAATTATTAAAGTTTTAATCTTGTCATTTATCATTTAAATCTAAATATTAATCTCGTTAAAAATAAAAACAAAAAAGGAAAATATAAACCACCAAATCCTGAATAAAATATTGATACTAAGGGGATTATTAATAATAATATTAATACAAATAATTTTTCCATTGATATATTCATTTTACTTCTAACATATTTCTTTACAATAAAATAATAAATAATACTTATTAATACTGTTATTATATATCCAAAATTATAAACCATTTGAGCTGTATAGCCTCTAAATGCACCACCATCATAATTGTAAGCTTTTTCTATATTTTCATCAGCTTTCTTACCATCCCACTCTATAACTCCAAAAAAATCTAAAAATTGATATATTGGTCTAAATAAGTCTTGCCCATAAAGCAACTTATTTTCTTCATATTCTTCTAACTTAATAAACCCATTTGGAAAACTTTGTGATGCATAGTCAACAAAACTATATAAAATTGGATCTTTTATCATAGATTGTTTTGGTATTCTATCTCCATAATAATCCATTGCTGAAAATCTTATAATAGTAATTATTACAAAAATTACTACAACGATTATACTTGCTTTTTTAATAAACTTCCATATCCTATCTCGAATATTTTTGTTTAAAGTAAACTTAATTAATAAAAAATAACTAATAAATACTAATATATAGGTTAGCATTTGAGCTCTCGAATAAAATGCTAATCCAGATAGTAAGGAAGAAAAGGACAAAAATAGAGCCCATCTTGATTTTTTTTTATTATTATTCCCTAAATAATAGAAATAAAAAGGAATAGCTAAGTAACCTAAATTTTGTGTCACATATGCATATCTAAATATATTTCCAAAGCCAGGAATTAGATCATAAAGTTTTAAGTATGCACTTTCTGCTTTAAACTCAGAAATATTTGGTATAAAAGTATAGACAATTATTAAAATAAAACTATTTACTAATAAATTAATGATTAATAAAAAATACAAACATCTTTTTAAAAAAAGAAAGTATTTTTTTTCTTTTACATATACATGAGTAAATCTAATATTTTTCCATGGAGAAATTATTAAATATGTATTTAATGCTATAAATAATAAATTTAAAACAGAAGTAAAGGTTTCAATTAAATTACTATACCCTACAAAAAACTGTAGGAAAAATGATATTGATTGTAATAATATAAGAAAAATATAAGTACTTAAACCTCCTTTATAATAAATTAAAAAAATTATTAGCAATATTATTTGTAAAAAAACATCCATTATTCTATTAAATTCTATTAAATTCTATTAAATTCTATTAATCTCATATAAACAGCACTTTAAATACATATCAAAATATCTCTATTTAATGAAAGTTACGATTTATACAAGTTTTTATTTACATAATAAATAAAATATCAGGTTCAATACGAAGTTTATATGTATCAAACCTGATTTTTTTAATATTTTTTTATAAAAGATACTTAATTATTTTAGCAACCATCTACCAATTTTATCTTTCTCAAACAAATCGGTGTTGTACTGTTTTTCAATAACATCCCAAAATTCGTTTTCAGAATACCCCATGAAATCACAAAAATCTCTTACACATAATGGATCTAATGCATGATCGTGTTGTTCTACAAGTTTGAAAGCCTCATCTCTATCAAGAAGACCATATCTTACCATTCTTGCAGCATAATCTGTTGCTGAAGCATGTCCAAATTTAGGATATTTCATCCAAGAATGCACTAAGTAAGCTCTTGAGTCAATTTGATCAAAATCTTCAATATGATGTGTTCTTCTCCATTCGTGCGTTAAATCATGAAACCCTTTAGATTTAGCTACATTATAATTTTTGAAACTATTCCACTCAATAAAGTAACTTACATAGATAGGATCTAATTTATCTAAATCAGCAGCAACTGGAGGTTCAAAAAAGTTAAGATCTTTTGCAGACAATCCATTTGCTAATAGTTCTTCAGTAGGAATACCTGCACCAACTCCATTGCTAATTTGATCTTTTGCCGAATATGTTTCAACAGCTCCTTCACCTGCACCTCCATATTCGTAACCTACATTCTCACCATAAACTAACAATGGCGTATTAAACTTAACCGCCATATGCAATGGATAGGTATAGATGTAACGATCAACAAAATAAGTTGGCTTTCCATATTTCTCGAACGTATACTTCATTGCAACCTTTTGTGCTTTAATATTAGGTTTCATACTAATTATATCACAACCAAAAGCTTCTGATATATTTTTTAAGTTATGAATTCCAGCATCTGTCATTGGGAAATTATCCTCAACTGTTACAAGAAGGGGATTCATACCTAAGACTTCTTTAAACAAATAAACTTGAAAATGAGAATCTTTTCCTCCACTTACAGCAATCATACAATCATAGCCATTAGGACCATTACTTCCTCTGTATTTATCACACAAAGTTTTTAATTCTTCAAATCTTTTGTCGTAATCAACATTTTTTCTGTTTTCGTATGCTTGGCAAGCTGCACAAACTCCTTGTTCGTTAAACGTAATTCCAGGTCTTGTATCTGGCATTACACATTTAGTACAATAATTCATTTTTTTAAAATTTTATTAATATTGGTTATTAAATACTTGTCCAACCTCCATCTACCATCAAATTATGTCCTGTAATGAAGGATGCGTCATCTGATAATAAAAATGTGATTGCTGGTGCCATTTCTGTGGGATTTCCCAATCTTTTCATTGGCGATTTATCGCTGTATCTTTTTATAAAAGAAGGATTCTGATTTTTTTGATCTAAAACACCCCCAGGAGACATACAATTAACTCGAATATTATACTTCCCGAAATAAGAAGCTAAATATCGTGTAAAATTAACAATTCCGCCTTTTATAGCTGCATAGGCAGCAGGAGATGTTCCTCCATATTCTTCATATAACGTGAAATCGTTACCTACAACACCATAAATTGAAGCTATATTAACAATCGAGCCACTATTTTGGTGTTTCATTATCTCTAATACCTTCTGACAAATGTAAAAGACTGCATTCATCTGCATATCTACATTATTTTGCCACGATTCAAACGGAATATCTTCAAATTTATTACCCCAATCGGATGTTCTCGGATAAGCAAGGTTTACTAATCCGTCAATTCGACCATAGCGATTAAGAACTTCTTTTAGTAATCTATCGATTTCTTCAGTTTTAGTAACGTTATATGTCAGAAAAAGATCTGCATCGCTTTCAAATTCATTAATATCAACCGCAACAACCTTCGCTCCATTTGCAACCAAATGTTTCAAAGATTCTCTTCCTATCAAGCCTCCAGCACCTATTAAGATTACGATTTTATCCTTTAGTCCTGCATACATAATTCTAAAATTTTATTAGCTTCCGCAATGGTATTAAACTTTCCATTATTTCCTAAAACCTCATCAATGAAAAATTTCATTTGATTATAGTAAGTATCAACTATTCTTTGTTCTGATGAGAAAATTAGATTATTGTTTTTATAAATTTCATTTTTAAGCAAATTTACATAATAAGTATTATCCGAAGTCAAAATTTCAATACTTCGTTTACTATCTTTTCGATAATAATTTAAAACAATAGATGCTGCAAACGTATCATATTTCCATAAATAATTGGCATAATCGAAAGCAGAAATATCTAATGATGAATCATTTGAAAAATAGGATCTCGTTTGCTTGGGTTCTCCAAAAAGCCAGTATACATAATCTAATTCGTGTATTAAATCTATATGAACACCGCCGCCCATTTCTTTATTGGCACTATACACCTTTCGGAAATCCACGCCTGTTCTCCAATTAGGAAGATATGAACCACAATAAGCATTAACCTCATTAATTATTTTATTGGTAATCATATTTTTAAGTTCAGTTAGTGAATCTAAAAAACGGAGGTTGCAAGCAATATATGTTGGGATATTTTTTTGTTCAATCTCTAAAACTAAATCTTGGGAGTTCTTAGTAATCTCAGAAAACAACGGCTTTTCTATGAATAAAGGTTTAGAAAATTGAATCAAATCTTTAATAGTAGAAAAATGCTGCGCTGTAGGATTAGAAATAAGGATAAAATCTACTCCTTTAACATCAAAATCTTGCAAATCATAAATGTTATGAACTCCGTCAAATTCTTCACTATTTTTATTACTTCTCAACGCAAAAATAGACACGTTCGAATCTATTTGTCGTAAAGCTGCAATATGCTTTTGGGCAATAGATCCTAATCCTATAATGAGAACTTTCATTGATTAATAATTAAAATTAAAATCAAGTTTTTTATTTTCTAAAAGAAAGGACATGAACTCAAAATCTATTTGATGGTCAAGGTCAAAGCAAAGATGAGGAACTTCATATACCAAACTTCGATCTGTAACTACTGTCGCATGTTTCTCATCAAAAAAATCTTTCTTAAATATATAATATGATGCATTCATATCATATACTTTTGGTGCCGATTGTCGTGTTAAGAATTCTCCTTTTTTGCATAAACCTACAAATCCGTCTCCTTTCTCTTCCACCATATTGAAATATGGATTGCGATTTGCTGGACTTACAGAAAAAAGATTAAGCGCTTCTTCATTTTCAAATAAAAGCTTTATCGAATTTAAAAGATCCTCACTCGTTCTCAAAGGTGAAGTAACATCTAAATCTAGTACAAAATCGTATTGAATGCTGTTCTTAGCTTCTAAATATTTTTTTGCATCTATAATTGCATCTAATTTTCCTGCTGTATCATTTGCTAAAAAATCAGGTCTTGTATAACTCGTATCGATTGGTAAATCTAATGCATCAACTACATTTTTAATCTCTTGAGAATCTGTAGACAAAACAATATCTAAATCAAAATTAGTAGATAACTGGTTTGCCACTTCTATAGAATATGCGATTAATGGCTTACCATTAATAGGTTTTATATTTTTACCAGGAATACCTTTAGAGCCTCCTCTTGCACAAATCGTAACTAATCCTTTCATTATTTCTACAATTTTATATGTTTAATATCCTCCTGCGCCTTTTTGAAATCCTCATGTTTACCAACATCTAACCAATATCCATTAATTGGATATGTAACAAGCTTTAAGTTCATCTCTAAAATTCGTTCCATTAAATCTGTTATATCGAAAAATGTTTCTTGTGGAATCATCTTCAACAATTCCTTTTTAAGAATATAAATACCCGCATTTGAATAATAAGTATACCTTGGTTTTTCCTTTAAAGACCTAACCTCTACACCATCATTTACTTCTAATACAGCATAAGGAACATCTACATGATAAGAAGTTGCGGCAACAGCCATATCAGCTTCCGTTTCTTTATACATTTTGAAGAAATCTGCAAAATCAATATTGGTTAGTAAATCACTATTCATTACAATAATATCATCATTGTGAAAAGTATCTACTAACAAAATAGAGCCTATAGTTCCTAATGGTTTATCTTCCTTAACATATTTAATATCTATTTCCTTTTTACTTCCATCTCCGAAATAATCAACCAGCTGTTCCCCTAAATAATTTATACTAAGATTAATCGTTTTAACTCCAAAATTAATTAGTCGGTCAATATTATATTCAATAATTGGTTTATCACCAACTTTTAAAAGCGGCTTTGGTGTTGTTTCTGTTAATGGACGTAAACGTTTTCCTTCTCCACCTGCCATTAAAACTGCATCAGCTGGAATTAATGTTTTGCGAAGACTGAAGTCTAAAACGTCTACAATTTTTAAATCATCATTTACAATCGGAATAATTTTAAGCAAATTTTTACGGTACTTTTCGATCTTATTTAGATCAATATTTCTTTCATTTATAGAAATTGGTGAGGGTTGTACAAAATCTAAAATTTCGTTATCAAAACCTAAACCTTTTATAAATCCTCTACGTAAATCACCATCTGTAAGCGATCCTAATAATTTGTAATCTTTATCTACTACAAAAAGAATAGAAGATGGCGCAATTTCATCAAGTCTTATCAAAGCGTCTCTAACAGACTGATTAAAAAAAATGGTATGTTTTTGTACTAAATTCATTTGATATCGTAAAATGTTTTGTTGGTACTTTTTATTATATTTCTTTCTATTTCATTAAGAATGTTAACAGCGGTATTTTTCTGTTCATAAGGATTAACAACCGTTTGTACTTTTTCTTGAAATTCTACACTGATTAACTCTTCAAATCCTCTTTTTATTTCTGATTCAGAACAATCAACATTAATAATACTTTTTGCTTGAACGCGACCATCTTGTCTATTACCAATATTTAAAGTAGCGGTTTTTAAAGAAGGTGCTTCCAATATTCCACTTGAACTGTTACCAACAATTGCTGTACAGTTCTTAACAACAGATAAGAAACGTAATGTTCCTAATGAGGAATAAGCTTTTGCTTTAGTTGGATGGTCTAAAACATATTTATCAATCATTTCATTTATAATTCTTCCATCTGTATCAGCATTTGCTTTTGTAAAAATAAAAAAACTATCTTTTTGTAGATCAATAACATTTAGCAAGTTTTGAAATTGCTCTTGAGAAGATATATTTCCCAATGTTTCCGGATGAAATGTTACTTGATAATTAAATTTATTAAATTTAATATTTAAATCTTTTTCTAATTCTTCTTTAGTTAGAAGTTTTAAGTTATTTACATTATCTAAACCAATCGCTCCTACATTGAAAACCTTATCAGGTTGCTCACCTAATTGTATCACTCTATTTCGGTATTCTTTTGTTGAAGTAAAATGTAGACTACTCATTTTTGAAATAGCATGTCTAATTGCATCATCATAAGCTCCTGCTGTTAATTCACCTCCATGTAAATGAGCAATAGGTACTGTGAAAATTGTTGCAGCAGATGCAATAGCTAGCATTTCATATCGATCTCCTAAAATAACCAAAAGGTCTGGTTTTAATCTAGTGAAAACATCAGCCATGCCCATCATAGCTATTCCCATTGTTTTTACAATACTTGAAGAGGTGTCTGCAGACAATAGAATTTCTATTTTCTCATCGATTTTAAAGCCGTCACTTTCAATTTGTTTATAAGTTAACCCAAACTCTGGTGATAAATGCGCTCCTGTTGCTATAATTTGTAACTGTAAATTATCTGAATCTTTAATTAACCCCATTAAAGGTTTCAACAAACCATATTCAGCACGGGTTGCTGTAACTACACAAATTTTTCTCATAGTACAATTAAATCATCTGTTGAAAAATCTTGCTTTGCTTTTTTACCAATAACATCATCCCACTTCATCGGCGAAATTCCAGTTCCTGGTCTTTTTGCAGTTATATTATCTTCTGAGAAAATTTCGCCTTTTTTGATATCAATTTTTGCAATGATACTTTTTCTTGCAATATCCATGTTTTTACGCTCAGACTCGCTAGGTTCTTTGATTCCATTTCCAGAAATAGCTTCGTCAATGTTTCTAATAGCGTTAACCATTGCCTTTAGTTCAATTGGCTCTAAAGAAGCTGCATGATCTGGACCAGGCATTGTATTATCTAATGTAAAATGTTTTTCAATAATAGTGGCACCTAAAGCAACAGCAGCTATTGGTACTTCGATACCTAAAGTATGATCCGAATAACCAATCTCTACATCAAATTTCTTCTGAATTTCTAACATTGCCAAAAGATTTACATCTTTCATAGGAGTTGGATATTCTGTATTACAATGAAGGATATTGATTTTTTCTTTCTTTATACCTTCATTCAAAAAAACTGTCAATGCACCTTCAATATCTTGCATCGTACACATACCTGTTGATAAAATGACTTTATCAAATAATTGTGCTGCTTTTCTTAAATAAGGTAAATTGGTAATCTCTCCTGAAGGAATTTTCACTAAGTCTAATCCAATTTCTTTTAAATAATTTAAAGACTCTAAATCAAAAGCTGTAGAAAAGAAACGAATGCCTTTATCATTACAATAATCAATTAACTTTTGATGATCATCATGAGATAGTTCAAGCTTTTTTAACATATCGAATTGGCTATCATCATGATTCCCCGTGTTTTGAATTTGATAATCAGCTTTTTTAGCAGATTTAGAAACCAATTGATCAGCTTTAAAAGTTTGAAATTTTATATAATCTACACCTGCTTCGACTGCTGCATCGATTAATTTGAAAGCATTTTGTAAATCACCATTATGATTAACACCAGCTTCTGCGATTATTAGTGTTTTTTTCATTATTTTATTTTTTTTGCTGGATTACCTACCCAAATTTCTCCATCTGGTATATTCTTCAACACTACACTTCCTGCTCCAACTGTTACATTATTACCAATAATCACTCCTTGTTTTATTACACTATTTGCGCCTATGAATGTTTTCTCTCCAATCCTAACATTTCCTGCTAATACGGCTCCTGGTGCAATATGCGAAGCTTTTCCAATTATACATTCATGCTCTATAATAGCACCTGTATTTATAATACAAAAATCAGCTATTGTAGCTAAAGGATTAATGACAGCATTACTTGCTATAAATACTCCTTCTCCTATTTTAACAAAATCATTAATAACTGCAGTAGGATGAACTACAGTTAATATTGGTAAATTATTGGTTTTAATAAATTCAGCTACCTTATTACGTATAGTATTATCTCCAATACCTAATACAAAAGCATTAACATTATTCCAGTTGAATTTATCATCTGATTCATTACCCAAATAATCTAATTCATAAATATTATTATCGTTAATAAAACGATCACAGTAGGCATTGATTGTAATATTAGCCTTTTTACAGGCATCTAGTACTACGAAAGCGTGACCTGAGTAACCAATGATAGCAGTATTATTCATCAATTATCTTACTCCACTTGGTATATTCACAATTCTTTCTTCTAAATATGCTGCATTTACCTGCGCATCACGCTGACAATGTTCATACATAGGCAAACGATACATTAAATTCCAAATTGGACGTGTCATAATACCTTGATCATTTGTTTCTTTTAAGAATAATTCACGTTCAGCTTTATTTTCTAACTCTACACACATTAACCAATAATTTGCTTTTGTATCTTCTAATTCTTCACGAAAAACCACATCATGCGATTTAAAGAATTGTGCATATTCTCTAGCTAACTCTCTCTTGTTTTCAATAAATCCGTTTAATTGCTCTAATTGAGCACAAGCTAATGCAGCATTAAGATTAGGCATTCTGAAATTATACCCTAATTCATCATGAAAAAACTCATAAGGATGTGGCTTTTTTGCAGTCGTTGTTAAATATTTTGCATGAATACCTAAATCTACATTATTAGTTATTATAGCACCACCACCACCACAAGTAACAGTTTTATTCCCATTAAACGAAAAACCTCCTAATAAACCCAAAGTACCTGTATGTTTTCCTTTATAACTACTCCCTAGAGATTCAGCAGCATCTTCTACAACAGGTATTTGCCATTTTTCACATACCATTAATAATTCATCCATACGAACAGGAAAACCAAAAGTATGCATTGGCATAACTGCAGAAATCTTGCGACCAGTAGATTTATTATAACAACCATCTTCTCTAATATCTCCAAACTCTTCTAAGAAAACTTCGACAGCCTTTGGGGACAACCCCATTGTATCTAAATCAACATCTACAAAAACAGGATGAGCATGATTATAAGCAATAGCATTTGCTGTTGCTATGAACGTTAATGCTTGAGTAATAACCTCATCTCCGGCCTTAACTCCAGCTAACCTTAGAGATACTTGAAGTGATGATGTACCATTAACTACAGCTACCGCTTTTTGAGCACCTGTAATCTCTTGCATCATATTTTCAAACTGATCCACATAAGCACCTACTGAGGAAACAAAAGTGGAATCAATTGTATCATTTAAATATTTTTTTTCATTACCACGAAACCTTGGTTCATGTAATGGTATAAATTTATTTGTATTGTATTCGTTTCTTACAAAAGAAACCAAATCATTTACTACTTTCATGGATTACATTTTAGAGTCTAAGTACTTACCAGTTTCTTTATGTCCAAAATCTGGTATCATCATGTGAAATAGGTCTACTATTTCTTCTTTATTCCATTTCTTGGCATTTCTCATATCTAAAATTCTAGACTCAAAAGTATTTAGCTTTTCTTCTTCAAGAATTAAATTATTCTTAATTACGCCCAAATTTTCAAAACGATCCATATCAATCACTTCTTTATCTGTAAAGAACTCTTCAAAGTCTTTTTCGCCTGTTGTATCACTTTTTGTAAACAAACAAGGCCACTTACCTTCTTGAGGCAATGTATGAACTAAACCTCTTGCTTCCTCCTCAGATTCACATAGATATGGTTCGTAACCTATTTCGGCTAAATATTTAATTGCTATTTCAGCAAACGTAATTAAATGAAGGTTCTCGCTTAATTTAGGAAAAAAGATATCTCTATTTTCTCCAAAAACACAAGACATTAAGCACAGTTCTCCTGATTCCTTTGGAACGACAAAGTATCTTTTGATATCGTTTGGAGCTACGATAGGTTGTTTTTTTTCAATTCTTTTATTAAAACCATGCAATAATGAACCGTCTGAAAATGCAACGTTAGCAAAACGCGCCGTTGAAATTGTAATCTCTTGGCTTTTACGCATCAAAAACATTTCCATAATACGTTTTGAAGCACCCATCATATTCACAGGATTCGCAGCTTTATCAGTAGAAACGCAGAAATATTTTTTTACACCTTTTTCAATGGACTGTTGGATCGTTTTATCTGTATTAAAAACATTTACATCAATCATTCTCATTAAAGTAAAAGGATCTTTTTCGCTTCGAACGTGTTTTAATGCAGATAAATTCAAAACATAATCATAATCTCCATCTGCTTCCCAAAATGCATCGTATTCAACAGAGCCAATATCCAAAGCAAAAGTTTGGAAATCTCCATTAATATATCCATAAGAGCTGCGGATATCACGAACAAGCTCAACCATGTTATTTTCACTGATATCTACAACGTGAAGTTTCTGAGGATTTCTTTTAAAAATCTCTTTTGTAGTAGCTGAACCGATAGAGCCAGCTCCACCTATAACTAAAAATTTAGACGACGAAACTATTTCTCCTAATTCATCTTCAAATTGTTTTATGTCATTCGTAAAAAGTTCCTGCTTTCTACCAATTAAATTCAATATATTCATATTATTTGCAAATCTTTATTAAATACTCACCATAGCCACTTTTACGTAATGGTTCCGCTATTTTTTGTAATTGTTCTTTGTTGATATAGCCCATTCGGTAGGCTACCTCTTCAATCACACCAATTTTCATTCCCTGACGCTCTTCGATCACTTGAACAAATTGTCCAGCTTGCATCAACGAATTGATTGTTCCTGTATCTAACCATGCTGTACCGCGATTGAAAACACCAACTTTCAATTTACCTCTTTTTAGGTATTCAGCATTAATGTCCGTAATTTCTAATTCTCCTCGTGGAGATGGTTTAATTTTTTTTGCAATCTCCACAACATCATTATCATAGAAATACAAGCCCGGAACTGCATAATTTGATTTAGGTTCAGTAGGTTTTTCTTCAATTGAAACCACTTCGTTATTCTCATTAAACTCAACTACACCATAACGTTCTGGATCAGAAACTTGGTAAGCAAAAACCACTCCTCCATCAGGATTCGCAGAATCTTGTAATAATTTTGACATTCCTGAAGCGTAGAAAATATTATCTCCTAAAATTAAAGCTACTTTATCATCACCGATAAACTCTTCTCCTAAAATAAAAGCTTGTGCTAAACCATCTGGACTTGGTTGTTCTTTATAAGAAAATTTACATCCTATTTGTGATCCATTACCTAATAATTTTTCAAAATGTGGTAAATCATGAGGAGTAGAAATAATTAAAATTTCATTAATCCCTGCCAACATCAATGTTGATAATGGATAATAGATCATTGGTTTATCATATACTGGCATTAACTGTTTACTAACTGCTAATGTCAAAGGATGAAGTCTTGTACCTGACCCTCCAGCTAAAATTATTCCTTTCAATTTATAGTATTTTAGTTTAGTTACTTATTTCTAAATGTCTGAAATGATTGCGCTTCTTGATCTTTATCAGAGATAATCATTTTCTCTAAAGGAATTCCCCAATCAATTCCAATTTCTTTATCTAATGGATTTACTCCATCTTCAGAGGCTTTATTATACCCGTTATCACATTTATAAAAAAATGTAGCTGAATCAGAAATAACAGAAAATCCATGTAAAAATCCTCTCGGAATAAACAATTGTTTTTTGCTATCTGCAGATAATTCAACTGCCACTGATTGACCATAGGTTTCAGAATCTGGTCGAACATCAACCGCTACATCTATAACTGCACCTTCTACAACACGAACCAATTTTGCTTGTGCATGTTCTCCCGCTTGCATATGCAAACCACGCACAACGCCGTAAGATGAATTAGACTGATTATCTTGAACAAAAGTTGGTTTGTAACCCAAAATTTCTTCCAATTTATTCTCGTTATATGATTCGAAGAAATATCCTCTCGAATCTTCAAAAACTATCGGTTCTAAAATAAAACAACCTTTTAATTTAGTTTCTGTCGCTTTCATTATAGTCGTTTATCTACTTCTGATTTAGGTAAAACTCCTTTTACATCATAAATCACTCCATTTTCATTCAAAAGATTATTTAAATCTAAATCTAAAAACTCTTGGTGTGAAACGGTCAAAATTATTGCATCAAATTTTTGAGATTTAATCTCCGAAGCTGAACAACAATTCACTTTATATTGTTTAGAAATTTCTTTATCGTTAATCCAAGGATCAAAAGTTGTTACATCCAATCCATATTCTTCCAAAGAATAAATGACATCAATTGCTTTAGAATTTCTGATATCAGGACAATTTTCTTTAAAAGTTATCCCCAAATTAAGCACTTTAGCACCTTTAATTTTGATGTCTTTATCAATCATCAATTTCACGACTTGAGATGCCACAAATGCTCCCATCGAGTCATTTAATCTTCTCGCTGCTAATATCAATTCAGAATAATAACCAATTTCTTGCGCTTTTTGCGCTAAATAAAAAGGATCTACTCCAATACAGTGTCCTCCAACTAAACCTGGTTTGAATGGTAAAAAATTCCATTTAGTACCAGCAGCTTCCAGAACATCAGTCGTATCAATATCCATTAGCGAAAAAATCTTCGATAGTTCGTTAATAAAGGCAATATTGATATCTCGCTGAGAATTTTCAATCACTTTTGAGGCTTCTGCAACTTTAATTGTTGGTGCTAAATGCGTTCCCGCTACAATTACAGACTTATATAAATCATCTACAACTTTACCTATTTCTGGAGTTGAGCCTGAAGTTACTTTCAAGATTTTCTCAACCGTATGTTTTTTATCTCCAGGATTAATCCTTTCTGGCGAATAGCCAGCGAAAAAATCTACATTAAACTTCAATCCAGAAACTTGCTCTAAAACAGGAATACACTCTTCCTCTGTAACACCGGGATAAACTGTTGATTCGTAAATAACAATATCTCCTTTAGACAAAACTTTACCAACTGTTTTAGACGCTTTTTTAAGCGGTGTTAAATCTGGTCGATTATTTTTATCAACTGGTGTAGGAACAGTTACAATATAAAAATTAGCATCTTTTATATCTTCTGAATTTGTTGAGCAAAACAATCCTTTTTTATCCTCTATAAAAGGATTATTATTGATTAAAACAGCTTGTAATACATCATTTTCTACTTCTAAAGTAGAGTCTTTTCCTTCATTTAATTCATCAATTCTATCTTGATTGATGTCAAATCCTACTACTGGATATTTAGTCGCAAATAACCTCGCTAAAGGCAATCCTACATAACCTAATCCTATTATTGCTATTTTTTGTTTTAAACTCATTACTTATAATATTCTTTGTACCATTTTACAAAGTTATAAACGCCTTTATCTACTGGAAAATTAGGATTGTAACCAAATTTGCTTTTTAATTCTGTCACATCTGCCCAAGTCTGATTTACGTCACCATCTTGCATAGGATACATTTCTAACTTCGCTTCTAATCCTGATGATTTTTCAATTTCTCGAATAAAATCCATCAATTGAACAGGTTGACTATTTCCAATATTATAAAGTTGATATTTTTCTGTTTGATTTTCACTTTCAATTACCCTTTCGATACCTTGAATGATATCGTCAATGTACGTAAAATCTCTTGATAAATCTCCGTTATTGAAAACTTTTAATGGTTTTTTATTGATAATAGCATCTGTAAACAAAAACATTGCCATATCTGGTCTTCCCCATGGTCCATAAACCGTAAAAAATCTTAAACCGATAGTTTCAATATGGTATAAATGACTATAGGTGTGCGCCATTAATTCGTTCGCTTTCTTTGTTGCCGCGTATAAACTAATTGGATGATTAACATCTTGGTCCGTAGTAAAAGGTACATCTATAGAATTACCATAAACACTTGAACTACTTGCATATAGTAATCTTGAAACATTATGATGACGACAACATTCCAATAGATTTAAAAAACCGATAAGATTACTTTGTCCATATGCCATTGGATTCTCGATACTATAACGCACCCCTGCTTGTGCAGCCAAATTAACAACACAATCAATCTGATTATTTGCAAAAAGACTTGGTAAAGCTTCCTGATCTTCTAAATTCATTCGAAAGAAAATCAATCGTTCACCATATTTTGAAGAAATTGTTTTTTGAAGAAAATGTTGAGCTTCATTTTGATCAATTCCTAATTCTTTAAGACGATCATATTTCAGTTGAACATCGTAATAGTCATTAATGTTATCAATTCCAACTATATTGAACCCATTATTAACTAATTTTTCAGCAAGATGATAGCCAATAAAACCAGCTATACCTGTTATAACAATGGTTTTCATCTTATTTTTCTTTTTCAGAAGTAGCAACTACTTTTCTCAATCCAGAACTCGAAAAACGATGCGTTCTCTTATTGTAATAAATTTGGATATTATTATCTAAACAATATTGTTTTCCCGTAAAATCAATATTACGATACTCTTCACCAATAACTCTTACATTAACTGGTAAAGCGCTTAGCATATCAAACAAATCTTGTTCTGTTTCGTACGGAATTATTTCATCTACGTAACGACAACCTTCTAATTGAATGTATCGTTCGACTATAGACTGAGTGGGATGATTTTTCGAAGGATCTACAAGAGTTGGATCCGTATTAAGACCTACGATTAGGTAATCACATTGTCTTTTTGCTTCTTCGAGCATCATGATATGACCTGCATGTAGCAAATCAAAAATACCGAAAGTTATTCCTGTAGTCATTCTTTAGTAATTGTAGTTGGAAATGCAAATTTAATGAATATTATGTTATCTATATATGAAATATAAATAAAAAAGCACTCCATAAAACAGAGTGCTATTATCTTAAATTAATTCGGAATTTCTTTTTTCGAGATGCGTATAAACGTTTTTTACTTCTTGAGAATACTCTTTTTGTAGAATTAAATTCGCTGTTGGAGTATTAACAAAAATGGTATTTTGAAGCCCAACAAAAGAAGTATAAACTTCTGTCCCTATTACCATGTTTCCATTTCTATCAACATAATGTCCATTCATCACAAAATAATCATATAACGACTCGAAAGAACCTAAATCATTCCAAATAAACTTTGCAGGAACTACTTTTATTTTTTTACTTCTTTCCATCACTGCATAATCTATACTATTTGACGGAATTTCCATCGAAAGTACCTCATCTAATTCACCATTAACAGCAGCTTCCCAAGCTATCTTTGATTTTTCGTAAATTTCTTTCTCAAATTTTTTCAACTCTTTTAGCAAAACTTTTGCTTTGAAACAAAACATTCCACTATTCCACAGAAAATTACCTTGCTCTATAAAATCTTGCGCTGTAATATGATTTGGTTTTTCACGAAACGAAATCACTTTATCTGCTTTATGCTCAATATAGCCGTAACCCGTTTCTGGTCGAGTTGGTTGTACACCAAATGTTACAATAAAATCATTTTTAGCTAAATCTATTGCGCGTTGCATTGCAACTTGATAAGCTTCCATATCTTCAATCAAATGATCAGATGGAGTAACGATTAAAATATCATTCTCGTCAACAGCCAAAGCTGCAAATGCAATAGCGGCTGCGGTATTACGAGGTACAGCTTCTACAATTTTTAAATAATTAACATCTAATTTATCTAAAACTTCTTGACTCAAATGATCATTATCTCTGTTCCCTATAACCATCAATTTATCAGCAATAGGACGATTACGTTGAATCGTTAATTCAAACAATGATTTCTCTTGAAACAAAGGTAAATATTGTTTTGGATGACTTTTTCTCGAAAGTGGCCATAAACGACTTCCTACTCCTCCAGACAATATTACATTATATATACACATATTTTACTCTAATTCGAACTTACAAAGTTATTAAATCTATTTAAAGTTCGATTTATTATTTAAGGTTTATCACAAAAAAAAGTCCTTTCAATAATTTTGAAAGGACTTTTTTATATTATTTATAATTGATCGATTAAATCATCGAAATACGTAACGTATTCGTAATTCCTTTTTCAAATGCTGGCATTGCATTCAAATTGATAATATAATCGCCATAATCTACATAACCTGCATTTTTTGCTAAGATATTTACCTCCGTTACAGTTTGATCTGTAGAAGTATCACGAGGATCGTAATTAATTGCTTTTACGCCCCATAATAAATTCAACATACGATTAATTCGTTTACTTGGATTAAAAACCAAGATAAATGAATTTGGACGATGAGAAGAAATTTGGAAAGCTGTATAACCTGAATAAGTTAATGTAGCAATCGCTTTAGCTCCTGTATCTTCTGCCATTTTTCCTGCATTATAACAAACCATGTCAGTAACAAAGCGTTCGTTCTTAATTTTCGGTTTGTGCTCTGGTACATGTACGTGTTCATCATCTTCAACTGTTTGAAGAATTTTTGTCATTTTCTCAATAACCTGAACAGGATATTGCCCCACAGAAGTCTCTCCAGACAACATCACAGCATCCGCTCCATCAAAAACTGCATTCGCAACATCAGAAACTTCTGCTCTAGTCGGCGTAAGACTAGAAATCATAGTCTCCATCATTTGTGTTGCAACTATAACTGGTTTACGTGCTAATTTAGATTTATCAATTAATTGCTTTTGTGCTTTAGGAACAATCTCAAATGGAACTTCAACTCCTAAGTCACCACGAGCAACCATTAATCCGTCAGAAAACTCTAAAATTTCATCAATATTTTCTAAAGCTTCTGGTTTTTCTATTTTAGATATAATTGGAATTTTTAATGTTCCATTTTCTTTAATAAAGTCAGATAAATCTTTAACATCTTGCCCAGAACGCACGAAAGATAATGCAAACCAATCCACACGATTTTCAATTGCGAATTTTGCATCTTCTTTGTCTTTTTCTGTTAAAGCTGGTAAAGAAATATTTGTATTTGGTAAGTTTACTCCTTTCTTAGAACGTAACGGACCTCCTTGAATAGTCTCAGCTTTTACAGTATCTGTTCCATTCGTCTCGATTACTTTGAAGATTAATTTTCCGTCATCAATCAAGATATTTTCTCCTACTTGTACGTCTTGAGCAAACTTTTTATACGTCATAAAAACTTTTTCTTTAGTTCCTATAACATCCTCGTTTGTGAAGGTTAAGATCTCTCCTGGATTGATAATAAAATCTTCATGTTCCATTTTACCAATACGCAATTTTGGACCTTGTAAATCCGCTAAAATTGCTGTATTGTATCCATGATCATTATTTAATTGATGAATCGTTTCAATTTTACGTTTCACATCTGCATAATCTGCATGTGAAAAATTGATACGGAACACATCTGTTCCTTTTCTCATCATTTCTAAAATAATTTCTGGACTTTCTGTTGCAGGCCCTAAGGTTGCAACAATTTTTGTTTTTTTAAGATATTGTTTATCGTAAATCATAATTTTTTCCCTTTTTATGCACAATATTTTGTTAGAAAACCAACTGTTCAGCCATGCTAATCAAATCGATATCTATTTTTTTGATCTGTTTTATAAAATCTTTTTCTTCGAAAGGAAGATCAAGATTTTGAATATCATCTTCCCAACCAGAGATTTTTACAACATAGTTGCAATCTTTATAATTTGGCACTAAAATGATACTTTCCTTGAAAAGATTTGATAAATCTACTTCATTTTTTTTAGATTCGGATTGATTTGGAGCATTTTTAATGATATGATAATCTATTTTATTCGCAACATCTAACCATGCATACGTTTCAAAATAATACATATGGTCATCTAACCAAATATCTAAATCTTTAATACGCTGAAAGTGCGTTTCGAAAGTAGAATTGAGATGGAAAATAAATTGTGTAGAAGTGTCAAAGCTAGAATTTACGCCTATCAGATGAAAATCAATAAAATCTTCACATAAGAGTAGTTCTGCCATGGATTTATACTTTTTCTATTTTCTTTTGTAAGGAATAGTAAGCACGTTTTGCAGCGCTTTCTTCGGCTTTCTTTTTAGATGTGCCTCTTCCTTTTGAGATAACTTTGTCGTTGAGACGAATAACTGATACAAAAACTTGTAAATCTTCTGCGTTTTGCTCCTCAAAAGTATTGAATCTTATCGAATTTCTTGTTTTTTGACTCCATTCCAAAATCAACGATTTGTGACTTGTAATAGTGTGTTCTAAACGATCTAAATCCGCATAAGGGTCAATAATCTTGACTTGAATAAATTTTTGTACAGCGTCTATTCCTCCATCAACATATATTGCTCCTACCAATGCCTCTAACATATCTCCATTCACATCTTCTCCCAAATTGGAGTGGTTGTTCATTGGATCCAAATAATCTAAAAGTCCCAATTGTTTCGAAACATCATTTAGTTGTCTACGTGAAACAATCTTTGATCGCATTTTTGTTAAATAACCTTCTTGCTGATCTGGTGCTTTAAAATAAAGGTGCATTGCAGCAGAAGCACCAAGTAATGCATCTCCTAAAAACTCTAATCTTTCAAAATTTATACTGTTTCCGTTTTCGTCTTTTTTCTGAGCTGATCTATGGGTAAATGCTTCTTTAAACACCTCGATATCGCGAGGAGTATAACCCAAAATCGACTTCAAAAATTTCAAAAAAGGATCTGATGAATTTGAATCATCTCGATGATTTTTAAAAGAAAATAACTTTTTTAAGAAAGACATTACTTATACTTCTTAAATATCACACAAGCATTGTGACCACCGAAACCAAAAGTATTACTCAATGCGTAATCTACATTTTTCTCTTTTGCTTTGTTAAATGTATAATCAATTTTAGGATCAAGATTTTCATCATCCGTAAAATGATTAATTGTTGGTGGAACGATACTGTTATTGATTGCTCCAATTGCCGAAATCGCTTCAATAATCCCTGCACCACCTAATAAGTGACCTGTCATTGATTTTGTTGAATTGATTTGAATATTGTAAGCATGTTCTCCAAATAATTTTTGAATTGCTTTAGATTCTGCAATATCTCCTAATCCAGTAGATGTTCCGTGCATATTGATATGATCAACATCTTCTACATTAATATTTGCATCTAATAAAGCTTCTCTCATCACATTTAGTGCTCCTAATCCTTCTGGATGTGGTGCTGTAATATGGTGAGCATCTGCTGTCATTCCTGTTCCTACTAATTCAGCATAAATTGTAGCTCCACGTGCAATTGCATGTTCGTATTCTTCTAAAATAATACATCCAGCTCCTTCTCCCATAACGAAACCATCGCGGTCTTTGTCGAATGGACGAGAAGCAGTTTGTGGATCATCATTTCGTGTAGATAACGCATGTAACGCATTAAAACCTCCAATACTTGCAGCTGTAATAGCAGCTTCTGATCCTCCTGCAACAATTGCTTCAGCTTTTCCAAGTCTTAACAACATGTAAGCATCAATAATTGCATTTGTAGAAGAGGCACAAGCCGAAACAGTTGTATAATTAGGCCCCATAAGACCAAATTCCATCGAAATATGACCAGGCGTGATATCTGCAATCATCTTAGGGATAAAGAAAGGATTGAAACGAGGCGTTCCATTTCCTGTAGCGTAATTAGAAACTTCTTCTTCAAAAGTTTTAATTCCACCAATACCAGATCCCCATATAACGCCGATACGCTCTTTGTTTACATTTGTATCTTCTAAGATTCCACTGTGTTTTATTGCCTCTCTAGCTGCAATAATCCCCAATTGGGCACAACGGTCAATTTTTCTTGCTTCTTTACGATCAAAATGATCTTCGATATTGAAGTTTTTAATCTCACAAGCAAATTGTGTCTTAAAAAGAGTTGCGTCAAAAAGCGTAATAGGCGCAGCGCCACTTACACCATTCACTAATCCATTCCAGTATTCTTGGTATGTATTTCCGATTGGTGTTAGCGCGCCTAAACCTGTTACTACTACTCTTTTTAATTCCATAAAAATTAAGGAACTATTACTTGTTTAAGTCTTCGATGTATGTTACAGCTTGACCTACTGTAGAAATTTTCTCAGCTTGATCGTCTGGAATTTGGATATCAAATTCTTTTTCGAATTCCATGATTAATTCTACTGTGTCTAATGAATCAGCTCCTAAATCGTTAGTGAAACTTGCTTCTAGCGTAACTTCGCTTTCGTCAACTCCTAATTTATCTACGATAATCGCTTTCACTCTTGATGTAATGTCAGACATAATTTTCTAATTTTAATTGTTGTAAACTAGTGCAAAAATATAAAACTTATATTAAATACAAGCTTTTTTTTATATGCACGCATAAGAACTAGTAAATATAATGTGAATAATTATACGAGAAAACGTTTGAGTTAATGATATAAGTCAAATTTTTAACGTCTTAATTTATTGTAATTTTGTACAAAATTTTTACCTTTATTCTTTTAAAAGTACTTTAAAATCACAAAAATGAGCATAGAATTGGCATCTTACGGAATAAAAAATTCCAAAATTAACTATCAATTATCTCCGGAAGAATTAACTAAAAAAATGGTTGAAATTGGACAAGGAGAAATTACATCTTCTGGTGCAGTTAATATGTTGACTGGAGAATTTACTGGGCGTTCGCCACAAGATCGTTTTATCGTTAAAGACGAAATCACGGAAAATAACATTTGGTGGGATGGAAAAACAAATATTCCATTTGATTCAGAAAAATTTGACGCACTTTACGATAAAGTTGTAGAGCACTTAAGTAACAAAGAAATTTATGTACGTGATGCATTTGCGTGTGCAGATGATGCTTACAAAACAAAAATTAGAGCAATTACTGAAACTCCAGCTGCAAATTTATTTATTTACAATATGTTTATTCGTCCTACAGAAGAAGAGTTGAAAAACTTTGGAGATTCTGAGTGGACAATTATCAATGCTCCTACTTTTACAGCAGAAGCTGATGTAGATGGAACAAGACAACACAATTTCTCTATCTTAAACTTTAAACGTAAAATTGTTTTAAACGGTGGTACTGGTTATACAGGAGAGATGAAAAAAGGTATTTTCTCTGCATTAAACTTTATCATGCCAGTTTTCAAAAACACTTTACCAATGCACTGTTCTGCAAACTCTGGTGAAAACGGAGACACAGCTATGTTCTTTGGTTTATCTGGTACAGGAAAAACAACATTATCTGCTGATAAAAACAGACGTTTAATTGGTGATGACGAACACGGATGGACTGCTGATGATTCTGTTTTTAACTTTGAAGGAGGTTGTTACGCAAAAGTAATTAACTTATCTGAAGAAGGTGAACCAGAAATTTATGCAGCAATCAAAGAAGGTGCTTTATTAGAAAACTGTAAATTAATTCCAGGAACTAACGAAGTAGATTTTTCAGATACATCAATCACAGAAAACACACGTGTTTCTTACCCAATTGATTATATCGAAAATATTGCGGTTCCTTCTGTAGGAAAAAATCCTAAAAATATTTTCTTCTTATCATTTGATGCTTACGGAGTTTTCCCTCCTATCGCTAAATTAAATCCAGACCAAGCGGCTTACCTGTTTATCTCAGGATATACATCTAAAGTAGCTGGAACAGAGGCTGGAATTACAGAGCCACAAACAACTTTCTCTACATGTTTTGGTGCGCCATTTATGCCATTACGCCCAACAAAATACGCTGAAATGTTAAGCGATAAAGTTGAAAAAACAGGTGTTAATGTATGGTTAATCAACACAGGATGGAACGGACAAAAACAACGTATGTCTCTTAAAGATACGCGTGCGGTTATTAACGCTGCTTTAAACGGAGATTTAAACAATGCTGAATTCAAGAAAGATCAATATTTTGGATTCGATGTTCCTGTTGCTATCGAAGGTGTTGATGCGGAAAAATTAAATCCTGCAACTTCATTTACTTCTGAGGAAGCATATGAAGCGAATGCAAAATTATTAGCTTCTAAATTCAAAGAAAATTTCAAAAAATTCGAAGAATTTGCTACAGCAGATATTTTAGCAGGAGGACCTATCATTTAATTTGATAATATTCAATAAAATAATTAGAAACGCTGAGCTTTGCTCGGCGTTTTTTATTTTGAAATATTAAACCAAAAAAATTAACTTTACTCAAAATCATTCAATAATGAAGTATTTACCAACACTAGAAACAGAACGATTAATAATAAGACCTATTACGCTTGACGATTTACAGGATTTTTATGAAATGGATTCTCAACCCGAAGTTCATATTTATCTAAAAAATCAACCTATCAAAACCATTGATGAAACAAAAGAAATCATCGAAAATTTATTGATTCAGTACAAAGAATTAGGACACGGACGAGTTGCTGTGGTAGAAAAAGAATCTGGAAAAATGATTGGTTGGACAGGTTTTAAGTATATGACCGAAAAAGAAGCGATGAATAATCGATTTGACTTTTTAGACTTTGGTTATCGTTATCGCAAAGAAACTTGGGGAAAAGGCTACGCAACCGAAGCTGCGAAAGCTTGCATGGATTTTTATCGTGAAAATATGACTGATTTCAAATTAAATGCCATAACACATACAGAAAACGCTGCATCAAGAAATGTTTTGGAAAAAATAGGTTTCGAAGTCACAGAAACATTTCATTTTGAAATATGGGATTTGGAGTGCTTTTGGTATGAATTGAAAAAATAATTAACTTCAAAATAATCTTAGTTTACGCAACCTTTTAAGTAAATGATTCTCTTTCTTTTAAACACTGTTTATATGAAAAAGAATTTTTTACTTTTTTTGTTCGTTATTGGTTTTGGGCAATTGATTTCTGCACAAGGAAAATCAAACGATGAGCGCAAAAACGTCATCACTTTTAGCGTTCTTTCAGCAGCATTATCACCTCCAAGATGGACGTTTGGATACATGTATAAACTGAACGAACGTTATTGGATTGGCTCTGAAATTGGCTACGGAAGTTATCATAGCATTCCTGTTAGCCATAAACCAAAATATAAAATCAACGAAGATTATCAACTTTTTGAGATTCGACCAGAATTTTTTATCAATCTTAGCAAAAACAGACGAGTAAAACATCTTATTTCTTCTGAGTTTTTCTATATTCATCACACTGATCATCTTGAAAATGGTGAATATTACCGAAATGATGCTCAAAACTTTTCTTATTTATATTCGTATGACGAAGCCGATTATAAACGCGTAAAATATGGATTGAATATTAATTACAATATTTTTATTCCAACTCATAAAGGATTAGTATTTATTCCAAAAGTTGGTTTAGGTGTGAAAAATAGAAATGTAAAATATTCGAATGTTACAAATTTAGAAAGTGTTGATACTCGAATTTTTGATGATTTTATGGGCGGTTTAGAAAATCATTATAAAAAAGAAGGTTCTTCTACAGATTTCAATTTAAATCTTAACTTTAAGATCGCTTATCAATTTTAAACAAATCATGAAAAAAATAATTTTAACGACAATTTGTTTGGCTGCATCACAAGTTAATTTTGCACAAAAAATATCCACAAATGAGTATGAAGTCAAGACAACTTTAGCTGAGTTTAATCTAAAAGGAAAAGTAGAAAAAATAACTTCTACAGCTACAGAAGCAAACGGAAATTCGACAACATTACCTTTCTACGAAAACGAATATTATGATCAGGTTTCGTTAGAATTTAACCAGAAAGGTTTACTAGCAAAACGAACAAATTATTTGGATTATCGAGGAAAATTAGCTGTTTATAACTATGTTAATTACGACTACAATAACGCTAATTTGATTGATAAACAGACGAATGTAGTTATTAACAATGGTGAAGATCCTAAACGAATTGCATCGGATAAAAAATTTGTTTACGATAACAATAATCGGTTAATTAATTTGACTGAAAAAATAGAAGGAAAATCTTCAAAATCGAGTTATGAAACAGTTTTTAGTTACTCCAATAAATTAGATAAAATCATAACAAAAGTTGAGGGTTCTACGATTTCTGAAAATAGTTTGACTTACAACAAAAATGGTTTGTTGGTTTTGGATGAAATGACTTCATTTGATGGTAAAAAAGGTCGAAAATCATACTACATTTATGATGGAAAAATGCCTGTTTATAATGAAGAAATTGCCGGAAATTCGAGTAAAATATTATTTTTTGACAACGGAAATATTTCTAAACTTCAGTCTTTTGACAACAATAAAATGTTGGCTTATCAAGCTGATTTTGATTCGAGAAATGAAATTATCAACTTCAAAAAACAATCGTTTCGAAATGGTCAAACTGTTCTGACATCTTATCAAGTTTCGTATGAGTATGATTCGAAAAATAATTGGATAAAAGCTTCAATTACAACAAACGGAGCGTTAAAATACATTGTAAAACGTACAATTAGTTATTATTAAACATAAAAAAGGTTGAGCAATGCTCAACCTTACAACACAAATAAATAACACATACTACTTTTTAAGTCTCTTAAAAGTAGAATTGTTAATTTTTCTATTTTGTTATTCTTTCTACTTTCAACTTATCCATCGTAAAATACAAAGCTGTATTAGCTCCCCATTTTCCAGTATCAGTTGTTTCTAAAAAGAACATTAAATATTTTACTTCTCCTAAAGCAGAAAGATCAACATCTTGCCAATTTGTCGAAACGTTATTTACTCCATTTCTAAAATCAACAAAATAATGTGTCACTGGTTTTTCTGTAGTTAATTGCTTATTTGCCGAAACACCGTAAACATGAATCGCAAAATAATCTCCTTTGTCAAACTTTCTTGCATACGCATCTCCGTTCATAATTCCGTAATAAGACCAAGGGCTAATTGCTAATTTTACACTTTTTGCTTTGTATTTATTCGACATATCAAGAATCTCTACAACACTTGAGAATCTATCAATTTTTACTTCTTCTCCATATTTCAGCGCTTTTTCGGATGGTTTGTGATCTGCAAATGATACTAAAAATGGTGATCCTGCTCCGTTTGCACCACCTTTTGCCATTGTTCCCCATTGATTATCTAACCAACCTCCTTCTTTCTTTATTTGATCCGAATTATCGTTACTGTTAGATACCGTGAAACCCATCCATGTTAAATATTCTGGCCAAGCCGTGTGTTTAAACTTGAATATTCCTAAAATTAAATCTGTATCCTCTTTATATGTTCCTTCCCAAACTTTACCTCCAGAAGTTGAGATTCCTTTAGAAAGATCAAACTTAGAAATGTCTAATGTTTGGTATTTTTTTAACTCTGCTACTTCATTTTTATAATCATCATCATTACATGATGATAAAAATGTAATAGACGAAGCAATGATTAATAAATTAAAAAAAAGTTTTTTGGCAAATTGTAAATTTCTTGTTTTCATGTTGATGAAATAATTGTAATAAAAAAAACCGTCTCATCATCGCAACAAATCGACGGTTAATAATAAATATTTAGTGTTAATTATAGATGTAAATCGTAGGCTCCTGCAACTTCTGTCGAAATTTCACCTAACCTACCAGCTTCTTGGTTTGTTGCTGTATAAACTTTGATAAAATCAATTCCCATTAACTTAACTGGATTGCCATTCTTATCAACAGCCCAATCGATATCAATGTTAGAATCTTCGGAATTGTTAGCAGCATTATCTGCATAACCATAAGCCAATTGTTTACCAGTCCAAATACCATTTTTCTCAGTATAATTGCTTGCCAAAAGTGATCCTGAGAATTTTAACTGATTCTGTCCAAACCAAATTGGATAATACGGTTGTTTATGAAACGTATTTTTCGCTTTATAACCAGATTTTCCTTGGTTATCCTCCCATTTTATATATTCAGGAGTCGCGTTTGAATCTTCAACCGTAGGTTTGTGATATGTAATTGTATAATTTTTTATTGTAGTTGGATTTGAGTATTCGCTTCCTGCAATCTCGTACCATTCGTCTTCATCTGGTTTACCATTTTTATTTTTATCGTAAGCAACCATAATGATTCCTGGCTCTGAAGATCCTGCAAAACCATTTCCTAACACTTTAAAATCACGTTTATCTTTCTGGTTCAAAATTGTATGATCAAATCCAAAAACAACATAACCTCCGTAACCTCCAAGTGTAATCACTGTTGACTTTTCGCCTACTAATGCTTTTCCTGCTTTGGCTGTCATTTCTGTTTGTGTATCGCCATCAACATATGCTGGAAGTTTATTTGTAAACTGACCTATAGCTGGCAAAAAATCAAAAACTTGCGAAATATATTTACTATAAGTTGATGATTCTTGTACTACTTTAACTGTTGTTTTTAACGTTGATGTTTTAGTCAATGATTTAATTTCAAGGGTCAAATCGTATGATCCCGCTTTATCTGAAACAAAACCTAAGACTTTTTCGTTTCCAATAATTTCATTTCCTAATTTCCACGTATATGTAGCATTCTCAAAACCAGAAATTGTAGGTTCTATTGTAGTCGTTTTAAGACGAGTTGCATCATAAGAAGCATTAAGTGTTCCTTGATTTAATTCAATAATTTCATCATCATTATTACTACAGCTTTGTATAAAAGCTAAACTAAGTGTAGCAAGTAGAATTTTTGTAAATTTCATATGTAAGATTTATTTATAAACAAATGCAAAATGTGCAGGAATATTTCCTCCTTCGGTTTTCCATTTAAAAGCACCATTTTTATCAAAACAATAGACATAACCCATCGAAACATAATTACCTGCATCGGTTAAATAAAGGTCTTTAGTAACAGGATTAACGGCAATTCCGTATGGTGTTTCTATCTCTTTTATAACAGGATCATTCACCAAATTTTTATTGATAATTTCTTCGGTTTTGGTATCTATAACCCCAAAAGATTTTGTGTAATCAAACGTTGTATAGTTAAATTCGTTTGAATAGTAATACAGTTTATTATCAACAATAGTAAAGTTAGAAACTGGAATGTTGAATGTTTTTTTGATTTTATGCGTTTTTGAATCAATCACAAATAGATTAGACGAAACATCGTAATAATTACCTCTTGTTGTAACATACAAATCGCCGTCACTATCTTTTTTGATTCGATGTAAATTAACTTCTACATCAATTTTTTTGGTCTCTTTAAACGTCGCTAAATCAACTACAGAAACCGTCTTATCGTAATCAGGAAATCGATAACCACCAGAATTTGCTACATACAAATTGTTATCTACAACCTCTAATTCTTCTGGCTGGTATCCAACTGTTACTTGACGTGTAATAGATAAATTAATTGTATCGATTTCAACCACTTTTCCTAAAGGAGCTTTAGGATCTAATGAAACTGGTCCTGCATAAGATGTTGCATAGGCTTTTCCTTTATGAAAAGTGATATATCGTCCATTTTCGAGTGGAATAGTAGCAATATGCTTTGCCGTTTTAACGTCCATCACTTCTATAAAGTTCGAAACATTAATTATCGCATATAGCTTATTACCATAAATTTTAATATCATTTCCAACATCTCCCAACTCCTTTACCATTGTAGGGTTGGCTGATGCATAAATATTACGATGATATACACCTTCTGCATAATTAAAGTAATCTACAGTCGCTTTATTACTTCCCATGTTTCCTTCATTCAGTAAGTAAAACCCTGTAACCTCCGTTTTTTCTGGATTTGTAATATTATCACGCTCTTCATCTACGATATAAACATCTTGTTGACAGCTAAAAACTGAAAATAGAACAAGAAGACAACTTGTTATTTTTAGATAATTTCTCATAAGTTAATGCTCATTATAAATTTGAATTGACGCCCTGGCATTGGATAATTTAACACGACATCATATTGTTGATTAAGGATATTATTGATTTCGAAAGAAGTTTTGAACGAAAACTTATCGAACATAAACGTTTTATGAAGCCCTAAATCATTCGTAAACCAAGGATTGATATGATTGTATTTGATATTATCTTGATTGGCATCATATCGCTCTCCGACATAAATAAAACTGTAATTAAAATTCCATGTTTTGTATCGCGAACTCAATACAAATGAGCCGCTGTGTTTCGGGATATAAGGAATTTGATCTTTGTAATAAGACTTTGAAGAATTAGAATAATCTTGTGCTTGCTGAAACGAATAATTAATCATAGGATCAACGTCAATTCCTCCAATTCTGAAAGATGTTTTCAATTTAACATCTAATCCTTTTATTTTAACTTTACCAAGATTCATCATCATCCAACGAAACATACTTCCGTTTGGTGCTGCGATTATTTTATCTTCAACTTCGTTGTAAAAAGCATCTATTTGTGCAGAAAATGAATTTAAAAAATGATGATTTTTTAGAGCATAAGTAATTCCTAAATTATACTGATTCGTAAACTCAGGCTTTAGATTAGAATAACCAATATTTGTGTAGTACAAATCATTAAAAGTTGGCATTCTAAATACACGTTTATAAAAAGCTCTGATGCTAAAATCAACTTCATCAAAGGGTTTATAATTTGCGATAAAAGTTGGTGTCCAAATATTTTTATCAGGAGATTTTGTGTTTCTTTCTACTTTCTCTTTTACAAAAGTTCCTAACAAACTTCCTTGTAAATTAAGCTTTCCTAAACGATAAGTATAAGCAAAAGCGATAAGATTAGTATATCGTGTAGGATAAGAAAAGTTAACCAAATCTGCATCTAAATTATTATACTGAAAATCTGTTGCAACATTTATATCCCAATTTTGATTAATCGAATATAAATTTGCCCATGAAGCATAAAATTCTCTTTGGTAATATTTATTCTCCGATTTTACAGTAGAAACAGTGTCTGTATAATGCGTAAAATCGTAAGCGTATTTAAGATTTAATTTTGATTGAAAGTTTTTCCATTTCTTTTGATAACTTCCTTGTACAAAATAATTATTATCCACCAAAGTTTGTCCACGTCCTCCAAATCTTCCACGAACTATTGCTGCAGGAATTCCACGATCTGATAAATACAAATAACCTTTTACATTCCATTCGCTTTGATTTCCTCTTCCTAATAATCCTAACTCTAAACGCTTCGCTTCAATTTGACCATCTTTTCGCTTCGCAATAGTATCATAAGCTGTCGTACCATTTAGATTTAGACGTTTATAACGAAATTTATAAACTCCATTCGATTGTACATATTCTGAGCTAAGTGTGGCTGAGATATTGTCTGTAATACGTTGTTCTAATCGAATAGAAGGATTTATTAGTTGTATTGATCCTAACTTATAGCGAATAGTTGCGTTTGTACTTTTATTCGCTTTAAAAACAGGTTTCTTTGATTGAAGATAAATAGCTGATGAAGAAGCGTAATCTTTAGCTGACTGAAAAATAGTACTGCGTTGACCATTATAAAGTGAAATAACTTCAAAATCATCTAAGGAAAATTTACCCAAATCAACAACACCATTTTGTGCATTACCAATTTGGATACCATCATAGAAAACACCAACATGCTGGCTTCCCATACCACGAACATCAATTGTTTTAAGTCCGCCAACACCACCAAAATCTTTTAGTTGAACGCCTGCAAAATAACGAACAGCATCTGCTACCGAATGACTATTAAGTGCACGCAGTTGTTCGCCTTTTAATTCCTGAGAAGGAACTACAGAACGATCATCAAATTTTATAAGTTCTACTTGCTGAAGCTGTAAAATACTATCTTGGTTAATCTGCGCATTTGCACAATTAATTCCAAGCAAAAACAGGCTACAACAATAAATTAAGGTAAAAAAAAATCTCATTAGCTATAATCTATTGTTGCTAACGAGAGTATATGAAGTAAACGAGACAGTTTCCTATCCAAAATGTGTTCTTCAAGCTTTAGTCCCCGAAAGCATCTAACATTTCATTTTGGTAGGTCTTCTGACTTACTCCTTTTCTAGAAATCCTTCCCATTCTACGAACAGTGGATATAAAAATCTAAAAAATTATGGAGCTTACAGCAGCGGGTCTGTTCAGGATTTTCACCTGATTCCCTGTTACCGAACGATTAAGTTCGCACCAAATGTTGTTCAAAAGTAAAGTTATTATTTTGAATAAACAATTTATTCTTTATCAATAATGTAAAACAAAAAAGTTGATCGTTTGATCAACTTGAATTTAGTATTCTTTATATCGAATTAATTGAATGACTTCTCCTGTTTCAGCAATCTCAACAGCAATTTTTTCATATTTCCATTTATCAAATTCTTTTTCTCCTACAATAATTGCAGTACCAGAACCTTTACTTCCTTTAATCGGAACAGAAATATCTGCAACTCCAGTATTATTAGAAACAGAAATATTACCACTAAACATTCCGTCAGTTTCAATATTAGATCCCAACTTCTGTTGAAGCTCAGGATTATGATTGATAATATTAATAGCATGCTTTGTTACATCACTGTCCTTCGTGATCTTACTAAATCCCCAAAAAGCTCCACCAACTATAAATGCAATAAAAAGAATAAAAAATGTTAAACATCCAACTGGCACAGCCCATTTCCAATTTCGATTAAACCAATTACCTCTTGGTACTAATTGATTATCATACTGATTTTCTTCCATAATGTATAGGTTTTGAGTAAAGATAATAAAATTGGGCGTTCCCTCACTCTTTTACATCTTTTTATACAATCTATTGAAGAGCCATAATAAATCAGCCAAACGTAACGCTAAATCGCTCAGTCGGGCTATTCGCTGCAATCTTTTTGCTATGATTTCGACTTCGCTCAATCAACAAAAAAGGATTTTCACTGCTATCCCTAACGCGTGATAAGTGATAAGTTGTAAGTTTTGAGTAATAAGTGATAAGACGTAAGATTTTAGACTTACAGAAAAATTATCCCCTTGAGGGGATTATAGGGGTGTTTTCGAGTTATGAGTAGTAAGTTTTGAGTTCTGAAGGAAACTTACATTTTACAAAAACAATAACCACAAAAAAAGCCTCAAGTTATTCACTTGAGGCTTTCAATAAAAACTGGCGACGA
>NZ_JASCQG010000008.1 GCF_030005555.1 Empedobacter sedimenti | reverse complement strand
AAATATGGTAAGGTCAAAAATCCTAATGATTTTCCTACATTTCAAATTAATCAAAATAATAATACAATAATATTAAATAAAAACTATACTTTTAAATGTTCCTAACAAGGGGAAGATTACAGTGACCCTACTTTTCTACATCCAAAATACAAGAACAATCGCGCTGTAGATTTCTTGAAGAATAATGGAACAAAAATCGTTTTTCATTGGAATAATTTTGATGAAGAATCTTTTCTACCAGGTTGGACTTGGGACGACTTTAGAAAAGATTATTCACCCGAACGTAGTCAATTTCCGATAAATGAAAACATGGTTTCAATTTCGAAAACAGGATCTTCAGTCAAAACTTTCCCTACTTATTTTGAGCAATTTACTCAAATTAAAGAAATGATAGAGCCACGAGATTTTTACAACAATAATTTCTACATCAATCAACAAAAAAGGTCAGAGAAAGTTCCGTTTATTGTGAATGAAACGGTGATAGAAAAATCATTGTCAGAAATTTTAGGTAAACCTGTTGATATGATAAAAACGCCAATGGTTACTAATCCGAAAATATTCTATAGTCAAAAATCGGATGATGTTTACCGTGAAATGATGGAGAATAGTGATAATTTTTTGGCAGAACATTTATTGATATTAGCATC
Source organism: Empedobacter sedimenti (assembly GCF_030005555.1). GTDB lineage: Bacteria > Bacteroidota > Bacteroidia > Flavobacteriales > Weeksellaceae > Empedobacter > Empedobacter sedimenti. Next base: position 162,002 of record NZ_JASCQG010000008.1, on the reverse strand, counting down.
AAGCACAATGAATGGGAAGTTGAGTTCGACTCAAGTGATTGATTATGCAAAAAAAAGTTTTTTGAAAAGCTTGAAACAACAACCCGAATGGTTTGATGGTTCTGGGCTTTCGCGTTATAACTTGTTTACGCCGCAAAGTTTTGTGCAGGTTTTGGAGAAAATGTACAACGAATTTCCTGAAGAACGATTGCATTCTATTTTCCCGGTTGGTGGTAAAACAGGAACCATAAAAAATAGGTATAGAGATTCGGCTACACCTTATATTTTTGCTAAAACGGGGACACTAAATAATAATGTAACGTTGAGTGGATATATAAAAACAAAATCTGGACAGACCTTAATTTTTAGTTTAATGAATAATAATTCGACAAAAAGTTTGAGTTTAATTCGAAATGAAAACGAAAAGTTATTGCGTCTTGTACGAGATAATTTTTAGACATAAAAAAAGACCTTCTCACCAGAAGGTCTTTTTTATTATTTTATTATTTAGAAAGTAATTTTAATTACTTCGTTTTTACTTGTTAAAGGATATGTTTTGCGTGTATCTTTAATATCTACATTTACGATATTTTGTTGATCGCTAAAAACATCATTTAATAAACCAACTCTTAATTCTAGAGAGCTTATATCAGAAATTTTATCAAACTTAAAGAAAACTCGCGTAGACTTATCGTTTACTTGGTATCCATAATAAGAAGTTCCTAAAGATTTTCCATTAACCTTAAGATCAAGATTATTGCTAACGTAAGCTTTTAGTTTGTTCTCAAAATTAGATTTATTTCCTACATCTGCACCAACAGCTTTCTCTAATTGATTAGTGAAGATACGAGCCGTTATATTTAACGTACCTGTTTCTTGTTCATAATCAACTTTTATATTTGCAGTATGAAAATCTTGAGCGCCTACAGTTAATGTAACAAAAACGGCAAGCAAAGAAAATAAATATTTAAAGTATTTCATCTCGATTATTTTATAAGAGCAATTCAAATGAAGTGCCAAAGATTAATAAAAACTTAAAAGAATTTATGATTTATTTTAGAACTAACGGATTTAGGTCTAAAAAATTATGTAGAGGTGTAGAAAATAAAAGAGTATCAAATTATTAATACTCTTTTCGATTATTTACTTTTTGTGTAATTATCCTAACCAAACGTTGTAAGGAATTCTGCTTAATACACAAACTAATCCAACTAATCCAAAAATAACAACACTCATAGGTACTGTTGTAGAACGCTTTAATTTAGCATTAGCAATTGTCATAAAAACGATACCAGCAATCATCATCATTGGGTGTTCTACGTAAGTTAAACGTAAACCAGAATCAGACATAATATTTGAAGGCTCCATTGCAGAGAATTTCATGATATAATATACTAAACCAACCAACATTTGTACGTGAAATGCAATTGTTGTAAATAAACCAATTTTCTTGATTGTTGCATTTGTATCTTTTTTAGAAATAGCGTAAATTAAGGTAGAAATCACAAAAATAACTCCCATTAAAATTACTAAATAAGCCCAACCGCTATGAAATTGTTTGATAAAATCCATTTTTCTAATTTTTATTTTTCAGTACAAAAATAACAAACCTTTTTACATAATTACTATTTGTAGAAATTTATGTGTTTTTAAAGCAGTTTTTTAGATTAATCAAAATCTCGTAATTTCGCGCAAAATAAAATCCGAAATGGGAAAAGATAAAATCAGAAGATTTAACGAAAATAAAACTTTTCAGAATGTTGTTCAACCAACACGCGACGAGGCTATTAATAATTTTGCACTAAAAGGAAATTGGAATAAGGATTTTTTCAAGAATGATAATCCAATTGTATTAGAGTTAGGTTGTGGAAAAGGTGAATATACTGTTGCTATGGCTCGTCGTGATAAAGATCGAAATTTTATCGGAGTAGATATTAAAGGTTCAAGATTTTGGATAGGTGCAAAAACTTGTTTAGATGAAGGAATTGATAATGCAGGTTTTCTAAGAACACAAATAGAAATAATTGATAATCTTTTTGCAGAAAACGAGATTAGTGAAATTTGGATTACTTTTCCAGATCCGCAAATTAAATTTCGTAGAACAAAACATCGTTTAACCGATCCTGAATTTTTGAGACGTTATAATACAATCTTGAAACCAGAAGGTACGGTTAATCTAAAAACAGATTCGGAGTTTTTACATGGTTATACACACGGCGTTATTCATATCGAAGGACACGAAGTAATTCGTTCTACGCACGATGTTTATCATCCAGATCATTCCGACATTCCTGCAATTGTAACGGAAGTACAAACGTATTACGAATCGATGTTTTTGGAAGAAGGTAAAAAGATTACCTATATAAAGTTCCGATTAAAATATTAATTCATTTGTTTGAATTAAGCAGAAAATATTTAGAATACTAAAATCATAACGAGTTCTCTTGTTATGATTTTTTTTTGCGCTTATTTGTACAAAAAAAAACCTCGCTTGTTTAAGCAATTATTTAAAATGTTTGTAATACAATTTCATGAATGGTTTCTCTATATAATAGAACGTAATTGTAGATGTAAAGATTAATAAAATAGAAATAACAGATACAATTATTGTATAAGTATAAGTATTTAAGGTTTTTATGTTTTTAAATCCAATGAAATAAAATGTACTAAACAATAAAATACCATGTATTAAGTACGTACTGTAAGAGATTTCTCCAATATATTTTAAATAATTAGTTTTTAATATTCCAAATATATCGGTTTTGAGTGCTATAAGTGTAAATGTGACTACTAAATATAATTTAGAAAAATAATTATCATTACTTGTATTATAGCTAAAAGAAATTATTATACAAAATACAGCAATAAAAGAATAAATATTCTTATTTAAATTAATATTAGGTTTAAAATATAGTATGAATGCAGGTATCATTCCTCCTAAAAATGATATAAGATGTGTTAATCTAATTTGATTAATCTTTAAATAGAAAAGTATAAATAATATAGAAATTGTAATTGCAAAAATATTTTTATTTTTTCTTAAAATTAAACCTATAAGAGGCAAAGAAAAATAAAATAACCATTCATATGGTAATGACCATGTTACTCCAGAAAGCATTCTGCCGATACTAATATTTGTACTGATTTCTGTATAGCCTAAAATTGTAAATGAATACCATTTTAAACATTTAATAAAAAATACATAGAAACTAGAGTTAAGAATAAACTTGTCAATTGTTAATACAAATAAAATACAAAAAGTAATGATTAAAAAATAAAGTGGAACCAAGCGAAATATTCTAGAAAATAATATTTTCTTCCAAAATTGAAGATCCTGTTTTTTTGAATTTAAAAGTTTATTTGTAAATAAGAAACTTGTTATCATAAAGAAGAAAGCAACAGAACTTTCTCCTAAATGAATTCCTAAATAATTATTAGGTATTTCCCATTTTTCAAATTGAATATAATTATACCAAACTATAGAATGATGAATAAATACCCCTGTGGCAAGTAATCCTCTAAATCCATCAATACTTTCAAATCTATTAGTTTCGGATTGAAAATTAACAATTTTACTTAAAAAATACCCAGAAATAAATATTACAAAATATATTATAGTAATAAATAAGTAGCTGTCAATTTTCATGTTAAATTTATTGTAAAAATAATAAAAAATAATAAAATATAAAAGCCCTCGCTTGTTCAGGGCGAGGGCAACTAGTTAAGTGTGTTATTTTTTCAAATAAATTCTAAATTAAAATTAATTAGTATCTATAATATTCTGGTTTAAATGGTCCTTCAACCGCTACACCAATGTATTCTGCTTGTTTTTGAGATAAAACTTCTAATTCTACTCCTAATTTAGCTAAATGTAATTCAGCAACTTTTTCATCTAAACGCTTAGGTAAAGTGTACACTTTATTTTCGTAAGCAGATGAATTAGTCCATAATTCGATTTGAGCTAAAGTTTGGTTAGAGAATGAATTTGACATTACAAAAGATGGGTGACCTGTTGCAATACCTAAGTTTACTAAACGACCTTCAGCTAAAATGATGATATCATTTCCGTTGATGTTGTATTTGTCAACTTGAGGTTTAATTTCTTCTTTTGTGTTTCCGTAAGTTGAGTTTAACCAAGCCATATCGATTTCGTTATCGAAGTGTCCAATGTTACAAACAACAACTTTGTCTTTCATTTTCTCGAAGTGCTCTGCACGTACAATTCCAAAGTTACCAGTAGTTGTAATAATGATATCAGCGTTTGCAACAACTGTATCTAATTTTTTTACTTCGTAACCTTCCATTGCAGCTTGTAAAGCACAAATAGGATCGATTTCTGTTACTGTAACAATTGCTCCAGCGCCACGGAAAGATTCTGCAGTACCTTTACCAACATCACCAAAACCACAAACTACAACACGTTTACCAGCGATCATTAAATCTGTTCCACGACGAATCGCATCAACAGCAGACTCACGACATCCGTATTTGTTATCGAATTTAGATTTTGTTACAGAATCGTTTACGTTGATTGCAGGCATAGGCAATGTACCTTTCTCCATTCTTTCGTAAAGACGGTGTACTCCAGTAGTTGTTTCTTCTGATAATCCTTTGATCTCAGCAACTAATTCTGGGTAACGATCAATCACCATATTCGTTAAATCTCCACCATCATCTAAAATAAGATTTAATGGTTTGCGATCTTCTCCGAAGAATAATGTTTGCTCGATACACCAATCGAATTCTTCTTCATTCATCCCTTTCCAAGCATACACAGGAATCCCAGCAGCAGCAATTGCAGCAGCAGCATGATCTTGTGTAGAGAAAATATTACATGAAGACCATGTAACATCAGCTCCTAAAGCAACCAACGTTTCGATAAGTACTGCAGTTTGGATTGTCATGTGTAGACAACCTGCAATGCGAGAACCTTTCAAAGGTTGAGCAGCTTTATACTCTTCACGGATAGCCATTAACCCAGGCATTTCAGCCTCAGCCAACGTAATTTCCTTTCTTCCCCACTCTGCTAAAGAAATATCTTTAACTTTGTATGGAATGTATTGCGTTTTTGTATCCATCAATTGATATATTTAACTAACTTTTTAATTAAAGTTTATAAGCAACAAATTTACAAACAAATTTCGATTTTAAAAATGCCTGTTATCGATTATATTAACAATCATAATCAAACTAAGATTGTAACGTGGAATGTGACTGAAACGAACGAAGAATTACTAGAGTATCTTCAGTTGGAAGAATATAGGTTAGAGAAATACAATAATCTACGTCCTAAACAAGCGCGCGAATATCTTGGATTAAGAGCCTGTCTAAAAGAATTAGGCTTAAATTATGATGTAAATTATACCGAAAATGGAAAGCCTTATTTGCCTACAAACAAAGAAATTTCTATCACTCATTCGTATGGATTGGTCTCAGTTGGTGTAAGTTCGTTCAATATCGGGATTGATATTGAGCTATCTCGTCCAAGAAAAATTCTGAATATCAAACATAAATTTGCACGTCCAGATGAGTTGGCTTGGATTCCTCAAGAAAATGAAACCGAATATCTGCATGTGATTTGGGGAATGAAAGAAGGTTTGTACAAATTGAATGGAGGAAACCTTTGGAATTTTTTGAATCATTATCGTGCAGAAGAATTTGAATTAATAGAGAATAAGCAATTTATTTGTTGGATTTCGGATGATGTGAAGTCTCGAAAATATCATGCTTTCTACAAAATGATTGAAGATTATTACTTGGTTTGGGTACTGGATTATGAATAGATCGAAGTTAGAAATTAGAATGACGAATTTAGATTTACGATTTAGAAAGAATTATTTTTAACTCACAACTCACAACTCACAACTTAACAATGAACGATTTTATTGATTATATCCTTGCGCCTTACAAAACCTATTCTACACTGAATATCTTGCTTGAAATAATAGCAACTTTGTTCGGAATTATTTCCGTTTATTATACCTACAAACGTAATATTTGGGTTTATCCAACTACGATTATTTCGACATTTATTTTCATTTATTTATTTTTTAATTGGGGATTATATGGCGAAACCATTATCAATATTTACTATACTTCGATGGCAATTTATGGTTGGATTTTGTGGCAAAAAAATCTTGAAGCAGATCATAAACATGTTGATGTTTCGTGGGCAACGAAAAAAGAATATTTGTACGCGACATTACTTTTCGCATTGAGTTTTCTCTTTATTTTGACGATTTATTATTTCCGTCCAGTCATTCAAAATGGTTTTGATTTCAGTTTTATCAATCAGTGTAAATTGCATTATACCAAAATTGATTTTGTAGATGCATCTACAACCGCAATCTTTTTGATTGGTATGTGGATGATGGCGAGAAGAAAAATTGACAATTGGTATTTCTGGATTATCGGTGATTTAATCATGATTCCATTAATGATTTATAAAGGAGCAGTCATCACTTCGGTGCAATATATTGTCTTGTTGATTTTATCAATAATTGGATTAAAAGATTGGATAAAATCAGTCAAAAATTCACAGAAAATAGTGAGTTAAGAAATAATTTTAAATTAGTATTTTAGCATTATAATTAAAATCATCTAACTTAATAATAAATAGACTATGGAAAATCAACAAGTATATCATCAAAATCAATTGGTTGCCGAAGCAACAAGTGCAGAGAGAGCAACGTTTTATAAACACACTTACGGACATGTTGCAGGTGGAGTTTTAGTATTTGTATTGATCGAATCATTGCTTCTAAAATCAGATGCTTTGGTTAATTTTATGTTGAGTTTAACACAAGGATATCTTTGGCTTATTTTATTAGCTGGTTTTATGGGAGTTACTTGGGTCGCACAAAAAATGGCGTACGGATCAGTTTCTAAATCACAACAATATTTAGGATACTTATTATATATTATTGCAGAAGCATTTATTTTTATTCCGTTATTAGCAATTGCATTAAATTATGGCGGAACTTTTGTTATCAAACAAGCAGCAGTTGTAACAGGCGGATTATTTATTGGTTTATCAGCAATTGTATTTTTAACAAAAGCAGATTTCTCTATTTTACGTGGAGCTTTAACAATCGGATTCTTTTTAGCACTTGGATTGATTATTGCAGGAATGTTATTCGGGTTCGATTTAGGATTATGGTTCTCAGTAGGAATGTGTGCTTTAGCTGGTGGAGCAATTTTGTATAACACTCACCAACTAAAATATGAATTCGGAACACAACAATATGTAGCAGCGGCATTATCGTTATTTGCTTCATTAATGTTATTGTTCTGGTATATTTTGAGAATTTTTATGAGTAGAGATTAATCATTAAGAAACAATAAAATTTGTATATTGAACCGTAACATTGTTGTTGCGGTTTTTTTATTTAAAATACTATGACAGATAAAGAAAAAGAAGACGATAGAATAAAATCGCCGTTTCGACCAAAAGATTGGAACGAGATTAGAATTAATGATTCTTGGGCATTGTTCAAGATTATGGCAGAGTTTGTAAATGGTTACGAAGTAATGTCGAAAATTGGACCTTGTGTGTCTATTTTTGGTTCGGCTCGTACTTCTCAAGATCATCCATATTATAAATTAGCAGAAGATATTGCTTATCAATTAACTAAAATTGGTTTTGGTGTAATTACTGGCGGAGGTCCTGCAATTATGGAAGCTGCAAACAAAGGAGCTCAAAAAGGAGGAGGAACATCTGTTGGATTGGGAATTTCTTTACCTTTTGAAACTTCTCTTAACAAATACATCGACCGAGAATACGAAATTAATTTTGATTATTTCTTCGCGCGTAAAGTAATGTTTGTTAAATATTCGCAAGGATTTATCGGAATGCCAGGTGGTTTCGGAACATTGGACGAGTTATTTGAAGCAATGACATTGGTGCAAACCAAAAAAACGGGACGTTTTCCGATTGTATTAGTCGGAACCGAATATTGGTCTGGCTTAATTGATTGGATTAAACAAACAGTTTTGACAGAAGGTTATATTTCTGAGAAAGATTTAGATCTTTTCCGAATTGTAGACACAGCTGAAGAAGCGGTTGCTCACATTCAGAATTTTTACGAAAAATACAATATCAAGCTTAATTTTTAAACGAATAAAATATAATTGTCCAAATTTTAATGAAGTCGTTTAATTACTAAAGTAAAATACATTATTTGCTTTTATAAAGTAAGTTTTATACAATTTTATAAGTAATTTTAGCTACTTGAAGTATTGAGTTTTTATGAGGAAAAATTTGACATTAAAACATATTGCACAAGAACTAAATGTGTCCATTTCTACGGTTTCTAAAGCATTGAATAATAGTAGTGAAATAAGTAAAGCTACTCGTCAAAAAATACAAGCTTTTGCTAAATTATATAATTACAAGCCGAATAGTATTGCGTTAAGTTTAAAGAATCGAAAATCAAAAACGATTGCTGTAATCATTCCAGAAATTATTCATGACTTTTTTGCTAATGTTATCAATGGAATAGAGTATTTAGCAAACGATTTGGGTTATAATGTGTTAATATGTTTGTCTAACGAATCTTATGAGCGAGAAGTTATTAATATGGAAATGCTTGCAGCAGGAAGTATTGATGGTTTCGTTATTTCGCTATCAAAGGAAACTCAAGCCAAAAAAGATTATCATCATATCAAAGAAATTATCAATCAAGGAATGCCTGTTGTAATGTTTGATCGCGTAACGCGCGAAGTTTATACAGACAAAGTAATTATTGATGATGTACTTGCAACGCAAGAAGCAATACAATATTTTATTAGTAAAGGAAGAAAAAAAATAGGATTCATTACAACTCCAGATTATATAAGTGTAGGACGTTTGCGTACAGAAGGTTACAAAAAAACACTAGAAGTAAACGGAATTGAAGTTGATGAAAATCTAATTTTACGTATTGAGGACGAAAGTAAGATGGATGTAATGATTGATGAGTTTTTTGAGAACAATGAATTTGATGCAATTATGGCTGTAAACGAATTGTATGCTGTAAATGTATTAAGAAATGCCTTGAAAAGAGGAATTAAAGTTCCAGAAGATCTTTTCTTAATTGCTTTTACAGATGGTGTGATTTCTAAAAACTCAATTCCAAGTATTTCGACAGTAAAGCAGAATGCTTTTAAAATGGGAGAAATTGCTGCTCGACTTTTGATTAAAAAACTTGAATCAGAAAATGAGCACGAACATTATATTACAGAAGTTATCGGGACAGAGCTTTTACATAGAGAAACGACAATTCCATAATCCTTGTTTTTTCGTTTGAGTAAGAGTTATTTTAAATAATGGCACGATTCTTTTATTACTTATATAGATAGTTGATTGGTTAACAGAAGATTTATGATGAAAAATATAGTTGTCTTTACAGTTTTAGGAACTTTATTCTTGATGAGTTGTACAAACAAACAAGAAACAAAATCAGAAGAAGTAAAATCAGAATTAAAAGAACAAGGTATTTTACCGTTTACTGCGGAGATGGCAGAAACTTCTGTTGTATATGAAGTTAATATTCGTCAATTTTCTCCAGAAGGAAATTTTGCAGCAGTAACCAAAGAGATTTCTAATATCAAAAAATTAGGAGTCAAAATTCTTAGGATAATGCCAATTTATCCAATCGGAGAAAATGGAAAAGAAGGTTTAGGATCTTATTACTCGATTAAAGACTTTAGAGGAATTAATCCAGCTTTCGGAAATGCAGAAGATTTCAAAAAGTTGGTAGATGAAGCGCACAAAAATGGTATGTATGTTATTTTAGATTGGGTTTCTCATCAAACATCTTTAGATCATGTCTGGGTTACACAGCATCCTGATTGGTATAAATTAGATAAAAAAGGTAAGCCAATTTCTACATCAAATTATAAAGATGTTGTAACTCTAAATTTTGATAACAAAGAAATGAGGAGTCAGCTGATTTCTGAAATGAAGTTTTGGTTAGAAAATTTTAAAGTTGATGGTTTCAATTGCTATAAAGCAGATGAGGTTCCTGTTGATTTTTGGAATGAGGCAAAACCTCAATTAGCAAAATCTCGTGAAATTTTTATGTTAGGAGAAACAGAGAAATCAGAACTTTTAGTAAATGCTTTTGATGTAGCATATGGATCACAATTATATCATATTATGAATGATATTGCGAAAGGCAAGAAAAACGTTTCGGCTATTGATACATATATGAAATCTACTTCAGAAAAATGGCAAGCAGATGATTATAGATTGTTATTTACGTCTAATGATTATGAAAATTCTTGGAAAGGAACAGAATATGAAAGAATGGGAAATGCTGTAGAAGTTTTTACAGCTTTGACCTATACTTTACCAGGGATTCCGATGATTTATAATGGACAAGAAGAAGATTTTAATCGACGTTTAAAGTTTGATGCTAAAGATTCAATTGATCGTAATCCAACGGCTAAAATGCGTGGTGTTTATGAGAAATTAGGTGAACTTAAAATCACAAATGAAGCATTTAATGGTGCTAAAAAAGCTGCATCATATGAAAGACTTAAAACTTCTGATGATCAATCAATTTTGGCATTCAAACGAAAAAAAGCTGCGAAAGAAGCATATTTTATAGCTAATTTATCCAAAACGACTACAGATATTACAGTTCCTATTCATGGACTTTACAAGAATTTTATGAATAATGAAGAAGTGACATTTGATGAAACAACAAAACTGAAATTAAAACCTTGGGAATATCTAATTTTAGTTCAGAAATATTAAAAGATAAAATCTTAAAAGTCGGTTAAATTTTAATCGGCTTTTTTGTTGTGGTATAATGCTTGATATTTTTTCTCGAAATCAACAATTATGAGAAAAATAGTATTAATAGCCGCAAGTCTCTCACTTTTTACTTTTTATTCGTGTGAGTCTAAAAAAGAAACAACAACTTCAACAGAAATTAGCAAAACTGAATTACCAGAAGATGCTTTGGTTTCAGAAAATGATATTGCAGATTCTTCACAGACACCTCAAGATTCTTACGTAGTTTTAGACGATAAAGGAAAACAGAAAACAGAGAAATTAGACGCAAACGAAAAGCTGATTTCGGGGAATGAATTACCAGTCGCAGCTCAAAATTTTATTGCTCAGAATTTAGGAAATGTAAAGTTTCTACATAGTTTAAAAGAAACAGAGCGTACGACTTCTACTTATAAAATTCAATTAGAAAATGGAATTAAAGTTGAGTTTTCTGAAAACGGAGAATGGAAAGAAGTAAAGAGTGAACTGAATAATCCAATTCCGACTGAGTTTATACCAAAATCAATTGTAGAGTATATCGGAAAAAGTTATCCTAAAGTAGGAATAGAGAAAATAGAAAAAGATCAGAAAGAAATAAAAGTAGAATTGTTACAACACAATTCGCCTACATTAAAGTTTGATTTAAACGGAAATTTCGTCGCAAAAAGCTAATTCAATTACATATAAACCATTCATGATTTGAGTGGTTTTTTTTATGAAAAATAATTCAAATTTTAGAATTTCATTCACGTATTTGTATTGCAATATTCAATATATTTATAATAGAAAAATAAACCTAAATGGATAAAAAATATTTGAGATCGTTAATTTTCAGACATCTTGATGGTTTGGTTACTGCTCCAGTTTTAAATGCGTTAGCGAGCAAAGGTGTGTTGCACTATATTGTTGAACATAAATCGATGATGATCGATGAATTGACAAAAGAATTTCAATCAAACGAAGGTTATCTAAATGTAGCTTTGCGTGTTTTGGCATCGCAAAATATGCTTGAATATTCTGTGAACAACGAAAGCAATACAGTAGAAATACAGACCAATAAATATTCTGATAGAGCATTTACAAATATTGATATTTACCAGGATTTAGCTAATTTTTTAGCTGAAGATGAAGTGTTGAAGCAACATGATTTTTCGGATGAGTTTTGTAAAAAGTGGGTAAAACTATTTGACAAGTATAAAACCTATTTAATGACTGCTGAGGATGAAGAATTTCTGGAGAAACCACTTCATTATCAAATTACCAAACATATCGAAGGTGTTTTAGTAGGACCAATTATTGTCCGAATGGGAATGAGTGGTTTATTTCATAAATATTTTATGGAAGCATCATTCAATCCAGATGAATTTCATAAAAATCCTCAAGCTTTTGAAAAAGTTTTAGAGCGTTTAGCAGAATTAGGCTGGTTTACAAGACAGGAAAAGAATTATAAATTTACAGAAGAAGGATTGTTTTTTGCTCGTAGAGCAACTTCTTATGGAGTAACGGTTTCTTATTTACCAATGTTTGCAAAGCTGAATGATTTGCTTTTTGGTTCACCAACCAAACTTCGTGAAATTGCTGAAGGTGAAGATGAGCAACATGTAAATAGAGAAATGAACGTTTGGGGTAGTGGCGGTGCGCATTCAACCTATTTTAAAGTGGTAGATGAGTTTATCATTGATATCTTTAATCGTCCGTTAGAAGAACAACCCAAAGGTATTTTGGACATGGGATGTGGCAATGGTGCGCTTTTGCAACATTTGTATGATGTTATCGAAAGACAAACGCTGAGAGGAAAACATTTGGACGATTATCCATTGTTTTTAGTTGGTGCAGATTATAATCAGGCGGCGCTAAAAGTGACTCGTGCAAATTTGATTAAAAATGATATTTGGGCTAAAGTAATTTGGGGAGATATTGGCGATCCAGATCGTTTAGCAGATGATTTGAAGAATGATTATTCTATTGAATTGAGTGATTTATTAAATATTAGAACATTTTTAGACCATAACCGTATTTGGGAAGATGTAAAAGATGTAGAAACATCTAAAATAAGTACTTCAACCGGAGCTTTTGCTTTTAGAGGAGAACGTTTATCAAATAACGATGTGGAGCAAAACTTATTAAATCATCTCAAAAAATGGTCGCCTTATGTAGGTAAATTTGGATTGTTGTTAATAGAGTTACATACTATTATACCAGAATTAACAGCAAAAAATTTAGGAGAAACTCCAGCAACAGCTTATGATGCAACGCATGGTTTTTCTGATCAATATATTGTTGAAGTTGATGTTTTTCACCGCATTTGTCAAGAAACAGGTTTAATTCCAGATCATTCATTGTTTAAAAAATATCCGAACAATGAATTAGCTACAGTAAGTATTAATCTTTTGAAGAAATAATTATAGAAACAAAAAATCCACTCTTTTGAGTGGATTTTTTTATTAAAATTTTGTTTAAATCTTAGTTATTCAAACTTTGTAGGTAAGAAACCCAACCTAAAGTTTGGTATTCTTTTGCTGCAGTTTTTACATCAACAGCTTTGTAAATTCCACGACCAACAATCATAAAATCTGTGTGGTAATTTTTGAAAACTAATTCTGGCGTATTGTACTGTTGTCCTTTGCTATCTCCAGTTGAAGAAATATTAACACCAGGTGTAAACAATAACAAGTTATCCGGAACTTGGCGTTGTGCAACAGCTCCCAAAACATTACCAGATTGTTCTGATACATTAATTGCTTTTGTAAAGTAATAATCATCAGTCAATGTTCCTTTCGAAGACATTTCAACAATTGTGATAACTCCTGTATTTTCGAAAACTTTCAACGATTCTAAACCTCCAATTGGATGAACAGTTACTAAATCTGCCCAATCAGAAATTTTGTAAATCGATTTCTTAAATTGTAATTCTTGCGTATTTCCGATATCACCAAATTTGCGATCTTCGAATAATAAGAATTCTTTTTCACGCGCGATTTTTTTCAACTCAACAATTAAGTTATCCGAAAAATCTTGAATAATATCTGAGTGTAATTTTAACGCAACAATATGATCACCAACTTTTTTAGCGAAATCTGTAATTTCTTCAGAAGTAATTAAATCTGCAGAAGCAATTAAGTTAGATTGTTTTTTCAATGCTAATTCAACCAAACGTTTTCCAACTGGATGTACAATTTTTTTGTTCTCCAATGCAATACGTTGTTTTGCAGGAACTGCTTCTGGCGGTAAAGCTAAAAAGTCTTTGATTTTTTTCGCTTCAGCATCGCTCAAACGGTGATATTTATGTAAAATATCGATTACCTCGTGAATTGTAAATAACGTTTTCACATTGTAACCTTGTTCTTTCAATTTTTCAGAACCACCTTGCGCACGATCCAAAACAACAACCAAATCTTTTACACGTAAACCTTCGCGCTCAACTTGATCAATTGTTTCTAACAAAGATTGTCCAGAAGTAATTACATCTTCTACCAAAAGACAAGATTGTCCTTCTGCAAAAACACCTTCTACCATACGTTTAGTACCGTAACCTTTGTTTTCTTTACGTTTGATAATCAAAGGAATATTCGATGTTAAACTCATTGTAGTCGCCATCGGCAAAGCTGCATAAGGCACACCACAAATCAAGTCGTATTCTACATCTTCAACTAAATCTAATAAGTTATTTGCTAAAGTTTTTAGTAATTGTGGACTCGAAGCTAAAGGTCTTAAATCGACATAGAAAGGAGATTCTATACCACTTTTTAAAGTAAAATTTCCAAATTTTATAATTCCCAGCTCGTAAGCTTTCAATAAAAAATCTTCTCTTGGTTGCATTTGCGTAATGTTTGAGCAAAGTTAATAGGTTTTTGAGTCATTTATGGCATTTTCACGAAAATTAATTTTAAGATGAATAAAAATTGAATATTTATACTAATTTGATTTATAATTTGTTCGAATACTGAAATTTTATACTGAATGCAGAATCCAGTAATGTTAAAAACTTGTAATAATTCGTAATTCTAAAATCGTAATTCTAAACTTCCTCCATCTTTCGTTAAAAACCTCATAAAATAATTTTACTTTTGAAATCTATACAAACACAAATGAAAAAATATATATTCGGAGCATTTGCTTTAGTTAGCTTTTTAGCAACCGCTCAAGAAACACCTTTCAAATTCAAAGAATTAGTTAATAATTCTGCACTTCCTATTATTTCGCAAGGAAAAACAGGAACTTGTTGGTCATTTTCGACAACTTCTTTTTTAGAATCGGAAGTGAAACGTTTGACAGGAAAAGATGTCGATTTATCGGAAATGTATAATGTGCGTTTTACTTATCCTGTAAAAGCGTATAATTATGTATATCGCCAAGGAAAAGCTCAATTTAGCGAAGGTGGTTTGTCGCATGATGTTTTAAATTCGGTTCGTAAAAATGGATTAGTTCCAAACGAAGTTTATGCAGGTTTTGCGAATGGAACAGATGTGAAACATAACCACGAAATGTTGGTAAAGGATTTGAAAGTTGGATTAGATTCGATTGTAAAAAATCCTAAAAAATATTTAACAGCAGATTGGAAATCAAAATTTGATCAAAAATTGAATGATAAATTAGGTGTTCCTCCGACAAAATTCAAATTCGAAGGAAAAGAATATACACCGCAAGAATTTGCAAAATTTCTGAAAATTAATCCAGATGATTATGTAACCTTAACATCTTTTCAGCAAGCGCCATATTATTCGCAATTTATTTTACAAGTGCCAGATAATTTCTCAAATGGTTCATATTATAATTTACCGTTAGATGAATACATGAAAGTTTTGGATGAAGCATTATATAAAGGATACACAGCGGCTTTTGATACAGATGTTTCGGAAAAAACATTTTCTAAAAAATATGGAATGGCAATATGGCCTTCAGAAGGTTTAGAATCAGATTATTTTGTTCAGATTTTACCTGAAAAATGGGTTTCTGCTGATGAACGTCAAAAAGGTTTCGAAGATTATTCGACAGAAGATGACCATTTAATGCATATTACGGGAATTTTGAATGATCAATTGGGAAATCAATATTATGATGTTAAAAATTCTTGGGGAACAACAGATTTAGGAAATAATGGTCATATTTATATGTCGAAACCTTTTTTCAGAATGAAGTCAATTGCTTTTACAGTGCACAAAGATGCATTGTCAAAAGAAGTGAAAAAGCAATTAGGTATAAAATAAAAACACTCACAAATGAATACATTAGAACAAGCGATAGAAAAATTAGATTATAGAGGTTATTTGGATGTAGAAATTCCAAAAGGAACCGATTTAATTGCTGAAATTAACAAATTACGCAAAGAGAAAAATGCAGTGATTTTGGCGCATTATTATCAATCTGGAGAAATTCAGGATTTAGCCGATTATTTGGGCGATTCGTTACAATTAGCGCGTGCTGCTGCAAAAACAGATGCTGATATGATTGTTTTTTGTGGTGTTCATTTTATGGCTGAAGCTGCAAAAATTGTTAATCCAACCAAAAAAGTTGTTTTACCTGATACAAAAGCAGGTTGTTCTTTGGCTGATTCATGTTCAGCAGAAGGTTTGCGTGGTTTGCGTGAGCAACATCCAAATGCAATTGTGGTAAGTTATATCAATTGTGATGCAGGTGTTAAAGCCGAATCAGATATTATTGTGACTTCTTCGAATGCAGAAGCAATTATTAATTCGTTGCCAGAAGATCAAGAAATTATTTTTGCACCAGATCGTAATTTAGGACGATACTTAAATCAAGTTTGTAATCGTAAAATGATTTTGTGGGACGGAGCTTGTATGGTGCACGAAGCGTTTTCATTAGAAAGAATTGCACAACAAATGGCAGATCATCCAAATGCGAAATTAATTGCGCATCCAGAAGCGCAAGAGGATTTATTGAAGTTTGCGCATTTCATTGGTTCAACTTCTCGTTTGTTAGATTATGTGGTAGAAAATGATGCCCAAGAATTTATTGTGGCAACGGAAGAAGGAATTTTGCACGAAATGGCAAAACTTGCTCCGAATAAAACATTAATTCCAGCATTAGTTCAAGATGAATCATGTAATTGTTCTGAATGTTTTTACATGAAATTATCAACATTAGAAAAATTATATCTGTGCATGAAATATGAATTGCCAGAAATACAAATCGAAGAAGAGTTACGTGTTAAAGCGTTAGCTGCAATTAATAGAATGTTAGAATTATCTGAAAAAATAAAATAATGGCGATTCAAGATGTTTTAGTAATCGGTTCTGGTATTGCTGGGCTTTCTTACGCTTTAAAAATTGCCATTCGTTATCCAGATGCTAAAATTACAATTGTAACAAAAGCCAACGAAGACGAAACAAATACCAAATACGCACAAGGCGGAGTTGCGGTTGTGAGCGATTTTGAGAAAGATAGTTTTGAGAAACATATCGAGGATACGCTTCGTGCAGGAGATGGTTTGTGTAAGTTAGAGGCTGTTGAGGTTGTCGTAAAAGAAGCGCCAGAACGCATTAATGAAATTATAAATTGGGGTGTTCGTTTCGACAAAAATCACGATGGTATTTATGATTTAGGTAGAGAAGGTGGTCATACCGAAAATAGAATTGTTCATCATAAAGATATTACGGGTTGGGAAATTGAACGTGCCATGTTAGAGACCATCAAAACTTATCCAAATATCACGATGCTAACGCATCATTTTGTGGTAGATTTAATTACTGAGCATCATCTTCGTCAAGATAAAACAGATAAAACAACATGCTATGGCGCTTATATTTTAGATTTAAAATCTGAAAAAGTAGAACGTCATTTAGCCAAAATAACGTTGCTTGCAACGGGAGGGGTTGGGCATGTTTATAAAAATACAACCAATCCAATTATTGCGACTGGCGATGGAATTGGTTTGGCTCGTCGTGCGCATGCCTCGGTTTCTAATATGCAATTTATTCAATTTCATCCTACTGCTTTTTACAGTGAGTTTGATGGACAGCTATTTTTGATTTCGGAAGCTGTTCGTGGTTTTGGAGCAAAATTGCGAACAAAAGATGGCGAATTGTTTATGCATAAATATGATGAGCGTGAAGAGTTAGCTTCGCGAGATATTGTGGCGCGAGCAATTGATAATGAAATGAAATTGCGTGGTGATGATTATGTTTACATTGATTGTCGTCATTTAGACAAAGAAAAATTCTTTGAACATTTCCCTAATATTTACGAAAAATGTAAATCCGAAGGATATGATATGTTTACAGAATTGGTTCCTGTTGTGCCAGCTTCGCATTATTTATGTGGAGGAATTGATGTTGATTTAGATGGAAAAACTTCCATTGATAATTTATTTGCAGTTGGCGAATGTTCTAATACTGGTTTGCATGGTGCAAATCGTTTGGCGTCAAATTCGTTGTTAGAGGCAATGGTTTTTGGACATCGTGCAGCATTAAAAACGGTTGATAAATTAGAGAAAAATCATTTCAGAATTTATGATTTCAATTTCCCAGAATGGAATGCTGAAGGAATGAAAGTACAAGAAGAATTAGTTTTGATTTCGTATTTGCGTAAACAATTACAAGCGATGATGAGCGAATTGGTCGGGATTGTACGTAGTAATTCTCGTTTGGATATTGCGCAACAACGTATCAATGAAATTGAAAAAATGGTCAAAGAGATTTACAATTTCTCTATTATTTCTCCAAAGTTGTTAGAATTGAGAAACTTGGTTGATGTGGCGCAATTAATTATTCAGCAAAGTATCAATCAAAAAGAAAATCGTGGAACTTTTTACAACAAAGATTTTAAATAAATGAAGAGTTTTTTTCTGTTCGTAACATGTTTTTTTTCGTCTTTGAGTTTTGCTCAAACTAAATCGAGTATTAAGAAAATGCCTGTTTATTTTGGGTGTGAGACTTTTACTGAGAATAAAGATCTTGTATCATGTATGAATAAGAATCTGAATCAAGATGTGCAATCTCAAATCGCTTTCTTTTCTAATATTGCAGATTATTTGCATATAGAATCGGCTCAATCTAAATTAAATTTTGCGATAAGTAAAGAAGGTAGTTTTACCAATTTATCTACAGATGGAGCAAATCCTATTTTTAATAGTGTTGCGATGTCGAGTATTATTTTGATGCAGAATAAGATGGATCGTAATAAACTACATATTACTCCTGGTAAAGATGATAAAAATGAACCAACAGATGTTTATCTTAACTTACCTGTTCGTTATGAGTCAGCAGAAACGAACAACGACTTCAATCAATTTCCATCAGAAAATCGTGTTTTGTTTACTTTACAAACCGACGAAGAAGCAATAGAAGTAAGAATAGATAAAGAATTTAATTTAACAACTTACGGACACAAAGATGAACGCGAATACTATTTAGGGAAATACTCTAATTTATTCGAGATGGCTTCTGTAGAACCTTATGCAACTGCTTTTGACAAAGCGTTCAAATCTGGAGTTATAGATATTACAAAAGGTAAAATTGATGATAAAGAGTATGTTTTGCAGATTAAAAATTTCTTCGAAAACGATCCTTCAGTTCAAGTATTAATTACCGTTTTTAGGATAGAAAATGGATCTTGGGCTGAGTATCATGAATTCAAAACCAAAAAAGAATTTAATCAATCAATATTTTCTCAATTAACTTATAGATAATTAAAAATGGATTTTCCACAATATATCACACACGAAAAACTACAACAATTTATTCGTCAGGCTTTTTTAGAAGATGTTGGCGATGGCGATCATTCTACATTAGCTTCAGTTCCGTATGATGCAATTCAGGAAGCTGAACTAAAAGTAAAAGATAACGGAATAATTGCTGGAATAGAATTAGCTAAAATAATTTTTGCCACTTTTGATCCGTCTTTAACTGTTACGACCTATAAAAATGATGGTGATAAAGTACAGTTTGGAGATATCGCCTTCAAAATTAAAGGATCTTCACAGTCTATTTTAACTTGCGAACGTTTAGCACTTAATTGTATGCAGCGTATGTCAGGAATTGCTACTTATGCGCATGAAATGATGGAGTTGGTAAAAGGAACGAATGCAAAGATTTTGGATACAAGAAAAACGACACCAAATTTCCGTATGTTAGAAAAATGGGCGGTTAAAATAGGTGGAGCAGAAAATCATCGTTTTGGATTATATGATATGGTGATGTTGAAAGATAATCACGTTGATTTTTGTGGAAATATCACAAAGGCTGTTGCGCAAACCAAAGACTATTTGTCAAAACATCATTTACATCTAAAAATAGAAGTGGAAACACGAAATATGGACGAGGTTAAAGAAGCACTTGCAGCTAATGTAGACTTTATCATGTTAGATAATTTTGATCTAGAAACGATGAAAGAAGCCGTTCTTTATATTAATGGACAAACAAAAACCGAAGCGTCGGGTGGAATTACAAAAGATTCTGTTCGTGAGATTGCCGAAACGGGTGTAGATTTTATTTCGTCAGGAGCAATTATTCATTCAGCTCCAAACTTTGATTTGAGTCTAAAAGCGATTAAATAGATGTTTTTCTTTAACATTTGTAGATGAATTATTAAATTATCATTTATATAATATTGTATTAAAGAGCTTATTTTGATTAAGCTCTTTTTTATTTGTTGGCTGTAATTGATTATTTTATTGTAAATTAATTCGTTGATTATATACGAAACTTATTAAAACTGATTCTAAATAGTTGAATAAAATTCGTTATTTTAAAATTTATTAGAAAAATCATCTTTTAAAAACCTCTTTTAATGTTAAAATTTAACGTATTATTAATGTTTATTTTCAATAAAATGTTAAAGAAAAATTTAAATTTTGTAAAAAGAAGTCTTTAATATTGCGTTATTTGTATTATTAAGTAATTAAAATAGATAAATTGACAATTATAAGAAGAGTTGTTAACTAAATTTTTAAAATTTTACGATAATTTAACAATAATCTCATTTAAAGTGTAGAAATTTGCGTCAGTAAACTTTTAAACTATTTCAAGAGATGAGGTTAAACTCAGTAAAGCTTTTATTGGTAGGAGCTTTTGCCTTAACGGCATCATTATCTTTCGCTCAAGTTGTTGAACCAACAGATTCTACAAAGGTTGAACAAGAGCAAGAAAACGTAAACTTAAGCGAGACATTAATTATTGGTAAAGGTGTAATCGATGTTGCAGAAAATCGTAAGACTCCTGTTGCATCTACAGTTATTACTCGTGAAGAGATCCTTGATAAAGGAGTTGGGAATGTTGAGTTTCCTGAATTATTAAAAAATTCACCATCTATTTATGTTGCAGATCAAGCCTCAGGTTTTGGTGATGCAAAAATGTATATGAGAGGTTTTGATCAATCAAACACTGCATTTTTATTGAATGGGCAACCTATCAATGGAATGGATAACGGAAGTTTATATTGGTCAAACTGGCAATCAGTTTCTGATATTGCAAATGTAATTGATTCTCAACGTGGTTTAGGATCGTCTAAATTAGCAATTTCTTCAGTTGGTGGAACTGTGAATATTGTAACAAAAGCAACTGATAAAAAAGAAGGTGGTTTTGTACGTTATTTAACAGGAAATGATTCTTACCAAAAACAAACAATTGGTTATAATACAGGTATGAAAGGTAAGTGGGGAGCTTCTTTCATGTTTGATAACTGGTCTGCTCACAGAAGTTTTGCACGTGGTACAGAAGGTAAAGGACAATCTTACTTTGTTTCTGTTGGATTTAAGCCAAACGAACGTCATACATTTAACTTTATGATTTTTGGTGCTCCACAAGAACACGGTCAGAATTTTTCTAAACCAATGGATACTCAATACCGTAACATTAAAGTAAATGGAGTTAATAAAAGTATTATTGCTACTCCAGGTTATGATATTACAGGTCGTTTAGGAAACTCTAATTACGGTTTCTATAATGGTGAGGCTTTATCTGCTAGAACAAATTATTATCACAAGCCAGTTGCTAACTTAAACTGGGATTTTGCGATTAATGAAAACTTATCTTTATCTACAGTAATTTATGCATCTACTGGTACTGGTGGAGGTGTTGGTACTTTAGGTAACGGACCTGGATATACTGATGGTGGTTATAAAGCAAACGGAGAGATTGATTGGGATGTATTAGCTACAATGAATAAAGGCTTAACAAACGGAATTTCTAATGGAAATAACGGTACTGTTTTAGCATCTTCTGTTAACAATCACTTCTGGTATGGAGGAGTTTCTAACTTAACATTCGATACAAAGAAAGGATTAACGTTCAATGTAGGTACTGATATTCGTTTTTACGAAGGTGAACACTATCAGCAATTAAATAATTTATTAGGAGCTTCTGGTCGTGCTGCATCTAATGTACAACGTTCAAAAGATTATGTAGTTGACAAAACATTTAGCTCAAGCCCTTGGAATTCTTTATTCAATAAAGCTAAACACAGCGAAAGAATAGGATTTGATAATTCAGAAAGAATTAACTATCAAGGTTTCTTTGGACAAGCTGAATACTCAAACGAATTGTTCTCAGCATTCTTCCAAGGTGCTTTATCTTGGCAAGAGTATGAAAAATATGATAACTGGAACTATACTGCAGAATCTGCAGAAAAACAAGGTATCAAATTTAAAAACGGTAAAGCTTATTCAGGTGAGCGCACAGAAATTGGTTATAATTTAAAAGCTGGTTTCTCTATTAATTTAAATAAAGAAAATAGCGTTTTTGTTAATGGAGGTAAATACTCTCGTCAACCATATTTAAATAATATGTTTGTACGTAATACAGTTACTTTTGTTGAGCCAACAGTTAAAAACGAAGAAATTCAAAGTATTGAAGCTGGTTACCGTTACAAAACTCGTACATTAAGAGTTAATATTAATGCATATTATACTGAATGGGATAATAGAGCTGATACTTATAATGATAAAGATTTTACAGACTCTAATAATCAAATTCACAAAAATGTACGTTACTTATTAAATAATTTATCTCAAGTACACAAAGGTTTAGAGGTAGATTTTGATGCTAAAGTAACACGTGATTGGACAATTAGAGGTTATGCGTCTGCAGGAGATTGGAGATACCAAGGAGATTTTACTTACCAAGTTCAAGATACTGATACACAAGAAATTGTTGCAGGTACAGAGAACGGAAAAGGTAACTTAGACGGTGTAAGAGTTGGTAATGCTGCTCAATTTACATTTGGTATGGGTACTAAAGTAAAAGTAACAAAAGCTTTATCTTTTGATACAGACTTTAATTACTACGCTCGTTTATACGAAAACGTAAATGTTGCTGATGTTGCAAAGGCAAATATCAAAGGAGATAAATACAAAAATGCAAGTATTAACCCATTTGCAACTGTAGATTTAGGAATGTCGTATAACTTCAAGATTACAAATAGTCAGTCTATTAAATTTAGAGGTAACATCAAAAACTTATTCAATGATCAATACATTTCTCGTAAAGATAACTACGGTTACTTCTGGGGGAATGGAAGAACTTGGAATGCAGGTGTAACTTACAATTTCTAAAGAAACATTTTTCATTATCATAACAAAAAGACGAACGCTTGTAGTTCGTCTTTTTTTTGTTTTTAACTTTACATAAATTTTATAGAAATAATGATTCAACCCGATTTTCTAAAAGAAGGTGATAAAATAGCAATAGTTGCCCCAGCAAAACGAATGCTACAAGGCGAATTAGATGAAGCAATAGAGTTGATAAAATCTTGGAAATTGATTCCAGTTCTTGGGGAAAATATTTATGCGGAATACGATTTTGGCTACAAATACGCAGGAACAGATGAGTTAAGAACCGAAGATTTTCAGTGGGCTTTAGATGATCCTGAAATAAAAGCAGTTTGGTGTGCGCGTGGAGGATATGGTTCAGTCAAAATTATTGACGATTTGGATTTAACTAAATTCAAAAAAACACCAAAATGGATTATTGGTTATTCTGATATTACCGTTTTTCACAATCATTTTAATCGATTAGGATTTCAGACTTTGCACGGCGTTACAGCGAAGAAATTAGCAAATACTGAATATCATCCATCATCTTACCAAAGTGTTTACGAAGCGTTGTTTGGGAATGAGCTTAATTACGAAATTCAAACACATTCATACAATAATTTAGGCGAAGCAGAAGGAGAATTAGTTGGAGGAAATCTTTCAATCGTATATTCACTTTTGGGTAGCGAATCTGCAATAATAAATCCTTCGGATAAGATTTTATTTTTAGAAGATTGGTTCGAGAATTGGTACGCAGTCGACCGAATGTTAATGAACCTGAAACGTAACGGGATTCTTACTCAAGTAAAAGGAATTATCCTCGGAAGTTTTACTCACATGGATACTGAAGAAGAAAATGCTGAAAACTACAATCTTCCATTTGATCCAAAAACCTATGAAGTCATTCATAGTTTTACAAAAACCTTAAATATTCCGGTAGCTTTTGGTTTTCCTGCAGGACATACAGGGCATAATATTTCTTTAAAAATGGGTGCGAAAGTTCAGCTTAATGTAACCTCAAAAAATGTAACTTTGCAACATTATACAAACAAATATGAAAACAGATAATTTAAACGTCATCAATCACCCATTAGTGAAAGCTAAAATCACTCAAATGCGTGATAAAAATACGACAACGAAAGAATTTGGAGAATTAGTTGACGAAATTTCTGGCTTAATGTGTTATGAAATTACGCGTAATCTTGAGTTAGAAGAAATTGAAGTTGAAACGCCAATTACTAAAACAATCGGTTTTAAAATCAAAGGAAATGATATGGCTATCGTTCCTATTTTACGTGCCGGATTGGGAATGGTAAAAGGAATTCATCAATTAATTCCGACAGCTAAAGTTGGTCATATTGGACTTTATCGTGACCATGATACGTTACAACCTGTTGAGTATTTGTGTAAATTGCCAACAGATTTAGATTCTCGCGATGTAATTTTGGTTGATCCAATGTTAGCAACTGGAGGTTCTGCGATTAAAGCAATCGAAATTTTGAAAGATAGAGGAGCAAAATCTGTTCGTTTAGCTTGTTTAGTAGGTTGCCCAGAAGGAGTGGAAGCAGTACAAAATGTTTACCCAGAAGTTCCAATTTTCTTAGCAGCTTTAGACGAAAAGTTAGACGAAAACGGTTACATTGTTCCAGGTTTAGGAGATGCTGGAGATCGTTTGTACGGAACAAAATAAGACATAAGTGTGAGTACGAGCTACGATTTTGGTAAAGAAGCAGAAGAATTTGCAGCGAATTATCTTATCCAAAATGGGTATAAAATATTGGCAAGAAATTACTTTTTTCGAAAAGCTGAAATTGATATCATTGCTCAGTACGAAAATGAAATTGTTATTATAGAAGTAAAAAGTCGAACTTCAAATTATATTTCTCAACCAGAAGAAGCAGTTAATGTAAAGAAAAAGAAATTGTTAATTCTTGCTGCAGATGATTTTATTCAGAAAAATAATTTTATTTCTGAAGTAAGATTTGATATTTTAGCACTTTTAAAAAAACAACAATCTTGGAGCGTAAATCATATCAAAAATGCTTTTGATGCTTCAGAAATTTAATCAACTTTTATGGAAGTATTTATGAGTCTTTTTGACTTTATTATGCATATCGACCAGCATTTAGCAGAGTTTGCTAACGAATATGGTTTGTGGCTTTATGCAATTTTATTTTTAATCATTTTCGTGGAAACAGGTGTGGTTGTGATGCCATTTTTACCTGGTGATTCACTATTGTTTGCGGCAGGTATGTTAGCTGCGCAAGAAACAAATGATATGAATGTATGGATTATGATTGCAATTCTTTTGGTAGCCGCCATACTCGGTGATACGTTGAATTATACAATCGGTAAGAAAGTTGGTTATAAAGCAACTAAAGTGAAGATTTTTGGTAAAAATTTCATCCAAGAAGAACATATCAATAAAACGCACGAATTCTACGAAAAATACGGTTCTAAAACGATTGTAATTGCTCGTTTTGTACCAATTGTACGTACTTTAGCACCTTTCGTTGCGGGTATCGGACGTATGGGATACTCTATTTTTATCACTTATAATGTGATCGGAGCTATTTTATGGGTTGTTGGTTTAACACTTATTGGATACTTTTTAGGAAATATAGAATGGGTGCAAAACAATTTTTCTAAAGTAATTTTAGGAATCACAATTGCCTCAGTTCTTCCAATTGTAATAGAAGTAATAAAAGAAAAGTTCGGCAAAAAAAAGATAGCTGAACAAGAACAAGAATAAAAATTTAACTCGACTTCGGTCGAGTTTTTTTATACCTTTAAATCATGGAAATTTTAGATTACATACTACATATCGATAAATATTTAGAAACCATTTTGAACGAATATCAAAATTGGTTTTATTTAATTTTATTTCTCTTAATTTTTATCGAAACAGGTTTGGTTGTCATGCCTTTTTTACCTGGCGATTCGCTTTTATTTGCGGCAGGTATGTTGGCTGCTGCATTTCCAGATCAACTTAATATTTACATCGTTTTAGCATTGCTTTGGGTTGCAGCGATTGCAGGAGATACAGTCAATTATACGATTGGGAAAACCTTAGGAACGAAATTAGTTACAGCCAAAATTTTCGGAAGACGAATCATTCAAGATTCTGCTATTCAGAAAACCGAAGATTTCTTTACAAAATATGGCTCTAAAACAATTGTCATCGCTCGTTTTGTTCCGATTGTAAGAACGCTTGCGCCTTTTGTTGCAGGAATTTCTAAAATGCATTATGGTACATTTATCAAATACAATTTTTTAGGTGGAACAATTTGGGTTATCGGAATAACATTAGCTGGCTATTTTTTAGGAACAATTCCATTTATCAAAAACAATTTCGAAATTGTTGTCATGGCAATTATTGTTTTTTCTTTAGTTCCGATTATTGTAGAATTTATCAAAGAAAAAAGTAAGCGAAAAGTATAATGAGTACAGAAAATATAATTGTACTCTCCCTACTTTTTTGCATTATATTTCTACCTATTTTACTATTAATAATATCTTCCCAAAGAGAGAATAAACACATTGATGATGAAGTTTTAAGATTAAAAATTGGATTTTTAGATTACTTCTCTATCATCAATTCGTTGATGTTTTTCGGGTTAAGTTTAGTTTTTTTATTTATCTCTTTTACAATGTTATTTGGAAGTTTTTCTTTGACTAATTTTTTAGTTGGAATTGTCGCTTTATTTTTTGGAACTATTTTTATTTTCCCACTTCTTAACTCGTATAATCATTATTGGAAAGAGTCTAAAAGAGCGATTTATTACAATAGAAAAGAAAATTATTTATTAATTAAAGAAAAAGAGATTGTCAAAAAGATTGATTTAAATGATTCAGCTCTTCAAATTGAACATATTACTTTCAAGAATTGGAAAAGATCAAATTCATTTCATAGCAAATACATATTTGTTAAGGATGATGAAAAAATAGAAGTTTCAGATTTAATCAAATTTCCGCAAGATTTTTTTGATCAAAATGATATAATTCAAGTCAAATTGACTAAAATTTTTATCTGGATTTAAGGTTTTAGCCTAAAAATTTCATAACTTTTAAAAATTAAACATATTGTTATGAAATATTTTTTTTACACCTATTTTTTACTTTTTTCTTTTATTGTGAATGCTCAAGAAGGCTATCCGGTACCACCAAAATCGGAGAATAGATTATTTTACATTCAACACAACGAGAATAAAAATACATTTGTTTACGATGCTGTTTTTGCGAGTAAAGGTGTTTTAGATGATTCTGATCCAGTTGATATTTACCGCATTTTATATGCTGAGAATGGAGAAAAAAAACCGCTTTCTTCTATTCAGAGAAAGTTAGCGTATGGATTGAATGTTAAAAAAATAGAAAAAAATGTCTACGAGTTAACTCTTGTATCTTATCCAAATCAAAAATTAACATTGAAATTAAATTCGAGTCACAAGCCTATTGTACAAACAACGGTTAACAATAAACTGATGACGTTGAATAGAGTTTTTCTGAAACAGAAAAAAGGAACAACAGGAATTTCGGTAAAATTAGATTACATCATGTTTTACGGGAAAGACAAAAATGGCAAATCTGTACAAGAGAAAATTGCTCTCTAAAATAAAACTTCATAAATTAGAGTAAGTCAAATTATAAAGAATATATGATTCAAATAAAAGAGGCGAAATCGGCTAAAGAAATGAAGCAATTTGTTGATTTACCTTTTGAAGTTTATAAAAACAATCCGTATTGGGTTCCTACGCTGAAAAAAGATGAATTAGCGTGTTTTGAACCTGATAATGCAATATTTAGAACGGTTGAAGCAAAGTTTTTCTTAGCCTATAAAAATAATGAAATCGTAGGACGAATTGTTTCGATTATCAACTGGACTGAAGTAAAAGATTTAGGGAAACCTAAAATTCGTTTCGGTTGGTTGATCTTTAAAGATGATATTAACATTTTAAAAGCGTTATTAACAACTGTTGAAAACATCGGAAAAGAAAAGCAATTAACTTATATAGAGGGTCCTATGGGATTTTCGAATATGGATAAAGCTGGGATGTTAACAGACGGATTTGATAAAATTGCAACATTAATTGGTTTGTATAATCCTGAATATTATCCGAATTACATTCAGCGTTTAGGATACAAACCAGAAGCAGAATGGCTAGAATACTCGATCGAGTTATCCAATCTTGGAAAAGTACAACAAATGGATAAATTATGCGAAATGTTGAAAAAACGTTACGAGATTGATACGTATCATTTTGCTTCTATCAAAGAAATGCTTCCGTATGTAGACGAAATGTTTGATTTGTTGAATGTTACTTATGCTGAATTGCAAAGCTTTGTTCCGATAGAGAAATTCCAAGTAGAACATTACAAAAAGAAATATCTAAAATTTATTCATCCAGATTTCATCTCATGTGTAAAAGATAAAAATGGTAAAATGATTGCGTTTGCAGTTACAATGCCGTCCTTTTCAAAAGCATTTCAAAAGACGAACGGAAAATTGTTGCCGTTTGGTTGGTGGCATTTAATGCAAGCTCAGAAGAAAAATGATCATGTTGAGTTTTATCTCATCGGAATTGATCCCCATTATCAAAATAAAGGCGTAAATGCATTAATTTTTAAAGAATTGTATGATCGATTTACAGCACGTGGCATAAAAACTTTAGAAACGAATCCACTTTTAGAGGAAAATCTAAAAATACAGCAATTGTGGAAAAACTTTGAACCAGTAATTCATAAACGACGAAAAACATTTAGTAAACCATTATAAAAAGGTTCGGAAATATTTCCGAACCTTTTTATTTTATATCTTTTGATAAAATTACGCTTGCGGCGTTTTTAAATCATCATTCTGATCTTGTGCTTCATCATCATTGTCTACCCAATTTCTGATTGTATCTTCAATTTCGTCAACCGTTTTTCCTGTTTTTTCTTGAATTTTTCCTACGATTTCATCAAATTTTCCGTTCAAAAAAGTATCATCGTTATCAAACCAATCACCAAATTTTTGTTTAACAGATCCTTTGATTTGATTCCATTTTCCTTCTAATTCTAATTTGTCCATAATTTTATTTTTTTAGTTAATAGATTGTCTATCGAATATACATTAAAAATAAAATGAGTGAGAAAAAGTTGTAATAAAGTATTGTTAAATAATAAGATGTAGAAAAAAAGGTAGCAGACAAACGTGAAATTATGCTTTATACAGCAAAAACGAGTATTAAGATAATAATCACTATTACAACAAGAATTAACTCTAAAAAAGGAATATTGCTTCCTCCAGATTTTAAATTTCTTTTTCTTTTAGAATACATAAACCAACCAATTTAAAGGTTAAATATAATCAATTCTTTGAAATATACTTAAAATGTAATTGAATAAAAAAAGGATTTAAACAATTTTGTTTAAATCCTTTTAGTACGGGCGGGGAGACTCGAACTCCCACACCTTGCGGCACTAGATCCTAAGTCTAGCGTGTCTACCAATTCCACCACGCCCGCATAAATCTAACCGATTTGGATTGCAAATATACACAAGTTTTCTTTCTAACAAAATTTCGAAATAAAATTTTTTTAATCTTTTTTTACACTTTAAATTTGCACAAAGCTTTTACAAAAATGGAAATTACAGGAAAAATCAAAAAAGTGTTTGAAACTCAAAATATTACTGCAAGTTTCAAGAAAAGAGAATTTGTTGTGACAACGCAAGAACAATATCCACAAGATATTTTAATTGAGCTTACACAAGATAAAACAGATGTATTGAACGCTTACAAACCTGGTGATGAAGTGAAAGTTTCTATCAATATTCGTGGTCGTGAGTGGGTTAATCCAGAAGGTGTAGCAAGATATTTCAATACAATTCAAGCATGGAGAATTGAGAATTTAGCAAATGCTGCTGCTCAAGCTCCTCAAGGATATGATAATTTTGCGCCAGCTCCTCCAGTAGATACTTTTTCTAACGGAGATGACGACGATTTACCATTCTAATTAAGAAAAAATCTAAGTTTGATACAAAACGTGTTCAGGATTGGACACGTTTTTTTAATTTTATCAATTAAAAATAAACTTATTTACAACACAAAAGCGATTGTATGTATTGGTTAAGTAACGATTTAGTCTTTCCTGATTACTCGGAAGTGAATAGTGAAGGAATTATAGCAATTGGAGGAGATCTTTCGGTAGAGCGCTTAAAATTGGCTTATCAGAAAGGGATTTTTCCGTGGTTTAATGAAGAAGATCCAATTATTTGGTGGTTTCCGCAAGATCGTTTTGTTCTTTTTCCAGAAAATTTACGTGTTTCTAAATCAATGAAAAAAGTTTTTAAAGATCAGCTTTTTACATTTACAGAAAATAAAGCGTTTCGTGAAGTTATTACAAATTGTTCGCAAGCGTACAGAAAAGATCAGGACGGAACGTGGATTACAACTGATATGATTGAAGCTTATTGTGAATTGAATAAACAAGGAATTGCAAAAAGTATAGAAGTTTGGCAGAATGACGAATTAGTGGGTGGTTTTTATGGCGTAGAAATGGGAACTATTTTTTGTGGAGAAAGTATGTTTGCAAAAGTAAGCAATGCTTCAAAAGCAGGATTCATACAATTTGTAGCAAAATACCATAAAAAGTACAAATTAATCGATTGTCAAGTTTATACTGAACATTTAGCGAGTTTGGGCGCTATTGAAATTCCGAGTGACGTTTTTTTGGAATATTTAGAACAATAGTCAACCAAAATAAAAATGAAAAAATTTACAGTTGCCGATATAGAGCAAGCACACGAGAAAGTAAAATCTGGAGCAGATTTTCCGAATTATATCAAAGAGATTAAGTTTTTAGGTGTTATCGCATTTGAGACTTGGGTGGTAGATAGTCATACCAATTATTTTGGAACAGATAATTTTGAAATAACTTCTGATGCGCAATACGATGATTTAATGATTGTAGATGATGTAAATATTGAAAAGTTTATAGCGTATCTAAAAATTCATCAAAATGGTGAAACAGATTATTTGATGTTTTGTAAACATTGTGCTGAAACTGGTGTAGAAAAATGGCTTGTTTCTATAGAAAATTATACGTGTACTTATTTTGACAAAAAAGGAAATACAATTTTAAATGAAAAAATCCCACATTAACAGTGGGATTTTAAATTATTATACGATCACAATTATTTTGTGAAGTTAATTGAATATTTTAGGTTTTTATATTCGTACAAATCTGCATTCAACGAACCAACCAATAATCCTGCTTTTATTTTCAGTGGCACTAAATTATCATCATCAGAAACCCACATCGTAACAGATTCTGATTCTTTAAAAATACGACCAGATTGTACATAAGGACGAATTTTGATAGTATTGATCTTACCAAATTTAGTTTTCAACGTTTCACGCCCCAAAATTTTTAATTTAAATTTTAAAGTTTCGTCCATCAAAAAGATGTTTTCGTTTAAGAAATCTCCTGTTTTTAATTTAGAATGATTTGCATTTCTCATACTATAAAAGGCAGAAAGTAAGTCTTGCGCATCAAACGGAATAGGTTCTGTTGTTGTTTTACCATCTCGTTTATTTTCAATTTTAGCTTTTTTATTCGCGTGATCAAAATAAACAATTTGATGACGTTTATAACTTCCTTCTACGATATTACGAACAAATTTTGTTGGTTTTAAATCTGATTTGTCGATATAAGATTCGTACAAATCATCTACCTTAAAAAATGCACGTACAGCACCGCTAGAATTTCCTTTTCCAACAATATGATAGTGGCTTTTTCCATTTAAGGTAACATCTTTCACATCAATTGTAGCAAAACCGGCATTTAATCCAGAATAATGAATTCTAAATTTTAGAAATTCGCCAGACTTATAATTTGTCTGCGCGCTAATTTTTATAGAGAATGTAAATAAGATTAAAGTAAAAAATAAGATGAATTTTTTCATTACATTTTTTTGTTTGATGGTTAAGATTCAAATTGTTTGCCAAAAATAATAAAACGTCTTTATAAATTGATATAAAGACGTTTTAATTCTATTGTAAAAAAACTAAATTTTAGTTTTCTTCATTTGCAAGTGTCGAAATTTGATCAGCTTCAGTAGAAGTTTCAAGGTCAGAAACATTGATTACTGAAACAATTTCGGGTACATATTTTTTGATGGTCATCTCAACCCCAGATTTTAAGGTCATTTGGTTGACAGAACATGCTATACAAGCACCTGTAAGACGAACTTTAACGATATTATCTTCTACAGATACTAATTCGATATCGCCTCCATCTGAATTTAAGAATGGTCTAATTTCAGTTAAGGCCTTTTCAACTTCTGAATATTTTTCTTCTGGAGTCATGATCTTTTCTTTTTTAATTTTTTGCCGAACAACCTGCCATCGTTGTAATACGAACAGCTTCTGTAGGAGGCAAAGTGTTGTTACGTTCTACTAAACTTTGTACTGCGTTACGTGCAATTTCTTTGTAAACATTAGCTACAACAGTATCTTCTTGCAATGCAGCTGGACGACCAACGTCAGCAGCTTCGCGAATAGATTGTACAATTGGAATTTCTCCTAAGAAAGGAACACCAATTTGTTCTGCTAAGTTCTTTGCACCATTTTGTCCAAAGATATAATATTTGTTGTTAGGTAATTCTTCTGGTGTAAAGTACGCCATATTTTCTACAATTCCTAAAACTGGAACATTAATCGCTTCCATTTGGAACATACCAACTCCTTTACGCGCATCTGCTAAAGCAATATTTTGAGGTGTAGAAACCACAACTGCTCCTGTAATTGGAACTTGTTGAACGATAGATAAATGAATATCGCCTGTTCCCGGAGGTAAATCAATTAATAAGAAATCCAAATCTCCCCAATGTGCATCACGAATCATTTGATTTAATGCTTTTGCAGCCATTGGACCTCTCCAAACAATTGCTTGATCTGTATCTGCAAAGAAACCAATTGATAAGATTTTGATTCCGTAAGATTCTACCGGTTTAATTTTCGTTTTACCATTTACTTCTACCGAATATGGACGAGCATCTTGACAATCGAACATAATTGGCATAGAAGGTCCGTAGATATCAGCATCTAATAAACCAACTTTGAAACCCATATTAGCTAAACTAATAGCTAAGTTTGACGAAACAGTAGATTTACCAACTCCACCTTTACCTGAAGCTACTGCGATGATGTTTTTTACACCTGGTAACTCAGATCCTTTGATTTCGTTTGGATTTTTCTCTTCAACTTCGACAGAGATATTTAATTTTACGTTTGCTTCTGGTAAATTTTCTTTGAATGCATTTTTTAAGGCAATTTCTAATCTTTTGCGCTCGTGCATTGCAGGAGAAGGAGAAACAATGTCCAAAATAATATCATTTCCCATCACTTGTGCATTACGCATCCAATTACGAATACCTAATTCCTCTAATACTTGATATATTTGATCTCTTGTATAAGCCATCTTATAATTTTATTTAGACAAAATTACAAAGAATCAAAGACTTTAGAGAATCTAAAAACGTGATTTTAATTGTTTTGCTTTATAATTTGATAAATAGACTTAATTTGATGTATATTTAAACTTTAAATCTGACTATGGAAGAGCATATTATTTATCTGACGAATATAAGAAAACAGATCATTGATGAGCTTGAACAACACTCTCTAAAACAACTTCTTTACATTCCGGTAGGTTACAAAAACAATTTGTTTTGGAATGCTGCACATGTTTTGGCTACCCAACAATTAATACACTATTATTTGACTGATAATAGAATGTTGGTTGATATTAACTTTATACAGAAGTACAAAAAAGGGACTATTGGTAATACAGAGGTAACGGAAGACGATGTAAAAGAGTTGAAAGAAATGTTAGAAAGTACGCCAATGCAAATGTTCAAAGATTATCGTTCGGAAAAACTATCTTATTATAGATCTTACAAGACGAGTTTTGGAATGACGTTAGAATCGATAGAAGATGCTATATTGTACAACAACATTCATGAGGCAATGCATTTGGGCTATATGTTGTCTATGAAAAAAAATATTCCTTTTTAATACTAAATGTTGAGTTACAGAGATGCTAAACGAAGCGATTTAGAAAGAATTACAGAAATTTATAATTCTACAATTGCTTCGCGATTAGTAACTGCCGATACAGAACCTGTTTCGGTAGAAAGTAAAGTAAAATGGTTCGACGAACATTCGCCTGATAAAAGACCACTTTGGGTTGTAGAAGATGAAGCAAACGTAATTGTAGGTTGGGTAAGTTTCCAATCTTTTTATGGAAGACCAGCTTATGATGCAACTGTAGAAATTAGTATTTATTTGGACGCTACGCAACGCGGAAAAGGTTTGGGAAAAAAAGTTTTGGAGTATAGTATAAATAGAGCGCCAGAATTTGGAGTTAAAACGATTTTAGGTTTTATTTTTTCGCATAACGAACCGAGCTTGAAATTATTCAAACATTTTGGTTTCGAGGAATGGGCTAATCTACCAAACATAGCAGTTTTAGATGATACAGAAAGAAGTTTAACTATTTTGGGTAAACGAATCGCATAAAAAAACCTCACTTTATTTGAAGTGAGTTTTTTTTATTAGTCTACTTTTTTGAGCTTTAATTCTCTTTTGACTTTGGTATTGTTAAATTCACTTAAGCTAAATCTATACATTTCATTTGAAAGGTCTTTATTATCAATTACTCCTCCAAGAATATACATAAAATCTTTGTAAATAAAAATTTCTCCATTAACAGCAAATATATTGTTTAGCGCATATTCTTTCAAAACTTTATCATAGGTGTCATAGGTATAAAATATACCGTCTTCGTAGATATAAATGATGTGTTCTTTTTTTGCTAATGATGCTCTACTCATCGCAGTAGGAAGTTCAAATTCTTTTGTCCATTTACCATCATTTAGATTGAATGAATCAATTGATTTTATTGAATGATTTTTGTTGCCTCCAATCAAATAAACTTTATTGTCAACTAAAATCCCTGGAGCTTCTTTAGCTTCTGGCATCGGATCCATTTCATACCAATAACCAGTAGTAAGATTGTACATACTCACTTTATTTGTGAAGAACTTTGTCCCATTAAGATTTTTTTTCGTAGACCCACCGAAGAATAAGACTTTGTCATCAACTTTTACAGTTGCAGAATTGACAGCTTGATGCACCATTACATCATCAATTATCACTGTATCTCTTTTTACATCATATACATCTATTTTATTGTTCAAAAGTTCTCGATTTCTGTTATTTCCAAATCTTCTTCCTCCAAAACTATAAAGTAAACCATTGTGACTAATGGTAGAATTATTTGCAATGGTAGAAGATTTAGTTTTTGAGGTCTTCCAAAAACCTCTCTCTAAATCATAAATGTAAATTTTATTACTAAATCCTTTATATTCAGTTCTCACACCAACATTAGAAACATCGCCACTCATTACATATAGTTTATCGTTTTCTACTGTAACTCCAAAAGAAAATACACCAGATTCGGGCATGTTTTTTAATTTTTCGTATTGTATAGAGTTGTTTAATTTAGTATTGGCATTGATTTGTACCTCTTCTAATTCTATTTTTTCTTGCGCAAATGAATTATTTGATTGCATCAAAAAAATAAATAGAAAGCTGATGATAAAAAATGATAATCTTAGTTTCATGATTTTAAATGCTTGATTTACGTAAAAAAAATCGTAAAATATTTTACTTTTTTCAGAATTAACAATTTGAAGTTTCTTTTACCGAATAGCATTTATAGATTCTTTAATTTGTTTTCGTGTAATAAAGTAGACAATGAAATATAAAATCATTCCCATCAAAATATAGATAAAAGAAAAATCTATTGATTCATCTTTCAAAATAATTGATAAAGTTCTTGCGCTTGAAAAGGATAATAGAATAAAAATTAAAGAAACAATGTATAAACCAATCGTAAAAAAGGATAAATCTTTTATTAGAAAAATGGTAAGGATGTTTAGAATTAAGGCGATTGTCGATAATATAGTATATTTTTGATACTCAGCCATTGCTTCATCGTATTTCACGTTTTTTAGCTTACCTGTTAACTCTAATTGATCCATTTTAATTCCTCTTTCATCAAGAATTTGTAAAGCTTCATTTCTCAATTCAACAGGATATCCATGTTGTTTGTAATTTTTTACGACATCAATTAACAGATTGGTCTGCATTGATTTTAATTTTTCGATTCGATTGTCCATAGTAGTAGAGAGGTTATTAGTAGATTATTTTCCTAAACTCCAAATTAAAGCTCTTTGTTTTGTAGCTCTATAAATTGTAGCATGATCTTCTTTGGCTTCAGGCGAATAATTCCATTTTAGGTTAGGTATATTTGTTTGATTTAGAATTGTCTTTAGTTGATTTGTGTATTGTAAAATATCAGATGCGCCAGAACCGGCAAACCATAATTTTTTTGCTGTTGATGGAAACTTAGCTAAATCTTGTTGAGCATTTTTGACTAATGATTGATTGTTCCACCAAAGAGAAGGATCCATTGCGATGTAAAAGTCAAACATTTCTGGTTGTTCCATAAAAGTTTCCATAATAAATAATCCTGCAAGAGATTCTCCAATAATTCCCTTTTCGTTCTTAGTTCGATAACGTTTATCAACTTCAGGAAATAATTCATCGTTAATAAATTTTCTAAATTCAGCAGAACCTCCAACTACTGCTGCTATTTTTTTATCTTCTTCATTTTCGGTTGGTGGACTCAAATCTTTGCGGCGTTGTATATTCTCAATTCCAACTAAAATAACAGGTTTTATTTTTTTTGAATTGATTAAACTATCTAAAGTATTCGCAATGTGTGGGAAATCCTCTTTTGTTCCGCCATCTGGCATATAAAGGATTGTTAATGAGTCTTTAGAAGTTGTATATTCTTTAGGTGTCCAAACATTGATGATACGCTTCTCATTCAGAATTTTAGAGTCAATCGCAAAGGTTTCATGTTTCGGAATTGGATCGTTGTAAGTGGGAGGATTAGAGTTTTTACAGTTTGTGAAAAAACTAATAAAAATTACAAGTAATAAGTAATTAAAAATCGATTTCATGTGCTTCATATTAAGAGTGTTTAATCAAATATACAATTTATTCTTTTTAAGTTATTTGCTCTACATGATATCTATCCTTGGAATTGATCATGAAATTATAGTAATTTTACTTACCTAAAAATTTTATAATGAAAAAGTTAGTACTACTACCTCTTATTTTTATTCTTTTTTCTTGTCAAGAAGACGAGCAAATATTTGAAGTTGAGAAACCAGTAACCCCTGTTATTCCTGAACCAAATCCTACACCAACACCAACTGAAAATTCAGTTTACGTATTTGATAATGTTTACGATTTTGTAGAGTTAAAATATTACAAAGGACCAGATGGAAAAGAGTATACAAATGAGGCACAAACATTTTTTAAATCGCAATGGTCTACATACACAGATCCGTCTATTAAAAATATTACGCTGACAAAAGATTCAATTATTATTACACAAGAACAAGTGACAACAAAGTTTAAATTCAGAATTGAAAATGAAAATATCATTACAGATGACGAAAGAAAGCAAGTTCTAGGTAAAAAAGTAAATGAGAAAGAGTTGACATTTTATAAAAATTTTGTTACATACAATGTTGTAAATACTGAAACACAAGAAACTTTCTATGGAAAAAACATGAATTTAGGCGCAGTTTCTGCCAAAGATATTTTTCCGAGAATTGTTGCAGCTCCAACAAATTTGAAAACAAATAATGAATTTGTTTTCTACGGAAATTTGAGTTATAAATTTAAACTTCAATAGGTATAAATACACAAAAGGTCGCTAATTAGCGACCTTTTGTTATTTTATGAAAATTCTTAATAATCCAAGAATTTGACTTTATCTTCAATTGGTTGACGAACCGCTTCTGGCGATTCACCATCAAATTTTCCCATGTAGAAAACACCAACACATTTTTCACCTTCCTCCATAGTTGTAAACTCGTCTACATTTGCGATAATGTTTGCCGGAGAAGACCAATAAGCACCTATTTTTAAGGCAGAAGCCATTAACCACATATTTTGAACAGCCATAGAAGTTGCAGCTAATTCTTCCCATTCAGGATTTTTTTCTGTGTTGATAAAATTAATTAAAACAACTTTATTCGATTTATCACACTTCTCAATCAAAGCATTTATTTTTCTATCACTTAACTGATCTGTCGGCGTTCCTTGTACATAAACACGCTTCACATATTCACGGAAACGATCTTTCGAAGGTCCTTCTAAAACAATAAAACGCCAAGGTTCTGTTTTTTTATGAGACGGAGCCCAGTTTGCCGCTTCAAAAATTTGCATTAATTCTTCGCGTGTAATTTCTTCTGTATTGTACTGAGGTGGAAAGATTGAGCGTCTTTCTTTTATGATTGATAATAAATCGTTTGCATTCATGTTGTAACTTTTTACCATTAAATTCTACTGATAAAGCAAATTTACGTTAAATTCGGTTAAACTAACATTAACATGAAAACATTAGACTTACGAAAAGTAGAATACTACAAAAACAACAAATTTAAATTTGATTTAGGGAAATATTTTAATTTATCATTTGAATTATTTCAGAAAAACTGGCAACCATTTGTAATTTATTCTTTGGTTGGAGCAGGAATTTTTATCATTTCTTATTTTACACTGATTGGTTTATTGTTAGTAATTTTTCCACTAACAATAGGTTTTTTAATCGGAGCAGAACGTGCTGACAGCGGAATGAGATTAGAATTAGCTGACTTTTTTGGAGGTTTTAAACATCTGGGAAATTATTTTGTATTTATCATTATGACAACCATATTATCATTAATTGTTTTGTCTCCTTATATATTTCTTAATCTTATTCCATTCATTTTTAGTCAAGACCAAAGTTCAATTAGCGAAGGTTTTCTTATAGGTAGTGTATTTTTAAGTATTATTTATATGCTTTTTGCGATTTTAGTTTTATTTGTCTTTCAGGCATGTATGTTTCTTACGCCTTATCTTATTCATTACGGAAATATGGGCGCTATTGATGCTATGAAAACGTCTTATGCAATTGTAAAAAAGAATTTTTGGTGGTTTTTATTATTTTCTATTATAACAGGGCTAGTTTCATCTATGGGAATGTTTGCTTGTTATATTGGTGCAGTAGCAACGTATCCAATTGGTTATATAATGGTTTATTATATGTTAAAAGATATGTTATTGACGGATGATGATAAGACCGAAATAGATATGCTTGGAACAAACCAAGAATAATCTTAATTTTAGCGAATGTTAGCAAAACATTCGATTTTTAATAAAATGAATGAATTGGGAGCTACAAAAGTTCCCTTTTTTTTTATGATTGATTTTCTCAAAGAAAATGGAGAAGTTATTCCGTTAGCTGAAATTTCGGACGAAATAAAATTTGAACTTAATTCCTCAAAAAGTCAATCCATTAATCGAAGCTTTCAGTTTGATAAATTTCCGCTTACTTTCTCGGAATATCAACAGAAATTTAAAATTGTTCATGATAATTTATTGTTCGGAAACTCATATTTGACCAACTTAACTTATCCAACAAAAATTAGTACAAATTTATCTTTGGACGAAATTTTCGAGTTTTCTGAAGCTAAATATAAATTGAAATATAAAGATGAGTTTGTCTGTTTTTCTCCCGAACGTTTTGTGAAAATTGAAAATCAATTTATTTTTTCAAATCCAATGAAAGGTACAATCGATGCTTCGATTGAAAATGCTAAACATGTTATTTTAGAAGATAAAAAAGAGAAAGCAGAACATGCGACAATTGTTGATTTAATCCGAAATGATTTGAGTTTGGTTGCAGAAAATGTTGAGGTAACCAATTACCGATACATTGATGAGGTAAAAACGAATGATAAAACATTGTTGCAGATTAGTTCGGAAATTCGTGGTGAATTAAATGATGATTATTTAGAGAATTTAGGTACGATTTTCGATCAACTTTTACCAGCTGGCTCTATTTGTGGTGCGCCAAAAAAGAAAACGGTCGAAATTATCTTAGAAGCCGAAAAGTATCATCGAAATTTTTATACTGGAGTTTTCGGCGTTTTTGATGGCGAAAATCTAGATAGTGCTGTGATGATTCGTTTCATAGAGAAAAATGATGAAGAATTATTTTTTAAGAGTGGAGGAGGAATTACCGCAAAAAGCAAAGCGAAAGCGGAGTACGAAGAATTAATACAAAAAGTTTATGTTCCAATTTATTGAATCGATTTGTTGTGTGAATAAACAACTTCGAAATTTAGAATTTCATCAAGCGAGATTTGATCGAACAAGAAATGATAATTTTACCGAAATTAATCCGATTTTATTAGACGAAATGATTAAGTTTCCGTCAGATTTAACAGATGAAAAATATAAAGTTAGAATTGTGTATGATCGCGAAATTCAATCGGTAGAATTTCAACCCTATCAAATTAAACCAATTGAAAGTATTCAACTTTTTGAAATCGATCCCAAAATAAATTATACTTACAAATACTTAGATCGTTGGTTTTTTGATGAATATTTAAAAGAGTCAAAAACTGATGATTTGGTTTTGGTAAAATCAAATTACATTACAGATTGTATTTATTCGAATATTGTTTTTTTTGATGGATCGCAATGGATCACGCCACGAACTTTTCTCCTGAAAGGAACAATGCGCGAAGCTCTGTTACAATCAGGCGAAATTATACAGAAGAATATAAAAGTTTCAGATTTAGCTAATTTCAGATCTTTCAAACGAATCAATGCGATGATGAATTTGGAAGAAAGTGAGGAGTTTGATGTTAGACAGTTGATTAAAACTCTACAATAATAATAGAGATTTATTTCTGAATCTTGAAATTTAACATTATATTTGCATAACTTATCAAGAAAGGTGGAGGGATTGGCCCAAAGAAACCTTAGCAACCAGACACTTGTCAAGGTGCTAAATCCAACCTATTATAAAGGAAAAGATGAGAGAAGCAAATCACTTTTGTTCTACTTTTTTGCGTTGGTTTCTTGAGGATTTATGATTATATATAATGAAAAGAAACAAATTTTTACTTGCAACATTTGCTATTTTAGGCACTTCTACATTATTTGCTCAAGAAGTTGAGAAAGAAGAAGAAACAAGTCTTAACGAAGTCGTTTTGATTGGTGGGAGAACTTCTGAACGTACCGTTGTTAACTCGTCGGTACCAGTTGATATTATTGATGTCGAAAAACTCAAAACATCGTCACCTCAATTGTCTGTAAATGATATCCTAAATTATATTATTCCATCCTTTAACTCAGTTCGACAATCTGCATCAGATGGAACAGAACATATCGATCCTGTAACGTTACGTGGAATGGGACCAGATCAGGTTTTGGTTTTGATTAATGGAAAACGTCGTCACACAACTTCGTTGGTGAATTACCAAAATACGGTAGGGAATGGTTCTGTTGGAACAGATTTAGGCGCGATTCCGATTTCAGCAATTGATAAAATTGAAGTTTTACGCGATGGAGCGGCCGCGCAATATGGTTCTGATGCAATTGCGGGAGTTGTAAATATTGTTTTGAAATCAAAACCAGGTGGTGACGCTTCTTTGACATACGGTCAGACTTCTCGAAATGATGGAGAAACGTACAATATTAATGGAAGTTACGGAACGAAATTAGGACAATCGGGGTCGATTGTTTTTTCGGCAGTTGTAAGTGAGCGCAAGAAAACAAATCGTTCAAAAGATCATAATTTAGATATTTTTGGAGATAATTTCGCATACGATTTTGCAGATGATCCAGATGCAGCAAGAGCTGCGGATGACACAAAAATTGCTTCTTTAGGACTTTCGAGAAAAGATTTTAGATTTCAAATTGGAGATGCGGCAATCAAAAATCAACAATTTTTTGTAAATGCTGAAACGGCGATTAATGATCGATTAGATTTTTATTCATTTGGAGGTGTTTCTTTACGCCAAGGGAATGGATTTGGTTTTAGAAGATTGCCAAGCGAATTGTCTGAAGATGCGTTAAAAATTTATCCAAATGGTTTTCAAGCAACGTTAAAATCTAATGTAAATGATTATTCAAATTCGACAGGTTTACGTTATTCATATGATGGATGGAAAGTTGACTTGAGTAATACTTTTGGTTTAAATTCATTCAAATATGATTTAGAAAATTCAATTAATCAATCATTAGGCTTAAATTCTCCAACCGATTTTTACGCAGGGAAACATCAATTTTTACAAAATACAGTCAATTTAGATTTTTCAAAACGAATCAACCAAAATGTTAGTTTAGCGTTTGGAGGAGAATATCGTTTTGAACAATATAAAATCGAAGCTGGAGATGAAGCTTCTTACGCAGGTTCTGGATCTGAATCTTTTGTAGGATTTTCTCCATTAAATGCTGTAAAAGGAGATCGTCATTCAGTTGCTGCTTATGTAGATGGAGAATTGAAATTTGGAGATTTTGCGGCTGATTTAGCTGGACGATTCGAAAATTATTCAGATTTTGGAAGTACAATCAACGGAAAACTAGCAATGCGATATGAATACGCAAAAGGATATTCGGTTCGTGGAGCGATTTCGACAGGATTTAGAGCGCCTTCGTTACAACAAAAATACTTCAGTAATTCATATACTGATTTATTCTTAAATGGTAATGGTGATCAAGTATTGGTAACAAAAGGAATTATCCGAAATGAGTCTGAACTGTCGAAAGAAATTGGTTTGGATAAATTGAAAGAAGAAAAATCAATTAATGCAAGTTTAGGTTTAACATTTCGTCCGACTTCAAAATTATTCGTCACATTAGATGGATATTTTATAAAAGTTGATGACCGAATTGTTTTGACTTCTGATATTACAGATCCTGCTTTAGAAAAATATAATGTTGCGACAGCGCGTATTTTTACAAATGCAATTGATACTGAAACCAAAGGTTTGGATTTAGTTATTTCCTATGATACACGTTTAGGTCGAGGAAAATTGAATGCAAGTTTATCAGGAAATATCAACGAAACGAAGATTGTCGGTTATCATTTTCCAACTGCTTTAACAATTCCAACGAAAGAATTTTTTGGTCCTGATCAAGTCAATATTATCGAATCATTAAGCCCAAAAACAAAAGCAACTTTAGGATTGAATTATGCCATTTCTGGATTCAATTTTATGGTACGTAACACGTATTTTGGAAAAGTGACTAAAGATGGATATCCTTGGGGAAGTATCCAAGAGCACACGGGAAAAGTGGTGACGGATGCTTCGATTGGTTATGATATCACAAAGAGATTCAACTTTACGATAGGTGCAAATAATTTGTTCGATGTTTTTCCAGATAAGCAAGTTTACGAAAATTCTTATTATGGAGTTTTTTCGTATGCGCCGGTTCAAATGGGGATGACAGGAGCGTATTATTTTGCTAGAGCTAGTTTTAAATTTTAATCATTAATAAAATATTTAAAGTGTCAATTTTAATGTAAATTCAACATTTAATTGGCACTTTTTTGTGTATGGCACATTCAAAAATTGGTTGGAAAACCGCAGCAGCTTTAGTTATTTCGAATATGATCGGAACAGGTGTTTTTACCAGTTTGGGTTATCAAATTTCTGATCTTAAAAACACAACTTCGATCTTATTATTGTGGTCAATAGGAGGATTACTAGCGTTGATTGGTGCATTCATTTATTCGGAATTAGCGTCAAAATTCAAACAATCAGGTGGAGATTATATTTATTTATCTCGGACATTTCATCCCGTTTTTGGTTATTTATCAAGTTGGATTTCTTTATTCGTTGGTTTCTCTGCTCCAATATCTTTAGCAGCCTTGGCAATGGGAAAATACCTCAATGTTTTTGGATTAGATTTAGGAAAAGAATTTGCAATAGCAATGATTTTGATTGTTGCAGTTTTTCAATCATTCAGCCTAAATTTGAGTAGTAAATTTCAGAATATTTTTACCATTTTAAAAGTTGTATTTATCATTGTTTTAATTGCTTTAGGTCTTTATTTTGTTCCAGCAGTTGAGCCGAATGCGATACTTATTGACTCGACTTGGAAAAATGA
This sequence comes from Empedobacter sedimenti, assembly GCF_030005555.1. Lineage (GTDB taxonomy): Bacteria > Bacteroidota > Bacteroidia > Flavobacteriales > Weeksellaceae > Empedobacter > Empedobacter sedimenti. The sequence goes on along the minus strand of NZ_JASCQG010000008.1, from coordinate 117,704 downwards.
ATTATTACTTCCAGCATTTGCCACATCTTTGGTTTATGTAACTTTCGCTTATACAGGTTGGAATTCGGCTTCTTATATTGTAGAAGAAATCGATCAACCAAAACGAAACTTACCAAAAGCATTATTTATAGGCGTTATCTTTGTGACAGTTTCCTATGTTTTGCTAAATTATGTTTTTTTGAAACATACGTCATCAGCATCTTTAGCTGGACAAGAAAATGTAGCGAATATTTCGTTTGGTAATCTACTTGGAAATAATGTGAAATGGGTGAGTTGCTTTATTGCTTTACAATTAATTGCGACAATTAGTGGTTATTTGTGGATTGGTTCTCGTTTGACGCAAGCTACAGCGCGCGAAAATAAGTTATGGAATTTTATGGCGAAAGAGAACAAAAACAAAATTCCGGTTCGAGCAATTTGGGTACATACAACAATTAGTATTTTACTCATTTTCTCTGGAGATTTTGAAGTGATTTTCACTTACACATCTTTTGTTTTACAAATATTAGCAACATTGGCAGTTTGCACAGCGTTCTTCATTAAACAAGATCAATTAACCATTATTAAAAGTAAATTCTTTTATGTATTACCTACGATCTTTCTAGCTTTTAGTTTATATATCTGTTATTTCGTTTTGATGCAGAAACCAAAAGAAAGTTTATTTGGTTTAGGTATTATTGCATTAGGAATTATTTTATTCTATTTTGATAAACGGATTGAGAAAGAAAATTAATTTATACTAACACAAAACCCACTCAAATTTGAGTGGGTTTTTATTTTTAATCTTTTATTCCATTAAAGATGTATTGTAATAATGGGTTTATTTCTGGATTTTCAAGATGTTTCTTGAAAATTTTGGTATAATATTTTGGTTTGTTAATCATTTTACGTTCAACTAATTCATCAATTGTATCAATGTATTCAACAGAAGTTTTACCAATTAAAAGATTGTCTAATGCACGTCCTTGATCAACATAATTTAGAATTGTTTTCAATCCTTTCAAATAAAGCGCATCTTTCGTGAAACCTCCACCGCGATAAACGCGAGTTGTTAGATAAAATGCATCTTCTGGCGTCATTTTATATTCTTCCATCAAGACCATAAATGTTTCGTTGAAAGATTTTCCACTTGTCAACATATGAACCGCCATTACACGTAAACCAAGTTCTCTTAATCGACTATGATTAATAGAATCAGAGTAATACTCGCTTAAAATAGCTAAACCTTCTTGCGTTAACGTATTAACAGGTAAACCAACACTAAAGATTTTTAATGGTTGATCCAACGCATTCATCGTAGTAACCATATGAACTCCGATTTCGTGCTCGATTAATCCATTTGTAAAACGTTTGTCAAACTTTACACCGCGCTTAATCACAACTTTTCTTTTGCTGTTAATTACAAGAGCTTTTGATGCAATATCGTCAGAAACTTCTATATCAAATTTGAAACCGTAATCATTTGTTGCATTTCTAAAAAGATTAACCACTTCTTCCTCAGTATAATTTCCTTGTTTATCCATTCTAAACTCAGGACAATAAAGGATAAAGTTTGCGTTTTCGATATCTTTTTTAGATGGCTCACCAAAATAACGCAACGAATTGTACAAAAATTTATCCGTACCAAGATTTGCTAACAAATCTACCTTATCAAAATAAGCGTTAATCGTGTTAACATACATATTTTGAATACTGATATCATTTATTTTTTCAACCTTAATATTAGATAATTTTCGTTTAAATTCGAATGGATCAATGTTAAGTGGATTGTACTTAAATTGAGGTTCGTATGTATATTTTGAAGCTAAGAATTTTTTCTTCTCAAACTCTAAATTAATCGGATTGATTACACTTAATAACTCAAAATTCTGAACCAATTGATACAATTGTTTATCAATTTTTACCAAATCAGATTCTAATTCATTGTGCAAAATATTCACTTGTTTAGAGCCTACTTTGTACGTCGTTTCCGTCTTTACAAATTCGTATGCATGATGAAGAATCGCCGATTTGAAACCTTCTTTTATTTGGTTAATAATCTCTGGAAAAGATTCTCCTGTTAATTCATCACAATAAATTTTTGAAACTTCTGTGGCTAAAACCAATGTATTTTTGAATCGATTTGTGACAAATTCTAACAAATATCCACGTCCATAAAATACATCGTTAATCGCTGAATAATTGTGAATATTTTCTAACTCAATATTCGCCAATTCATCGCGCCAACTTTCTACATAATTTCCGTAACGTTCGTTATCAACTCGTTCAGCACCAATATTGAATACAGGAACTGGACGATCCCAACGTTTCCAGTTGTACGAATGAATATCATAAACCAAACACGACTTAAATTTAGTTTCAAGTTTGTTGATCAAAGCTTCTAAAACCTCATAAAAAGCATGATGTTTTGCAATACTTTTTTGTTTTTGAGAAACTGATAAAGGCTCTTTCCAAACCTGTTTTCCCCAAGCTTCTTCGTACACAGCAGTTTCTGGACCACGATTTAGATCGTATTCAAATCGAGAATCGCAACCTTTTATTATGATAGGAAAAGTCTCGACAAACTCAGCTGTATGCGGATCTTCCTCGTACCAACGCTCATAATTACTCAACATGCATTTTTCGCGAATATCTTCGCGCATTTGTCCACCATCATGAATAGCTGCACAAACGTAAGGAATGTATTCGTCGATTTTTATCTTGAATGATTCGTCTTCTGCATAGGCTTCAAATACAATTTCGTTCTCAATATTATCTAAAATTTGCTGTATACTTAAGGATTTCATGCTTTAAATTCTTTATATTTCTCCAATAACATCGTCACGATTTGTTTCTGAATTTCGTTGTTATTGTTTACATTATTGTGAGGAACAATTCCTCCAGGACTTACGACATTTAGCTCAACCATTTTCCCGTTAATCAAATCGATTCCGCAAAAATAAATTCCATCTTCATTTAGCTGTTTTCCTATTTTACGGCACAATTCTAACTCATGTTCACTCATATCATGCTTAATTGCAGAGCCACCAGCCGAAATATTAGAACGATGATCGCCTTCTGCAGGAACACGCATAATTGCACCAATTGGTTCGCCATTAATCACAATGGCACGAACATCACCTTTTTCTGCACCTTCTATATAATTTTGACAAATAATAGGCTGAGAATTTCCGGTATGATTGATATAAAAATCGCAAATCGAGCTTAAGTTACCAATATTTTTTCGTTCGAAAAGTATAACACCTTTACCCCCCATTCCATCTAAAGGTTTGATGATAAATTTCTCGAAATTATTTTCCTCTACAAACGATTTTATTAAATCAATGTCTTTTGTAATAAGCGTTTGCGGAACAATCGTTTCTTGTCCGTCATCAAAAGAAGCGGCGTATATTTTGTTATTTGCTTTACGTAATCCCGAAATTTTATTTACGAAGAAAACTTTGTCTTCAATTAATTCTAACATATTCAACAAAAGCGGATCAATAGGAGGATCAGCTCTCATAAAAATCATATCAAATTCGGTCAAATCTTTTATGCTGCTTTCAAACTTCATGGTATGATAAAACTCAACACAATCTGGCGTTTCTGTTGTGATCATTTTTTTGCAGTTTCCTACAACTTTACCTTTGGCAATAGAGATATCTTTTTTTGTTAAATAGGATACCTCAAAACCACGGTCTACACATTCTTTGATAATTCGCATTGTGGTATCTTTACCTGGTTCAACCTTGTCCCAAGGATACATTACGAAGCATATTTTCATATAAATAAAAAGGGTATTAAAATCAATGCAATAATAACTAAAAGTTTGATACAAAAAATGATCTATAAAAAATTATAGAAGATTTATTTTTATTCTATGAAAGATATTGATTTTTAATGATTAATAAAAGAAAAGGGTGATTGATTTTTCAATTTCAATCACCCTTTGGTTGGTAAACTATAAACTATTTATTTCGTAAACGATCAATTGTTTCCTGAACTTTAGGATCATCAGCTTTAACACTATAGTAATCTGCGATTTTCCCATCTTGATCAAGAACCAAATATCTCGGTATCCAATTTAAATCAATACTTGTGCCAAAATTGCCCTTAAAATTGTTTCCTAAGTAAAAGTGCTGACCCTCAATTTGATATTTTTCAATACCTTTTTTCCAAGCTTCCTCATTCTTGTCCAATGAAAGGTAAACAAAGGTTACATCAGGATTTTTTTCGTGCAAAGATTTCAAAGCTGGCATGTTTGTGATACAGTCTCCACACCAAGTTGCCCATAAATCTAACAGAACAATTTTTCCTTTATAGTTAGAAAAAACCTTTTCTAAGGTTGCCGAATTTCCTTCCAAATCGACTACGTTATCTTGCAAAGCAGCTGTTGGAAATTCAGTTTTCATCACTGACGGAATTTTTTGCGCAAATGCATTCATTCCAATAAATAATATTAAAACGCTAATTATTTTTTTCATGATAAATTTTTATCGATTTCTTTTGTTTTCAAAATCTATACCAATTTAGTAGATTTTAAAGCGAAGTTAAATATTTATTTCGAATGATTGCAAAAAGATGTAATTTTGTTTCATGCAAAAATATCTGATTATTGGGCTTGGTAATATTGGTGCTCAATACGAAAATACTCGTCATAATATTGGCTTCAAGGTTGTTGAAGAAATTGCTAAAAAAGTTGATGCCAAATTTTCGCCATCAAATTTTGGTGAAGTTGCTCAGTTTAAATATAAAGCGCGTCCTGTTACGTTGTTAAAACCAAATACATACATGAATTTGAGTGGAGATGCAGTTCGTTTTTGGATGAAAAAAGAAAATATTTCGTTAGAAAATATTTTTGTTATTACAGATGATTTGAACTTGCCTTTCGGAACAATTCGTATGCGTGGAAAAGGTAGCGACGGCGGGCACAATGGTTTGAAGGATATTCAGAACAAAGTTGGTGGACAAAATTATGCGCGATTACGCTTTGGTGTAGGAAATGAGTTTTCGGAAGGAAAACAAGTGGATTATGTGTTAGGCGATTGGTCAGCAGAAGAAAATGAAAAAATGAATGAACGATTAAATTTGGCTGCAGATGCTGCTTTGTCGTTTATTTTTCAGGGATTAGGGAATACAATGAATCAATATAATGGTAAATAAAATTTTAGGAGTTGCGATGATTGCAGGGACACTTTTTTTAGGTTCTTGTGCAAGTAATTCTGCAAACTCAGAAGAAAAAGAAGCGAAAATAGAAGAAGTAACTTCGACGTTAGACAATGTAAATGAAATTAATTTCAAGAACAAAAAGAATGTTTTGTTAGATGTTCGTACACCTGAAGAATTTGCTGAAGGTCATGTTCCTGGAGCGGTTAACATTGATGTGAAGAATCCAAATTTCGAAGATGAAATTCAGAAATTAGATACAAAAAAGAATTATTTTATTTATTGCAAATCTGGTGTTAGAGCAAAATTAGCAACAGAAAAAATGCAAGAAAAAGGTTTTAAAAATGCGAAGAATTTCAAAGATGGAATGTCGACGTACAAAGGAACTGTAGCAAAATAATGGAAGGATTTCGTCCTGAAATATTAAAAGAAATTGTCACAACAAAAATGCCTTTCGGTAAATACGAAGGGCGATTGTTGTGCGATTTACCTGTTTCTTATTTGGAATGGTTTGTTGGTAAAGGTGGTTTTCCGAAAGGAAAATTAGGAGATTTATTATCGACTGTTTACGAAATAAAGCTGAATGGTTTAGAAGATATTATCTACGAATTGAAACGTCAATTTGGTTAGACTTCCCATTCATAAAAATTTGCATCATCGCGCAATTGAAATCCAGCACTTGGATATAACGAATTTCCAATATCATTCGTAACACTGGTTTCTAACAACATCGCACAAGCATCTGTTTTACGACATAAACTTTTTGCTTCTTCTATCAATTCTCTTGAAAAACCTTGTCCTCGAAATTCTGGAGAAACAAATAAATCATTCAAAATCCAGAAACGTTTCATTCGAGTAGATGAAAATGAAGGAAACAATTGTACAAAACCAACTGCTTTTTCGTCTTTATTATAGGCTAAAAAGATAACCGACTCATCATTCACAATTCTCGCTTCTAGAAATTCTTCTGCTGCTTTTACATCAGATTTCTTATCATAAAATTGACGATATGCATCAAATAAAGGAACTATTTCTTGTAAATTATTTATAGAGGCTTGTTTTGTCATGATTCTGTGATTAAATATTCTTTTTTATTGTATTGATCTACAAAATATAATTGATTATTTCTGTATCTCATTTCTCCAAAAACAGATTTTATATTTTCTAATACAATTTTATATTGAAGTGTAAATATATCTATTGCAATAAGATTTGTATCTGGATTTTTAGTAGAATTCCATTGTTGTAAATATATCGTTGAATTGTGTTTATAAAACCAATCTCCAAAGATTTTATTATTTAATTCTTTAATTTCAGGATTTGAATTAAGCGTAAAAAAAGTTGGACCAAATCGAATTTCTCTAGCAAATTGTTTTTGAATTCTTAATGATTCAAATTCTATAAAATTTTCCCAATCCATAATCTGCAAATTCTCTCATTTTCAAATTAAATTCATCCATACAAATTACTTCCATCCAAATATTCCCAAACTTTTGGAGGCAACATAGGTTTTATATTTTTTCCATCTTTGATTGCATTTCTGATAAATGTAGAAGAAATTTCCATCAAAGGCGCTTCCACCATTTCGACATTATCGTAATTTTCTTCTTGCGAATAACCAGGACGCGGATAAACATACAATTGATAATCGCGCATTAAAATATCGGCATTTTTCCATTTAGAAATTCCATCCAAATTATCAGAACCCATAATCAACGCAAAGTCATGCTCAGGAAATTTTTCGTTTAGATGAATTAACGTATCAATTGTATACGACGGTTTCGGTAACGTAAATTCGATGTTAGATGCACGAAGATTAGGATAATCTTTTATCGCTAACTCTACCATTTCTAATCGATCATATTCATTTGCCAAAGAACTTTTTTTCTTCAACGGATTTTGAGGCGAAACCACAAACCAAACCTGGTCCAAATCGGTGAATTGTTGAAAATGATTGGCAATAATTAAATGTCCGACATGAATAGGATTGAATGATCCAAAATATAAACCGACCTTCATAAAATTGATTTTTTAGAAAAACAAAAATACGATAATTAATAATGTTTTAGAATAAAGAAAAGTGAAGTCGTTTTTTGTCATTCTGAGCTTGTCGAAGAATTTAATCTTCAATATGCGATGTTGAAACAAGTTCAACATGACAAATAGTAGAATAAAAAAATCCAGCCGAAGCTGGATAATATGTTTAGAATTTTACTAATTCTTTATACAACTTATGTGTAGGAAGTCCCATTACATTGAAATAACTTCCATTCATATTGTCCACACCAATATAACCAATCCATTCCTGAACGCCGTAAGCGCCCGCTTTATCAAAAGGTTTGTAATTATCGATATAGAAATATATTTCTTCGTCCGTTAAATCTGCGAAAGTTACTTGTGTTTCGTCCGAAAAAGTAACTTCTTTCTCTACAGAACGAATTGTAACCGATGTATAAACTGAATGTGTTTTTCCGCTTAATTTTTTAATCATTTCGTACGCTTCTTCTCTATTCGAAGCTTTTTCTAACGATTCATTATCCACCCAAACAGTCGTATCCGATGTTATAATCAAATCATTTGGTTGAATATCCGTATAAGCTTTTGCTTTTTTAGCGGAAAGATATTCGGTGATTTGTTCTTTCTTGAATTCGTTGCGATCAAATGTTTCGTCGATATCCAATGAAATTGTCGAAAATTGCAATCCTAATCCAGCTAAAAGTTCTTTTCTTCTTGGCGATTGTGATGCCAAAATGATATTGGTATCTTTTAATTTTTCTGTTAATAACATTTTAATGATTTGTTATTCTGATAAATTTTTATCTGTTATTTCTGGCTAAAATTTTATACTCTTTTCATTTTTGTCTTGACACAAAAACGAAACAAAAAAGTCAAGGCTGTAAATCTATTCACTAAAAATGTTTTCATTTCACTAAAGATTTTAAAAACCCTACGGGCTAAAATCTTCTTAACGTTACATTCGAACATTTTCTTAACGTGATAGATTTAATGCCGATTTTAAGCAGAAAAATGAATATTTAATTTGTTCAATTCTTTTATACAGAAGCTACTTCTTCTGCATTATACCATTTGTTTTGAACTTTCAAGATTTGTTCTAATAAATCACGAACACAACCTTTTCCTCCATTTTCTGGCGAAATATATTCCGACGCTTTGCGAACATCCATACACGCATCGTTTGGACAAGCTGCTAAACCAACCAAGCTCATTACAGCTAAATCAGGATAATCATCACCCATATAAGCAATTTCATCAGGATCTAATCCATATGAAAAAAGTAAATCTTCGAAAGCTTCTACTTTATCACGTTTGTTCACGTAAATATCTGTTAAGCCTAAATATTTTAAACGATTCACAACAGCTTCATCTCTTCCGCCTGTAATCACCGCAATTCGTATTCCTTGTTTGATGGCTAATTGCATTGCATAACCATCGCGTGTATTCATTGTTCTCACCATTTCGCCAGTTGGTAATAAAATTAAATTTCCATCTGTCAAAACTCCATCTACATCTAAAATAACGGTTTTAATGTTATTTAGTTTTTCTTTATAACTTATCATTTTTCGTAAACTCGTTTGATTGAATCTGTCATTATTTGGTAAATCTGTAATAATCTCGAATCGTTTTGTAACGCTTCTAAATGTCGATCAATAATCACTTGATCGCCACGTTTTGCTGGACCAGTTTGTGCGTCTTTCGGATTCATTTCGATCACTTTATTTGCAGTTTCCTGGATAAGAGGCAACAAAACATCGAACGGAACATTGTTTTGCTCACAAATATTTCCTGCGATATAATACAAATGATTGACAAAATTATTTGCCCAAACACCTGTCATATGCACTTGCATTCTACTTGCAAAATTAAGCTCGTGTACTTCATTTGAAATACGATTTCCTAATTCATTTAATTTCTTCAAATCTTCAGGATTTTCGGCTTCGATAAAAAACGGAATGTTATCATAACGCATCGTTCTCTCTTTCGAAAAAGTTTGCAACGGATAGAAAACACCTTTTCTGTAATCACCTTTCAGAACAGATATTGGAGACGAACCAGAAGTATGAACGACCAAAACATCATCGTAAGGAATGTAATGTGAAAATTCTTCGATTCCAGAATCTGCACTTGCGATAATATAAATGTCTGCTTTTTCTATTTCAGAAATTTTATCGGTATACGAAATTCTATTTGCTTCTCCGATTTCTCTGGCGTGTTCTAATGTTCTATTGAAGATTTGACGAACATTGCAAGTGTTTTCGATTAATGCACGAGTTAAATGAAATGCAACATTTCCCGCACCTAATATGACAATTGAACTCAATGTTTTAGCAATTTTTTGATTAATATGATTTGAATGATAAAAGTAGGTTTTTCAGTCGAGGAAAAAAATTTTTAATTTTTTTTAAAATTTCTGTAACAAAACGTAAAGAGTTGCGTCTTATTAGTAAAAATTAGAATTAATGTGGATGTGTATTATGTAAAACATAGTACTATAAAAAATATTAACAATGAAATTGAACAAAATAACTCTAGCAATTCTTTTCTCTGTATGTTCTATTTATGGGTTTGCTCAAGAACATCATCCAGTAAAAGGGAAAATTGAAAACGGTAAAAATGAAGCAGTAGGTATGGCTGCAATCCAAATTTACAAAGAAGGCTCAAAAGATCTTTTAGATGAAGTGTATGCTGAAGCTGACGGAACTTTTACAATTCCAGATTTAGAAGACGGAAATTATCGATTAGTTATTACAGAATTTGGATATCAGCAATCTGTTACAACTGCAGAAGTAAAAGGAGGTGAATTAAATTTAGGAAACATTGTTTTACAACCAGCAAAATCTGAAACAATTGAATTGAAAGGAGCTTTTGTTCGTGCTGAAGTTTCACAATATCGTAATGAAATAGATAAGCGTGTTGTAGAAGTAGGAAGTGACTTAGTAAGTTCTGGTGCAGATGCTGCGGCTGTTCTTAATAATATTCCGTCTGTAAATGTAGATCAACAAACAGGAGAATTATCATTAAGAGGTAATGAAAATGTGAAAATTTATATTGATGGAAAACCATCTTCATTATCTGCATCGCAAGTATTGAAACAAATTCCTTCGAATCAAATTCAACGAGTTGAAATCATCACAAATCCTTCTGCTAAATATGAAGCAGATGGTAAATCTGGGATTATAAACATTGTAATGATTAAAGGAAAGAAAAAAGGTTACAATGTTGCGTTGAGCACAGGTTATGAACAAGGTAAAAGAAGCCGTTTCAATAATTCTTTGACTGCTAACGTAAATACTGGATCATTTAATATTTTTGGTACATATAGTTACAATAAACGTCCAAGTGAGTTTCATGGTTATTTAGATAATTATGATTCTAAATTATGGCAAGGAATTGATATCTTGAATAAAGACGAAAACCAATCTGCAAAAGTAGGATTTGACTGGTTTATTGATGATAAAACTGCATTAACAGTTTATACTAATCAATGGTTTGGGAAAGGACATGGAGAAATTGGTTCTGATATTAGAGAGACAGTTACAAATGCTTTTCATCCAAATACATCTACTTTTAATGGAGACTGGAAAAGTCAAGATTATACGTTGAATTTTAAACGTGATTTTGATAAACCAGATCATAACATTGTTTTAGATGCATTTTTCTCTAAATCAGATAATTCTGATTTACGTTTAATGGACAATTCATATCCAGTTCTGAAATCATATTCAGAAAATAGAGATGATAAAACCGATAATATTCGTATTAATTTAGATTATACCAATCAAATTAAAGATGGAGGTAAAATTGAAGCTGGTTTACAATTTAGAAGAGAAAAGAACGATAATTTCTTAATAACAGACAATCGCGTTTTTATTAATGGAGCAACAATAAATCCAAGTACAGATTTTACGTTTACAAGAGACTTTTTATCTGCTTATTTAAACTACGGGCAAAAGTTTGGAAAATTCGGAATGCAATTAGGAGTTCGTGCAGAACAAGCAAATGATAAAGGAGATTACATTTATAATGTAACTTCTAAAGGATCAATCAAACGAGATAAATTAGATTTCTTTCCATCTGCTTTCTTAACATACGATGTAACAGAAAAAGGACAAGTGTCTTTAAACTATAGTAGAAGAATTGACCGACCTGGAATTTACCAATTATCTACTGTGCCGGAATGGTCTACACCATTGATGTCTAGCCAAGGAAATCCAGATTTACGTGCAGAGTATACAAATAATTTTGAGTTAGGTTACTTACAACGTTTTGGTAAAAACTCAATTTCAGGAAATGTATTCTACCGTATTATCAATGATAATATTTTCAGATCAGTAAAACGTAATGAGGATGTTGTTGGAGCATTTATTCAAGAGTTTGAAAACTATGATAAAGTAAATGCATATGGATTTGAGTTAAGTTTTAATCTTACACCAACAAAATGGTGGTCATCTAATATTAGTGGAGATTACACGCACAATACAATGGTTGTAAATCAGATGAAAAACGATAATGGAACATTGGTTCCTTACACGGAAGAAATTGATGCTAACCGATTAACAGCTCGTATGAACAATACGTTTAAGTTAACAAAAGTAATTAGCTTACAACATTTCTTTATGTACCAAGGTAAATCTAGATTTTTGCAAGGAGAAATGCAAGATATGTGGAGAATGGATTTAGGTGCTCGTTATACTTTTATGGGAGGAAAAGCTTCTTTAAGCGCGCGTGTTAGCGATATTTTCAGAACCTTCTATGGTCGTTTAGAAATGTATACACCAGATAGAGGTTATGGTCAATTCCGTTGGGAAGCACAAACAATGAATATAGGATTTACATATAACTTTGGAGGAAAAGTACGTAATCGTGCAGAAGCTCAACAAAATAAATCAGATAGCCAAGGAGGAGGAGTTGGTTTCTAATTCATAATACATTCTTCATTTAAATATTTTTATAACAAAAAAGAGTTCTAGATTTATTCTAGAACTCTTTTTTTATGAATTTAAAAATTATTTTATTGAACTTCTTTCTTGAATAATTTATTTAAAGTGACTGCAATAGCACCGTCTCCAGTTACATTTCCAGCCGTTCCAAAACTATCCATAGCTATATAAAGAGCAATCATCAGAGCTTGATTCTCAGCATTAAACCCTAACATAGAAGCAATTATTCCGATAGCAGCCATAATCGCTCCACCTGGAACTCCAGGTGCTGCAACCATTGCTATTCCAAGCATCATCATAAAACCTAAAAATTGTAAAAAATCAATCTCAATTCCCTGAATTAACATTAATGCTAAACAGCAACAAACGATTTTTAGCATAGATCCTGATAAATGAATTGTAGCACAAAGAGGAACTGCAAAACTTGCAATTTCGTCACGAACACCAATCTTTTTTACCTGCGCTAATGTTACAGGAATTGTAGCAGCAGAAGACTGCGTACCCAAAGCTGTGAAATATGCAGGCATCATTAGTTTTAGCATCATGAAAGGATTTTTCTTTGCTACAATACCAGCAATTGTAAATTGAATCACCAATAATAGAACATGTAATATAAAGATTACACCAATTATTTTTACAAAAACACTCATTATTGTAACAACTTGTCCAGAATATGACATGTTTAAGAAAATTCCGAAAATGAAAATTGGTAATAATGGAATGATTAAGTGTTGAATTAAATAAGTGACAATTTCTTCAAAGTCATCGGCAAATTTTCCGAAAGTAGAATTTTTTAAGCGAGATAATCCAATTCCGAAAAGAAAGGAGAATACTAAACCTGGCATTACACCAAATAATGGAGGAAATTCTATCGAAAAATAAGGTGCAAATTCTTTTGCTTTTTCACCGATATTAATTTGTTCTGTTTGATTTTCTAATAATTGAGGGAAAAGAGACATACTTGCAGAATAGCCTAACAATCCTGCAAAAATGGTAGATCCGTAAGCTATTAAAACAGTTGCTAATAATAATTTTCCGGCTGTTTGTCCTAATCGTCCAATTGAAGGAACAATTAATCCAACAATAATTAATGGAATAAGAAAGTTAAGTAATTCGCTAAAAAAATCGTTAAAAGTCATAAAAATACGACCAATAACTTCTGGGATAATTCTACCTAATGCTATTCCTAATACAATGGCAAGAATTACTTTTACGAGTAAATTGTTTTTGAGTTTGTGCATTTTCAAATTTAAAAACATTTTTCTGAAAAAAAATGAAATCAATTTATTCATTCTTCACAAACAATAGAAATTAAAAAAGCGACACCAAATTTTGATATCGCTTTTCTATTATTTTGATAAGATATAAAATCTATTTTTTTGGTAATCTAACTACGCGGGTAGCATCATTTGTATAGGCTTTTTGCCCACTTAATTTTTTGTAAGCAAACTTTGATGACATACGAGTATTTTCTGTCGAAATGTTATTCATTACATCACCTTTATTGTTCATTCGGTCTACAATATCATAAGTTACATCGTATCCTAATTGCTCGTAACGCGTAGGAAATTCACAGTATACTTCTTTAAAATCTTTCAAAATACTTTGAACTTCTGTATCACGTGTATTAATTAATCGTGCAGTACTGAAAATAAATCCAAATTCGCGGAAAGCATCAATGTTTTTAGCGTTATGTGCACTATAAACATCATAAACTGAAACCGATTTTATACCGTATGCTTTGATATTATCTTTGTTAAATGTTTTCAGTTTTTCTAAATATTGTTTTCCTAAATTATCATCATCTCCAACCAAAACAGTAATAATTGGCGTATAATAATCAACACCATCTACTTTGTCATGTGGTTGCACAATTTTTGAAGCATTATCAACAATTACAACATTAGCTTTTAGTTGTTTTTCTAATTGTCTTTTTGTGTAATTTGCTAGTTCTTGATCGTCACGATTTGTTAATAAGTAAACTTGCTCACCAGCAAAATTTTTGTTGATTTCTTCGATAATTTGATCAGCAATAGCTTCGTCTTTTGGATTTGCTATAATTAAATCTGTAAAAGAATTTAAAGAATCTTCGTTTGCGTAAGGTGAAATAACAGCAATTCCCGAATTTGCAAAGAAACTTGCAACTTCAGTAGCTTCAGAAACATTAAGCGGTGTAAATATCGCATCCGTTTTACTGAAATCCGTTGTCGATAAAATATCTTGAATTGATCCATTTTTAGAATCAATTACTTTTACATTTACACTTTTACCATTTTTCATTAAACGAGTTAAGGCTAATTTAGCTCCCGTAAAAAATTGCATTGCTTGCGAATTTTTTAGTTGCGGATTGTTTGCTACATCAAACGGTAACATCATCACAACATTTATTTGGTTATCGTTTGCGCGTTTCAACTTTCCAGCAGAACCATATTTTACGATTTTAGCTCCTTTTTGTAATGGTAATTTTAGCGTCATACCAGCTTTTAAACCATTGATTACATCAGGATTTAAGCGTAACAATTCGTCTAAAGTTGTATTATATTTTTCTAAAATACTGTATGCAGAATCTCCGTTTTGTACAACATAATTAATTGTATTTTCTTCGATAACAACCGAACCAGATTTTTTCGGAATCTTAACTACCATTCCTTCTTTTACACCAGTTTGTAATTCAGGATTTTCGGCATAAAAATCATCTACACTAACATTATATTGTTTTGATAAGGTATACAATGTTTCGCCTTTCTTGATTAAATGCGTCCCTTTTGGAACAGAAAAAGTTTTGCTCGATGTATCTTTTGGTAATTTAATCACATCACCAACTTCTAATCCACGCTCTTTAATTTGTGGATTCAAAGAAATTAAAGTTGCTTCAGAAACTTTGTATTTCTTGACTAAATTATAAACAGTTTCTTTTGGTTGAATGGTAATGAAATTATAGTTTGGATCATCAAAACTAACAGCTGTTGTTGTCGTAGTTGCTGTTGTACTTTCTACTGGTTTTACAGTTGTTGTTCCTTTTCCTGGAAGAATGATTAAATCACCAGGATGAATTCCACTTTTCTCGATTTTTGGATTTGCTTTATACAATTCTTCCATCGGAATTCCGTATTGTTTAGAGATTCCGTAGATAGTTTCTTTGGCTTGAACTGTATGCGTTTTTTGTTGAGCATAAAGTGCTGTTGCACCAACAAATAACAATAAAGCTAATATTTTTTTCATTTAGATGAATTTTCGTGGTCAAATATACGAATTATGTTTCTTTATAATTCTTCGTTAAGGGTATTTATTATAAACTCAAATTCGAAAGGTTGAAGACTATCTGCAATAAAATCAATGAAATAGTGTACGTCAATGTAATCAAAGTCTGCAAAATTTTTGACACGTTCTTGCAATCCATTTTGTTGATTAAGATCGGTCAAAAGTTCATCAATTCTTCTCAAAATATCTTCGTTTTGTTTCACTTCGGCATGAATTAATCTCTTTTTGATACGCTCAAAACCTTTTAATTGTTTGGTGCGTTGAGCTTGTATCATATCCGCAAACGAAGAATCTGTCAAATTGCTTAAACTTTCTAATCGTTCAAAAATATTGTTCAATTCATCTTCCAATGCAGGAATTTTTGGAGCAATTTCGGATGAATCCATCACACGTTTTTTGGTGATAATTAAACTATTAGAGAACAAATCTTCGTTTGATAAATTTAATTTTACTTGTTTTGCGTGTTGTTTTTCTGTTCTAATTAGCATCGAATTTCGTAAAACTAACATCGGAAAATCAATTTCAAAATGGTTGAACATTTCTTTCAGTTGAAACCAATAAGCAATTTCACCACCACCACCAATGTAAGCAACATTAGGCAAAATGGTTTCTTGATACAACGGACGCAAAATTACATTTGGACTAAATTTATCAGGATTTTGATGTAAATCGGCAATAATTTCTTCTTTCGTAAATTTGATTGAAGTAGTATTGACAAAATACGTTCCATTTTCTTCAACAATTCGTTCGCGCGAATTATTTTCGTTCATATAAAACAAATTAATCTCTCTCGGATTCACTTGTATAGAGTAACCTAAATCTTCTAATTTTTGGTTTTGAGGAATTACATTATTATATGATTTTGACTGAAGAAGCTCTTCTTCAAACGTTTTGATCATCAGTTTTTTTAATTCCTTATCATCTCCATCAATAAATAACAAACCATAATCTGCGAATAAAAGATGAACTAATTTTTTTGTAGCGGTCGTTAATGTGTCGTTCGATAAATACGATTGCTTAATCAGTTCTTGTAGTTCATTTTTCTTTTTTCCATTTGGTAAAAGTGTCAAAAATGAGTGAAAAACGTCTTGTAAACCTTCTGTTGTTAATCGTCCAACTGGTCCTCCATGTTGTTTTTCCCAATGTACAATACGATCTCCAAACTTGAAATGATTGATTTCTTCAAAATCATGATCTTCTGTTGCCATCCAAAAAATAGGAACAAAGTTGAATTCTTCTTGTTCATTATTTAATTCTTTGCAAGCTTTTATAACTTGCAAAATTTTATAGAAAAAGAAAATAGGACCTGTGAATAAATTTAATTGATGTCCTGTTGTAATTGTAACCGTATTTTTTTCTGAAAGTTTTTTCAGGTTTTTTTGTTGTTTTTTTGATAATTCTAAACCGCTTAATTGTTGTGTAATTTGTTCAACTAAAACTTCACGATTTGTATAATTTTCAAGCTTCTTTTTAGCTTGTTTTAGGTAATTATCTTTGTTAGGAAATAGAGTATAGAATTCTTTTAAACTCTCATCTTGATTGATGTAATTTAACATCAATTTTGAGAAATAATTAGAATCCTTTAGTGATATTGTTTCCATTTAATTTTTATTAATTGTTTGATGAACATCAAGCGCTCTGTCTGTTGCAAAAATATCTACACCATCGTTTTCTAAATCGCGGTAAAGTTGTCCATTTTTTGCAGCCGAACTCTTGTCTAAGTTACCTAATGTTCCAAAAATGACTACTATATTTTTAGCATGAATTTTATCTAAAAACGATTTGTCATTTCTTCTTGTTCCAGTAAAAGCAACCATTTTATCTGTCGGAATTCCACTATTCAGCATTTCGTTCAATTCTCGTTCATTTCGCATCGAAACAGATAGCAGCATTTCTGGAGCTAATTGATGCAGTTTTTTTGCTTGGCCTACAGTATAAGTTACCAAAACTACCTGTTTTTGCATGTTTTCTTGTTCAATTATTGAAACGATATCTTTATAATCAACTCCTTTTTTGATGTCAACCATAAAATAAATAGGTTTCTGTTTTCCCCAATTTAAGGCTTCAGTAAAAGTTGGAATTCTGAAAGGCGTTTGTTGTCCAAAATCATCTACCAAAAAGTATTCCTTTATCGTTTTTAAATCAACTTGATTGACATCTTGTCGCCCTGTGCTTGTTCGTTGCAAAGAATTGTCATGCATCAAAATGAGTTGCAGATCTTTTGTTTCTGCTACATCAATCTCAAAAATCTGAATTCCTTTTTGATATAAATATTCAAATGTTTCAACAGAATTTTCAGGATATCCTTTTATTCCACTTCCTCCGCGATGAGCGCTTACATAGTTTTTGTTTTTGGCTGAATAATTGAAAGATATATTTTGAGCAGTAGAATGAGTAGTCGTTTCAGTTTGATTCGATTTTGGATTACAGGCAGAAATTGTCAGTAAACTAAGAATGAATATTCCGAAAGAAAACTTATTAAAATAATTGATAATCATAATTTTATCTAAAAAATTGTAAAAAACTTATTATTATATTGAATGAAGCAGTAAATTTAAAATGAAAATAATCAACAAAATAAATTATTATGGGACTTAGAGATTTTTTGAAACGAATATTAGGAAAAACAGAGACTGCAATTGATGTTGCGGGAGATAAATTTGATGATGTTTCTGCAACTGTAAAAAAAACAGGAACTTTGATTGCAGACGATGCTTCTGATTTTGCGAAGAAAACTTTTGCAAATTTAAAAGAAGCAGGAGGGGAGCTTAAAACTCAATCTAAAGATGCTGCAAAGGATTTTAAAGAAAGAACAAAGCAAGAGTATAACGATATAAAAGATGTTGCTGAAAAGCAAATGCACGAAACAAGTGAGTATGTAAAAGATAAAGTTTCGGATGTAAAAGATGCTTTGAAGGATGACAAAACAGACTTAGAAAGAAAAGCAGAAGAATTGAAAAAAGATGCTGAAAATAAGTTAGATGACATAAAGTCGGATATTACGAAAGAAGAAAATTAATAAAAAAAGTCTTGCAATTTTGTGAGACTTTTTAATTTTAACTAATATTGTAATTGTTAAAATTTTAACTTTTTAACACACTTGATTAAAATGGTTTAGTTTTTGTGTTAATAGAATTTCTCCGAAATAAAAAGAATGACTGAATATAAAGATTTAGAACCCTCGACTAACTCTAAACATAATAAAGAATTACTTAAAAACATTATTATTGCAGTACTAGCAGTTTGTTTGCTTTTGGCTGTAGGGTATATTGTGTACTCTAAAGAAGCAAATGCTAAAACATCAAATGAAATGCAAGGTGATATCAATGATTTAGAGCGTTCTCGTGAGATTTTGAAGCAAGAATTAAGAATTGTAAGAGCTGATTTTGATGATGCTAAAACCCGTGTTGTTAAAAAAGATTCATCTCTAAATTATCAAGATCGATTGATTTTAGACAAACAAAAAGAAATACAATCTATCTTAAATAAAGAAGGAATTACAAGTGACGAGTTACAACGTGCTAAACGTTTAATTGTTTCTTTGCAATCGGATATCAAAGTTTTTAAAGAAGAAATTGTTCGTCTGAAAGATGAAAATAAAAAATTAACGAATAAGAATACAGAATTAGTTTCGGAAAATACTTCTTTATCGAATGAGAAGAAAACAGTCGAAACAAACCTTAATCAAGAAAAAGAAAGCCACCAAAATTTAATTAGCGAAACAAATTCGACTTTATCAGTTTCTAATTATACTATAAAAGGTTTGCACGTAAAATCGAGTGGAAAAGAAGTTGAAACAACGCGTGCAAGACGTATAGATAAAGTAAGAGTTACTTTTGATTTGGATAAAAACTTAAACGCAAAATCTGATACAAAAGAATTATTTGTGACAGTCTATAAACCAGATGGTGAAATAGGTAAATTTAAAGGAGCAAATTCAGGAGAGACAACTTTACGCTCAGGCGCTTCTGTTGATTATTCTGATCGTGTAAAAGTAAATTATAATAATATGTCAGGATCAAGGGTTTCTTTTGATTGGATGGACTATGATTTCCCGAAAGGAGAATATAAAATTGACATCTATCAAAATGGATATAAAGTTGGTCAGAATGTTATTACATTAAAATAATAAAAAACGCGAATTGAAAGATTCGCGTTTTTTAATTTATATAATTGAACTAGCAATATTTTTCACCTTTTTTTTGCAATTTCAGATCGCTCACATACGTTTTGATATTTTGAACATTGCTACGCGGACAAATTAATAATCCTTTCTTAGAATTTATCACAACATAGTTCTCCAATCCTTCAATAATAATCGCCTTATCTTGAGTAGAATAGATGAAATTGTTTTTGGCGTTGTAACCAGAAAAATGAGTACATAATAAGGTGTTTTGATTTTCGTCTTGATCTTCTCCTGTGTATTTGTACTTTTCGTTGATTGCAGACCACGTTCCGATATCACTCCATCCAAAAGTTGTCGGAATTACATAAACATTATCTGCTTTCTCTAAAATTCCTTTGTTGATAGATGTTACATCAAGCGTTGTGTAAATTGGCTTTAATGTTTTGTTACTTTGTAACTCTTTTGGCATATCAAAATATTGTTTCAGTGTTTCTAACATAAAAGGAAGATGTTGCTGAAAAGATTTGATGATACTGTCTACAGACCAAATCAAAATTCCTGTATTCCAAATAAATTCGCCACTTACAATAAATGACTCCGCAAATTCTAAATCAGGTTTATCAATATATGATTTTACTTTTTTGATTGGTTTTGGACTTTCAACAAACTGTATGTAGCTGTAATTAACATCAGGACGAGTTGGAGCAACTCCAAGCGTGATTAATTTATCATCGTCAGCATTGTCAATAGCAATAGTTGTTTTTTCTACAAATTCATCTTCGTGTAAAACGAAATGATCAGATGGAGAAATAACTAATTTAGCGTTTGGATTAATTTGTTGAATAGTTAAGGCTGCTAATAAATTACACGCAGCGGTATTCATAGCACGAGGCTCTATGATAAAATTGCTTTCGTTAAACTCAGGAAGTTGTTCTAGAACCAATTCTTTGTAATCAGAAATAGTTAAGATGAAAATGTTTTCCTGCGGAACAACTTTTTTTAATCGGTTATAAGTAAGTTGAATAAATGTTTGCCCGATTCCTAGTAAATCATGAAATTGTTTTGGTTTTTTTAATGTGCTCAACGGCCATAATCTCACTCCAGTTCCGCTGGCCAAAATAACAGCGTAATTATCTTTATTATTCATGATGGTTTTTATAGTTTATTTACAGTTGCGGTAGCGCTTATCAAGTATTTTTTGTTGGTTTTGAGTTCGATACAAAGATACCTTAATTTTCGCTTCGTTTCTTTTTTAAAAATTCTTTTTCCAATAGAAAATACTGTGCCATCCTCTAAATCTTCTAAATAAGTTTGAGTAGGATTTTTATCATCAATAATAAATTTAGAAACATTAATATCAGCTCCTAAAGAGGCTTTTGGGTGTTTAGCATGATGAATAATATATGGTTTTAACTCATCAGGATAAATTTCTAATGAGTCTAAAAGTAAATGCCCAAAAATAGTTTTCCATTCCTTACCATGAGGATTGATTCTTCTCGAGTCAAATTGCACAAATGTTTTGAGATGTGCTACTTCATGCGTAAAAACAAAGAAAAAAGCAAACGGGTTCAAATCTCCATTTACAGTGATTTGATGACGGTTATTTTCGACTAACTTACGATAATCACCTAATTTTGTTTGCCGTCTTCTTGTAATTTTTAGTGTTACAAAATGATTTTCTAACCATTTCTTAACATATAAGTCGGCATTTTGAGGCAGATAAGAAATTAATTGTTCTAAATTCACATTGTGCAAGATAAATAAAAAGCCTTTCCAATAAAAATATTAATTTTGTCGTAATGAAACTAATCGAAAATATAGGGTCATACTTTATGCTTTTGGGTAAAGTATTCAGCAAACCTCAAAAAATGGGCGTTTTCTGGAAATTGACTGTAAGAGAAATATACGATTTGGGAGTTAATTCATTAGGAATTGTAACTTTCATTTCTACGTTTATGGGAGCTGTAGTGGCAATCCAAATGGCACAAAACTTTCAAGGAGCTTCAATTCCTGTTCCAGATGCTTACATTGGTTATGCAACAAAGGTTGTTTTAGTGCTTGAGTTTGCACCAACAATTATGTCACTTATTTTAGTTGGTAAAGTTGGTTCTTACATTGCATCAAGTATTGGTACAATGAGGGTTACAGAACAAATTGATGCATTGGATGTAATGGGTATAAACTCTGCAAATTTCTTGATATTACCCAAAATCATTGCCTGTGTATTTTTTAATCCATTATTAGTAATGATTTCTATTGGCTTTGGTTTGTTAGGAGGTTATTATATTGGCGTTTTTACAAAATTATGGTCAGCAGCCGATTTTATTACAGGTTTACAAATGAATATGGCAACAAAATTGTTTGTCTATACATTTGTTAAAACAATGGTATTCGCATTTGTTATTGCAACAATTCCTGCATATTATGGTTATAAAGTAAAAGGAGGATCATTAGAAGTTGGTCGTTCTGCTACAACAGCAGTAGTTTGGACATCTGTCGCAATTATCGTGATCAACTTAATTTTAACTCAAACAATTTTAAGCTAATGATTGAGGTAAAAGAAATCAGAAAATCATTTGATGAAGTAGAAGTCCTAAAAGGATTTTCGGTAACATTCGAAAAAGGAAAAGTAAGTTTAATCATTGGTCAAAGTGGATCAGGAAAAACAGTTTTCCTGAAAAATTTGATTGGATTATTAACGCCAACTTCGGGACAAATTTTGTACGAAGGCGATAATATGATTGAATTTGATTATAAAGAAAAACAGCGTTTGCGTTCAGAGATTGGAGTAGTTTTCCAAGGTTCAGCTTTATATGATACAATGAATATTCTAGAGAACGTAAAATTTCCATTAGAAATGTTTTCGGATATGTCAAAAGCAGAAATCGAGAAAAGAGCACGCGAAGTGTTAGATCGCGTTGAGATTGCTAGAACTGCGCTAAAAAAATATCCTGCTGAAATTTCTGGAGGAATGCAAAAACGTGTTGCAATTGCTCGTGCTATTGTAAATAATCCAAAATATTTGTTTGCCGATGA
The DNA here is from genome assembly GCF_030005555.1 of Empedobacter sedimenti. Lineage (GTDB taxonomy): Bacteria > Bacteroidota > Bacteroidia > Flavobacteriales > Weeksellaceae > Empedobacter > Empedobacter sedimenti. The sequence goes on along the minus strand of NZ_JASCQG010000008.1, from coordinate 95,177 downwards.
GCCAAATTCAGGATTAGACCCGAAAACAGCATTGGTTATTGACCAGTTAATCTACGATATTACGAAAGAGTATAACACTACTACGGTTGTCAATACACATGATATGAACTCGGTGATGGAAATCGGTGATCATATTGTTTTTCTAAAAAATGGTTTCTTAGAATGGGAGGGAACAAAAGAGGAGATCTTGGTAGCAAATAACCCAAATGTAATCGATTTCGTATATTCGTCTAATCTTTTCAAGAAATTGAGAGAAGCATTATTAAAAGAACAGCAATAAATCAATAAAAATAAAAATTCATGAAAAAATTAATTTTAGCTGCATTTGTTGGCTTGACCGCGAACGCTGCAATGGCACAAAACATCAACTTTGGTATAAAAGGTGGAGCTGTTTTCAATACAGATAAAGGAAAAGTTTGGCAAGATGCTGGAAATATTTTCAAGAAAGATGGAAAAGCTTCTGCTGGATTTCAAGCTGGTGCTTTAGCTCGTATTTCTTTAGCAGGTATCTACATTCAGCCAGAGTTATTGTACACGCAATTCAAAAATGAGTATACTATTCCAGGAGGAAATGATACAAATAGTATCGAAACAAATGTAGGCGTAACTAAAAAACGTTTAGATATTCCTGTAAATGTTGGAAAAAGATTTTTAGGAATTGGACATATTCAAGCTGGTCCAGTTTTCTCTTATTATTTTGATGACAAACTATCTGTAAAAGATTTTACAACTGCAAAACAAGACGAATTCAATGTTGGAATGCAAATTGGAGCAGGTGTAGAAGTATCTAAATTATTATTCGATTTACGTTACGAATTTGGTTTAGGAAAAGTTGGATCTGATATTTTAAACGGAAACAATGGACAATATAGAACAGAAAATCGTCCACAAATGTTAAACTTAACAGTGGCATATTTATTCTAAAAGGTTGTTTGTAAATAAATTTATTGGATATATTTGTTCCAAATTGTATTTTTGCAACCTCGTAAATTATTAAAATGGCAAAAAATAATAAAAAAGAAGAATTCGCTACAGAGCAATTCGTAGAAAAATTAGATAAAACAGCTTTCAACGTAGAGTTTTTTGTTGAAAAATATGCTAAAGCAATTGGTATTGGTTTAGGAGTAATTATTGTAGCTGTTTTAGGTTATTTTGCTTACTTAAAACTAGTCGTAGAACCTAAGTCTGAAGACGCTTTTAAAGAAATGGTTCAAGCAGAACGTCTTTTCGATCAAGATTCTATTAACGTCGCTCTTAATGGTAGTGCAGGAAGTTTTCAAGGTTTACAACAAATTGTTGACGAATACGGAAATACTGATGCTGGTAATTTAGCACGTTTTAAAGCGGCAAGTTCTTATTATAAATTAGGAGATTACGCATCTGCTGTAAAATTATTAGAAGATTTTGATACAGATGATAACGTAATGTTAGCGCAGAAATACGGTATGTTAGGAAATGCATTAGTTGCTTCTAACAAAATGGAAGAAGGTTTGCCTTACTATGTAAAAGCTGCCGAAGCAACAGAAGTTGAAACTTTACAATCAACTTACTACACAAAAGCAGGTGAAATTGCAATGGAGTTAGGTAAAAATGCTGATGCTTTAAAATATTTTCAAGCTTTAGAGGATAAATATCCAAATGCAAACAATGGTGAAACTGCGAAGTTTATTGAGCGTTTAAAATACGCTTCAGAAACAGCGAAATAATTCATTTCAAAAGATAATTACAAGCCGAACAAGTTGTTCGGCTTTTTTTATTGATTCAAATCAAAGTTTATCCTAAATCATTTTTGTAATTTTACCATTCAAATTTTAAACAAAATGGCAACAGAAAATAAAAATTTATCTCAATATAATAAAGCAGAATTACCAAATGTAGCGGGTTCTAAATTTGCAATCATTACATCTGAATGGAATAATCATATTACATTCAACTTGCGTGATGGAGCAAAAGACACATTGATTGATTTGGGTGCAAATCCTGACGATGTTACATTATACGAAGTTCCTGGTAGTTTCGAGTTGATTTATGGAGCAGATAAAGTGGCACAAACTCATCCCGATTTGGACGGAATTATCGTTGTTGGATGTGTGATTCGTGGAGCAACAGCGCATTTTGATTATGTTTGTCAAGGTGTAACGCAAGGTGTAAAAGATTTGAATATCAAGCACGATATGCCAATTATTTTTTGTGTTTTAACGGACGAGAATGAACAACAATCAATTGATCGTTCTGGTGGAAAACACGGAAACAAAGGTGTGGAAGCTGGTGTAGCTGCAGTTATGATGGCAGATATGAAAAAGAAATTAGGTAAATAATTTCAGAATAATAGATTCAAAGCTTTATCGATGCCAATAGCCGAAGATTTTAAATCAATTTATACAAAAAAATGGGAAATTTATTTTTCTCAATGTGATCCTACGGGTAAAATGAAATTGTCTGAAATGGCAAATATTTTTCAATTAACAGCTTCGGAACACGCTATAAAAGGAGGTTTAGGCTTTTTTGATTTACAAGAATTTAATCAATCTTGGGTGATGAATCGTCTTCGAATAGAAATTGAAGAACTACCTTCTTGGACAGATTTTGTTGAGGCGAAAACGTGGATTGAAGTGTTAAAAGGAGCGAAATCTATTCGTGATTTTACAATCGAGAAAAATGGAAAGAAATTAATTGGAGCATCAAGTTTGTGGGCTGTTTTCAATACAGAAAAGCGTCGTCCTGATATTCTTCAACTTGATTCTTCTCATATCGAACGTTTTCCAGATTTGAAACCAACTGAAATCGAGAATTCGATTTTGAACATTGATTTTGAACCAACAGAAGTTATTCAGTATAAAGTTCAATTTTCTGATTTGGATATCGTAAAACATGCAAATAATACCAAATATTTGGATTGGTGCTTGAATACTATTGATCCTGAAATTATATTGAAACATCGTATCAAAGCGATTGATATGAATTTCTTGAAAGAATTAAGTTTACAAGACGAAATTGAAATTCAGAAATTAGAAACGGAAAATTTAATTCAGTTCAAAATTGTTAATCAAGAAAAAATAAACTTTGTTTGTCGATTAGAGTTGAGGTAGAATTATTTGAAGAAATGTCAAGCTGAATTTATTTCAGCTTATTATTAAATTAGTATATTATTCTCGATAATAAATAAAAAAGGTTTCATTACGAAACCTTTTATCTATTTTTCTTTCTTCAACTCAAATTTTGTAGAATCAGCCGATTCAATTTTCTTTTGATTTTTATCTAATTGACTAATTTTTCCTTCTTCTACTAAAAAAGCATTTGGAACGTTCGCAATTTCAGGAAAAACAATTGTATTTCCATCTTTTTCAAAATGAAAAGTTCCCGTTGTCATAATTGCTGTTTTGTCTAATCCCAAACGTTTTGTAGAATAAACATAACCTTTGTTTGGTAATAATTTTATTTCCATTTCAACCTCTTTGCAATCTTCCTCGTAGCAAGGCAAAATTCCTTTGTAAGTTCCATCAAACTGAATAGAATTTTCGGCTGTTTTTGCTTCAACTTTCAATGAATCTTCAACATTTTCTACTTCATTTTTTACAGGTTCTGTTTCGCTTTTACAACTTGACACAACGAAAACTGCGATTGCAAATGTGGCTAAAATTATTTTTTTCATTTTTATAGAATTTGATTTAAAGGTAAGTAAATTTTAAGCCAAAAAAAATCCTTCCGAATATTTTCAGAAGGATTTGTATAATGTTTTGTAATCTTATTTGACTAGAAAATTTCTTTCGCAGCAAAGTGGAAAGCAGCTTCAATAGCAGCATTTTCGTCAGAATCAGAACCGTGAACAGCGTTAGCATCGATAGATTCAGCGTATTTAGCACGGATTGTTCCTTCTGCAGCCTCAGCTGGATTAGTAGCACCGATTAAAGTACGGAAATCAGCAACTGCGTTGTCTTTTTCTAAAACTGCAGCAACGATTGGTCCAGAAGTCATGAATTCTACTAAATCCTTGAAGAAAGGACGCTCTGCGTGGATAGCGTAAAATGCCTCAGCATCTTGTTTCGCTAATTGAGTCATTTTAGCCGCTTTGATTTTGAAACCAGCGTCAGTAATGTCTTTTAAAATATCTCCGATGTGTCCTTTTGCAACTGCATCAGGCTTAATCATTGTAAATGTAATGTTTGCCATTTTATTGAATTGTATTTAATACTTACTCTTTGAGTCTGCGAAATTACAAAAATCATTTGAACGATTATTATATGGATTGAAAAAATTCTTATTTTAATAAAAATACCTTTTTTTATCTTTTTGAGTTAAATTGTTAATAAAGTTTATTTGTATTTTTAAGAAAAAAAATAAAGATGGAAGAGACTAAAGTTTCGGTTATAAAAACGAAATCAAGGTTAAAGAAAATTGGAGAGAGGTATTTTCTTCCTTTTGAAATTTGGAATTATTTGGATTTTGGAACAATGTTATTTTTTATCGTTATTGCTTTTATTATTGTTCCCTTAAATGAAAGACTAAATTATCTTTTTATTGGTTTAATTATTTTTTATCTGATTAAAATTGTAGTTGCAATTAAAGATCGATTTTTTGTAGAAATTAAAACATCAAAATCGTTAACTGAAAATGTAAATTTAATTAAAGAATTAGCAAAACGTCAACCAAATTTTACACAATCATTGGACGAAGAAGGTTTGTTTCTTTTTGAATATTCGGAACGAAATATTTTTTATAAATACAATTACCGAAAAAGAGATCATGTTGAAACTGTTGTGATTTATTGTGAAGATAATTCGATATGGGTCAGTTCTTATAATCTACGTTATTTTGGGATTTTTAGGAGATATAATTTGAAACAGTGGATTAAGTTAATTCAGTTAAAAAGCGAGAATTAATCTCGCTTTTCCTATTTAATATCTTTCGATTCCAGTTGTTCCAATTTCGTTTATTGAATCATTAATTTGCTTTGGATTTGGACCCCAATTGTTAGAGCCAGGCATGCCTTCTGTAGCAAGCCAAATAATAATTAGAATAGGGCCTATCAAAGGGATAAAATAAAGGAGTAACATCCAGCCACTTTTACCTGTGTCATGCAGGCGCCTTACAGTGACTGCTAAACTTGGGAGGAAAACTCCTAGTGAATATAAACCAAGAATTGTCATAAATATTCCAACACCAAGTCCTATTGTATTATCTGCTGCATCAGTATTAGCAAACAAACCAGCTGTAATAATAAATAAAACATAAAGTAATCCTTGTATTAATATATTACATAATGTATAGTACCAATACTCACTTCTGCGAGCTCTTCCTGTAAAGTTGGCGTAGTTTTCGAAAACTACTTTTTTGTACCAGTCGATCATAATTTAGGTTGTTAAATTTTGTTAAAAATATGTAAAATAAACTGATTTACAAATCTTACATCAATTATTTTTAATTTTTCGTTGAAACATTTCAGGTTTATAATTGGTGATAAAAACTCCACAGATAATCAAAATTGCAGCAATAATAAACTTGGAAGAAATTTGTTCATCAAGTACTAACCACCCCAAAATAATTGCGATAATTGTATTGAAATATGATAGGATAGAAACTTGTATTGGAGAAATTTTAGTTAACGCGTAATGAAACGAGAAAAAAGTAATGACCGATCCAAAAACAGCTAAATAAAGCATTGCAGAAATACTTTTAGCACTCCAATTACCGAAATTATAGTTTTCACTAAAGATGAAAGCAAAAATAATTTGAACAATTCCGGCAAACATAAATTGATAAAATAAATTCAAGGAAATATTTTTGGATTGAATATTCATTTTTTTAGTAAAAATTGTTCCAGATGCCCAACCCGTAATTGCACAAAAAAGTAGAATAATACCAGTTCTGTAAGTTGGATTTGCTAATTCTTGTAATCCGTCCCAAAAAATAAATAAAACGCCACAAAAACACATCAAAACACCAATTAATCCTCTGAAACTAAATTTTTGTAAACCAATAAGTATACTTCCTAAAAAAACTAAAATTGGAGATGTAGCACTTATTAATGCGGCTAAACTACTTGATAAACTTTCTTCTGCAACAGTAGTTAATCCATTTGCCATTATCAGCATTAATGAAGCGAAGATAAGTTGATAAGATAAGTTTTTCCAGCCAATCCATTTTAATTCTTTTTTTGAAAGTAAAATAATTAGCATAATTATACCTGCCAAAAATTGACGAATTCCTGCTACAAACCAACCAGGAATGGTTTCTACAGCCACGCGAATTCCGAGGAAAGTTGTTCCCCATACAATTGCTACAATGCAAACGGCGATCAGTAATTTGATGTCTTTCAAAATAAAATTTATTAAAATAGATGAATTTAATTGAGAAGTATAAAAATAAAAAAAGCGCCTTTAATACAAGGCGCTTATTATGATTATTTTTTTATTTGATCTAAAATTGGAGTTTTTACAGATGAAATTGATTTTTGAACAGTTTCATTTAATTGATCAAGGATAATGATTTCATTTTTTCCTTTTTTCAACCAAGCTCCAGGTAAATATAAGGTTTGTTGTGGTCCAACTTTCCAGTAACGACCAAGGTTTCGTCCGTTAATGAAAACAATTCCTTTTCCCCAATTTTGCATATCAAGAAAAGTATCTCCAACAGTGTTTAGCGTAAATTCACCTTTATAAATAGTCGGAACATTCTTTAGTTGATTGATGCTTGCAGAAGAAACTGCTTTAGATTTCATTGAGCTAGCAAAATTATCATTGAAAGGTAATTTGATCATCTCCCAATCACCAGAAATATCATTACCATTTATTTTTAAAGGAGAAATAATTCCTTTCGTGTTTTCATTGATTTGTGAACCATAGTTAATTCGACCCCAGTTTTCAACCAAAATTTCTAAAGTAGAATTGAAAGGAATATCAATTTGCATTGTATAATTTTTATAATAACGATTCAATTCACCAATTTTTTCTCCATCGATATAAACTGTTGCGTAATCACGTAATCCATTCAAATCTAAAGTTCCTGAAATAGGTTGATTGAAATGACGTCTATACAAAACATATCCATGACCTTGATTTAATTGCTCAAAAGTTTTTGGTTGATCGCCAGAAACTTTTTCTTGCGTTTCAGCATAATCAAATACATTATAAACAGAAGTTAATGTTATGTTTTTAATTTCGATTACATCAATTGGCTTTGGAACTTCTGGTAATTTTTCTTTTGAATATTTTGCCAAAACGTTTCTGATCGAATCAAATTTAGGTGTTACCCAACCAGCTTCTGTAATTGGAGCGTCATAATCGTAAGAAGTTAAATCAGGTTGTATATCATGGTTCTTATCGTAATTTGCGCCATTTGTATAACCAAAATTTGTTCCGCCATGAACCATATAAAAATTGAAAGAAACTTTATTCTGAATATATTTTTCTGTTTGACGAGCAATTTTTCCAGCGTTAATACGCGGAAATTTTTCTGCCCAATGTCCTAACCAACCCGGATAAAATTCTGCAACCATATACGGACCTACACCATTATTATATTGATTGACAACTTTCTTTAAATTTTCGATATCATTTTCTCCATTTGCAGTTGGTAATGCACCAATTACGCTTCCACCTTCGAATAACCAAGAACCATCAGAAGTAAACATAGGAACATTAAATCCTACATCTTTTAGTTGTTTGATAACTTTAGCATTATAAGAACGATGACTTTCTAGCGAAATATCTTTGCGTTGAGCCACAAATGATCCAAATTCATTTTCGCCTTGTATCATAATAACTGGACCTCCTTTTGTGATTTGTAAATCTTTGACTTGGTTGTATAATTCAGTTAAATACTTTTTATTTTCAGCTAAGAATAAATCATTATCCTCTCTGATTTTAAGTCCATTTATATTTTGTAACCACCAAGGATATCCACCAAATTCCCATTCGGCACAAACATAAGGACCTGGACGTAATATGACTAATAATCCTTCTTCATCAGCTTCTTTGATGAATTCTTTTAGATTGCGATTACCTGTCCAATCCCATTTTCCGGGAGCAATCTCATGATAATTCCAAAATACATAAGTTGTCACGGCATTCAATCCCATTGCTTTCATCATTTTGAAACGATGACGCCAATATTCATGTGGAATGCGAGGGTAGTGCATTTCTCCGGAATGAATTTGAATTGCTTTGCTGTTGTAGTAAAATTCTCCATTTTTAATTTCGAAAGATTTATGTTTTTGAGCAAACATCATTATCGAAAATGTAAATAAAAGAATCGAGAAGATTGTTTTTAATTTCATTTTGTGTTATTTGAGGAATAAAAATAAAAAAAGCGACTTGATTAACCAAGTCGCTTTTAAAGTATTATAATAGATATTTGTTATTTAACAAATTCTTCTGCTTGTTTAAGAGCAGCATCTAAACCAGAAACCTCTTTACCACCTGCTGTAGCTAAGAAGGCTTGTCCACCTCCGCCACCGTTGATGTGTTTCGCAATTTCTTTTACAATTTGTCCTGCGTTATATCCTTTTTCATCTACAAGGTTTTTAGCGATAGAAATTGTAAGCGATGGTTTTACGGCATCATTCGTACCAACAACGATAAACGCATTTTCGATTTCTTTTGTTAAATCTAATGCATTTTGTTTTGCTGCATTTGTATCTAAATTTGTTTTTACCGCTAAGAAATTAACACCATTAATTTCTTTAATCGCAGCTTTCCAAGTCGCTTTTTCAGCAGCAGCTTGTTGCGCAACAAACGATTCTAATTGCTTTTTCAATTCAGCATTTTCATCTAATAAATGTTGAACCGCTTTTACCGCATCATTTTTCGTTTTAAGTGCAACTAAAACATCATTGTAGTTTTTCTCAGCATCTTTGTATGCTTCGATCGCTTTGTTTGATGTAATTGCTTCGATACGACGAATACCAGCAGCAGTCGAAGATTCAGATAAAATTCTGAACAAACGAATATCCGCTGTGTTTTTTACGTGCGTACCACCACATAATTCGATTGAAGATCCGAAACGAATAACACGAACTTTATCACCATATTTTTCACCAAATAAAGCCATTGCACCATCAGCGATTGCTTCGTTGATATCACAATCTCTTTTTTCGATTAATGGTAAAGCTTCCGCAATTTTATCGTTTACTTTTTGCTCAACAATTGCCAATTCTTCATCTGTCATTTTAGAGAAATGAGAAAAGTCAAAACGTAAATAATCATCTCCAACATAAGAACCTTTTTGTTCTACGTGCGTTCCTAAAACTTCGCGTAATGCTTCGTGCATTAAGTGTGTTGCAGAATGATTTTTCGTTGTCTCGTTGCGTTTTTCTGTATCAACTTTCGCATTGAATGTAGCGTTTACATTTTCTGGTAAAGTTTCAACAAAATGAATGACTAAGTTGTTTTCTTTTTTCGTGTCAACAACTTCGATTGTTTCATTCAAAGTAGAAATTGATCCTGTATCACCAATTTGTCCTCCAGATTCTGCATAAAATGGTGTTTGGTTGAATACTAATTGGAAAAATTCTCCTTTTTTATTTTTTACTTTTCTGTAACGTGTAATTTTTACTTCAGCTTCTGTGTTATCATAAGCGATAGACGTTTCGTTTCCTTTGTCATCTAAAATAACCCAGTCGTCCGTTACCAAAGCAGTTGCTTTTTTCGAACGTTCTTTTTGTTTCGCCATTTCAGCTTCAAAACCAGCTTCATCAATTGTGAAACCGTGATCTTCTGCTACAATACGAGATAAATCTGCAGGGAAACCAAATGTGTCATATAATTCGAAAATCACATCACCAGGAACAACTTTAGAATCTCCTAATTGCTCGATGATTTGATTTAATCGGTTTAATCCTTGTTCAATTGTACGTAAGAAAGATGCTTCTTCTTCGCGAATAACGCCAGTTACAATTGTTTCTTGTTTCACTAATTCTGGGAAGAAATCACCCATTTCAGCTTTCAAGATTGGATATAATTTATAGATAAAAGGTTCTTTAAGACCTAAGAAACGATATCCGTAAGAAATTGCACGACGCAAAATACGACGAATTACATATCCTGCTCCTGTGTTTGATGGTAATTGTCCGTCTGCAATTGCAAAAGAAACTGCACGTAAATGGTCTACTACAACACGAATCGCGATATCTGTTTTTTCTGCTGCGCCATATTTTACACCAGAAATTTCTTCTAATTTTTGAATTGTTGGTTGAAAAACATCTGTATCATAATTAGATGATTTTCCTTGTAAAACCATTGCCAAACGCTCAAACCCCATACCTGTATCGATATGGCGAGCCGGTAAAGATTCTAAAGAACCATCCGCTTTACGTTGATATTGCATAAATACCAAGTTCCAAATTTCGATAACTTGTGGATGATCCATATTAACCAATGTTTTACCATCAACGGCTAAACGATCAGTTTCTGGACGAATATCTACGTGGATTTCAGAACATGGTCCACATGGTCCGATATCACCCATTTCCCAGAAATTATCTTTTTTATTTCCGTAAAGAATTCTGTCTTCCGCAATATGTTGTTTCCAAAGTTCTAATGCTTCTTCATCTAATGATGTTCCGTCACCTTTATCACCTTCAAAAACGGTTACATAAATTTGATCTTTAGAGATTCCGTATTTTTCTGTTAGTAATTCCCATGCCCAAGCGATTGCTTCTTTTTTGAAATAATCACCAAAAGACCAGTTTCCTAACATTTCGAACATCGTGTGGTGGTAAGTATCTTTTCCTACATCATCCAAATCATTATGTTTACCAGAAACACGAAGACATTTTTGTGTATCCGCGATACGATTACTTTTTGGAGTTCCGTTTCCTAAAAAATATTCTTTGAATTGTGCCATCCCCGAATTATTGAACATTAATGTCGGATCGTCTTTCAAAACAATCGGCGCAGAGTCTACTATTAAGTGGCCTTTTGTCTCAAAAAAATGCAGAAATTCTTTTCTTATATCTTTGGATTTCATTTAATTAAATTATTTTTATCATTTGATTAACAAGTTTACTCGTACAATATTCGTTACTTTGCAAACGTTTTACAAAGATAATAAAAGGTTGGTTAAGTAATGGAAAATAAAAACTATAAGTATAATTCTGTGAAATTTTTAATGAGTTGGGCGAAGAAAAGAGTCCAAAAAACTCCTAAAACAGCATTGTACGTATTACTATTTTTATGTCTATCGACAATATCTGCTGGAATGATTGGGTATCATTTTAATGATTCTGAATATGCATCGAGAGCAGGAAAATTTAAAGATGATAAAAGCAAATTATTAGCAGAATTGGAAAGAATGGAAAGCGAAAATGAAGCTTTGCATAAAAAATTCAAAGAAGTTGAAGTTGCTTTAGAAGAAATAAAAGAAAAAGATCAAAATGTTTATAGAACAATTTATGACATGCGTGTTAACGAAAATATAGATTCTGTAAACAGCGAAATTGATAATTATACAGCAGAAGATGTTGAAAAATTATTGGATAAAATAGAAGCTGAATCAAAATCATTGAACGAAGTGATTCGCTCGGCAGGTGTAAAAGATGCTAATTTATCATCAATGCCAGTTCTAAAACCTGTTGCGGATAAATATGTAAGTAGATTAGCTTCTGGTTATGGATCTCGTTTTCACCCAATTTTGAAAGTGAATAAAATGCACAAAGGTTTAGATTTTGCTGCGTCTACAGGAACACCAATTTATGCAACTGGAGATGGTTCTGTAAAAGTTTCTGAATTTAATTCGGGGTACGGAAATATGGTGGTCTTGAAACACGGAAATGGTTATGAAAGTTTGTATGCTCACATGTCTCGTGCGAAAGTTCGTAGCGGACAAAAAGTGAAAAGAGGTGATGTAATTGGTTATGTTGGGACGACTGGTTTGTCGACGGGAGCGCATTTGCATTACGAAATTCACAAAAACGGAGAACCTGTAGATCCGGTTATGTATTTCTACAATGATGTAGATCCAGACGATTTCATTAAAATTTATCAAAACTCTAAAAAATTGTCATTATCTTTGGATTAAACGCTGATAATGAACGTAGACCTGCCTGATAAACTATATTACTCGATTGGCGAAGTTGCCAAAGCCTTTGATGTAAACGCATCGTTGATTCGTTTTTGGGAAAAAGAATTTGAAATTATTCAACCCAAAAAAAATGCTAAAGGCAATAGATTGTTTACCAAAAATGATATTGATTGTTTCAAGAACATTTATTATTTGGTAAAAATAAAAGGATATACGTTAGATGGCGCCAAACAAGCAATTGGTAAAAAAGGTATTACAACAACAAAAGATGAAATAGATGTTGTGAAGCGATTAGAAAATATAAAAGACGAACTCATCAAACTTAAAATGAGTTTTGAGTCGGAAGAAATTTTAGAAAAAGATGAACTGAATTAAGTTCATCTTTTTTGTAAAAGATAATATTATGACACCTGAAATCAAGATATACGAATTGGGATTGATAAATTTTAAAAGCTTAAAAGATTTTATAACTGATAATTCCATTGAAGAAGATTTTATGATACTTCTAAATCTTCACGATTTTGAAAATTTATTACTAGAATATTTAAATATTTATGGATGTAGTTGGGAATTCCCATTTCCATATTTAGGAATTAATTTTTCTGAAGATATTTATAATAAAGTTAAAAGAAGAGAATTAGGAATTATTGAAATAGAGGATTTTGATAATTAATATTATTCGTCAGTTCGAGTGAAAATCTTTGATTTTTGTATCGAGAACTAAGATGAATTATATTTTGATGAGATGTTGAAACAAGTTCAACATGACAAAAACTCAAAGTCATTCTGAATTCATTTCAGAATTACATCCAAAAATTTCTAAATTAGTTTTTGTTTCATTTTAATTGATTAAAACTTGAAATGATTTTGTGAATTCTTCCAATTGTTGTAAAGTTCCTTCATCAATAATTTTACCTTCCGAATTTACTTTTCCTTTTACACCTTGAATGAGTAAAGTTGTTTCATTATTGAAGTTTGTCATCAACGTTTTCATTATCAATTGTAATTCTTCATGTCCCTTTTCTCCATTTGCAGATGCAGTGATAATTCCTAAAGGTTTTCCATCAAAAATAGTTGTAGAAACGCACCATTCTAATGCATTTTTCAATCCACTCGGAATACTAAAAATATATTCAGGCGTACAAATAATTATTCCATCAGCTTTTTCTATTTTAGTTCTAAAATCAAGTATTTCTTGCGGCGTATTTTCGATAGAACGTTCTGGATCAAAATGAGGAAGAGTTTTTAATTTATCAAAAATAGTAGATGTGAAATATTGAGATGTAGAAGAAATAAAATTATCTATTATTTTTTGATTAGATGAATTTTCGCTTTCGCTTCCATTAATGATGAAAATATTTTTCATTTTAGTTGATTTGATCATCTAAAATAGATAATTATTCTTAACTTATCTTAAGAAAATCTTCTGCTAAGATTTCGTAAATTTACAGATTCAAACGAAAACTCAATGTACTTAATATACGATACAGAGACAACTGGTCTTCCGAAAGATTGGAATGCGCCGATTTCTGACTCCGACAACTGGCCGCGTTGTATACAAATCGCTTGGCAATTGCACGATGAAATGGGACAAATTATTGAACATCAAGATTATTTGGTTCGTCCAGATGGTTTTGATATTCCTTACGATTCTGAGCGTATTCACGGAATTTCGACTGATTTGGCAACTGAAAAAGGTGTTCCATTAAAAGAAGTTTTAGATAAATTCAACGAAGTTTTAGGTAAAGCTAAATTCATTGTTGGACAAAATTTAGGTTTCGATATTAACATCATGGGAGCCGAATTTTATCGTCTGAATTATGAAAATAATTTAGCTGAAAAACCTGTTTTGGATACCTGTACCGAGGTGACTGCTGAGTTATTGAAACTTCCAGGTGGTCGTGGTGGTCGTTACAAATTACCAACTTTAACAGAGTTGCATCAATATCTTTTTGGTGTTCCATTTGGTGAAGCGCATAACGCAACTGCCGATGTGGAGGCGACTACGCGTTGTTTTTTCGAGTTGATTCGTAAAGGTATTTTTACAAAAAATGAGTTAGAAGTTGAAGACGAATATTTTGTTCGATTTAATACAATTAATGAAACAAATATTCAGCCAGTTGGACTAAATCACGTCAATCTTAAAAAGGCTTCGGAAGAAATTGCGAAAATTAAAGCTAAAGAAGATGGAGGTGATGAGGTCGTTGAAATTTCGAAAGAAGTTTTAGCGCAGTTTGAACAAGCAAAATTTGCACATTTACATAATCACACACAATTCTCAATTTTACAATCAACCATTTCTGTAAACGATTTGGTGAGCGCTGCAGCAAAGAATAAAATGCCTGCAGTTGCAATTACCGATCATGGAAATATGATGTGTGCGTTCCATTTTAATGCAGCAGTTCAGAATCACAACAAAGCAGCAAAAGAAAAGAATGCAGAATTAATTGAAGAAGGAAAAGAACCAACGGAAGTATTGATTAGGCCGATTATTGGTTCAGAATTTTTTGTGTGTGAGAATCATTTAGACAAATCTAAAAAAGATAACGGGTATCAAATTGTTGTTTTTGCAAAGAACAAAAATGGTTATCATCATTTAGCAAAAATGGCGTCGAAGGCATATACAGATGGTTTTTATTATGTGCCTCGAATTGATAAAGCGATTATTGAAGAATATAAAGAAGATTTGATTGTTTTGTCTGGAAATTTACAAGGTGAAGTTCCAAATAAAATTTTGAATCTTGGTGAAAAGCAAGCCGAAGAAGCCTTACTTTGGTGGAAAGAGCAATTTGGCGATGATTTTTACATCGAATTGATGCGTCACGGACAAGAAGATGAAGATCGTGTTAATCAGACTTTGCTTGCGTTTGCGCGTAAACACAATGTAAAAGTTGTTGCGACAAATAATACCTATTATATTAATCAAGACGATTCGAATGCGCACGATATTTTGTTGTGTGTGCGCGATGCAGAAAAGCAATCTACACCGATTGGTCGTGGTCGTGGATTCCGTTTTGGTTTGCCAAATCAAGAATATTATTTCAAGTCTGAAGCTGAGATGAAACAATTGTTTCAAGATGTTCCTGATGCGATTATTAATATTCAAGAAATCATTGATAAGATTGAAGAGTACACGCTTTATCGCGATGTATTACTTCCAAAATTTGATATTCCTGAAGAGTTTCACCATGCAGAGGATGACGAAGATGGAGGAAAACGTGGTGAAAATGCTTATCTAAAACATCTGACATACGAAGGTGCGAAAAAACGTTATCCCGAATTAACAGATGAGATTAAAGAACGTTTAGATTTTGAATTAGCAACGATTGAGAAAACGGGTTATCCGGGTTATTTCTTGATTGTACAAGATTTCATTGCGGCGGCACGTGAAATGGGCGTTTCTGTTGGTCCAGGACGTGGTTCTGCTGCGGGTTCTGCAGTTGCCTATTGTTTGTGGATTACCAATTTAGATCCTATTCAGTACGATTTACTTTTTGAGCGTTTCCTGAATCCTGACCGTGTATCTATGCCCGATATCGATATCGATTTTGATGATGAAGGTCGATCGTTGGTAATGGATTATGTGATTGATAAATATGGAGCGAATCAGGTAGCGCAAATCATTACGTATGGTACAATGGCGGCAAAATCTTCGATTAAAGATACTGCGCGTGTATTGGATTTACCATTGTTTGATGCCAATCGTGTTGCAGGTTTGATTCCAAATATGAAGTTATCTAAAATCTTCAATTTAGATGAAGCTGCATTAAAAGGAGCCTTAAAACCAGAAGAGTTTGATGCTGTAAGCGAATTAAAACGTTTATCGAATGGAGACGATTTAGCTGCAGAAACGATACAGCAAGCAAAAATCTTAGAAGGTTCTGTTCGTAACACGGGGATTCACGCGTGTGGGGTAATTATTACGCCAGATGATATTACGAATTTTGTGCCTGTAACAACGGCAAAAGATTCAGATTTATATGTAACACAATTTGATAACTCGGTTGCAGAAAGCGCCGGATTATTGAAGATGGACTTTTTGGGGTTGAAAACTTTAACCTTGATTAAAGATACCATCAAATTAGTAAAAGCGAGAACAGGAATCGAGATTAATCCGGATGAAATTCCGATTGATGACGAAAAAACATATGAGCTTTTCCAGCGCGGAGAAACGGTTGGAGTTTTCCAATACGAGTCTCCCGGAATGCAAAAATACATGAAGGATTTACGTCCGACAGTTTTTGCGGATTTAATTGCCATGAATGCCCTTTATCGTCCGGGTCCTATCGAATATATTCCGTCGTTCGTTCGCCGTAAAAATGGTGAAGAACCAATTCAGTACGATTTGGATGCGATGGAAGAATATTTATCAGAAACCTACGGAATTACGGTTTATCAGGAGCAAGTAATGTTGCTTTCGCAAAAATTAGCAGGTTTCTCGAAAGGTGATGCCGACGTTCTGCGTAAAGCAATGGGGAAAAAGCAAAAAGCTGTCTTGGATAAAATGAAACCAAAATTTGTTGCGCAAGCTTCAGAAAAAGGGCATGATCCTAAGATTTTAGAAAAAGTTTGGACAGATTGGGAAGCCTTTGCATCCTACGCCTTCAATAAATCGCACTCGACGTGTTATGCGTGGGTTGCGTACCAAACAGCTTATCTGAAAGCGCATTACCCTGCCGAATATATGGCGGCTGTTCTTTCAAATAATATGAATGATATCAAGCAAGTTACCTTCTTTATGGAAGAATGTAAACGCATGGGATTGGCGGTTCTTGGACCAGATATCAACGAGTCGATTACGAAGTTTAACGTGAACGAAAATTACGAGATTCGTTTCGGAATGGGTGCTGTAAAAGGAGTTGGACATGCTGCGGTAAATTCGATTATTTCTGAACGTGAAGAAAATGGTCCGTTCAAAGATATTTACGATTTCGTGAAACGTGTCGAATTAAGAACGGTAAACAAAAAAACAATCGAAAATTTAGTTTTGGCTGGAGGTTTTGATTCGTTTGAATTTCATCGTGGACGTTATTTCTTTATCGATAATACAACGACGAATTTGGAGAAATTAATCAAATATGGAGGAAATTATCAGGAGCAAAAAAACTCTTCTCAAACTTCTTTATTTGGTGATTTTGGAGGAGATTCTGTTGTAGAAGATGTGGTTCCGATGTTGCCAGATTGTGAGAAATGGAATATGTTACAATGTCTTTCAAGAGAGATAGAAGTTGTAGGAATTTATCTTTCAGCTCATCCTTTGGACGATTTCAAACATGAGTTGAAAATGGCATCAAATTGTAGTATTTCTGATATCAACACAAACGAAGATAATTTTGTCAACAAAGAAGTTTCGATTTGTGGAATGATGTCAAATATTCAACATAGAATTGCCAAGAATGGAAACGAGTTTGGTATTTTTACGTTTAGTGATTACACCGATTCGATGGATATTATGGTTTTCGGAAGCGATTACATGAAGTATAGACACTTTATGCAAGAAAATATGTTCTTGAATTTGAAATTGAGTATTACTAAAAAAGAATTCAAAGATAAAGAAGGGAATGTAACGCAAGGTCGTGTTTATAAGAATATTACGAATATTTTATTGTTGAATGAAATTGTGGAAAAACAAGCCGAAAAAATGACGGTGAAGATTGAAGTTCCAGAATTTTCGGAAGAAACATTTAGCAAATTATCAGATATTATGTTCAAATATCAAGGAGATAAACTATTAAAAATTCAATTAATAGATCCAAAAGATTATTTGAACAATTTGGATTTACCAGCCAGTAAAATCAAAATTAATATCAACCGCGATTTGTTGAAAGAATTAGACGAATTAGAGGAAATATCATTCAAATTGAATTAATTATTTGTTTCATCTATTAGAGAATTGAGAGATTATATCATTCCAAATTTTGATGAACTGAAAAATTGTGTAGATTTGTAAACTTAAGATTAGATAAAAAAATATAAGATTATGGCATTAGAAGTAACAGACGCATCATTTGCATCAGATATTATAGAGTCAGGAAAACCAGCAATGGTTGATTTTTGGGCTGTTTGGTGTGGTCCTTGTAGAATGGTTGGTCCAGTTGTGGAAGAGCTTGCTACAGAATATCAAGGAAAAGCAGTTATTGGTAAAGTTGATGTAGATACAAACCAAGAAGTTGCAGCAAAATATGGAATCCGCAATATTCCTACAATTTTATTCTTCAAAGACGGAGAAGTAGTAGACAAAGTTGTCGGAGTTGTTCCAAAAGAGCAATTAGTAGAAAAATTAAACGCGATTTTATAATAAATTAAATCGTTGATTTTGAAATAAAAGAATCTCGGATGCAAAATTTCCGAGATTTTTTTTGAAAAAAGTTTAGGTTTTATCAGAAAACCGCCTATATTTGCAATCCGAAATCGATACAGATTTTGATCCGGTAGTTCAGTTGGTTAGAATACTTGCCTGTCACGCAAGTGGTCGCGGGTTCGAGTCCCGTCCGGATCGCAAAAAGTTCGTTCTTTTACACAATATATTTTTTATAATTTCTGATCCGGTAGTTCAGTTGGTTAGAATACTTGCCTGTCACGCAAGTGGTCGCGGGTTCGAGTCCCGTCCGGATCGCAAAAAGTTCGTTCTTTTACACAATATATTTTTTATAATTTCTGATCCGGTAGTTCAGTTGGTTAGAATACTTGCCTGTCACGCAAGTGGTCGCGGGTTCGAGTCCCGTCCGGATCGCCAACTTTTATAAGCTTCACTTATTGTGAGGCTTTTTTTTGTTCCAAACTTTTTATTTTTGCATAACGCATAACGCATAACGCATAACGCATAACGCATAACGCATAACGCATAACGCATAACGCATAACGCATAACGCATAACGCATAACGCATAACGCATAACGATGAATCATATTTATTTGGTGAACGCTTTGGTTACAGATGAAGCAGGTAGAATGTTAGCTGTCCGAAAAAAGAAATCAAAATTTTTTCAGATGGTTGGTGGAAAACGAGAGCAAGATGAAGAATTGTTGACAACACTTCGACGCGAATTTTTAGAAGAGATTAATGTTGATATTTTACTACATAATGTTACATTTTTAGGAGAACACACTTCTGTAGCCGTTAACGAAGCGAATACCGAAGTTTATGCAAATGTATTTCATGTTAAATTAAAGTCATTAGAAACGCTTAAAATTGCTTCTGAGATAGAAGAAATGGCGTGGATAACGAAAGATACCTACAAAGAGTTTCAATTGGCGCATTTACTAGAGGAATTCAGTTTGCCAATTTGGTTAAAAATGGAATTATAATTTTTTTTTCAAAACTTTTGTAACGTTTTTGTTTTATGTGTACTTACTAGTAAACACTAAAATAATTAAACGATGAAATCTATTTGGGAAGCAACTTTTGAAAATAATGTAATTAGAATCGAAAATAACTGGTTTTCTGGCGAAAAACTTTTTGTGAATGACAAATTACAAGATTATCAAATCAATTATTTTTCAACTCCAATTTTAACGGGACATTTGAAAAATTCTAACAATGAAAAATTTCAAATTAAGGTGAATATTTTACAAGAGTTTTTTGGAGTAAATTGTATTCTATTTATCGATGATGAACAGATCGCTTTAAAGAAAGTAAAATAACCTATTTTGGAGGCAAAGCAAATTTATTTTCTCGAATTAATCGAACAACACAAAGGGATTTTACACAAAGTCGCTCGGATGTATATGGATAATTCTGAAGATCAGAATGATTTGATTCAAGAAATTGTTTTGCAATTATGGAAGGCTTTTGACCGTTTTGAAGGAAAGTCTAAATTTTCTACCTGGATGTATCGTGTTTCGCTGAATACGGCGTTAACATATTTTAGAAAAGAAAAGAAAAAAGCTGATCGATATACTTTTTTAGAAAATATAGATCAAGTTGATGAGGTAGATTCTAACGAAAAGGAAACACAATTAGAATTGTTTTATAAAGCAGTTCACGAATTGAATAAAGTAGAAAAAGCGTTAATCTTTCTGTTTTTAGAAGGACAAAATTATAAAGAGATTAGCTCTAGTTTGGGAATATCAGAAGTAAATGCGCGTGTAAAATTGAATAGAACAAAAGAAAAAATACAAATCATCATAAAAAAATATGGCTATGAATTTTGATGAATTACAAAAACAATGGGACAATCAGCCTTCGGAAGACGTGAAGATAGATCCAAATATTAAGCTTAATCAAAAGGCAAATACCATTATTGATAAAGTAAGAAAAACCTTGAAAAATGAGTTTTATTTTCAGTTATCAGGTTTGGTATTTCTATTTGCTTTTCCTTTTTTATTTGAAGCAAATTCGCTAACAATTTGGTGGACATTGTTATGTGTTTCGTTGACTTTTCTGGTTCCGTTTATTTATATTTTTAAGTTCTATAAAAGATCATATCATCTGGAATATAATTCGTTAAAGAACATCAATTGGTTTTATTATAATTACAAATCTGCGATTGATATTTACAGTATTTATTCGTTTATTATTTTTATTTTAGTGTTAATGTTGGTTGGTATTTCGTATATCCAGCATCCAAATTCGTTTCAGTTTGAACATCAATTTCAATTCTTTTTATACATTACTTTATCACTGTTTTTTTATGTTTTAATTTGCGTTTTATTATTAAAATGGTGGATTTCGATGTATTATAAAAAGAATCTAATCGAGTTAGAAAAGATCCTAAATCAATTAGAGGAATAACAAAAAAAGAGTAACCAAACGTTACTCTTTTTTTATTCCGTGAACGGAATATCTAATACAAATTTGAACTTCATGGGTTGATTGTTTCGCAAGATCTCAATTGAAATTTCTTGATGTTCGTTAATTTGCATAAAATGTTCAATCTCTGATAATGTCATTTTGTTTACAAGTTTTCCATTTAAACGTTCTAATTGATCGTTGGCTTTGAGACCAACTTGTTCTGCATTCGATTTTTTACGAACTGCTTCTATTTTATAAACAGGTTTCATAACAAAGCGATAATTTACTTGACTCTCTGTTGTATTTTGAATCGTTTTACTATTCATATTTAGTTTTACTTTTACTTCTTCCTTTTTCCAGTCAAAATCAGAATGAATAATTGTTAAACCGCTTCTGTTGTAATGAAAATCGTCTTTAAAATTTTTGTTGGGACGAAAATAAAATTTAGAATTATTGTAATCTAAAATGATAGAAAATCGTCGTAAAATTTCGTTTCCGATAGAACCTTTGCGGTTATTTTTAATATTAATAAATTGTATAGATTCTTTTTCAGGAATAGAGATCAAAGGGTTATTTAATTGGTATTTGCCTATCATTACATTTTCTATTGTGCCTCTTATACCATTTATCGAACCGCTAAAACCTTTTCCTAATTCGTCACTAAAAGCATCATTAGGAGTTTTTAGTTGAGGTAACTGATCTTCAAATAACCAAAGTCCGTCACTATTTCCAATATCAATTAGCATTTTTTGAAGTGTAAAATCGTGCTGATGCGTAAAGTTTATCTCTACAAAAGGTTTTTTTTCTGAGCTAATTTCTAAATTGCTCGCTTCGTATTTATTTAGTTTTTTGACATTGAGAATAGATTTGTAAAACGTGATTTGTTGTTTTGAATAGTTAATTTTAATAGGTTGATTCCTGAAAAAATCATAACCAATAATTCCATGAACATCAATTCCTAATCGTGAAAATAAATTAAAATCTTGATCTTGAATTATGATAACAGGTAAATTTAGATTGTAAAAGTTTTTACCAATTATCATAGAATTTTGAGAAGAATAGTAACCAATTGTTCCTTTATCATTGTTGCCCAAACCTTTTAGTTTTATTTGTTTGAGCGCTTTATGATTGATAGCATCATTGTATTGACCAAATAAAATCGTTTCATTTAAACCAGAATCTACAATGAAATTCATTTTATGGCCATTTAGCTTAACAGGAATAACAACCAAATTTTTGATTAATTGAAACGGAATTGTTTCAGATTTTATACCTCCAGCTAATTTTAGTCCAACTTCTTGCGCAGAAATTAGCATTGAATTTAAAGCAAAAAATAGATATAGAAGATACTTTATTTTCATTTAGTTAAATAATTCTATTAAAATTATGTAAAAAAAGGATATTTTTTTTAAAATAATTCATAATAATCTTAATTGAACTTTAACATGTTATTGTGTAATCTTTGTGAATTTTGAACATCTATATTTTATAAAATTGATAAATGATTTAAAAACCAAATAGATGACAAAAATTTACTTCCTTTTTTTATGTTTTATAACGTTTGCAAGTGCACAAGATTATAAAAAAGATACAATAGAATTGCACGAAACCATTCTGTATGATAAAAGCAAATTTCGGTTGAAACGTGTTGGTTCGGATACCAAGACAAAAACAGTACAAATTGGTTTAACTGCTGATATTAATTTTGATAAAGATTCGCTTCCTAAGTTTACCAAAGAATTTGCAATTCCAATTTCTGCACCCAAAAAAGAATTCACTTTTCAGCGCATTAATTTCAATTTTAGTAATAGTTTGAGATTAGATTCTATTCTTTTGAGAGTCGATTTAACAACCATGAATAAAGGAATACCAGATCAGTCAATTTTAGAAAAACCTTTTGAAGTAATGGTAAAAAAAGAATACCAGCAAGATGATATTTTTTCGATGGATTTGCGAGATTTGAATATTAAACATCAAGACGATTTCTTCATTAAAGTAGAGTTATTAACAAAAGTTGAAAACCCAATTTATTTTAGTGGTGCTTTGCTTACGAAATGTTTGTATAAAACAAGAGATTCTGATAAATGGCAAAAAACACCTTTAGGAATTACGCCAGCAATTAATGCAGATATTTTGATCAAAAAATAAAAGAGCTGAAAAGCTCTTTTATTTATCGTGGCGTTCCCCAACCCCAAGGCGCAGGTGGAATTGCTATTTCTTTTGTCAAATCAAAATAGACGTTAAAAGGGGTTTTAGAACCCGCTTTTTGCAAGTTGTAACTAAACGTTTTGTCATCTAAAGTAATCCACCAAATGTTTGTTGAAGCATAATCAATTAAGCTCGCTGTTTCTTGATCGGCTGGAAACATCTGGAAATCTTTGAAACCAAAATTGGTATTTGTTCCTCCATAAAATGTAATCGTTTCCGAAGTTCCATTTTTATGACGATGATCGTGTTTTAGCGTGATGATTCCATCTTTTTTCGTTAAAATCCATGTTCTCGAATAATTATCACCAACATTGAACGGAATTTTAATTTCGTTTGCTGAACAACTTTTTACATGCATTGTCAATTTTTTGCCCGCAAAATCATCGCGTGTAATATGTTCGGGTAATTTGCCTTCGTAAGCTTTACCGCAATGTTTTTCGAGGTTTTTCCAGAATATTTCCGAAGGTTTTTCGGTTTGTGCAAAAAGTGAAGAACATCCAATTAAAACGAATCCAAGTTGTAAAAATTTTTTAATCATAATCAGTAATAAAATTATTCAATAATGTTTTAAAGATAATATTTAAAAAATGATTAAGAATTTCTTTATCAAATTTGAAGAGAAAGATTAACACATTTTAAATGATATATATATTATTTTAGATTCTCAAAACCAATCATAAAAAATGAAAAAACTATTTGTAATAACCTTAATTATACTTTCGAGCGCAGTTTTCGGGCAAGAAAAAGCCTATCGATTTTTATACGATTTTCATCAGAAAACGATTTTAGATAGGGTTGAAAATCCTAATATGTTGCCAGATGATTATGCAATTATTGTTGCGGAGCTAAATAAATCTTATGAAGTTGAAGTGACAGCAAATTCATTAAACTCACTTGTGAAATTAGTAGAGAAAATTAATAACGAACAAAACAAATCGTTTATTTCAATAGAGCCAGAACCTAATTGGTTGTTGAATGATTTTGAAACGAATAATTCATACGAAAATTCAGTAGGAGTAGGAACATATATAAAAGATTCAATTAAAACGATTATTATTAAACCAACACGAAATTCTAAAAAGGTTTTAGGTCTTGATGCAAAAGAATTTATTGCAGAAGATACGTCGTGTAATTATCATTTTTGGTTGGTGAAACATCAAAATTTAACAGTTAGTCCTATTTATTTTCAGTTCAAAGGATATGTTGTTGTAGAAGCAGAAATAATCAATAAAAAATCAAAAGATTCTAAAACTATTACTGAAAGAAAAATGTCTTATGTTTTAAAAAACATATCTGAAGAAAAATCTTTTGATTTTGAGAAGTTAACACCTAAAAAGTTTATGACAAAAGCAGAGTATGATGCTTTGATAGAACAAAGGGAAAAAGAAATGAATAATAGAGTTGAAAAAGATTAACATTTGTGTTTATAGTTTTTAATTATATTTATTTTAAAATCAACAAAAACACTTTTATGAAAAACTACTTGTCATTATTATTTTCTGTCTTAACTATTTCGCTTTTTGCACAAGAAACAGATTATCAATTATCGTATGATGTTCATCGTAAAGTTGAATTTCCGAAAAAGGCTATCGAAGGTTTTGATATTAATCTTGATGAATTAAACAAAAATGCAAGTACCCAAAAAACGACTGAAGTATATGTAGGAAAAGACTTTAGTTTGATAGAAGCACCCAAAAAAATAAGTAATAGTCAAGGAGAAAAGGGGATGGATAGGCCATTACGACCAGAATGGTTGCTAAATGATTATCAAAATGATTTGAGCTATGAAAACTTTGAGTATTTCGAGATTCCATTAAAATCAGCATTAAAAGAACCTACTTTAACGCCGACAAGAAATACAAAGAAAATATTAGATTTGGATGCGAAAGAATATACGTTTGAAGATGATAAGTATTATTATTCGGTTTGGTTGACAAAACTAAAAGATTTGTCTGGAAGTCCTTTGTATTATCAGTTTAAAGGATTTTTGGTGTTAGAAGTGAAGATGATTGGTAAAATAATTGATGAAAAATCTCCAAAACAAGAGTTTCTTTATGTATTGACGGATATAAAAGAAACAAAAGCGAAGAATTATATAAAAATGATTCCGAAAAGAACAAGTTCTGTTGAAACATTACCGAAATTATATCGTAGAGATGAGGGGGTAGATAAAAGTTAAAGACAAAAAATAAATAAAAAAAGCCTTGCATTGCAAGGCTTTCATTTTATAAAATATGTTGAGATTAGTTTAAAGTAATCTTAGCTTGACTAATTTTGAAACCATTTTCATATACATTAAACGTGTAAACTCCTTTTTGGAAGTTTTCGTTTTCCCAATCAAACGTGATGTTTTTAGTTTGACCGTTTGTATAATTAAAGTTAATTGCATCAGAGAAATCAGCTGTATCACCAGATCTTAATTCAAGTTGTCCACCTTGTGCATTTCCGTAACGTCCTAATGTTCCGTCAGGATTATAGATTGCCACAAATAATTTTTTATCACCAGATTCTGTTCTAGAATTACGATCAACATCAAAAGAAACACGAATTTTATCAATTCGTTTTGCACGTGTTTTTTCAACTTCTTTTCCGCTATGTCTTACGCGAATACCTTTTATTTGTTGGTTAGAAACAGATAAAGTTGAGCTTAACTCGTTAATCTTACCTTTAGAAATAGCATTGTCTTTTTGACGTACACTTTTTTCTGTCTCGTAGTTATAAGTTAACTCTTTGTTGTTTTCTCTTAAGTTATTGTTATCAGAAGTTAATGAAGCATTTTTATTATTTAAATCATCAACACTGCGAACTAAGATTGCATTTTCTTTCTGTAAACGAGATACTTCAGATTTATAGTTTTTTACACTTCCTTCTAAATCGTTAATCATCTTACGTGCGCGATTCATTTCTTCAGCTGTAGGATTATCTTTGTCTAGGATTTGTTGAATATCTTGATTCTTTAACTGAATCATATTCTCTTTATCGCCTAATAAATTGTTACGATCTTCAATACGAGCTTTGTACTGTGTATAATCATTTAAAATCGAATCATATTGTCTTCTGATTTGATCTTTTTGACCTGTTTCATTTTTAAGGATTTGAGAATTCAAAGATTCATTCTTTTCTAACGAACCAATATGATTTGCCTGATAAACATTATATCCCACACTACCTGCAAGTAATACTCCAACTAAAGCTAATGGTAAAACTAGTCCGTTTTTTCCTTTATTATTTTGTTGATTGTTGTTTTCTAGTCCTTCCATCTTGTTTAATATTTAAGGTTAATTGTTTTTTATTGTTTTTAACATTAAGAAATTATGGTGCCAAAAAGTTTTAAAAATGTTAATTGAAGTCTTTTTTAACAAAATTTTTTAACTTTTAGACCGAAAATGAATAATTCTATAGAATTTTATTCTCAAGTTTTAACAAAATAAAAAAGCTTAAGTACTTACTGAAGCTTTTATTAATGATTATTCTTAAAAGTATTATTGATTAAAAGTCCCTGTATAAACAGAAGTAAAACATCTTTTAAGATTATTTTTTTAAAAAAAATCTTTTGTCTTACTAAACAGCTCATTTTTTTGAATTTTTTTATATAACTATAACGAATCGTTTTTTTCTGATTAAACAAAAAATATAATAGTAAGAATAGATATAATAACAAGGCTTTAATTCAGTAATATTTTCTTTCTATAGGATGTTTTGTAGACGTTTATTCGATAATAACCCTATTCTAAATCTTCGATAAGACGAAAACTCTATAGTGTAAGTTTCATTTCTTTTGTTAAATTTGTGATGCAACAAACAAAAGAAATGGAAACAAAAGAGGTAAATAAAATTACTTTCGAAGAGTTTAAAAGTCAAATCATTAGTGATTATAGAACGGCTTTTATGTCTCGTGAAGTAAGTCTTTTAGGTAGAAGAGAAGTGCTTACGGGGAAAGCAAAATTTGGAATTTTTGGTGATGGAAAAGAATTACCACAAATTGCAATGGCAAAAGTATTCAAGAATGGAGATTTTCGTTCAGGATATTACCGTGATCAAACATTTATGTTTGCAATTGGACAGTTAACTGTTGAGCAATTTTTTGCACAATTGTATGCTTTAACTGATTTAGAGAAGGAGCCTGCATCTGGTGGTCGTCAGATGACATCTCACTTTGGAACACGCTCTTTAAATGAAGATGGTTCTTGGAAAAAATTAACAGAACAAAAAAATTCGAGCGCTGATATTTCACCAACAGCAGGGCAAATGCCACGTTTGTTAGGTTTAGCTCAAGCATCAAAATATTACAGAAATGTGCCACAAGCTGATATAGAAAATCAATTTTCTATCAGTGGAAATGAAATCGCTTTCGGGACAATTGGTGATGCAAGTACATCTGAAGGGCATTTTTGGGAAACAATAAATGCAGGTGGAGTTTTGCAAGTACCAATGGTTGTTTCTATTTGGGATGATGGTTACGGAATTTCTGTTCCAGCAAAATTTCAACGTACAAAATCTAATCTTTCTGAATTATTATCAGGTTTTGGAAGAACTGAAAACGAAAGAGGTTACGAAATTATTACAGTAAAAGCATGGGATTATCCTGCTTTAATTGACGCTTATACACGTGCTGAAAAGTTTGCACGCGAGCATCATATTCCATGTATAGTACATGTACAAGAATGTACACAACCACAAGGTCACTCAACGTCAGGTTCGCATGAGCGTTATAAATCAGAAGAACGTTTGACTTGGGAAAAAGAATTTGATGGAATCACAAAATTCCGTGAATATATTTTAGCTTTTGCAGATCATTCTGAAGGAATTATTTCTGCAGAAGAACTAGACCAATTAGAAGCTGAAGTAAAAGCTGAAGTAAAAGCTTCTCAAAAACAATGTTGGGACGATTACTTAAATCCAATTTTAGAGCTAAAGAATCAAGCGTTAGAATTGTTAACAAAAGTTGCTTCAGAAAGTGCGAACAGTGCTTTTATTAATATTGAAATTAGTAATCTAAAATCAAAGAAAAGCCCATTTAAACGTGATGTTTATGGAACAGTTCGTAAAGTAATTCGTTTAACTCGTTCAGAAAAATTAACTTCTAAGGCAGAATTAATTTCTTGGTTAGATGTTAAAATGAAACGCGAAGAAGAAATTTATTCAACTAAATTAATTTCAGGAACTGCAACACAAGTTCCTCAAGTAGCACCAGTTTTTTCTGACAATCAACAATTGGAAGATGGCCGTGTAATTGTTCGTGATAACTTTGATAAACTTTTCGAAAAATATCCAAACGCTTTAGTTTTTGGTGAAGATGCAGGAAATATTGGAGATGTAAACCAAGGATTAGAAGGTTTACAAGCAAAATATGGAATTGATCGTATTTCGGATACTGGTATTCGCGAAGCAACAATTCTTGGTCAAGGAATTGGTTTAGCCATGCGTGGTTTACGTCCAATTGCAGAGATTCAATATTTAGATTATATCCTTTATTGTTTACAAGGGATTTCTGATGATTTAGCAACAGTGCTTTATCGTTCGAATGGAGGTCAAAAAGCACCAGTGATTATCAGAACACGTGGTCACCGTTTAGAAGGTGTTTGGCATTCTGGTTCGCCAATGGGAGGAATCTTGAATTTGGTTCGTGGAGTGAATGTTTTAGTTCCGCGTGATTTAACAAAAGCAGCAGGTTTCTACAATACATTGATGCAAGCAGATGAGCCTGCAATTGTTGTAGAAAGTTTGAACGGTTATCGTCTAAAAGAGCCTGCGCCAACTAATATTGGAGAATTTACAACGCCAATTGGTGAAGTAGAAATTACAAAAGAAGGAAAAGATGTAACCTTGTTAACATATGGTTCTACTTGGAGAATTGTGATGGATGCAGCGAAAGAATTAGAGCAATTAGGTATTTCTGTTGAAGTAATTGATGCGCAATCTTTATTACCTTTCGATATTAATGCAGATGTAGCGAAAAGTTTGAATAAAACGAATCGTTTAGTGATTGTTGACGAAGATGTTCCTGGTGGAGCAAGTGCTTTCTTGTTACAAGAAATTATCGAGAAACAAGGTGGATATTTTACATTAGATAGTGCGCCATTGACAATTACAGCGAAAGCTCACCGTCCTGCCTATGCAACTGATGGGGATTATTTCTCAAAACCTTCAGTTGATGATATTACAGAACAAATTTATGAATTGATGCGCGAAGCGAAACCAAATGAGTTTCCAGCTTTGTACTAAAAAATAAATTTTAGAGTTATATAAGCGTATGTCTTTGTAAAAAGGCATGCGCTTTTTTTGTATTTTTATCCATCAAAGTAATAAGGAAAATGAAATTCTATTCGATAATAATTTGTCTATTGACTTCGATAGTTTTTGGTCAATTTCAAGAAGTAAAACCACCAAAAAATATTAAAACATTACAAATTTTTAATCCTCAAACAAACGATAACACTCCAATTATTCGAATTGGAGGAAACGAGTATCTAATTTTCTTATTTGATGATACAAATGCTGGTTATAAACGTTATCAATATTCTATCGAACACCGAAATGCAGATTGGTCCGAATCAAATATTTTTCAATCTGAGTTTTTGTCAGGAGTAAATTCTGATTATGCCAGAACAAATAAAAACTCTTTCAATACCTATCAGAAATATACCAATTACCAAATTCAATTTCCGAATAATCAAATGAATGTAAAATTGGCAGGAAATTATGTATTGAAAGTGTATTTAGAAAATGATTCGAAAGTAATTTTTACACAAAGATTTTCAGTTTATCAACCAGTTACAGATATAGGAGTGATGGTTTCACGTTACAATAATCCAACAGTTAAAGAATTGAATCAGCGTTTACAAATTCAAGTAACAAGTGGAACTCAGAATTTGACTGAATCTCCTGATGGAGCAAAATTATTTTTAATGAAAAATAATAATTGGAATGAAGGTTATTTTATTGATCGCCCTACATTTTCAAGAAATAACCAATTAAGTTACAATGATACGAATATTTTATTTCCAGGTGGAGCAGAATACAATTGGTTTGATAATAAAAACTTAGAAGTACCAAGTTTAACAACAGAAAGCTCTTTCCGAAAGGATAGCGTTTATCATACTGTTTTACGTGCAGATATTCCGAAATATAATTTGCCCTACGATGATTATCCAGATATTGATGGTAATTTTTTCATTCGAAATAATCGTTATGGAAACGAATATGCAGCAAATTCTGAAGCAGATTACGCTTGGGTTTATTTTGCTTTAGAAGCTTTTGAAGATCAAAATGGGTTATACGAACCTTATGTAGTCGGAGCTTTCAATAAATGGCTAATTGATGCTGATTCTAAGTTAGAAAAAGATGAGAAAACAGGACTTTGGGTTACAGAACAATTTCTGAAACAAGGTTATTATAACTACCAATATGTCGTAAAAAATACCAAAACAGGTAAAATCGATCCAAGTTATGTGAGCGGAAGTTTTTGGCAAACCGAAAACCAATATCAAGCCTTATTTTATTATCGCCCTTGGGGACAACGATACGATGTGTTGATGGGATATGGAACTGGAAACTCAAGGAGATAAGCTATTCTAAACTAACGACCTACTACCAATGAATGAGATTAACCTTTCAAAAAAAGAAATCCGAAACAGAATAAATTCTATTCGAATCAAACCTAAAGGACTAGAAAAAAGAGAATATGGCGTTTCTGTAAAATACTTCAAAGAAAATGACCAAATTCCATTTAAACGAATTGATTATGAGTTGACCCTTGATTTAAAAATAATGTTGAATCAAGGTGAATTATTCATTGATAAAAAATCAATTTATTATAATCAACATGAACCTGATTTAATAAATGAAATCATCGCAAACTCAATCACTCAATCCATTTATCCATTGAAGGTTGAGTTGAACGAAAAAGGTCAAACACCAAATGAAATTTTAAATTACGATGAAATCCAGAATCGTTGGAAGAATCAACAGAAAATAATTTCTGAAAAATATGAAAGTGAAGCTTTAAGCTCTTTTTTTGAAACTGTTAATGATAAATTTGAAAACAAATCTCAACTAGAAAAAAGTTTGCACCATGATTGGTTTTGGAATTTATTTTTTCATCCTAAATTAGTTAATTATGGAGAGCGAAGAACAATCGAGACCGATCTATATTTAGCTGTTATTCCCTATCAATCTCCCATTCGATTCAAAGGAATTCAGAAAATAGAAAAGATTCCGACTGATTATTATTCGTTTATAATTAGTTTTAATAGTATAGAACAAAAGGCGCCTAAATATTTTTATCCTGTAAATAAACCAGAAAGTTTAGAAATTTATATGCAGTTAAATGTTGAATATGATTTAGATATTTTTCATCATTTTTCGATGCATACACGTGCAACATTTACCATTTATACTAAAGATGTTTTAGAAAATAAAACAATCGTAAAACGAATTGAATTTACTCAATATCAACAAAATACTGAAATATACAAAGACCAAAAATTAACAGCTGATAGTCCTTTTATTACTGGAGGATTGGTGAAATTACCACCAAACAAATGGGGATTTGATAATTTTGAAAATTTAGAAAACGATTGGTAATCAATACTGTTTTTTAAAATTTTTGTTTAAATTTATACTACTCAAACTACTACCTATGGCACTTAAAGAAAAAGTTGTACAAGGTGCAATGTGCTTATGTAAATATGGTACAACACCTGATAAATTAAAAGTACTTACACAACAAAAATATTACCTTAATGACCACCAAGGTAATAGCAAACTTGCTGCAACCCATAAAGATATCGGCACTACTTTCGAAAAAAACACTTTCGGACCTTGTAAAAAACAACCAACTCCAGGTGGTTTTAAACCTTGTCAAACAATTGTAACGGAATGGAGTGGCTATTACGAAAAAGAAAAATATGATCCGCCAGGAGGCTATATTTTGTTAGAAGACAGTAAGGCTACCTGCCCTATTGGAGGAAAAGATTGTATTAGTATCCTAAAATCAGGACAAATTGGTGAACCTACCAAAAAGAATTTCAAAAATGCAGATGATGAACTACAAGTGCATGTAAATCCTGTTGTTGATATGAGAAATTATGATGACCAAGATCCTTACGAATTTTTAAATGCTAAGTAAAATGGGAAAAGGTATTATAAGGTGCGGACTTAAAATAGATGGAATTCATAACAAGTTTATAGAAGTCGGTGATATTATTTTTATTCCTAAAGATGTTACTTATGAATTTTATATAGAAGCTGATTCAAAATTTTTTGATAGAGATTCAACTAATTTAGAAGAAAAAGTTAACACTGCTAAATGGGCGTATCTTTCTGATGGATTTTTTGATACGGCTCAAAAGAAAGGAAAAGAAATCTATACTGAATGGGGATATTTTAATGAAAACAGAAGCTCAGAAAATGTTCCTTATTTAGGAATTGGAAATCAATACAAATTAGGAAAATCATTACAATTTCAATTTAGCGAAAAATCAGGTAAAATAAATTCATGGATTGGAAATGGATATAGGGTAGAAGTTTTTAATAAAATACCCAATGCAGGTCTTTATTTTACAATTGTACCTTATCTAGATCCTATTGTCAGATTTGGTTATTTTGAGATTCAAACAGATATTGACACAAAGAAATCGAAAGAGAATGAGGTGACAGATAAAAGTTTTTTTTATGGTGAATCAGTTAAACTAAGAATTAGTTTACATCGACTTTGTAATTCCAAGTTAGAAAATAATAGTTTTTTTGAAAATTGTGATTTAAGCGTATTATTAACAGATGGAGATAATGGTTCAGTATTACAAAAAAATCCTTTATTAGTAGAATCGCTATCTAAGCTTCATAGTAAATTTATTGGACCAAATTCAGGATGGTTAAATAGTACTCTAGAATTTAATTTAGATATTCAAGAGCAGTGGAAAGACATTTATCACACAGGAATTGAGAACAGAAATTATTCTGTTGAAATACAATTGATAGATAAGACAACAAATACATTCTCTAAATTTAATATTAGAGAAAATAACTATACAATTTATGGGAATTCTAGCGATCAAGAACATAATGTTAGATACAGAACAAGTAATTTCTTTTCTGTAAAAAAATCTGCATTTGATATTGCAGCTTTTAAGGAAACAGAGAAATCAAACATGATTCAGTACATAGGTGATGTGATTTTTACAAAAAAAGAATTTGATCCATGTCATTTTACAGAAATTATCATACAGCAAGATGGAGGTAAAGATGAAAGTAAAAAGCGAATAATTTTTAAAGAACTAGAAAAAACAGTTGCAGATAATACAAATCTTTATTATGATGTAGTTGCGGGCGATGCAGGACACAATACTGCAACTGTAGATGTTGTAGTAAAAGGTTTGGAGCATAACAATGTTTTTTGTCAAGGTATTTTATTAGAAGATGGAAAAAAACATACTGATATACATAGTATTTTTAGAACAAATAAAATTCTTTCAGCACGACATAGATTTCCTGTAAGCAAAGAGAAAGAAAGTTTAAGAGAAAGTAAACAAGAGGAAACTAAGGTAAAGGTTGATAACACAAGAGTCGAGATTAATAAAATTCCAATACACGAAAAACAAGAGCTTCCTCAATCAGAGAACAATTACGAAAATGAGAATGTAGA
Organism: Empedobacter sedimenti; assembly: GCF_030005555.1. Lineage (GTDB taxonomy): Bacteria > Bacteroidota > Bacteroidia > Flavobacteriales > Weeksellaceae > Empedobacter > Empedobacter sedimenti. The sequence goes on along the minus strand of NZ_JASCQG010000008.1, from coordinate 61,573 downwards.
ATATAAACCTGATACAGAAGAAGAAGGCGACTATGATCTAGTTGCTGTATCAGAATACGATGTTCGCGATGTATTAGATTTACAAGAAGGTAAAGATTTTACAATTGTAGAGAACGAAGCCGAAAAATCGGCAACATTTACATTCAAAAAGTTAAGTTACTTTTACAATGAATCTTATGATACCAAACTTGCGCAATATTTAGGTTATGATAGAAGAAGCGATTTAGATGGAATCTTAGATAGTATTTGGGCATTTAACTATTTTTTATTATTCAAAGAACTAGCTCAAACCTATTTTGTTCCCATTTCTACATGTCGATACCCCAATCAAATTGCAAAGGTTAGAGTTTTTCCTGATATTAAATGGGAAGCCTTTATTTTAATTGTACCTGCAGATTCTTTAGCCTATGATGCAGTTAATATTGAACATAGTCCTCAAAAAGCAGATCACGAAAAGAAAACAAAAGGAGCTTACAAAAGTAGTAATCCCAATTTAGTCGATTATAAAGTAGAAATGCACATCAAATCGACTATCAAAGGTGAGGTAACAGATCTGAGCGTTGGTTTAGAGCAAAAAATAGGAAACTACCTAAGTGCAATTTCTGCTGTTAAAACAATGCTCGACTTTTTATCTCACAAAAACAAAGTTGTAACTGGCGCCGGCGCAGGAGCCCAAAAAATGATTGCGAAAGTAGGGAAAAAAGCAATTTTACCAGTTTTTATTGACTTCAGTTTACCATCATTACATGTAGGTGGTTCATGGAGATTTGAAGTACCAAAAGGTGAAAAAGAAGTTGCCGTAATTGGTAGTGCAGATATTGCACTAAGACCTCTTCTGAAAGGCAAAGGAGGTATTGACCTTATTGCTGCTATGCACTATATACCAGTTGTAGGAGATGTTATTTTAGCCTTAGAAGTGATGAAAGATGTTGCGGAATTGGCAATTACCTCTTTCACACCTTTGGACGTTAGCGCGCGGATGTGGTTTAATATCTACGCATTTGGACAAGTAGACCTAAAGTTGAGTGTAGATTTCTATAATGCCTATAATACTACACTTGAACCTAAAGTAACGCTGGGTATAGGACTAGAACTTGGGATGAAGATAGAAGCCTCTGTAAAAAAAATAGTTTTTATAGACGGTAAAGGTGACAGAGAAACCGTAGGAGGTATTGGTGGCGAACTATCTGGGAAAGGAGAAACAGGACTAGAACTTAAAGCAAAAACAGGTGTTAACACAGAAAATCTAGTTTTTGTAGAAGGCTCTGTGTCTTTTATAGGCATTACATTAGAAGTGGTAGGGAAATTAGAAATAGATGAAGGAGGTGATAAAAAGAGTAAACCTCCGACACCAAAAGGAAAATTTCAGGTGGTCGATCGCAAAGACGATTTCGCAAAATACAAATGGACACTAAAATAACAGTATATGTACAAATTATTTATTACAACATTATTCACGCTATTCATCACAAACAGCTGTGCCCAGTCGCAGCAAGAAAAAACAAACGCAATGAAAAACTATTACAACGAAATAACCAACGAGATCAAATTTCCGACACCAACCCCTTTTTATACCTTACAAATCAATAAGCAAGATTGTAGAGTATTGATTAGGATTAATGATATTCCGTTTGCTTACACTTTTTTCGAGGACGAAGGAGAAAGCCAATTATTACCAATAAACAATATTCTTCCATTATCAGGAGAGCAAAGCATTACACTAGAGGTCTACCCAAAAAGCATGCAACAAACATTGAGTGATAAAGCGCATGTTAATGTAAAACTAATTTATGCACCAGGACGAGATGTATCGATGAATGAATATGAGGTACAACAACAGTTTGATTTGCCTGAAGGATTAGGCGACCAAAAATTACCAAAGTACCTGATTACAGGTAAATTTGCAGCCAATGTACCATGGGATTTTAGCAAAGATCTTGCAACAGCCCAAGACTTATCCAAAATACCGAATATAGAAGAGAAAGTAGTCGATAAGTACAAGCAATTAAGTCAATATATTTTTAATAGTCCTGTAGATTTTGTGAAAGAAAATAAAATAGCGTTGTTAAAAATTTGGAATTATAATTATTTTACAAAAAAAGAAATTATGATTAGTGGACCTAATAGTGAGATGTTTGATTTAGCTCTAAAAGATCGTGAAATGGATCCGATCGAAAATTATGAGATCAATTTCTACAACAACAACCGCTTGGTAACCTTGCGAAACAAAAAAGATAAATCGTCTATTCTGAGAGTTAATTATATGGAAGAAGGTTACACTGAGAAAAGTTCATCAGGACGCTTTATTATTTTGTATATGCCAGCGGGTAGCAAAGAGCTAAAAATATGGTAAGGCATTTTAGTATCTTGTTCTTTAGTTTATTAGTTTTTTCTTGCAAAGGGCAAAAAGAAGAATTTGTACGAATTATTGTACAGCCAGAGGTAGAGGTAGGAAAAACAATAAATATCAATATTAATTTTGAACAAAAACCTGATAGTATTATTGTTAGTAAAATTGGGATTGATGGGTTAGAGATGACCTACAATTTAGACGAAATTTCAAATAATATTTCCGAAAGTAACACCAGAAATGAGCACGGTGAAATAATTAAGACTTATTATAATTTTGAAAATTATGCTACTCCAACAAAAAAAGGTCGAATTGACTTCCCTATTTTAACCGTTATATATAAAGGAAGAGAGTACAAGAGCAAACCATTTTATATAGATGTAGTTGAAAATATAAAGATTAATCAAAATGATATAAAAATTATTTGGGCATCAGACAAAGAAAATTATAAAAAAGATGACACAATAAAATTAAATCTTTTTGAATATTCTAGATTTTCTCAAACTAAAATAAAACATGTATCTCCTGAAAAACTACCAACATTTCAAGGTAAAAGTCATGAAATACATATTGGTACCGAAGAAACTATCGATAATATTGTAGGAATAAATGATTTTGAAAAAAAGATTGAAAAGCGTTTTAATGCTATATATTTTAATTGGAATACATTCAAAAATAATCAAATAATGGAAGAAATTGATGATAGATTATATATTAAAACATTAATTGCGGAATTGCATCTTTTGGCAAAATACGAAGGTCAGTTTGAGATAGGTCCAAGTAAATTTGATATTACTCTTTATAAAAATGATAGATTTGATTTAAAAAGGCGTATTCGTAATAAAGATGGCATTTATGTTATGCCAAAAGAAGATGAAAAAAATATAAAAATTCAATCCAATAAATTAAAAATTTTAGTAAAGTAAAAAAACATATATAAAAGATAGCTAAATAAAGATTTATGTTGTTGTAGAATATTATCTTATCTTATTATTTTTTGAAGTAAAATTTCTTATAAAATCTAAAAAATCTTAAACTATGAAAAAATTATTAATACTATTACTTTCTCCATTTTTTGGATTTGCACAATTAACTTTAATTGATTTGAAAAATATGGCAAATCAAAAAGCCGATTTTAGCATAGATTATATAAAACAAAAAGGATATTCTTTTAGACAAGAAAGGGATATTCTAGATGGGACAAAACAACTTTATTATGAAAAAGGAAAATCAAGCAGGACTTTGGTTGTTTTAAAAGTCGGTCCAAATTCTAATAATCTTATATCATATGTTCCAGAAACTGCTACAAATTATAATGAGATATTAAATTCAGTAAAAAAAGACGATTTTCAATTAATCAATACTACTTCTGGTGAAATGGATAATTGTTCAGAATATCAATCGAAAGAATATTTTACTAAACTTTGTGAAATTCAATTTCCTAACCAATCCGAAAAATCATATAATATTACTTTTTATAGAAATGGAATGGATTTATAGCATTTCATGTGAAAGATCTTTAAATTAGTCAATCTTTTAATATAAGATTTTAATTATATCATGTCTTTCAATTTCCAACCTATAAAGTTTAAGTATTCTTGGCGCGATTATCAACAGCGTGTTTTAGATGAATTAGAGATTCATTTAGAAGATGCGCATCTTAATGTTGTAGCACCGCCTGGCTCTGGAAAAACGGTTTTGGGATTGGAAGTAATGCTTCGAATTAATGAACCTACGCTTATTTTAGCACCAACTTTAGCGATTCGTAATCAATGGAAAGATCGATTTATTGAGCTTTTTCTTGATAATCAGGAAGTCGATTGGATTTCAATGGATATTCATCAACCTAGTTTTTTGACGATTTCTACTTACCAAGGTTTACACACTTCGATGGTGAAAGATGAACAAAACTGGATTCAACTTCTCAAAGAAAATAATGTAAAAACCTTAATTGTAGACGAAGCGCATCATCTAAAAAATGAATGGTGGAAAAGTCTCAATAAAATCAAAAGTGAATTATTGCCAAAAGTTGTTGCGCTAACTGCAACACTACCTTTTGATGTTGCGAAAGAAGAATGGAATCGTTATCTAACTTTTTGTGATCCGATAGACTGTGAGATTTCCGTTCCAGAATTGGTCAAACAAAAAGATTTGTGTCCACATCAAGATTTGTTGTTGTGTTCATTTCCTACAAATTTCGAGAATGAGATCATTTCCAAAAACCTCGAAGAAGTAGAAGCTTTTTTCCAAGAAATCAAACAGAATTCAGCTTTGTATGAATTTGTTTTGACGTTAGATTTTATCAAAACGCCAGCAAGTTGTTTCGACGAAATTTATGCAGACTTTGATGCGTATGCGGCTTTTGTGATTTATCTGAAATCGTTTGATACGCCATTGGATTTTCAGCATTTGGATTTATTAGAAAATGAAACGATAGATTTTCCTCCTTTCAATTATTATTGGGCAGAATGTATGTTCAATTATTTATTGTTTAAAGACGAAGAATTTTATTTGGAAAACGAGAAATTCTTGAAACCATTTTTAACGAATTTAAAACGAATCGGAGCAATCGATCAGAAAAAAGTTACGTTACATTATAATCAAAAAGTAAAAAATTCGCTGATAAATAGTGTAAAAAAGATTGATAGCATTGCTGAGATTGTAAATTCAGAATATCAACATTTGGGAGATAAGTTGCATATGGTGATTTTGACGGATTACATTCGAAAAGAATTTTATTCGGATAATTTACAGAATGATCCAAGTAAGATAAAGTTGGGTGTTTTTCCAATTTTCGAAAAACTTCGAAATCTAAACTCAGAAATAATTCCATATCTCGCTATTGTTACAGGTTCGATGGTAATCGTTTCGAAAACAATTCTTCCAAAATTAATTTATCAGTTCAAAGATAGGGCAGAAGCGATTCAGTTCAAATCGGTGATGTTCGATGATAATTTTTTCGAAGTTGTTGCACAAGATAATTCAAGAGGAAATCTGTTAGCTGTTTTAACAAAGTTATTTAACGAAGGTTTTATCAAAATAATTGTCGGAACTCGTGCATATTTGGGCGAAGGTTGGGATGCACCGAGTATCAATAGTTTAATTTTGGCGAGTAATGTAGGTTCTTTTGTAACCTCTAATCAGATGCGTGGGCGTGCGATTCGCGTGAATTCTAACGAACCAAATAAAGTGAGTAACGTTTGGCATTTGGTTACGTTGGATTTGTTTGCGCAAAATGGTGGTGGAGATTTGGATAAAATGAGACAACGATTTGAGGCTTTTGTTGGGATTTCACAAAAAGAAAACACGATTTCGAATGGTATTTCTCGTCTAAATCTTCCTGAACAATTTACTGCGACATCTATTGAAAATTACAATCAACAAACGATAGAATGGAGTAAAAATGATGTTCAAATTAGAGATTCTTGGACAAATTCTATTGCGAACGGAACTAAGATTGATAATGAATTAAAGTTTTTTTATGATGGAGAAAAAGAATATGATTTTTCGAAACAATTATATTACTCGAAGTCAATAAAAAGTTTAACAACAAGCTTGCTTCTTTCATTAACCTCTTTTATCGTTTTCTTTTTCGAAGAAAGTATCCGAACACTTTTATTTTCGATGTCGAAAAGAAGTTTTCTTTCAACCATAATTTTTCTTTCAACGGTCGGAATTGTGTATTTCGGAGTTAATTTTTACAAAAACATCAAACTTTATATTCAATATAGAGATATCACCAAAGATTTTCAGAAAATAGCGGTTGCGTTATTCAATACTTTGCAACATTTTAATTTACTGTCTGATGAATTGCGCGAATCAAATATTTTGACAACTGTTGATAAATCGGGAAATATTTCGTGCAGTTTATTATCTGCAACAACTTATGATAAAGCGATTTTTTTAGATTCATTAGAAAATATTTTAAATCCAATGGATAATCCACGTTATTTTATCGAAAGAAAAAGTGTGTTAATGAAGCTTTTCAAACAAAGAGATTATCATTCAGTTCCTGAAATTATTGGTCAACACAAGAAAAAAGCCGAATATTTTCATCAACAATGGTTACAACTTGTAGGCGATGCAGAATTGCATTATACAAGAAGTTATTATGGACGAAAAAAGTTGATAAAAGCGAAAATGAAATCGCTAAGCTTTCAGTTAAAGCAACCAATTGAACATATCAAAAAGTGGAAATAGAGAAAAATAATTCTTTTCAACGATAAGAAATCTCACTATTTTTATCGATTGTGTTTTATAGATTTTGAGTTAAATTTGAGTATGAAATTTTTATTCAGATTTTTAACACTGTTTACGATAATTAGTTTGGTTGGATGTACTTCCGAAACCAAAAAGTCGCCGATTGATTTTTATTATTGGCGAAGTAACTATTCTGTAAATAATATCGAAAAAAAAGCGGTTGATTCGTTGAAAGTGGAAAATGTTTACGTTCGTTTTTTTGATGTAGATAAAAAAGTGAATAAAATTTCTCCAGTCGGTATTATTCAGAGTTTTGATGCAACGAAACTCAATGTCAATTATATTCCAACGGTTTTTATTACCAATCAAACATTTCTGAATACATCCAAAGATCAAGTCAAAATTTTAGCAAAAGATGTCTATAATTTTCTGAGTGAAACGGCTGAACGAGGAAATCTGAAAAACTTCAATGAAATTCAGATAGATTGTGATTGGACAAAATCTACGCGCGAAAATTATTTTATGTTTTTGTCGGAATTGAAACATATTTCGGGCAAAAAACTTTCGGCAACTTTGCGTTTGCATCAAGTTAAATTTAAAGATCAAGAAGGTGTTCCGCCTTTGGATAAAATGGTTTTGATGTGTTATGCAACTGAAAATCCTACCGATCAATCTGAAAATAATTCGATTTTAGATTTGAAAATAGCAAAAGATTATTTGAAGAATTTAAACAACTATCCAATCAAATTAGATGTTGCTTTGCCAATTTATTCATGGGCAATTTTGACAAATCATCAAGGAAGAATAAAATTAATCAATTCCTTTTCGGAGCAAGATTTGATAGGAAAACCTGTAAAGAAAATCAGAAACGGTTTTTATGAAGTGGAAGATGATTTTTTTGTTCGAAATTTTTATGTGAGCAAAGGTTTTACGATAAAAGTCGAAACGATTTCTCCCGAATTATTAGTTGAAACAAAATCATTTATCGATACAAAATTATCTTACAATTATCGCTTGATTTATTATCATTTAGACTCAAAATTTTTGAAAACAATACCAACACAATTATGAAAAAAATAGTACTTACTTTATGTTTAACTTTTGGTTTGACCAAAGCATTTGCGTGTGCTGATGGAGGTGGAGAAGATTATTATTACTATAATCTTTTTTCGCAAACATTAAGTGAAGCGCCGCAATATCAGCCGTTTTTGATGACGTTGGATAATCCATATTATACGATGGATGCAAATCAAAAGAATGAGAATATTTTGGATTGGCAAAAAACGTTGGGAATTAGCTATCAGCAAGCATTTGAGTTGGTTTTTAAAGCATCAAAACAAGAAATTGATTTGATGGTAAAGAATGGAAAATCATCCAATGCGAACTATAATTTTGCGACAACAGACTGGGTAAAAAAGAATAAACAAAGTTTACTTTATTTGTCGTATGCTAAGTATTTAGAGCCTTACATGGCTTTTTATTACATCGATAATGGAGAATGGTCGTATGTCGATCGTCCTGAAAAAAATGTCAATAGCCTAAATTATAAAAAAGTTCTTGAGGTTCTAAAGAAAAGTTGGAATGCAGAAACGGACAAAGAATTAAAAATTCGTTATGGTTATCAATTGGTGCGTTTTGCCCATTATTTTCATGAATATAAAGATGCGATCAACTATTTTAACATGTATGTAGCGTCTCAAGGACTCAAAAATTCGATGTATTATTATGCGTTAGATCAAAAAGGTGGAGCGGAGCGAGCACAAGGAAATTATATTCAGGCGAATTATGATTTTTTCGAAGTTTTTTCTCATTCAAATGATCGAAAAATGAGTGCTTATCAATCGATGCGTGTGACAGAAGATTTGAATTACGAGAAAATGTTAGTCAATGCTAAAACGACACAAGAGAAAAATGATTTGTACTTGTTGATTGGTTATAACGATTTTTCGAATCCGTTAGCGCCTGCAAAAAAAATTATTGCGAATGATGTAAATGCGCCGCAAGCAAGAATTTTATTTGCACGTTCTATCAATTTAATTGAGCGCGAATATTTGCAACAAAATCCTGAAGATTATTATTGGGATTCGTCTCAAGAGCGAAAAAAGTATACGGATTTATATTTACCTGTAAAAACGAATAACAATTATTATGGAAGTTCTGATGAAAATTCGAAAGATGAAATTCAGATTAATGAATTAATTTCTTTGGCAAAATCGCAAGCAACAAAAGCTAATGACAAAGAATATTGGAATTTATCGGTGGCATATCTTAATTTATTGAATAAAAATTTTTCGGAAACAAAAACGTATTTAGCCAAAGTAAATTCAACATCGAAAGAATTTCAACAACAGAAAAAAGTGATTGAAATTTTATTAGAGATTTTCGAACAAAAGAAAATTTCAGATAGTTTCGAGAATCAATTGATGCAAAAATATGCGTCGATTTTGAATTATGAATATCCAAAATTACCAGAAGATGTTTATGATTATTCGGATGAAGATGATCAAAAAATGAACTTGAAAAATGTGATTTTAGATGTTTTGGCAAATCGATATTTTCTGCAAGGTGATAAAGGAAAAGCATTTTTGATTCATAATGAAATTACACAATTAGGTACAAATCCGGATTGGGCGATTATTAATGATTTGGATAAATTGGATAAAAAATCAAATAAAACAGCTTTCGAAAAATATTTGATCAATGCAAAAGTAAAATCGAGTTCATGGGATTGGAAAACAGAAAAATCGACAGATATTCAATTTAAATTAGCTGATTATTTAGCCGATTTCAAAGGAACATTGTATTTGGGCGAAATGAAATTTGATTTGGCGAAGAAAGAATTTGAGAAGATTGATCAAAAATATCATACGTCAGAAAGTGCTTATTTTGTCTACGGTTATGATTCTGTAAAAGATAAGGAAACCAAAACTTGGGTAGAAAATCAGTTCGATGGCTATCATAATATTCCGAATAAAATTTTTGGATATAATAAGATTGAATGTTTTAATTGTGACGAAAATCAAGTGATCGCAACACCATATTTGAATGAGTTTAAATTCATCAAACCAAAAATGTCAAAATTAGAATTGACAAATGCGATGATTGAATTAAATAAATTGGCAAAAAAGAATACCGAAGAAGCTGCGAAAGCAAATTATTTGTTAGGGAATTTCTATTATAACACGACAACTTTGGGCTATTATCGATATTTGTTAACATTTGATCATAACAATGATAATGGACCGAAATACAATAATTATAGTGACGAATATGAAGCGACAAACAATTTCTTTTACAAAAGTTTTGGTTGGGGAGGAAATTATGTAGATAATTTTACGCCTTCAGAAAATTATTTGAAAAAAGCATTTGATTCGACAAAAGACAAAGAAATGAAAGCGCAAATATTGTTTGCATTGTCGAAGAATGAACAAGGAAGATTTTATAATGCAAAAGATCCTGTTTTGAAACGTTTGTACGAAAATCAATATGATAACGAAGAGAAGATTTTAGCGTTTAAAGTGGCAAATTATCGTTCTAATTTTAAAAATTTGAAACAATATTCGGATACTAAAACATATCAAGAAATAAAATCAAATTGTAAATATTTCGATTATTACACGAATAACTTTTAATAATTAAAACGCTTCTAATTTTAGGAGCGTTTTTTGTTATGTGATTTTTGACTAAAATAGATTATTATGAAATGTTTTGTAACTCAAAAACCAATTAATCGCTACGAAGCTGTAAAAGGAAAAGAAATTCAGCAAGAGATTTTTAAATTGATTGAGCAAGATTATCCAGCAATTACCGAAGAAGATTATGTTTCGATAAAAGTATTGAACAAATATCGTCGTCAATTTTTTGCAAATTTGATTTCGCAAGAAAAAGGTGAAATGGAAAAATTGGATCAAGATGTAGTGGAAGCGATTCGTGATAATTCTATTCTTTCCGAGAATATAAAAGAAAATTCATCAAAACCATTGACAACAGGCGATAGAATCGCAGATAAAGTAGCATCTTTTGGTGGAAGTTGGACATTTATTATTTCGTTTTTTATTTTCTTATTGGCTTGGATGTTTCTTAATTTTTGGATGTTGCACAACAAAGGTTTTGATCCCTATCCATTCATTTTACTCAATTTGATTTTGTCTTGTTTAGCAGCAATACAAGCGCCAATTATTATGATGAGTCAAAATCGTCAAGAAGATAAAGATCGTGATAGAGCCGAACATGATTATAAGATTAACTTGAAAGCTGAATTGGAAATAAAATTATTGAGTGAAAAAATAGATCATTTATTGGTTCATCAGAATAAGAAATTATTAGAAATACAGGAAATGCAGATTCAATATTTAGAAAATATCGAAAATCAAATTCTTCATACAAAAGATAAAAAAGAAAATAAAAAGGAAGAATAATGGATATTTTTATGTCTAAAGTGGTAAAAGACTTAATTATCTGAACTGAAACATTTCCATTTATTTTTCTTAAATTTGAACTTTGAAAAAGTATAAACAAACAAAATAATCAAAATGTCAAAATCATTTGCTCAAATTCCTCACGCAGTTAACGAAGAGGTAAAATCATATGCTCCTGGTACACCAGAGCGCGCGCAATTATTAGACGCATACAAAAAAATGTTTAACGAGGTAACAGAAGTTCCTCAATACATTGGTTCTGAAGAGATTTTTTCAGGAAATAAAAAAGAAATTCGTCCTCCACATGATCACCAAAAAGTGGTTGGTTATTTCCACGAAGGAACACAAGCAGATGTTGTAAAAGCGATTGATACAGCTTTGGCAGCAAAAGAAGCTTGGGTTGCTATGCCTTGGGAAGATAGAGCGGCAATTTTCTTGAAAGCTGCAGATTTATTAGCTGGTCCTTACCGTGCAAAAATAAACGCTGCAACAATGATTGGTCAATCTAAAAATGCAATGCAAGCAGAAATTGATTCAGCTTGTGAGTTAATTGACTTTTTACGTTTCAACGTACAATATATGACAGAAATTTATGCAGATCAACCAATTTCTTCTCCAGGAATTTGGAATCGTGTAGATTATCGTCCATTAGAAGGATTTACTTTCGCTATTACTCCATTCAATTTTACTGCTATCGCTGGTAATTTACCATCTTGTATGGCTTTGATGGGGAATGTTGTAGTTTGGAAACCTTCTGATAAACAAACTTTAGCTGCTAAAGTAACAATGGAAGTATTCAAAAAAGCTGGTTTACCAGATGGTGTAATCAATATGATCTTAACTGATGGGGCTGAAACTGCAAAAACAGTTTTAGAACACAAAGATTTCGCAGGTTTACACTTCACAGGTTCTACAAGAGTTTTTAACACATTATGGAAACAAATTGGAGATAACATCAACAATTACAGAACTTATCCACGTATCGTTGGAGAAACAGGAGGAAAAGATTTCGTAATGGTTCACAAATCAGCTTGTCCAACAGAAGTTGCTGTAGGATTAGTTCGTGGAGCATTCGAATACCAAGGACAAAAATGTTCTGCTGCTTCTCGTGCTTACATTCCATCTAACTTATGGAACGAAGTTGAGAAACAAATGAAAGAAATGTTAGCAACTGTTACATTAGGATCTCCAGAAGATTTCTCTAATTTTATGACAGCTGTTATTGATAAAAACTCTTTCGAAAAATCTAAAGCATATATTGATCGTGCACAAGCATCTTCAGAAGCGGAAGTTGTAATCGGTGGTACGTATGATGATTCAGTTGGATATTTTGTTCAACCAACAGTTATCAAAGCAACGAATCCTAAATATGAATCAATGGTAGAAGAAATCTTCGGACCTGTATTGTCAGTTTATGTTTATGATGAAAATGAATTCGAAGCAACTTTAAAATTAGTTGACGAAACTTCTGCTTATGCATTAACAGGATCAATTTTCGCGAAAGAGCGTGCTGCTGTAGAATTAGCTGCTAAAGCATTGAAAAATGCTTGTGGAAACTTCTATATCAACGACAAACCAACAGGTGCAGTTGTAGGACAACAACCATTTGGTGGAGCTCGTGCTTCTGGTACAAATGATAAAGCAGGTTCTGCAATGAATTTGTTACGTTGGACTTCTGTTCAAACAATCAAAGAAACATTTGTTCCTGCAAAAGATTACAAATACCCATTCTTAGAAAAATAATATTTTCGAGATATAAAATTAGAATAAGCCTTACATTTGTAGGGCTTATTTTTTTGGTATGAATGATAATTCGGAAAAAGCAATCAAAGCTTCGATTTTTAGTATTGTAGGAAACGCTTCTTTGGCTGGAATTAAGTTTTTGGCTGGTTATTTTGGTAATTCTTACGCGCTTATTGCAGATGCTATCGAATCTTCGGCTGATGTTTTTTCTTCTATATTTGTTTTCTTTGGACTGAAGTATTCAGCTCGTCCAGCAGATGAAAATCATCCTTACGGACATGGGAAAGCAGAAGCGTTAATTACATTTTTAGTAGTTACTTTCCTTATTGTTTCTGCAATTATCATCGCAAAAGAAAGTATTACCAATATTATTACACCGCATCATCAACCCAGACCATTTACTTTGTTAGTTCTTGGGGGAATTATTTTGTTCAAGGAATTATCGTTTCAGTATGTGATGCGTAAAAGTGTTGAGACCAATAGTTCTTCTCTAAAAGCAGATGCTTGGCATCATCGTTCGGATGCAATTACATCGTTAATGGCGTTTATCGGAATTTCGATTTCGTTAGTAATGGGACCAGGTTGGGAAGCAGCAGATGATGTTGCAGCACTTTTTGCTTCAAGTTTCATTTTATATAATGCGTACAAAATTCTTCGACCTGCGTTGGGAGAAATTATGGATGAGCAATTGTATGAAGAAGAAATTGAGCAAATTAGAGAAATCGCTTCGCATGTTCCGGGTGTTATGGCAACTGAAAAATGTAATGTGCGCAAAAATGGAATGAATTATTATGTGGATTTGCATGCGATTGTAGATGGATCGATTTCGGTAGTGGAAGGACATAAAATTAGTCATGATCTGAAAGATGCTGTACAAGCTAAAATGCCACAAGTAAAAGATGTATTAGTGCATATAGAGCCTACTTTTGTTTCGGTTAGAGAATATTTTCGAACAAATCACATCGAAGATAAAAGAGTGGAGGAATAGATTTTTTTATGAAATATTTTGGAATTTTTATTGTTTTGTTTTCATTTTTCTGTTGTAATCCTTCAGTTTCAGATAATAAAACCATAAGTGAAACAAATTATGGAAAGATTGATGATTCAGATTTAAAATTCAAATTTGGAGATATTACTCTGTTTGAGGATACTAATATTAAAGCAGTTGTGATTGATATTATCAAAGAGGATAATAAAACTTTCTACGGAATATCTTTTATGATGAATGATAATATTTTTGGAAGAAGAATTCCAGAAGGTTTTGAAGGTAATTGTGTTGATTTAATTGATATTTTATATGTAGAAGAGAATTATCTCACAAACAAGAAAATTAAAGTAATAAAACAAGAAAATTTAAATTTTAAGAAAATTGGGATTGGAGCTTATGGTTACATTAATAATTACGAGGAAATTCTAAGTGATTATAAAAAGGGAATTGAAATTAGAAAATTAGAACAAACGCCTTGTACAAATTTTGCTGAGTTGAATCCTATTCATGATCAATATTTTGATATAAATCAATTTAAATAAAAAAAGAGAAGCAAGTGCTTCTCTTTTTGATTTCTTACTTCATTAACAAAAAATCATCATATATATAAAAGGTCGATTTTAGAATAATTTGAAACCAATACCAGTACTGATCAACCAAGGATTAAGATCAACATCCGCTGGCACATAAACTTGTTTGTCTAAAGCTGCACCAACTGTAACGTCAGTATTCAAGTACAATTTTTTAACATCTACATTCCAATACATTTTATCATTGATCTTGTAATCAAATCCTAATTGAAATCCGAAACCTACATTGTTTTTGTAATCTACACTTGTAACTGCTGCGTTTCTACCTTTTCCTTGTCCTTCATCGTAGAAGATTGTATAATTAATTCCTGCACCAACATAAGGTTTTAGGTTTTTGGTTGGATATAAATGATATTGTATATTAAGAGTAGGAGGTAACAACATTACACGTCCCAAATCTAAATTACCTAAAGCCGTATTAACAGCGACAACTTCGTGTTTAGATGTTCCTAATATTAATTCTGCCGCGATATTTTTCGTTACATAATAGGTGAAATCAATTTCTGGAATCACATTGTTCGATACTGCTACATTTCCGCCAATTGCATCTATTTTAGCATTTTCCATAGGAACTACACCAGTTGCTCTTACACGCATATGTAATTCACCAGCTTCTTGTCCAAATGAAATTACTGATGCAAAAATTGCTCCTACTACGACTAGTCCTTTTTTCATAATGTTTTATTTTATTTCTGAGAACAAAACTCGGATTAATTTATCCGAATTAAAATGTTCAAAATCATATTCGAAAATGACATTAAGCATTTGTTGATTATTCAAATCTGATTAACTTAAACACGCTGATAGTCAATTATTTTTAATGAATAAAAATTATCGCAAAAGAAAAACTTTACACTTAGTAGAATTTTATTACTTTTGAAGCTAAGTCATAATAAAACTCAAAAAAATGAATTTCTTAGAAAATGAAAATTTATCATTAATCGCACAATCTGCAAGAGATTTTGCAAAACAATACATTCAACCTAATATTATGGAATGGGATGAGGCGCAAACCTTTCCTGTTGAAGTATTCAAAGAATTAGGAAAAATGGGATTCATGGGAATCGTTGTTCCTGAAGAATACGGAGGAAGTGGATTGTCTTATGATGAATATGTATCGATTGTAGACGAAATTTCACAAGTTGATCCATCTATCGGTTTATCTGTAGCAGCTCATAATTCACTTTGTACAAATCATATTCTAGAATTTGGTAATGAAGAGCAAAAACAACGTTGGTTACCAAAATTAGCAACAGCAGAATGGATTGGTGCTTGGGGATTAACAGAGCATAACACAGGTTCTGATGCAGGAGGAATGTCTACAACAGCTGTAAAGGACGGAGACGAATGGGTAATTAATGGAGCGAAAAACTTTATTACACATGCAATTTCTGGTGATGTTGCAGTTGTGATGACAAGAACAGGAGAAAAAGGAGCGAAAAATAACGCGACTGCTTTTGTAATAGAAAAAGGAACGCCAGGTTTTACATCAGGTAAAAAAGAAAATAAATTAGGAATGCGTGCTTCTGAAACGGCAGAGTTAATTTTTGATAATGTTCGTGTTTCGGATGCAAATCGTTTAGGAAATGTGGGTGATGGTTTCAAGCAAGCACTTAAGATTTTAGATGGCGGTCGTATCTCTATTGCAGCTTTATCTTTAGGGATTGCGAAAGGGGCGTACAAAGCAGCTTTAAAATACGCGCAAGAACGTCATCAATTTGGAACTGCAATTGCAAATTTCCAAGCGGTGAACTTCAAATTGGCTGAAATGATTACTGAAATCGAAGCTTCTGAATTATTAATTCGTAAAGCATCTTATCTTAAAAATCATAAAAAACCAATGACGACAGAAGGTGCAATGGCAAAATATTATGCATCAGAAGCGTGTGTTAAAATCTCGAATGATGCAGTTCAAATATTTGGTGGTTACGGATATACAAAAGATTTCCCAGTAGAGAAATTCTACCGTGATTCTAAGTTATGTACAATTGGTGAAGGGACAACTGAGATTCAAAAATTAGTCATCGGAAGAAATATTTTGAAAGATTAATACAAAAGGATTTGTTTAATTACTAAAGAGTTGTATATTTGCCATCTCAAAAAGAAATAGATAAAATTATGTTGATTATACCAGTAAAAGACGGAGAGTCAATCGAAAGAGCTCTAAAAAAATACAAAAGAAAATTCGATAAAACAGGAGTTGTACGTCAGTTAAGAGCACGTCAACAATTTACAAAACCTTCTGTTACAAATAGAATTAAGATGAGTAGAGCAATCTACAAACAAGCCTTAATCGAAAAGGAGGAAGCATAGATTGCTGTTTTAGACAATATAAAGAAATTAATTTCTGTTGACCTATTTATTAAAGTTGTAACTTTGATAAATAGGTTTTTTTATGGATTTTACGCAACGATTTTTAGATTATTTAGCACTAGAGAAAAATTATTCTGCGCTAACAATTACAAGTTATAAAAGAGATTTAGACGATTTTATTAACTTTTATCAGTCCGAAGAAGATTCTACTGATATACAACTTGCGACTAAAAACCATCTTCGTGCATTTATTATGCATTTATCTGAGTTAGATAAATCAGAGAAAACTGTAAATCGAAAATTAAGCGCTTTGCGTAGCTTCTACAAGTTTTTGATTAAAGAAAAACATTTGACCATAAATCCAATTGAACAAATCCATTCTTTGAAACAAAATAAACAAGTTTTAATTCCATTTACCGAAGCAGAACTAAACGATTTGTTAAACAATGATGAATATTTTCCTAATACTTTTGAAGGAGTTCGTGATCGTTTAATGATTGATTTAATGTATCAAACCGGAATTCGTCGTGCAGAATTGATAGGTTTGAAAGAAAATGATATTGATGTTAATCTGTTGTCAATAAAAGTATTAGGAAAACGAAATAAAGAAAGAATTATTCCGATTTCTACTTTTTTATTAGAAGATATTGCGGCTTACAAACAAGTTAAAGAAAATGAAATAACGGTAAATTGTGTTAATCTTTTTGTGACAGAAAAAGGAAAACCTTTGTACGATAATCTTGTTTATTCCAAAGTAAAATATTATCTTAGTCTTATAAGTGTAAAACATAAAAAAAGTCCTCATATGTTGAGGCATTCTTTTGCAACCCATATGTTAGATTCCGGAGCAGATCTGAATGCGGTAAAAGATATTTTAGGGCATTCAAGTTTGTCGTCGACTCAGGTTTATACACATGGAAGTATAGAGAATCTAAAAAAAGTGTTTAACAAAGCTCACCCACGTGAGAACAAAAAAGATTAACTATGACAATTAATTTTCAGGCAGTAAACTTTAATACTAAACCAGGTTTAGAAGAGTATTTAGAAAAAAAATTAGAAAAATTAGAAACATTATCAGATAAAATTATTGCGGCCAATGTTTCTTTCAAATTAGAGAACACATCAGAAAAAAACAATAAAACTGTTGATATAAAATTAGAAGTACCAGGAGACGACATTGTAGTAAGTAAAACTGGACAATCTTTTGAGGAATGTATTGATTTGTCAGTAGATACATTAAAAAAATTAATTATCAGAAAAAAAGAAAAAGTAGCAGATAAATAATATTTGACTGAGTTAGCTAAAAAAAAATACTAAAAATTTGGTTAATTCAAAAAACAACGTAAATTTGCAGTCCGTTAAACAAAGAAAATTTAACGGACTGTTCTTTTAAATTGATAGGAAATTTTAAAAAATGCCGATGTAGCTCAGTTGGCCAGAGCAGCTGATTTGTAATCAGCAGGTCGTGGGTTCGAATCCCTCCATCGGCTCTGATTTTTTTAGAATAAAAATATAAAAAGGCGGGGAGATACTCAAGCGGCCAACGAGGACGGACTGTAAATCCGTTGGTTTCACCTTCGCAGGTTCGAATCCTGCTCTCCCCACAATTTAAATTTTTTAAAAGAGTTTGTGAATTTCAATTAAATCTGTAAATTTGCAAAGCTTTTATAAAAAGTGAATGCGGGAATAGCTCAATTGGTAGAGCGTCAGCCTTCCAAGCTGAATGTTGCGAGTTCGAGTCTCGTTTCCCGCTCAATAATAATCTGGAATATTCCAGTTTTAGTTAATCTTTTAAGTGGTTGTTGAGACTAGATTTATTCAAGGTTAACATTAAATCAAGAAATAAAATACTTTATATATTCATCAAAAAGTGTATTTTTGCACTTGAAAATAATTTAAAGTTATTTTTTTAATTTAAGTATAACAATAGAAATTAATAAAAAGTAAAATGGCAAAGGAAACTTTTAACCGTAATAAGCCGCACTTAAATATTGGTACTATTGGTCACGTTGACCACGGTAAAACAACTTTGACTGCAGCGATTACTAAAGTATTAGCTGATGCTGGTTATTCAGAAGCAAAAGCTTTCGATCAAATCGATAACGCACCAGAAGAAAAAGAAAGAGGTATTACAATTAATACATCTCACGTAGAGTATGAAACTGCTAATCGTCACTACGCTCACGTTGACTGTCCAGGTCACGCGGATTACGTAAAGAACATGGTTACAGGAGCTGCTCAAATGGATGGTGGTATCTTAGTTGTAGCTGCGACTGATGGGCCTATGCCTCAAACTCGTGAGCACATCTTATTATGTCGCCAGGTAAACGTTCCTCGTATCGTTGTTTTCTTAAACAAAGTTGATATGGTTGACGATGCTGAGTTATTAGAATTAGTAGAAATGGAAGTAAGAGATTTATTATCTTCTTACGAGTACGACGGTGATAACACTCCAGTTATTCAAGGTTCTGCTTTAGGTGCATTAAACGGTGAGCCTCAATGGGTTGAAACTGTTTTAAACTTAATGAACAATGTTGATGAGTGGATTGAGCAACCAGTTCGTGATCAAGATAAACCATTCTTAATGCCAGTAGAGGATGTATTCTCTATTACAGGTCGTGGTACTGTTGCAACAGGTCGTATCGAGGCTGGTGTTATTAACTCTGGTGATCCAGTTGATATCGTAGGTATGGGAGAAGAAAAATTAACTTCTACTGTAACTGGGGTTGAGATGTTCCGTAAAATCTTAGATAGAGGTGAAGCTGGTGATAACGTAGGTTTATTATTACGTGGTGTTGATAAAACTGACATTCGTCGTGGTATGGTTATCGCAAAACAAGGGTCTGTTAAACCACACAAAAAATTCAAAGCTGAGGTTTATATCTTAACTAAAGAAGAAGGTGGTCGTCACACTCCATTCCACAACCGTTACCGTCCACAGTTCTACGTACGTACAACTGACGTGACAGGGGAAATCAACTTACCAGAAGGAGTTGAGATGGTTTTACCAGGAGATAACTTAACTATTACAGTTGAATTATTACAACCAATTGCATTAAACGAAGGTTTACGTTTCGCTATCCGCGAAGGTGGACGTACAGTAGGTGCAGGTCAGGTAACTGAAATTTTAGACTAATTATAGTCAAAATATAAAATAGAAGATGTGGTAATCTTCCATGATTGCCACTCTTTTTATCTACGGGCATAGTTCAATGGTAGAATAGCGGTCTCCAAAACCGTTGATCAGGGTTCGAATCCTTGTGCCCGTGCTAAAAGAAAACGATATGAAAATCGTACAATATTTCAAAGATTCTTTTGTAGAATTTAAAGAACATGTAACATGGCCATCGTTCCAGGATCTACAAAGAGATACAATTATTGTTGCAATAGCTACAGTTTTGTTAGCTATATTTTTATATGCGGTAGATACGTTATTCACACAGGTGCTTAATTTTATCTACGGCGCTTTTTAGTTTGTAACATATCCCGTTTAGTAATTATAGAATCATGAGTGAAAAGAAATGGTATGTAATCAAGACTGTGGCTGGACAAGAGCTAAAAGTTAAAGATTATATTGAAAGAGAAATTCAGTACCAAAATTTGAATGATTATGTAGGACAAATTGTTGTTCCTATGGAAAAAGTGATTCAAATCCGTAACGGTAAAAAATATCAAAAGGAAAAAGTACACTTTCCTGGTTACATTATGATAGAAGCTGAACTTGTAGGAGAAATTCCTCACATGGTTAAGAATACATCAGGTGTAATTAGCTTTTTAAGTGCAACAAAAGGAGGTGATCCTGTACCAATGAGACAATCGGAAGTTAACCGTATGTTAGGTAAAGTTGACGAATTAGCAGAAAACATCGATACATCTATTGCTAATCCTTATGTGTTAGGAGAAAATGTAAAAGTGATTGATGGACCATTCAATGGTTTCAACGGTACTGTTGAGAAAATCATTGAAGATAAACGTAAACTAGAAGTGATGGTTTTAATCTTCGGACGTAAAACACCACTTGAGTTAAGTTTTAACCAAGTTGAAAAGATTGCTTAATTAATCTTTCAACAAATTAAAAGTAGAAAATTTAGGCTGCTTCCACATAACGCTTAATTTTAAGAATTAAAAAAATGGCAAAAAAAATTGAAAAAGTTGTAAAACTTCAAGTTAAAGGAGGACAAGCAAATCCTTCGCCACCAGTAGGACCGGCTTTAGGTGCTGCAGGTGTTAACATTATGGAGTTTTGTAAACAATTTAATGGACGTACACAAGAAAAACAAGGTGCAGTGTTACCAGTTGTTATTACAGTGTATCAAGACAAATCATTCGATTTCGTAATTAAAACTCCTCCAGCTGCTATACAGTTAATGGATGCAGCGAAATTGAAAAAAGCATCAGGTGTGCCTAACCGTCAAAAAGTTGGTACTGTTACTTGGGATCAAGTTAGAGCTATTGCTGAAGACAAATTAGCTGATATGAACTGTTTTACTGTTGAATCTGCTATGAAAATGGTTGCTGGAACTGCACGTTCTATGGGTATAACTGTAAAAGGTGGGCAAGCTCCAGAATAATTAAAACATTTTAGGAAATGGCAAAGTTGACAAAAAAGCAAAAAGAAGCACAAGCTAAAGTAGATAAAAACAAACTTTATACAATTGAAGACGCATCTTCATTAGTTAAAGAAGTTAATTATGCAAAGTTTGATGCATCTGTAGATATAGCAGTTCGTTTAGGTGTAGACCCTAAGAAAGCTAACCAAATGGTTCGTGGTGTAGTTTCATTACCACACGGAACAGGTAAAGATGTTAAAGTATTAGCGTTAGTTACTCCAGATAAAGAAGCAGAAGCAAAAGCTGCTGGTGCTGATTATGTAGGATTAGACGAATACTTACAAAAAATTAAAGAAGGTTGGACAGATGTTGACGTTATCGTTACTATGCCAGCAGTTATGGGTAAATTAGGACCATTAGGACGTGTTTTAGGACCTCGTGGATTAATGCCAAACCCAAAATCAGGAACTGTAACTTTAGAAGTTGGTAAAGCCGTTTCTGAAGTAAAAGCAGGTAAAATCGATTTCAAAGTAGACCGTTACGGAATTATCCACGCTGCAGTTGGAAAAGTATCTTTTGAAGCTGATAAAATTAGAGAAAACGCAAATGAATTAATTCAAACGTTGATCAAATTAAAACCAACAGCTGCTAAAGGAACTTATGTAAAAAGCATCACGCTTTCTACAACTCAATCAGTAGGTGTACCAGTTGATCCAAAAAGTGTAAACGCTTAAAATTAGTAGACTATGGCAATGACAAAACAAGATAAAGCAAACATGATAGATGAATTGCAAGCTGTATTAGCTGAATCAAAAATCATCTATTTAGCAAATATCGATGGATTAAACGCTGTTAATACTACTGAATTGAGAAGAGCTTGCTACAAAAGCAATGTTTCTTTACGCGTAGTAAAAAACACTTTATTAAAGAAAGCTATGGAGAACATCGAAGACAAGAACTTCGAAGAACTTTATGGATCTTTAAAAGGAAATACAGCTTTAATGACTGCTGAAGTTGGTAATGCACCAGCTAAAGTAATTGATACATTTAGAAAAAAATCTGAAAAACCTATCTTAAAAGGAGCTTGGATTGAAGATAATACTTTTGTTGGTGATGATAAATTACCTCAATTAGTTGCATTAAAATCTCGCGAAGAATTAATCGCAGATATCGTAATGTTACTTCAGTCTCCAATCAAAACTCTTGTTTCTCAATTAGAGAACAAAGAAGCTTCAAAAGAAGAAGGAGCATCAGAAGAATAGGACACACTCATATTAAATAATAGTTGACAAACAAAAAAAATTAAAATGGCAGATTTAAAAAAATTAGCTGAAGAGTTAGTAAACTTAACAGTATTAGAAGTTAATGAATTATCAACAATCTTAAAAGACGAGTACGGAATTGAACCAGCTGCAGCTGCAGTTGTTGTTGCTGCTGGAGGAGCTGGAGAAGCTGCTGAAGAGCAAACAGAATTCGACGTAATCTTAAAAGAAGGTGGAGCATCTAAATTAGCAGTAGTTAAATTAGTAAAAGAATTAACTGGAAAAGGATTAAAAGAAGCTAAAGATTTAGTAGATTCAGTTCCTGCAACAGTTAAAGAAGCAGTTTCTAAAGACGAAGCTGAAGCTTTAAAGAAACAGCTAGAAGAAGCTGGTGCAGTAGTAGAATTGAAGTAATTTTTATTACTCAACAATATAGGTTTGGACCTAGCACGGGATGTGTTAGGTCTAAACCTTTTTACGCATAAAGTCATTATATAAACCAAAATTCATTCGAAATTGGCCACTAAAGCAACATTAAGCAACTCGACTGAGAAAAAAGAAAGATTGAGCTTTTCTTCTGCAAAAGCAGTCGCTCAATTCCCTGATTTCCTTGACATTCAGATCAAATCGTTTGAAGATTTTTTCCAGTTGGAAACAAGACCTGACCAACGAAAAAATGAGGGTCTTTACCGAACATTTGCTGAGAATTTTCCGATTACGGATACTCGCAATCAGTTTGTTTTAGAATTCTTAGATTATTTCGTAGATCCACCACGTTACACAATTGATGAGTGTATCGAAAGAGGATTAACGTACAGTGTACCATTAAAAGCTCGTCTTAAATTGTACTGTACTGACGAAGAGCACGAAGATTTCGAAACTGTTGTACAAGACGTATACTTAGGAACAATTCCTTACATGTCTCCTTCAGGATCATTTATTATCAATGGTGCAGAGCGTGTTATTGTATCTCAATTACACCGTTCTCCTGGGGTATTCTTCGGACAATCTTTCCACGCGAATGGTACAAAATTGTACTCATCTCGTATCATTCCTTTCAAAGGATCTTGGATTGAGTTCGCAACAGACATCAACAGCGTAATGTACGCTTACATCGATCGTAAGAAAAAGTTACCATTAACTACTTTATTACGTGCTATCGGATACGAAAGAGATAAAGATATCTTAGAAATTTTCGACTTAGCAGAAGAAGTAAAAGTTAATAAAGCTAATTTAAAGAAAGTTGTAGGTCGTAAACTTGCTGCACGTGTATTAAACACATGGCACGAGGATTTCGTAGATGAAGATACTGGAGAAGTTGTATCTATCGAACGTAATGAAATTATCTTAGACCGTGAAACAATCTTAGAGAAAGATCACATCGATCAAATCGTAGATTCTGGTGTTAAGACAATCTTATTACACAAAGAAGATATTAATTCTGCAGACTATGGAATTATCCATAATACCCTACAGAAAGACCCTACGAATACTGAAAAAGAAGCCGTAGAGTATATCTATAGACAATTACGTAACGCTGAGCCACCAGATGAGGAGACAGCAAGAGGAATTATTGATAAATTATTCTTCTCTGATCAACGTTATTCATTAGGTGAAGTAGGTCGTTACAGATTAAATAAAAAATTAGGCTTAAGCATTAGCGAGGATATTCAAGTATTGACTCGTGAAGATATCATTTCGATTATTAAATACTTAATCGAATTAATCAACTCTAAAGCAGAGGTGGATGATATTGACCACTTATCTAACCGTCGTGTAAGAACGGTAGGTGAGCAAATGGCTAGCCAATTCGGAGTAGGTTTAGCACGTATGGCTAGAACTATCCGCGAAAGAATGAATGTTCGTGACAACGAGGTATTTACACCAATCGATTTGATTAATGCTAAAACATTATCATCTGTTATTAACTCATTCTTCGGAACGAACCAGTTATCTCAGTTCATGGACCAAACAAATCCATTATCAGAGATTACACACAAACGTCGTTTATCAGCATTAGGACCTGGAGGTTTATCAAGAGAAAGAGCGGGATTCGAGGTACGTGACGTACACCACACTCATTACGGACGTTTATGTCCAATTGAAACTCCTGAGGGACCAAACATTGGTTTGATTTCGTCATTATGTGTATTCGCTAAAGTTAATAACTTAGGGTTCATCGAAACACCGTACAGAAAAGTAGAAGATGGAAAAGTGGACGTCGAATCAGCACCAATCTATTTAACTGCGGAAGAGGAAGAATCAAAAGTAATTGCTCAAGCCAATATCGACATGACAGACGATGGTACTATTGCTACTGAACGTGTAACTGCTCGTGAGGATGGGGATTTCCCTGTTGTAACGCCAGCAGAAGTTGATTTAATCGACGTTGCACCTAACCAGATTGCTTCTATCTCAGCATCATTAATTCCTTTCTTGGAGCATGATGACGCCAACCGTGCGTTAATGGGATCGAACATGATGCGTCAGGCAGTTCCATTATTAAAACCTCAAGCACCTATCGTAGGTACTGGATTAGAGAAGCAAGTTGCGAAAGATTCAAGAATCTTAGTAAATGCAGAACGCGAAGGTACAGTAACATACGTTGATGCTGACATTATAACAATTAAATATGATAGAACAGAAGACGAAGAGTTAGTAAACTTTGACTCATCTGAGAAAACATATAATTTAACTAAATTTAGAAAAACGAATCAAGGAACTACAATTACGTTGAAACCAATCGTAAAAGTTGGTGATCGTGTAGAGAAAGGACAAGTTTTATCTGAAGGTTATGCAACAGAAGGAGGAGAATTAGCAATTGGTCGTAATATGGTTGTTGCCTTTATGCCTTGGCAAGGGTACAACTTTGAGGATGCCATTGTAATTTCTGAAAAAGCTGTTCGTGAAGACTGGTTTACATCTATCCACATCGATGAGTATTCATTAGATGTACGTGATACAAAATTAGGTATGGAAGAATTAACTTCTGATATTCCTAACGTTTCGGAAGAGGCTACTAAAGACTTAGACGAAAACGGTATGATTCGTATCGGAGCAGAAGTAAAACCTGGTGATATCTTAATTGGTAAGATCACTCCAAAAGGAGAATCTGATCCAACACCTGAAGAAAAATTATTACGTGCAATCTTTGGAGATAAAGCTGGTGATGTAAAAGATGCTTCTCTTAAAGCTTCTCCATCATTACGTGGTGTTGTTATCGACAAAAAATTATTCTCACGTAGTATAAAAGATAAACGTAAACGTTCTCAAGATAAAGCTATCATTGATAGTGTAGAAGCTGAGTACGACGTTAAATTCAACGAATTAAGAGAAGTATTATTAGAGAAATTGTACGTTTTATTAAACGGAAAAACTTCTCAAGGTATTTACAACGACTTGAACGAAGAAGTAATCAAGAAAGGTGTAAAATACACACAAAAAATCTTATCTAACGTTGAAGATTATCTAAACTTAACAGGTGCAGAATCTCTTTGGACAACAGATGAGGATAAGAACGAATTAGTAAAAGAGTTAATACATAATTACAAAATTAAGTACAACGATTTACAAGGAGCTCTTAACCGCGAAAGATTTACAATCTCTGTTGGAGATGAGTTACCTGCAGGTATCGTGAAATTAGCGAAAATCTATATTGCGAAAAAACGTAAATTAAGAGTTGGGGATAAAATGGCCGGACGCCATGGTAACAAAGGTATTGTTGCTCGTATCGTTCGTGACGAAGATATGCCTTTCTTAGAAGACGGGACACCAGTAAATATCGTTCTTAACCCACTTGGGGTACCTTCTCGTATGAATATCGGTCAGATTTATGAAACGGTATTAGGATGGGCAGGTCTTAAAATGGGACAAAAATTTGCTACACCTATCTTCGACGGAGCTGAAATTGCTGATATCGATCGTATCACAGAAGAAGCAGGTATTCCTAAGCATGGTACAACATATTTATATGATGGTAACACAGGAGAGCGTTTTGATCAAAAAGCGACTGTAGGTGTTATCTACATGTTGAAATTAGGACACATGGTTGACGACAAAATGCACGCGCGTTCTATCGGACCATACTCATTAATTACTCAACAACCATTAGGAGGTAAAGCACAATTCGGTGGTCAACGTTTTGGAGAGATGGAGGTTTGGGCATTAGAAGCATTTGGTGCATCTAATATCCTACGCGAAATCTTAACAGTTAAGTCGGATGACGTAATTGGACGTGCAAAAACTTACGAAGCAATCGTAAAAGGAGAGCCAATGCCAGAACCTGGAATTCCAGAATCGTTTAACGTATTGTTACACGAATTACAAGGTCTTGGATTAGACATAAACTTGGAAGAATAATAGGGCAACCTATTATTCTACCTTTTCGTTAGTTATAATATAATTGTTAGATACATTTCTATATGTCAACAAAAAATAAAACAAGTCAATTCTCAAAAATTCGTATTGGGTTAGCTTCTCCAGAATCGATTCTTCAAGAATCTAAAGGTGAAGTTTTAAAACCTGAAACGATTAACTATAGAACGCACAAACCAGAGCGTGACGGGTTATTCTGTGAGCGTATCTTTGGACCTGTAAAAGATTATGAATGTGCCTGCGGAAAATATAAAAGAATCCGTTATAAAGGTATCGTTTGTGACCGTTGTGGGGTTGAAGTTACTGAAAAGAAAGTTCGTCGTGAGCGTATTGGACACATCAACCTTGTTGTGCCAATTGCACATATTTGGTATTTCCGTTCATTACCAAACAAAATTGGTTACATCTTAGGATTACCATCTAAGAAATTAGATATGGTAATTTACTACGAAAGATATGTAGTGATTCAACCAGGTATCGCAAAAGGACCAGAAGGTGAAGAATTAAATAGATTAGATTTCTTATCAGAAGAAGAGTACTTAGATATCTTAGAAACTCTTCCGATCGAGAATCAATATCTTGAAGATACAGATCCAAGCAAGTTCGTTGCGAAAATGGGTGCTGAGGCTTTAGAAGACTTATTATCTCGTATTAATTTAGATGAGTTATCTTACGAATTAAGACACAAAGCACATAACGAAACATCTAAACAACGTCGTACAGAAGCGTTAAAACGTTTACAAGTTGTTGAGTCGTTACGTGAGTCAAATATGCACCACGTAAACCGTCCAGAATGGATGGTAATGCGCGTTATTCCGGTTATTCCACCAGAATTACGTCCATTAGTTCCATTAGATGGTGGTCGTTTTGCAACGTCAGATTTAAATGATTTATATCGTCGTGTAATTATCCGTAATAATCGTTTAAAACGATTAATGGAAATCAAAGCGCCAGAGGTAATCTTACGTAATGAAAAACGTATGTTACAAGAAGCGGTTGATTCATTATTCGATAACACACGTAAAGCATCTGCTGTAAAAGCTGATGGTAACCGTCCGTTAAAATCATTATCTGATTCATTAAAAGGTAAACAAGGTCGTTTCCGTCAAAACTTATTAGGTAAACGTGTGGATTATTCTGCTCGTTCTGTAATTGTTGTTGGACCAACACTTAAATTACACGAATGTGGTTTACCAAAAGATATGGCAGCTGAATTATACAAACCATTCGTAGTTCGTAAATTAATCGAGCGTGGAATTGTAAAAACAGTTAAATCGGCTAAGAAAATTATCGATAGAAAAGAGCCAGTTGTTTGGGATATTTTAGAAAACGTAATTAAAGGACACCCAGTTTTATTAAACCGTGCCCCTACGTTACACCGTTTAGGTATCCAAGCATTCCAACCGAAATTAATCGAAGGTAAAGCAATTCGTTTACACCCATTAGTGTGTACTGCCTTCAATGCCGATTTCGATGGTGACCAGATGGCTGTTCACTTACCATTAGGACCAGAAGCTGTTTTAGAAGCACAATTATTAATGTTGGCTTCTCAAAATATTTTGAATCCTGCAAATGGTTCTCCAATTACTGTACCTTCTCAGGATATGGTTTTAGGTCTTTACTACATGACGAAAATTCGTCGTACTGACCACCAATTTACAGTAAAAGGTGAAGGATTAACTTTCTATTCAGACGAAGAAGTTCAAATTGCATACAACGAAGGAGCTGTTGACTTAAACGCGCCAATTCGTGTAAAAGGAACAATTCGTGTAGGAGAGGAGTTAGTAGAAAATCAATTAATCGAAACTTCAGTAGGACGTGTGTTATTCAACCAAATCGTTCCGAAACAAGTAGGTTATATTAATGAAGTATTAACGAAAAAGTCGTTACGTACAATTATTAATAAAATCATCAAGATTACAGATTTCCCTACAACGGCTGCTTTCTTAGATGATATGAAACAATTAGGATACCGTAATGCCTTCGAGGGTGGTTTATCATTCTCATTAGGAGATATCTTAATCCCAGAACAAAAGAAAGACCTTATCTCTGGTGCGATCAACCAAGTTGAGAACATTAAGATGAACTATAACATGGGTCTTATTACAAATAACGAACGTTACAACCAAGTTATTGATGTTTGGACAACAACAAACGCGACTTTAACTGAAATTGTAATGAAGCGTATGACAGAAGATCAACAAGGATTTAACTCTGTATTCATGATGCTTGATTCTGGAGCACGTGGATCTAAAGAGCAAATTCGTCAGTTATCAGGTATGCGTGGATTGATGGCTAAACCTCAAAAAGCTGGTTCTACTGGTGGGGATATCATCGAAAACCCAATTATCTCTAACTTCCGTGAAGGTCTGTCTATCTTAGAGTACTTTATTTCTTCGCACGGTGCGCGTAAAGGTCTTGCCGATACTGCCTTAAAAACTGCAGATGCTGGATACTTGACTCGTCGTTTAGTTGACGTTGCACAAGACGTTATCGTAATGCACGAAGATTGTGGTACATTAAGAGGTTTAGAAGTATCTGCACTTAAGAAAAAAGAAGAAATTATTGAAAGTTTATCTTCTCGTGTATTAGGTCGTACTTCTTTAAATGACATTTACAATCCAGATAATGGTGAGTTAATCATTTCTGCAGGTAATATCATTACTGAAGAAGCTGGTGAAGCTATTGAAGCCGCTGGTATTGAAAAAATAGAAGTTCGCTCTCCATTAACTTGTGAAGCTAAAACAGGTATCTGTGCTAAATGTTACGGACGTAACTTAGCAACAGGTAAAGGTGTTCAGAAAGGTGAATCTGTAGGTGTAGTTGCTGCACAATCTATTGGTGAGCCTGGTACACAGTTAACATTACGTACATTCCACGTTGGGGGTACAGCTGGTAACGTTTCTGAGCAAAATACTGTTAATGCAAAAGTAAATGGTATTGTAGAATTTGATGATTTACGTACAGTTGAATCGACAGATGATGCAGGTAATAAAGTTGATACAGTTGTTTCTCGTTCTACTGAAATGAAAGTTTTAGATGAATTAGGAAATGTACGTCAACAAACTAACATTGCTTACGGTACAATTTTATCTGTTAAAAACGGAGCTAAAGTTGAGAAAGGTCAAGTAATTGCTAGTTGGGATCCATATAATGGGGTTATTATTGCAGAATCAACAGGTAAGATTGAATACGAACAATTAGAGCAAGGTGTTACTTATCAAATTGAAATTGATGAGCAAACAGGATTCCAAGAGAAAGTAATCTCAGAATCTCGTAACAAGAAATTAGTACCAGCTTTAAGAGTTATTACGATTGACGGAGAAGAAAAAACATACAACTTACCAGTAGGAGCACACTTAATGGTAAATGATGGAGAAAAAATTAATGCAGGTAAAATCTTAGTTAAGATTCCTCGTAAATCAGCTAAATCTGGCGATATTACAGGAGGTTTACCTCGTATTACAGAGTTATTAGAAGCTCGTAATCCATCTAATCCTGCAGTAGTTTGTGAAATGGATGGTGTTGTATCTTTTGGTAAAATTAAACGTGGTAACCGTGAGATCATTGTTGAATCTAAAAATGGTGAAATCCGTCGTTACTTAGTTAAATTATCAGCACAAATCTTAGTTCAAGAGAATGACTTTGTTCGCGCTGGTGAGCCTTTATCTGATGGAGCAACAACTCCAGAAGATATCTTGAAAATCTTAGGACCAACAGCGGTTCAAGAATACTTAGTAAACGAAATTCAAGATGTATATCGTTTACAAGGTGTAAAAATCGATGACAAACACTTCGAGATTATCGTACGTCAAATGTTACGTAAAGTTCGAATTGTAGATTCAGGAGATTCAAGATTCTTAGAAGATAGTTTAGAGCACAAAGACGATTTCATGGAAGAAAATGATCGTTTATTCGGTATGAAAGTCGTAGAAGATGCTGGTGATAGTACTGATTTGAAACCAGGACAAATCATCACAGTTCGCGAATTACGTGACGAAAACTCTAAATTAAAACGTGAAGATAAAAACTTAGTAACAGCTCGTGAGGCTTTACCTGCAACAGCAGAGGCAGTTTTACAAGGTATTACAAGAGCGTCTTTACAAACTAAATCTTTCATGTCTGCAGCATCGTTCCAGGAAACTACAAAAGTTCTTAACGAAGCAGCTGTAGCTGGTAAAGTAGACGGTTTAGTAGGATTGAAAGAAAACGTTATCGTTGGACACTTAATTCCTGCAGGAACTGGACTTAAAGAGTATCAAAACATCATCGTAGGATCTAATCGTGAGTACGAGGAATTAATAAACGCAAAACAAGAATTATAATGTCAGAAAATCAACAAAACGAAGGATTAAACATTGAGTTAAACGAATTAGTAGCTCAAGGTGTTTATGCAACAGGAGCAATCATCAACCACTCACCATCTGAGTTCGTTGTAGATTTCGTACAATTTTTACCAGGTGCTAGACCATCAGTAAAATCTCGTATTATTTTATCTCCTTTACAAGCGAAACAATTATCTAAATCGTTAGCTGAAAACGTAGTAAACTTCGAGAAAAGCTTTGGTGAAATCAAAGAACCTCAAGTAAACAACGGTACAGCTGCTTACGAAGCTTAAGAAATTATTTTTAAATAATTCAAAAGTCCCTCAATCCTAGATTGGGGGATTTTTTTATGGAAAAAAATGTAGATTATTAATAAATAATCATTTAAAATTAAAATTTTTATTAAAAAGATAATTTATTAAAGTATTTTTGCTGATAATATAATTACGAATCATTTAAACTTTATTCGAGTATTTTTTTGAATCGAAAAAATGTTTAGATTTGTAAGAAGCAAATAACACAAAGATGTCTGACTATAAATTAATTCTACCTTCGATGGGTGAAGGTGTGATGGAAGCCACTGTAACCAATTGGATAAAAAATATTGGTGATACTATTGCCGAAGACGAATCGGTTGTAGAAATCGCTACTGATAAAGTAGATTCTGATGTTCCTTCGCCAGTAGCTGGGGTTTTAAAAGAAATATTAGTTCCTGTTGACGGAATTGCAAAAGTTGGTGAACCAATTGCAATTTTATCTGTTGATGGAGTTGTTGAACAAACAGAAGAAGCAACAGAAACTTCATCTGATAATAGTGATGAGGAAATTGCAGATGCTGCAAAATCTATAGAGACAGAAGTTGCAACAATAAAATCTGAAACTGTAATAACTTCGTCTGATGATAAATTTTATTCTCCTTTAGTAAAATCTATTGCGAAAGAAGAAGGTGTTTCTCAAACAGAATTAGATCAAATTTCTGGTTCTGGTAAAGATGGACGCGTAACAAAAGATGATATTTTAAATTTCGTTAAAAATAGAGGAAATCAACCAGCGAAAACAGTTGCTACGACTTCTGTTGCTGCACCAGTTGCTCAACCTCAAGCACCACAAGTGCAATCTGCACCAATTTCTGTTGGTGAAGGTGATGAAATCATCGAAATGGATAGAATGCGTAAAATTATTGCGCAAAATATGCTACAAGCAAAACAAATTGCACCGCATGTAACGTCTTTCGTAGAAGTTGATATGACGAATATTGTGTTATGGAGAGATAAAAATAAAAATGAGTTTCAGAAGAAACATGGTGAGAAAATCACATTCATGCCAATTTTTATCGAAGCTGTAGCAAAAGCTATTCAAGACTTTCCAATGATTAATGTTTCTGTTGATGGAGATAAAATCATCAAAAAGAAAAACATCAATATTGGTATGGCAGCTGCTTTACCAAGTGGAAATTTGATAGTTCCAGTTATCAAAAATGCAGATCAATACAATTTAGCGGGATTAGCTTCTCAGGTAAATGATTTAGCAAACCGTTCTCGTAACAATAAATTGAAACCAGTAGAAATTCAAGGTGGGACTTATACAATTACAAATATTGGTTCTTTCGGGAATACATTAGGAACACCAATTATTCCTCAACCACAAGTAGCTATTTTAGCTGTAGGGGCAATTGTGAAAAAACCAGCAGTTATTGAGACTCCACAAGGAGATATGATTGCAATTCGTCACAAAATGTACTTATCTCATGCATACGATCATCGTGTTGTTGATGGCGCTTTGGGAGGTATGTTTGTAAAACGTGTTGCCGAATATCTTGAGGCTTTTGATATGAATACACCTGTTTAAATAATTAGACAGAATTAGATAAAAAAAATCCAACTAATTTTTTAGTTGGATTTTTTTCGTTTAAACTTGTAAGTCAGCATAACACCGCCTTTATATAACATCCATTCACCACTTTTGTTGAATGACTGAGCAGAGTCATAACGTCCAAAATTAGGAGAATCTTCTTTATAGTAGCCTTTGTAATTACCAGCAGAGTGACCTCCACCAACAAAAACATCTAAACTAAAATGTTCATTCAATTTTGCTTGATAACCAATTGTTGCACCAGTTAAGATGGTAAAACCACGTTGGTATTTATCAGTATTCCAATAATTCCATTTTTGAATATCAAAGAATCCAACACCGATATTTGGACCAACATAAAATTTGCTGAAAGATTTATCAAAGTAATATCTTCCTTCACCAAAAGCCATATACATTTGAAAATGATTTCCGGCAAATGATTTCCAAGGAGAAATGAATCCGTCAGCTTGTAAAGTTATTTTGTCTGTAATAGCGTGTTCCACTCCAAGATTAACCATAGCTAACGGTAATGTTAGCGTGTTAATTTTGATTTGTGTTTCCCCTTTCTGAGCAAAAATTGCCGTAGGAAATAAGAGCCAAATTAATTTATTCATTTATAATTTTTAGTTGTTTGCAAGGCTAAGGTAAAAAAATAGGATTATATAGAGTATAGTTCAAGGTTTTTTATAACTTTATCCTAACATTTTTAACATATATGGCAGCGCTATTATCTATCTTAATTATTTTTTTGATTTTCGGAATTTTTGTTTCGATTTTCTTTGTTATTGCCGTTTCTGATGCTAAAGTTCGTCAAAAGAATGAATTGTATACATTAGAGAGTTTACCACATAACGTTACAATAAAAGCTGTTGTTCGTTACAATATAGGGCGTCCGCAAGGGAGATTTTTGAAAATGAAATCATTTCAAGGGAGTGGAGTTCTATATGTACAAGGGGAACAATTAATTTTCAAAGATATTTTGGGGAATGAAGATCACACGTTTGATTTACAAACATGTAAAATGTCGTGGGTAGAAAATAAAATTAATGGAATTACAAATGCTTTTAAGGTTGCTGACCATGAAGCAATTATTTTCTTTTATACAGATAAAGGTGTTTTTAAAGCAATTGAAGAAAATGTTTCGACTTCGGATTTATATATTCGTTTAAAAGAATTGAGAAAAGCGATTAGAAATTCTAAAAAAGCTGAGTAGGTAAGTGAATTGTTAAACCAGCTCGGAAACCATTCATATCTTTAAAATCTTTATTTTCTCTAAACTCAAAAGAATATCCAGCATTCAATTCTAATAAACTTAATACAGCAATACCAACTTTAGGTGTAATTGTCCAAGGAGAAACTTCTGTGCGAATTACGTAGAAAGCTGAGCTAAAGTTTGAGCTATAAGGATCGCCAGGATTATTTTCAAAATTGAACATATAACCAGCTCCAATTTCTGGAATAACACGAAATTTATCTTTCATATAACCCAAATTTGCATTTGCGCTGAAAGCTAAAATATTGTTATTTGGTTGAACCAAATATAAATCTGTTCCAACTTTTCCGTAATTTCCGTTCCAATATTCATAACCCAAATTAATCGTAAAATAATCGGTTAAATTTTGTTGTGCTTTAGCTTGAAAACATGCTAAAAGAATAAATATTGAGACGATTTTTTTCATAGGATAAAATTAAGCAATTTTAATAAATATTAAAATTTAGAGGAATATTAATTCCGAAGCTGACCTGAAAACCTTCTATCGATTTAAAGTTTTCTTTTTGTCTCATTTCAATTCCGTATCCAAATCCTAAGTCAAATACAGTAAAAATCGTTAATCCTCCTTTTGGAGTAAAAGTGAAAGGTGTAAATTCTGTTTCTGCAAAGAAACCTATTCCTCCTAATCTTCGAGGAAAGTTGTAGAAGGTTAATCCAGCTTCTGGAATAATGCTCGTCTTTCCTTGCATTCCTGTTATATTAGCATTGAGATCTAGTTTCAAGAAATTTAACTCTCCAATTGAAATAAAACCAAAAGCGCCTATTTTACCAAAGTTTCCTGCTTGATTTGCATAACCAATTGTAGGTCCATATAAAAACTCTTGACCTTTTTGTTGTCTTTGTTGCGCAGAGAGTATTGTGGAGATTTGTATGACGACAAGTGTGATAAATAGTTTAGATTTCATTGCAATAATTTTATTAAATATACAGATCAACGATTGTTGATTTACTCACCATTATTAATGAATTTTAGTTTAAATCAAACGGAATATTAACACTGGCTGAAAACTGAAATCCTTTTATTGGTTTGAAGTTGTTTTTCTCGTTAATACTAAATCCATATCCAATTCCAAAATCGATCAACGTCATAAATGTCAAACCAACTTTTGGAGTAATTGTGTAAGGAGTAAATTCACTTTCTACGAAAGGGAAAAAGTAAGATGTTCCAGCTCCAAAATAACCGGTAACGCCAATTTCTGGAATTACCCGAAAATTATCTCGCATATAAGCCATATTAACGTTGGCGTCTATTTTTGTTGCAAAAGAAATATTTTCTAAACCAAACGCATAAAACACACCTACTTTGGTAAAGTTGCCAGATTGATTAGAATAGCTTCCTGAAACGCCAAATAAATTTTGACTGAAAGTATAAGTTGAAAGTAATAATGTAAGAACTACGACCATTTTTTTTATATGCATAAGGTTGGTTTTAGATGAATTGAATTTAGTGTAAAAATAAATAGCTACAACGAAACTTGTTGTAGCTATTTATAATGATTTATTAAAACTTAAAATCGACTCAAAATTTTAATCCATCGTAAATCCTTTTGTATAGATTCGTCCATAATAATCGGCAAATTTAATAGATACACGACCTTTATGATTTTTCAGAATCTTTTCAATATCTTCTTGCGAGCTTACTTCTTTATCATTTACAGATAAAATAATAAATTCATCTTGCACACCAGCCTGAGCTAATTTACCGTTTGATTCTACATTTTTAGCCATTACACCATAGTTTATTCCAAAACTATCTTTTTGACGCTCTGTTAAAGGTTCAAATTCTGCTCCTAAAACTTCAGTTGGTGATAAATCAGCTTTACTTCTTACTTTAGTTCCTCCTTTTGCATCTTTCAATGTAATTGTGTACGTTTTTTCTGTATTTCCACGTCTTACTTTTATCGCAACTTTGTCACCAGGACGTTTGCTACCTACGATAAATGATAGGCTAGAGAATGATGTTACATCTTTACCATCTACTGCTGTAATGATATCTCCTTCTTCGATACCAGAATCTACAGCAGACCCTTTCGAAACTAATTCAGTCACCATTACACCATTTTGTGTTTTGATGTTTTTCTTGAATTGTTTGTTGTATTGTGCAACAGCTTGATCATTTGATAAATCAAAACCTTTGATTCCTAAATATCCGCGTTGAACAATTCCGTATGATTTAATATCCTCTACAACTTTTTTCACCAAGTTAGTCGGAACAGCAAATCCGTAACCAGAGTAAGCTCCTGTTGGCGAAGAAATAGCTGTATTAATACCAATTAAATCTCCGTTTGCATTAACCAAAGCACCACCAGAGTTTCCTGGGTTGATCGCCGCATCTGTCTGAATAAACGATTCTATTGGTGATTCAGAGTTTTTACCTAAAATATTAATGCTACGACCTTTTGCTGATACAATACCAGCTGTAACAGTAGACGTCAAACCAAATGGGTTACCAACTGCAAGTACCCAATCTCCTACATTAATTGCATCAGAATCTACAAATTTTGTAAATGGTAAACCCTTTTCACTAATTTTTAATAACGCAATATCTGTACTTGGATCTGTACCAACTAATTCGGCAATATAGCTCTTTTGATTATTAAGTGTTACCTCAATTTTTGTCGCACCTTGTATTACGTGATTATTTGTTACAATGTATCCATCTTGCGAAATAATTACCCCAGAACCCATACCAGATGGTTGATCTTGGTCTTGTTGTGGTTGCTGTCTACCTCTTTGTTGTTGTTCTGGTTGACCAAAAAAGAAGTCAAACGGGTCAAACATTTGTTGCTGTTGCTGTCTTTGGTTCGAATAATTTTTGATACTCACAACCGTATGTACAGCTTTGTTTGATGCTTCAACAAAGTTTGGCGCATCATAACCATAATTACCTTTATAATCTACTAATTCAAAATCTCCATTTTTTTGATTACTTGCATTTGTAATAAATGGATTATTACCACTTTCGTTCATCAAATAAAAACCTCCCATAGTTGTCATAGAACTAACTAATCCAACCATTAAGTAACCTGTATATTTTTTCATATTAATATAAATATCTCTTTTATGTTTTGTGTAAATCAAATTTAAGACCAAAATTTTAACATTTCAAACCGTTTAACGCATGTTAACACTATATTATAAATCTTTTATAACATTAGTTAAGAGTGATAAAAATGTCTTTACTTTGTTTAAAATTTAATAAAATTGAAACTAAAGTTTTATAAATATCAAGGAGCAGGAAATGATTTTGTGATGATTGATGATCGTGAAGAAACATTTCCAATTTCTACAGAATTGATCAATAGGCTTTGCGACCGTAATTTTGGGATAGGAGCAGATGGATTAATTTTGTTACAAAACGATGATGAATTGGATTTTAGAATGGTCTATTTCAATTCTGATGGTAACGAAAGTACAATGTGTGGAAACGGAGGACGTTGCATTATTCGTTTTGCAAATGATTTGGATGTTGCTTCTGACAAAATGACATTTAATGCAATTGATGGTTTACATCAAGGTGTTGTAGACGGAAATGTAATTCGATTACAAATGATTGATGTAAACGAAGTAGAAGATCATGACAGATATTTATTTATGAATACTGGTTCGCCTCATCACGTTCAGTTTGTAGAAAACGTAGAAAATGTAAATGTATACGAAGAAGGTAAAACAATTCGTAACGGAGCTCCATATTTTGAGAAAGGATCTAATGTGAACTTTGTAGAAGTTTTACCAGATAATACATTGAAAATTAGAACATACGAACGTGGTGTAGAAGACGAAACGTTGGCTTGTGGTACAGGAATTACTGCGGCTGCGATTTCTGCATATGTCAAAAATTTAGTGGATAAAAAAGATATTCAGATAAAAGCAGTTGGAGGAAATTTATCTGTTAATTTTGAAGAAAATAATCATAACTTTGTCAATGTGTGGTTAAACGGACCTGCAGTAAAAGTTTTTGAAGGTGAAATTGAAATTTAATTCAATCCAATGAAAAAATTAAATTTAGTATTAATATTAATCTGTTCATTCGCTTTTGTAGGATGTACATTTATAGATGGTTTCAAAGGAAATGCAACCAAAGATGGTTTTATTTACATTTCTCGTGGAGCAAAATTTGAGCAAGTTTTAGATTCTTTAAAACCATTTTTGAAGGACGAAAAACTATTCAAACAATATGCAGAAGATTCTGATTATCCTGCAACAATTAAATCAGGTAAATACAAAATCAATCAATCAGATTCTAATCATGATATTATTGATCGTTTGCAAGGAGGAGAGCAAGAAGAAGTAAAACTTCGTATCAAGAATGAACCTACAATTTATCATTTAGCAGGTTCAGTTTCTAAGCAAATTGATATGGATTCGATTGAAGTTTTAACAGCGATTCGTGATTTTGTAAAAGAAAAAAACGATTCTACGTTGAATGATGAAACGGTGAAACAATATTTTATTCCAGAAACTTATTTTGTTTATTGGGGATTAACACCTGATAAATTTGTAGATAAAATGGTCGCTCAACACGATAAAGTGTGGAATGCTGATCGTCTTGCGAAAGCTAAAGCATTAAATATGACACCGCTTCAGGTAACAACATTAGCTTCTATCGTACAGTTAGAGTCTTCAGATAATATGGACGAACAACAACGTGTTGCACGTGCTTATATGAATCGTTTAGCGAAAGATATGCGTCTGGAAGCTGATCCAACTTCTATCTATGCTTATAAAATGGAAAACGGTTGGGATAAAAATGTACAACGTGTTTACAAAAAATGGACATGGTCGTCGAATGCATACAACACATATCGTAACAAAGGATTGCCACCAGCACCAATTTGTTTACCAAATTTAGGAGCAATTGATGCAGTATTATCACCTGCTAATCACGATTTTATATTCTTTGTAGCGGATCCTGCAAAACCAGGTTATCATATTTATACCAACGATTATCAAGAGCATTTAAAGAACGCTGAGAAATATAAAGAGTGGTTAAAGAAAAATAACATCAAATAGATTTGTATCTTTAGCTAAACCAAAAAGCTATGATACAAAATAATTATACCAAAAGAGAATTCCTAAAATTGCTTGGAACAGGCAGTTTAGGAATTTTTTTTATGTCTTTTTATTCCTTTGATAAGTTTTTAGATGATGATTTAATTTTATTAACAAAAGATGATGAGAAGTACGAATTGTACCGAAAATCATTTAATAAACGAATCAATAAATTTCCGAAATACATCGCAGTTTGTAAATCAAATGAAGCTGTAAAAAAAGCTGTTTTGTTTGCAAATGATAAGAAACTAAAAATTGCAATTCGCAGTGGTGGACATAGTTTTGAAGGATTTTCAAACAACGATAATGGCTTATTGATTCATCTTGGATTGATGAATACCATTTCGTGGCAAAAAGACAATTCTGTAAAGCTTCAACCAGCTTGTTTGTTACAAGAAATTTATGCAAACTTTTTACCTAAAAAAAGAATTCTACCAGCGGGTTCGTGTGGAACTGTTGGCGTAGGCGGTTTGGCTTTGGGTGGAGGTTACGGTTTTTTTAGCCGTAAGTACGGATTAATGTGTGATAGTTTGACTCGTATAAAAATGATTGATTACAAAGGGAATACTATTGATTCGGATAAAGATCCTGATTTGTTGTGGGCTTGCAAAGGTGGTGGAAATGGTAACTTTGGTGTAATTACAGAATTGTATTTTAAAACTTATCCAGCGCCAAATTCATTTAGTGCTTACCGAATGAAGTTTTCGAACTTAACTGTCGAGCGATTTACATCATTAATTAAATTATGGTTCAAATCGACACAAAATTTACCACTAGAAGCATTTTCTGCTTTTGTACTGAATGGTAAATTCTTGACCATTTTATTTACGAATTATCAATCGAATCAAACAGATTTTGAGAAACAGTTTTCAGAATTAATTTCAAAATCCGATGATTATCGTCCAATGAAAAATCGTAATTTGGCTGCAGCTCTTAAGAATTATTATGGTGTAAAAGAACCAATTTATTTCAAGAATGCTTCGGCTGGTTTGTACAATGGTATTGAGAATATAGAAAAGGGATTAACTGAAATTTTCAATAAAGTTGTTGCCGCTAAAGGAACAATTTATCAGATTAATACTTTGGGAGGAAAAATTAATGAAGTAAAAAGAACGGACTCGGCTTATCCGCATCGAGAGATTAATTATTTGAGCGAATTGCAAGCTTATTGGGATTCGCCAACACAAGAAGCTAAGTTGACTAAAGCTTTTGAAGAAATTCAACAAACTATCCGAAATTTAGGAAATACAAAGCAATACAGAAATTATCCAGATCTCAATTTTCCTGAAGCAAATTCATCTTATTTTGGAGATAATTTGACGCGTTTACAAAAACTTAAGAAGAAATACGATCCGAATAATGTTTTTGATTATCCTCAGGTTATAAAATAAAAAAAGCACTTCGATTGAAGTGCTTTTTCAGTTTATTTATTTTGTTAGAATTTGTATCTCAAACTTACAATAAAATATCTTCCTAATACATTACGAGTTGTTGTCGAAATGTAGTTGTCCGTGTTAGCACTCGATACAATTACATTATTTCCTAATAAGTTACCTCCAGTTACAGTTAAATAGGTCTTTTTAGCAATATTATAACGAACAGATGCGTTCCATTCTTTTGAAGAGTTTAATTCTTCTCCATCACGGTATTGTAAACGGTAAGAGAAATCTGATTGAACTAATAATTTATCAGTTGCAGACCAAGCAGCTTCTGCATAAGGACGCCATGTTGTAAATTTTTGTTCATACAATGCTTTGAAATTAGAGATGTTAAGGTTTAATCCTGCTTTTAACTCAAATTTCTTTTTGAATGTAAATGTATTGATTAAGTTATACGATTGATTAGATGAGGTATTGTTAATTGATTTTACAGTATTATCATCTTTTCGACCAGTATAGGTGTAATAATCAGAGAAATTTAAATTAGCATTGAATCTTAAATCATACCATTTCGCTAATCTTTTCCATACCATTGCACCAACGCTATAATTTTCATTTGTATAATCAGAATTTAATAACGTATTAATCTGTGTTTGGTTTTCTTGATTAAATGTAGAAGATGTAACGATTCCTTTTTCATTTTTAGAATATGATAACCAAGTATTGAAACTAAAGAATTTGAACGAATTATAATGTCCGAAGCTTAACGAAGCATTGTGAGATAGTGTTTGTCTTAAACCTCTATTTCCTTCAAAAACACTAAAGTAACTTTGTAAAACATACGAGTCTGTTAAATCTTTTGCATTAGGAAATTGATATTTTTGATCATAACTTGCTCTAATACTTGTCGCATTGCTAAACTTATAACTTAATGTACCATGAGGTAAAATTTTCGTTTCATTAAATTTAGCTTTTGTTCCGTCAAGGTAGTTAGCATTTTCAGTGAAAAAAGTTAATCCAGCTCCTAAATCTGCCTGGAAATTTCCAAACTTCTTAGTTAATGTAACATCTCCAAATGTTTCGTTATAATCAAAATTAGTATCACTTGCTGTTTTTGGCGCAGAAACTAAAGTTTGATAATCATATAATGAATTTTCAAAATCTTGGAAGCTAAAGTTTGTTCCTATCTTGAATTTAATGTTTGATGTATTTGTTAACAAATGATTGTAAACCGAATATAATTGGAACGTATTAACGTTATACTCTTGGTTTTGATTTAGGTTATATTGATTGTTGATATTTGTTAAATTGCCAAAAATTTTAAATGGTTCATTCTTCGAAAATATTTGATAATCTGGCGTTTCGTGTTGAAGTTGATGACGTAAATAGAATCCGATATTATCATCGCGACCAATTTTTTTGATGTACGATAAGTTTTGACTAAATCTGAAGTTTTGACGATCAGTAAGATTATATCTAAATCCATCTTTCTGACCATTTTTATAACTATCAACAGATTGTTCATCTTCATTTTTCAGATAATTGAAATCTAAATTATACTTAATTTGACCTTTATCATTTGGATTATAATCAATCTTGATGCGAGCCATTCCCATCATAGTATTGTTTTTGTTGCGTTGTTCGTCAACTGTTGTGAACGGATTATCTAACGAGTTATAGAAACGTTCTACTTTAGAATTATACTTGATATTGTTTGTGTTAACTAATCCAAAACCTGTAATTCTAAGTTTTTTATTCGGTTCTACACCATAATGTAAAGCACCATTGTAAGTATTCATGTCTGGAGCATTAGATTCCGAAGGAAACATAAAACCAGAAGTTCCACCTCTAATAGATAGTTGGCTACCATCGTTCATAAAACTTGACATTCCACCAAAGAAAGTCATGTAATCGTCTTGATCAAAAACACGTTTTCCAAATGTATTGAAGTCATTAATTGTTGTGGCATCACTTTTTTCTGAGAAGTAGAAAATTTTTGCTTGCGCATCTGTGTGTTTATCGGCATCTCCACCAATTGTTACATTACCAAATGCAATACGTTTCATATCTTCTTTTAGCTCGATGTTTAACGAAAATTGTTCGTCATCTTCTTGTAACGAAGAAGCAAAAGGATTTGATTTGAATTTTGTGTTTAACTGGATTTTTGAAACCGCGTCTGATGGTAAGTTTTTGTTCAATAATTTTTCATTACCACCCAAAACTTCACGTCCACCAACAGTAACCTGCGACATTGGTTTCCCTTTGTACATTACTTTTCCGTTTACAACCTCAATTCCAGGAAGTTTTTTAAGAATATCTTCTAAAGTTTCCTCATTTCCAACCTTGAAAGAATCTGCATCAAACTCAATTGTATCACCTTTTATTTTGATGGCTTGCTGAGCTTTTACAATTGTTTCTTTTAAAGAAATTTCTTTTCCTTTTACTAATTTTACTTTTTTGTTGACATTCTCAGTTAAATCCACATTTTCTACATGCGTTTCGTAACCAGCTTGTTCAATTTCAACATCGTACTTTTGACCACAAGGTAATTTAAATTCAAATTCACCAACGTTGCTCGTAAAAACAAAGCCTTTTCCTTCGTTTTTACTGTCAAAAATAGAGACTGAAGCGTCAGTAACAGGAATTCCGTTTTCGTCGGAAACTGTACCTTTCAATTTACACTCTTGTGCAAAAGTGTGTTGACTAGCGGCAATAAATAAAAAAAGATAAAGTAATTTCTTCATATGTGTTATTTTGATATATACTCTTAGTAGAGTTGGTTGTTTAAGAAATCACCAGTTCTTGTAGATGAAGAACTGATGATTTTTTTTATAGTTTATTTGGTGTCTACACCACTATTCATCTGTTCTTGGTATTTTTTCTGAAGATCAGTCATAATCTTCATAAATTGATCTTGTGTTACAACTTCACCTTTTGTTGGTAAAGCAATTTTTAATTCTTTTTCTGAAATTTTCAGCTCTTTCAACGTATAAATCATTGTAGCTCCATTTGCATCAAATTGAGCTTTTACAATCAAACCTGGTAAACCAGCCAAAGAAGTTGGTCCATCTTTTACTGGAATTGCAGGTGCGTACCATGCTGTAACAGGGATAGAATCCATCATGACACCTTCTGCTTTTGTAACTTGATAACCAGCAATATCAGATTTTTCACGCGAGATTTTCCATTTATAATCTGGAATTTTATCTTTGATTAAATAATTTTTACCCATCATATCAACTTCTTTGTAATATAAATTAGGAGTTGATGTAAAATCTTTATAAGTTGGTTTATTATCAAACGTTGCCATTTGTTGAGCAATTATTCCAGTTCCACCTTGTCCATTGTTTACTTTCTGCTCTAATGTAAAAGTTGAATTTTTTGAGTTGCTTTTAAAGAAATAGGTCATAAAAATACCAGCATCTAATTCAGCTTTTAGCATAGGACCAAATTGAGCTTTGTACGCTTCTGGAATAGTTTTCATTGTTTTCTCATAATCCATTTTAACTTCCATAATGTAAGTTGCATCGATGTTCTGAGTTTTATTGTCTTGTGCCAAAGAAATTGTTGTTGTGATAATTCCTAAAGCAACTGTTAAAAGTGATTTCTTCATAGTTTCTATATTTTATTAGTTAGTCTAAAAGAACAAACTAATGTTACAGAATTTGATTGAATTTTTATAATAAAAAAATGTCATTCAACTAATTAAATTAATTTAAATGACATTTTAGAACCTTGTTATTGTAAGTTTTTATAATAAGTAAGTCGAAACTTTTCCTCCTTTCTTTACAAAATCTTCTTTTAACTCAT
This sequence comes from Empedobacter sedimenti, assembly GCF_030005555.1. GTDB lineage: Bacteria > Bacteroidota > Bacteroidia > Flavobacteriales > Weeksellaceae > Empedobacter > Empedobacter sedimenti. Next base: position 17,095 of record NZ_JASCQG010000008.1, on the reverse strand, counting down.
CAAAATATTCAGGATTGATGGCGCGTGTAGAGCCTTCCAAAATATTTGTTGTGTATCCTAATGCCAATGCGTCCTTTGCTGTGTAATACACACAATAGTCTGCAGCTAATCCGCAAATGTAAACACTTGTAACGTTGTGGTCTTTTAAATAACCATCAAGACCTGTCGGATTTTTTTTATTTACATCAAAAAAAGCACTGTACGAATCTACATTCGGATTCATTCCTTTACGAATAATTGCGCTAATTTTATTTTGTTTCAAATCTTTGTGCAATTCTGCACCTTTTGTACCTTGTACACAGTGATCTGGCCAAAGTACCTGTTTTGTTCCATTTAATTCTATCACATCAAACGGAACTTTACCTGAGTGTTGCGAAGCAAAACTTTTATGATTTGCTGGATGCCAATCTTGTGTTGCAACAACAAGGTCAAATTTATCTTGTAATTTATTGATACGATCAATAAGTTGATCTCCTTCGTTTACAGCTAAAGCACCACCTGGTAAGAAATCGTATTGCATGTCTACGATAATTAATGCTTTCATAGTCTTTTTATTTTTTTGTTTATTATGATGATTAAATATAAGCTAATCTTCTTTTAATTAGCACTATTTTTTATTAAAAATAAACTAAAAATAATGAGTGATTTAATCTCGTTTATTTACACCAGAATTTCGCATTTCTTCAAATCGACTACGTTGCTCTTGCATTAATTTATTATACTCTTTTTGAGTAATTGTATTCTTATCTTTTGGTTTTTCAATTGTTTTTGTGCTTGATGAAGTTTTAAGATCAGTTAAACTTATGATTCTTGTACCTTTCATCATTCCTCTATCAAATTTTGTTTCCACTTCTGCAATTAATCCAGGTAGACCCCAATAATTTTCGGGTCCAGTTTTGTATTTCAATGTCGGAATATACCAAACTGTTGTTTGTACGCTGTCTATAATTGCGGTTGCTTTTTTAGCTTCGTTTCCTAGGATTGTTTTTGTTTCGCGCGTTAATTTCCAATCAAAATTTTGTAAAGAATCTTTAATAACATAGCTTTTTCCCATGACATTTTGTTCTTTCAAAATTTGATGAGTTGTACTATTTTTATAGATATTATCTCCATTCATAGCCATCATTCGCATTCCACCTCTCATTCCTCTTGAACCTTGACTTTGATCATTTGAAATTTTTTCGACCATTTTATAAACAGATTCATCTCCAAGAATAGTTAAAACAGCTTCTTGTGGTTCTTGTATATTTTTCTTGAATTGCTCTTGCATTTCTTTTGGCATTGTTCGTCCATCTCCACGAGGTTGAAACGAAAAGTCATCTGGCAAAATCATTCGAGAAGTATAAGTTACTTCTAACTTTTCTTGTTGTGCAAAAGCTAGGAAACTAAATAGTAAAACAAAAATTGAAATTATTTTTTTCATAATTGTTGTGATTTATTCTATTAGACAACAAAAACGCTCAATTGTTTAATCAAAATCAAAAAAATAAGTTTAATCTTTTTTATCAACACTTTCTGTTCGCATTTCTTCGAAACGTGCCATTTGTTTTTTTGCTAATTCTTCAAAATCTTTTTCCGAAATAACATTCTTTTCTTTTGGCTTTTCTATTGGTTTCATGTCTGCAACTTCCTTTACTTCGGTTGCTCTGATTGTTACATTTCCAAATCCTTTTTTATCAGTTTTTTTAGTATTGATAATCTCTAATTCTAAAATTAATCCTGGTAAACCATTGTACATTAATGGACCATCTTTTACAGCAATACTCGGTGTATACCATGCAACGATAGTTCTTGTACTATCAATAACAGCAGTTGCTTTTTTGACATCAAAACCAATTAACTTCTTTGTTTCGCGCGTCAATTGCCATTTGTATTCGGTTAATTTATCTTTTATCAAATAGGACTTGTCCATTAAATTTGAGCTTTTAGCATACTCTTTTGTAACTAAATCTTTATAAATACCATTTCCTCCTCCAGAAAAACCGACAGACACTGAAAAACCACCGTTTGTTTGACCATTACTTATTTTTTCAACTTTTTTGTAAGTAGAAACATTATCATAAATAGTTAAAGTGTAATCTTTTGGCTCTCCCATGCTTTTAAACATATTGTCGTAAAAATCTTTAGGTAAATTAACAGAACCTGTCGATTCAACTTTCATGTTTTTCTTTAATTCTTCTACGTTAACTTCAGTAGTTTCTTGATAATTCACTTCAAGTTTTTGAGCAAAAGATGTAGTTGTAAGCAAAGAGCAAAATGTAAATAATGTCAATATTTTTTTCATAGTAGTTTTATTTGTACTACAATGATAATAATATTTTTTAATTCTACAATAATAGAATTAAAAAATTATAGAAATTTTAAGAAATGATATAATGTTTGAAGTGTAATTAGTTCAAATCCTTAAAGTACTGGCGTTTTTGTACGAAATATTGAAAAGGCAATAATTCTTTATCAGAATAATTTTTAATTTGATGTTGTTGACGCTTTTTGTACATCTTAAAGAAACCTCTGTAAAAGTGCATATGAGAGATGAAGACAGCCCAAACATGTGGTAAACCTTGCTTTGGTAAAAATGCAATAGAAGCAATTCCGTCCATAGAAAGGCGTGTGAAAATCATTGGGAAAAGCTTGCTTGCAGGTAGATTTTTAAGCATCATCCACAAACTATTGCGGTAATTTAAATACCATTTTTTTGGATTGGATTTATCCAAAGTTGCACCACCCAAATGATAAACAGTTGATTCTCCACAATAATAAATTTTTCGACCAGCATTGTTTAATCGCCAACATAAATCAATTTCTTCCATATGAGCAAAAAAATCTTCGTCAAAACCATTTTGTTCAAAGAAATCTTTTTTTCGAATGAATAAACTAGCACCCGTAGCCCAAAAAATTTGTGTGGTGTCGTTGTATTGTCCATTGTCTTTTTCTAAAGTTGAAAAAACACGTCCTCGACAAAATGGATAACCAAATTTATCAATGAAACCTCCTCCAGCACCGGCATATTCAAAATACTCTTTGTTTTTGTAGTCTAATATTTTGGGTTGAATTGCGGCGATATCAGGATTGTTGTCAAACATTTTTTCAATTGGTTCAATCCAATTTTCAGTTACTTCAACATCCGAATTTAACAAACAAAAATATTCTGCATCAATCTGTTTTAAACCTTCATTATAACCTTGCGCAAAGCCATAATTTCCTTTGTTCTGGATGATTTTTATTGAAGGAAATTGAGTTTTCAACAATTCGATTGAGTTGTCAGTCGACGCATTATCAATTACATAAATTGTTGCGTTTCTAGAATTGTTAATAACCGAAGGTAAAAATTGAGGCAATAATTTTTCGCCATTCCAATTTAGGATTGCAATTGCTGTTTTCATGAATATTTAAAATTACAAATCGGCGTATTTCCAACGCTTGTGGCTCCAAAGCCAATTATCTGGATGTTGTTGAATGGTTTGTTCTAAATGATGAAAAAATTGATGAACAATTTCATTTTCTTCAAATTTCTCTTGTTGAGGTTGTAGTCGAATAAAAGTTGTGTGATAATGACCTCGTTTTATTTTCTCGGTTTGACAGAATACAACTCCCATATCTTTGCGTCGAGCAATTTTATCAAAACCATTAAAAACAGGCGTTCTCTGATTGAGAAAATCAATAAAATAATGAACTGCCGATTGTTTTGGACTTTGATCTGCGACAAATAAATAGGCTAATTCTCCATCATTTGGAGCTTTCATCATAAAACGTAACACATCTTTCATATCCAATGCTTTTGTGCCAAAACGACCACGCATCGCATTGATTTTATCGTTCCAAAAAGGATTTCTAATTTTATGATAAACAGCTGCACTTTCTTTTGTTGGTAAATGTTTTACCGTTCCAATAAACCATTCCCAATTGAAAATATGTCCACACATCATCATGACATCTCGTTTTTCAGTTTTTATTTCATTAAAAATGTCGAGATTAGAATAGGTAAATCGTTTGTCCAATTCTTCTTGAGAAATAGAAAAACTTTTTAAAGTTTCAACCAAATAATCACAAAAGTTCGCATAGAATTTCTTGTGAATTGCTTTGATTTCTTCGTGAGATTTTTCGGGAAAAGAGTTTTCTAAATTTGTTCTAATAACGCGTCTTCTATAACCAATAACCGTGTACAACAGAAAGAACAGAAAGTCTGAAAATCTATATAAAACCGAAAGTGGTAAACGTGAAATTTGATAAATTATGAAATAAAAAATGCTGTTCATTTGACAAACAAATAAGCTACAAATTTACGAATTAAATTTGTTCGTTGCTTGCCAAATTGCATCTTTCGGAACTGGAGCTACAATTGTCATTTCTTCTTTTTTGACAGGATGTTCGAATGTAATGCGATGCGCATGTAAACAAATGCTTCCGTCAGGATTAGAACGTTTAGCACCGTATTTTAAATCGCCTTTGATAGGACAACCAACAGAAGAAAGTTGCGCGCGAATTTGATGCGAACGACCTGTAAATAACTTTACTTCGACACAATGAAAAGTATCTAAAGCACCTAAATACGTATATTCTAAAATTGCTTTTTTTGCATCAGCAGTAGGTTTAGAATAAACTGTTGTTTTATTATTTTTAGGATTTTTCTTTAGATAATGTTCTAATCTTTCGAAGTCTTTTGGTGGTTTGCTTTGTACAATGGCACGGTAAACTTTGTCAATATTTCGTTTCTGAAACATTTCGTTCATTCGTGTCAATGCTTTCGAAGTTTTAGCAAAAATCAACACACCAGAAGTTGGACGATCCAAACGATGTACCAATCCCAAGAAAACATTTCCAGGTTTGTTATCGCGTTGTTTTATATAGTCCTTTAGACTATCTATAAGTGGAATGTCGCCTGTTTCGTCTCCTTGTGCTAATTCGCCTGCTTTTTTGTTAATGATTAACAAATGATTATCTTCGAATAAAATTTCTGGATTCATGTTTGAGTTTTAAGTGATGAGTTTTGAGTTATGAGAAGAAACTCAAAACCCAAAACTTTCAACTAAAATTTAATATTGTTCATTCGCATTTGGAAAGTCGCCCGATTTTACATCCGCAACATATTGTCCAATTGCTTGGTGAATTTGATCTTCTAAGTTTAAATATTTACGAACAAATTTTGGTTTGAATTCGTTGTTAAGTCCTAACATATCGTGTACAACTAAAACTTGCCCATCACAACCAGTTCCTGCTCCAATTCCTATTGTAGGAATATTAACCGCTGCAGTAACTTTAGAAGCTAAATCAGCAGGAATTTTTTCCATTACTAATGAAAAACATCCTAATTCTTCTAACAGCTTAGCATCAGTTAGCAATTTTTCTGCTTCTTCGTCTTTTTTTGCACGAACTTTATACGAACCAAATTGATAGATAGATTGTGGTGTAAGACCTAAATGTCCCATAACAGGAATACCAGCATTTACAATACGACGAATAGATTCTTCAATTTCTTTTCCTCCTTCTAATTTGATTGCGTGTGCTCCAGATTCTTTCATAATTCGAACAGAAGATTCTAAGGCTTTTTGTGGATCAGATTGATAAGTTCCGAAAGGTAAATCAACCACAACCAAGGCACGTTTTGCACCACGAACCACGCATTGTGCATGATAAATCATTTGGTCTAATGTGATTGGTAAAGTTGTCTCGTGTCCAGCCATTACATTGGCAGCAGAATCACCAACTAAAATAATTTCAGTTCCTGCAGCATCAACTAAAGTTGCAATTGTAAAATCATAAGCTGTTAACATCGAAATTTTTTCACCTTGAAATTTCATGTTACGAATGGTTTCGGTAGTAATTCGTTTGATTTCTTTATTTACAGACATTACGTTTAATATTTTAAGTTTTGTAAAGTTAATTTGAATATTAAAATAGAACTAATTTTGTTTGAAGTTTTTCAGTTTTCATTTTAATTAATCATGTTAATTCATGGCTTAAAAAGATTTATAGCGTATTATTTAATTGTAAATACTTAGTTGTCTATTCCCTCATTTTTAGTAAATTGGTGGTCATATTAGAGAAATTCACTAAATTTGTTCTCTTAAACTAATTATAAATAACCATAAATGAAAATAGCAATAGTAGGAACAGGCTACGTAGGTCTATCTAATGCCATTTTATTAGCTCAACACAATGAGGTAGTTGCATTAGATGTTGTTCCAGAAAAAATTGCAATGCTCAATGCAAAAAAATCACCAATTGAAGATACAGAAATTATAGATTTTTTGCAGAATAAGGAGCTTAATTTTCTTGCAACTTTAGAAAAAGAAACTGCATATACTAATGCAGAATATGTGATTGTTGCAACACCTACAGATTACGATCCAAAAACAAACTACTTTAATACATCAAGTGTAGAATCGGTTATAAATGATGTCAAACAATATAATCCGAATGCGATTGTTATTATAAAATCAACTGTTCCAGTTGGATTTGTTGAGGATTTAAAAGATCGATTAGATTATCAAAATATTATTTTTTCTCCTGAATTTTTGAGAGAAGGAAAAGCTTTATACGACAATTTGTATCCATCAAGAATTATTATTGGTGAGCAAAGCGAAAGAGCAGAAGTTTTTGCAAATTTGTTGAAAGAAGGAGCAATTAAGAAAGATATTCCGACGTTGTTTACACATTCAACAGAAGCAGAAGCAATCAAATTATTTTCTAATACCTATTTAGCATTGCGTGTCGCTTATTTTAATGAGTTGGATAGTTATGCGCAAACTTTCAATTTGGATAGTAAACAAATCATCGAGGGTGTTGGTTTGGATCCTCGTATAGGTTCGCATTACAACAATCCTTCGTTTGGTTATGGCGGATATTGTTTGCCAAAAGATACGAAGCAATTATTGGCTAATTATGATGCAGTTCCGAATAATATTATTCAAGCCATTGTTGATGCAAACAGAACGCGAAAAGATTTTATTGCAGATTCTATCATCGCTAAAAATCCAAAAAAAGTTGGTGTTTACCGTTTGATCATGAAATCGGGTTCAGATAATTTTAGAGCTTCAGCAATTCAAGGCGTTATGAAACGTATCAAAGCAAAAGGAATTGAAGTGGTGGTTTATGAGCCAGTTCTGAAGGAGGATTCTTTCTTTGGATCTAAAGTGGTAAAAGATTTTGAAGCTTTTAAACAAGAATGTGACGTGATTATCTCGAATCGAAATGCGCCAGAATTGGCTGATGTGCAAGAGAAAATTTATACACGCGATTTATTTGGAAATGACTAATACTAACAACTATAAAAATACTATGAAAACAATCTTAATCACTGGAGGAGCCGGTTTTATTGGTTCTCACGTTGTAAGAGAATTTGTTTTGAATTATCCTGAAACGAAAATTATCAACCTTGATGCACTAACGTATGCAGGTAATTTAGAGAATTTGAAAGATATCGAAAGTAAATCAAATTACGAATTCGTAAAAGCTGATATTACAGATGCAAAACATATTTTAGAAGTTTTTGAAAAACATCAACCAGATGGAGTAATTCATTTAGCTGCGGAATCTCACGTGGATCGTTCGATTACAAATCCGTTAGAATTTGTGATGACGAATGTGATTGGAACTGTAAATTTATTGAATGCCGCAAAAACGATTTGGAACAATAATTTTGAAGGAAAACGTTTTCATCATGTTTCGACAGATGAGGTTTTTGGTGCTTTAGGGGATGAAGGATTTTTTACGGAAGAAACTTCTTATGATCCTCATTCTCCATATTCGGCTTCAAAAGCGTCTTCGGATCATTTTGTGAGAGCTTATCACGATACATATGGTTTACCAATTGTGATGACGAATTGCTCAAACAATTACGGACCAAATCATTTTCCAGAAAAATTGATTCCGTTATGTATTCATAATATTTTGAATGGAAATCCACTTCCAATTTATGGAGATGGAAAATATACACGCGATTGGTTATTCGTAATCGATCATGCCAAAGCAATTGATTTAGTTTTCCACGAAGGTAAAAATGGAGGCTCTTACAACGTTGGAGGCTTCAATGAGTGGAAAAACATCGATTTGGTGAAAGAATTGTGCAAGCAAATGGACGAAAAATTAGGGAAAGAAGCAGGAACTTCGGAACAATTAATCACATTTGTGAAAGATCGTCCAGGGCATGATTTACGTTATGCGATTGATGCAACAAAAATCAACGAAGAGTTAGGTTGGAAGCCAAGTGTGACTTTCGAACAAGGTTTGAGTCTAACAATCGATTGGTTTTTATCAAACAAAGAATGGCTAGACAATGTAACGTCTGGTGATTACCAAAATTATTACGAAAAACAATATAATTAAATAGTTTTAGGTTCTGGAAATAGAACCTAAAATTTTAAACAACCTAAATTTATTTATTTTATGAGTTTAAACTCAGAAACAAATCAAAATTGGTCTAACGTAATTACTTCAAAAAATAGTTTATTTTCTTTAAATTTAAAAGAAGTTTGGCGTTACCGAGATTTGGTTTATATGTTAGTGAAACGTGATTTTATTACGTCTTTCAAACAGACTATATTGGGGCCGATTTGGTTTTTTATCAATCCCATTTTTACTACTGTAATGTATGTCATTATTTTTGGAAATGTAGCAGGTTTATCAACTGATGGAACTCCAAAAATGGCTTTTTACTTGGCAGGTGTTACTCTATGGAATTATTTTTCTTCTTGTCTTACAGGAACAGCTTCTGTTTTTAGAGGAAATGCTTCTATTTTTGGGAAAGTCTACTTTCCTCGTTTGGTCATGCCTCTTGCTGTTGTAACATCTAATTTAATGCGATTCGGTGTTCAGTTCACATTATTTATTATAGTTGTGTTGTATTATTATTTTACTGGTGCATCTATAGAACCAAATATATGGTTATTAGCAACACCATTTTTAATTATTTTAATGGCTGCATTTGCGCTAGGAACAGGAATGATTTTATCATCTTTAACAACGAAATACCAAGACGTAAATATGTTATTGGGATTTGGTGTTTCATTAGCAATGTACGCGACACCAGTCATTATGCCTTTATCATCTTTTCCTGATAAATACAGATGGTTGGTTGAATTAAATCCTTTAACAGGTGTTTTTGAATGTTTCAAATATGGATTTTTAGGTAAAGGAGACTTTACTATTGGTTTATTAGGTTATTCAACTGTGGTGATTTTTGTTCTTTTAGTAATAGGGACATTAATTTTCAATAAAGTTGAAAAATCTTTTATGGATACTGTTTAATTTTAAGAATTTAATGATGTCAAAAAATATAGTTTTAGATGTTGAAAATGTTTCAAAACAGTATCGTTTAGGTGAAGTTGGAACAGGAACATTACAACATGATATTAAACGTTGGTGGGCGAATGTTACAGGTAAGGAAGATCCTTATCTTAAGATTGGCGAAACCAATGATCGTACACAGAAAGGAGATTCGGATTACATTTGGGCGTTAAAAGATATTAACTTTCAAGTCGAGCAAGGACAAGCTGTCGGTATTATTGGACGAAATGGAGCGGGTAAATCAACTTTGTTGAAATTACTTTCTCGTGTTACAAAACCAACTACAGGTTCTATCAAATATAAAGGTCGTATTGCTTCTTTATTAGAAGTTGGTACAGGTTTTCATCCTGAGATGACTGGTCGTGAAAATATTTATTTAAATGGTGCTATTCTTGGAATGACACGAAAAGAAATCACACGTAAGTTTGATGAAATTGTTGATTTTGCAGGAGTAGAACGCTATGTTGATACACCAGTTAAGCGTTATTCATCTGGGATGTATGTACGTTTAGCTTTTGCTGTAGCAGCACACTTAGAATCTGAAATTTTGATTGTAGATGAGGTTTTAGCTGTTGGTGATGCCGAGTTTCAAAAGAAATGTTTGGGTAAGATGGGTGATGTGACTAAAGGTGAAGGACGTACTATCTTATTTGTGAGTCATAATATTGGTGCAGTTAGAGAGTTATGTACACATGGTATTTTAATGAATAATGGAGGTTTACTATTAGATGGTAATATCGATCAGTGTATTACTGAATATCAGAAAAACCATGATCAATTATCTTCATATAATCATTTAAATAGTGATCGAGTTTTTGAGAACGAGAATATAAAAGTGAAGTCATTTAATGTAAAGGCTAAAGAAGGAAATTCTATTACAATAAAATCTGGAATTGATATTGAGATCGTGTTTGAGAATAAAATGACAAATGTGGATTTAGATTTAGCTTTTTATTTTAGAAATACAATGGAGGAAACAATTTTTAGTACAGCATTATTTATTGCAGATAAAAACCAATTAGAGAAGAAAGATTATAAAGTATCATTTAATATACCTGCATATACTATCAATGAGGATACTTATTATTTCGAAATGTTTTGGGGAGCAAATAGGTCTGAGACAGCATTCAAATTTACAGAAATTGGGTTTGATGTGTTTAATGTTGAAAATAGTTTTGGCGAAATTATAAAATCGCCAGGTATTTTATCTCCTAATATTACTTATAATATTTACTAATTTTTAAATATAATTATGCTTCTAAATATTATTTTTTCATATAATAGGGCAATGCAATTGGATTTTCTTCTAAGATCAATAATAAGTAGATTTAAGATCGATAATTATTCAATTGCTGTTATTTATCACACAACAGGTAATCATAATATAGGGTATGATTTATTAAAAAAAAAATATAAGGAATACAATTTTATTAAGTTTTATGAACGTTCAGAAGGGTATGATTTAGGGATTTTACCTGCATTAAATTGTAGATCTCATTTTAAATTTTTTAATAAATATCATTTTAAAAATAAAAAGAGAGATAATTTTAAAGGTCTTTTAGAAAACCTTTTAAAGTCAGCTTCACATGAGTTTGTAATGTTTGATACAGATGATGGCTATTTTAATTCGGATTTCACAATAAGTAATGATGTTTTAAATTTGATTCGGAATAATAAAACACAAGTTTCTTATAGAAATTATGTTGGTGAAAATATTGAAGGTTATCCTGATTATGTAAAAGATTGGGGTGAATTTAAATTGTGGGATTATTATTATGACAATACTAAAATAACGCATTGGTCGTATCCCTTTTCTGTAGATGGAACGATTTATCATACAAAAGGATTGTTATCAATAATTAGCAGGGTTGCATATCATAATCCTATAACATTTGAAGATCGTGTTTTCCACTTTGTAAAAAGAAATAAACTTTTAGGAATAGGATTAAGTCCTAAAAAGTCAATTTTAAATGGAACTGTACTTAATAGAGTTTCAGTTGATACAAATAATGCAGCATTGAATATAGATATTAATTTTTTAAATGAAAAATTTATTGAAGGATATGAATTAGAGTTAGTATTTCCTGAAAGAAGTAATCATGTTAATATAGTTCCTTTAATTGTTTCTATAAAAAAAGATAATTCAAGTAAGGTTATCTATGAAATAGATGAATATGGGCAGTCAATTCAAAATAAATTCGGACCTGAAGGTTCTAAAAATTAATTTGATATGAGTATTAGTATTTTAATAGCAAACTATAATAATGGATACTTTTTCAAAGACTGTTATGATAGCTTAATGAGACAGAGTCATCAGGATTTTGAAGTGATTGTTCTAGATGATTGCTCTACTGACAATTCTGTAGAGATGATTAAATCCATTATTAGTGAAGATAAAAGATTTAAGCTTTTTCAAAATGAAGAAAACAAAAAAGTAGGTTTCACAAAGAGACGATTGGTGGAACTTGCTTCAAATGAAGTTTGTGGTTTTCTAGATCCTGACGACGCATTAGAACCTCATACTTTAGAAATTATTTTAAATTATCATAATAACAATACAGAAGTAGGCTTAATTTATTCTAATTTCATATTCTGTAATGAAAAACTTGAAAAACAAAATGTACATTACGCAACACAAATCACAGAATTAGATCAACATTATCTTAATTTTCAAGGAGAAATTTCGCATTTTGCAACTTTCAAAAAATCAATTTACAATAAAACTACAGGTATTGATATTTTTCTCAAAATCGCAGAAGACAAAGATTGGTACATGAAAATGTGTGAAGTAGCTCCTGTGCTGTATATAGATGAAGATCTTTATTTATACAGAATACATAACGGTGGTATTTCTACAAATAAAAATGCAGAAAAAGCCTATTTCTGGCATTGGGTTGCTTTAATCAAGATGGCTGAAAGAAGAAATGTTAATATTGAAGAACTATTTATTGATAATTTTGTAAATAGGAAAGATTATGACAACATTTCTACTAAATTAGAGTTACTAAAAAAATCAAGACTACTAAAATTATTGTATAAATTGGGTTTGTTTAAGGGGTATAAATATTTGTAGAATAAGACTTTTATTTCGATCTAAATATTTTATTAAACAAGACCTAACCAAGTTACATAACAAGATTTAAATTGTGTATTTGTATTTAAGCTTTTGTTAGAAATAATCATTTGTATATTCTTATAAATGAAGTAACTTTGTAAATAACCTAAATTAGAAATACTTAAAATACACTTCATGCAACAACTTCTTATCTCGGTTATTGTTCCTTGCTACAATCAGTCTATTTATATGGACGAATGTCTACAATCAGTACTAGATCAGACTTATCAAAATTGGGAATGTATTATAGTGAATGATGGTTCACCAGACAACACTGAAGAAGTTGCATTACGTTGGGTGGAGAAAGATTCACGTTTTATTTATCTCAAAAAAGAAAATGGTGGTTTGTCTTCTGCTCGAAATGCAGGGATTGAAAAAGCAAAAGGAGAATGGATATTACCATTAGATTGTGATGATAAAATTGGCAATCAATATTTAGAATTAGCTTCTCAACAGTTTGACAATGATTATACAATTATTTATAGCGAAGCAGAGTTTTTTGGAGATCAAATAGGGAAATGGGATTTGCCTGAGTATAATTATGAAAATTTACTGCAATCTAATCTAATCTTTTGTTCTGCCTTTTTTAAAAAAGATGATTGGTTAGAGGCTAAAGGTTATGATGAGATTTTAACTTTTGGTAGAGAAGACTGGGATTATTGGCTTTCAATAATAACTTCAGAATCTAAAGTTTTTTGTCTTAATTATATTGGATTTTATTACAGAAGGAAAGGAAACTCAATGGATGTAGCAATTAATAAAAGCTTGAAAAAAAGAAATTTTACTGAAAATTATATTTTTAAAAAACATTTATCAAAATATTTACACTATAATGAGAACGCAATCGTTAATTATAGACTTATTAATAATAAATTGGATCAATTTAAAAAAACGAATACTCAGATTTATAAGAATATGTTCACTCGTTTCTTGTTTAAGTTAATTAAATTATTTTCATAATGCTTTCAATCATTGTTTCTTCTTACAAAGAAGACGATTTTAATCAGTTTTCTAAAAATGTCAAAGAAACGATTGGAGATGATTTTCAGTATGAAATTATCCAACAATGGAATCCTGGCATTATGGGCATTTGTGAAGCTTACAATAAAAGTGCAGAGCAAGCTCAATACGAGAATTTATTATTTGTCCACGAAGATATTTTGTTTGAAACAGAAGATTGGGGAAAAATTTTAATAGATTATCTAAAAATAGATCATATTGGTTGTATAGGAGTTGCTGGTGCAAATTATATTCCTAATACACCAACACCCTGGTGGGAAATTGATAGTTATAAAAATTCACATCTGTCACACTATAATAAAAAGACCAATAAGAGATACAACTATACTTTTGAAACTACAGAAAATGGATTGTTAAATTCTAAATTACTTGATGGTGTTTTTATTACCTGTCGAAAAGATATTTGGAAACAAATCAAGTTCAATGAAAATTTAAAAGGCTTTCATGGTTATGATATTAATTTTAGTTTAAAAGTATCAGAAAATTTTCAAAATTATATAACGAATAAAATTTCTATAGTTCATTTTTCTCATGGTAGTTTGACCAAAGAATGGTTAGAAAATTTGATTATAGCTTATAAAGAATCTAATTCAGTTAATCCGACAATCGACAAAAATACTGAGTTATACAGTTTTAATTATTTTGCAAATCAGCTAAGATATTTGAATTTTACTATGGAAGATAAAATGATGTACCTTAATCAATATATATCATACAAAAAATTAGGACTGAAGAATTGGATTAAAGCAAAACGTAAGATAAAATTAATTAAAAAGTATTATGAATGTTAAGTCTCGAATTTTAATAGTAAATCCTTTATTTCGAAATTTATTTATAAGTAACTGTAAAGATATATTAAAAGATAAATTTGAGATTGACGAATTTTTCATTAAACATAGTTATCAATATAACAAATTTACAGTTTTTTATCATAAAATTGTAAACTTGTTCAATATACATTTTCTTAAAAAAAGAGATTATTATAAACGTTTGGAAGAGAGAAGACAAAATGATTATTACCAAAATTGTCTTGAAAATATTAGTAATAACCATTATGAAAAAATACTTTTTTGTAGAGGGGATAGGATTCCTACTTTTGTATTAGCAAAACTTTCAAAACAAGCAAAAGAGATAATTAATTATCAATGTGATGGAGTAAAAATGTGTCCTGATATTTTTCAAAAAAAGGATTATTTTACAAAAATATATAGTTTTGAAAAAGACGACATCATTAATTATCCAGATTTAAAAATGGATTTTATAACTAATTTTTATTTTAAAAATTATAATGATATTTTAAATGAAATAGAATATGACTTTTATTATCTCGGAGTTGGGATTGATCAAAGAATTAAAATTTTATCTGAATTCGATAATTTATTTTCATCTTATAAAAAAAGATTTTTGTTATCTGGTTCAAAACTAGGAGAAAGTAATGATTCGATTGAATATTTTATTAATCCTATTGATTATAAAAATAATTTACTAGAGGCTAAAAAAGCTTTTTGTCTTATAGATTTAAAATTAGAGAGTCATAATGGATTATCTTTTAGATTTTATGAATCTTTATATTTTCAGAAAAAACTTATTACTAACAATAAAGATGTTGTTAATTACGACTTTTATAATTCAAATAATATATTAATAGTTGATTATGATAACCTTATTAAGGATGATATTGAAAGATTTTTACAATTAGAGTATATAGAAATTAATCAAAATATTGTAGAAAAATATTCTTTTGATGTATGGCTAAAACAGATTTTAAATATTAATTAATGCCATCCGTACTTTTCATATACAAAAACATCAATCTTGCTAAACAGTTTGCAAAGCATTTCAAATTGAATGGCTACTCTTTGTATGAATTTTATGACGAGCCGATTCCTTATTATGAATTTTCGGGATTGCAACGTTTGGAGAATATCTATTATCGAGTTGTTAAAAAAGACACGCAGCATATTCACAATATTAATTATCGTAATTTTATTAATCTTACAGATAGAAAGCTAAAGCAATTACAAAAACAGAATTTAAACTTTGATTATTGTTTCGTTATTCGGGGTGATTTAATTCCCAAAAATGTGTTAGAATATGCACGTTCAGTTTCCGGAAAGATGATCGATTATCAATTAGATGGATTAGCAGTTTCAGAAAAAATATTGGATTATGACAACTTATTCGATCAAATCTATGTTTTTGACAAACAAGACGTGATTGATTATCCCAACTATAATCTAAAAGCGATTACTAATTGCTTTTTTGAAGAAGATAATCAAGAAAAAATAGAATGGGATATTTACTATACAGGAGCTGGATTAGATGAAAGAGTCAAGAAAATTAAACTACTTATAAATCAGATTAAAGCGAGTAATTTTAAGTTAAATATTAATTTATTGACAGGTGAAGATGTAACTTTAGCTGATAATGTCAAGTTTCTTAAACATGGAATTTCCTATGAAGAAAACATATTGTTAACGAAGAAATCAAACGTTTTATTAGATTTTAAAAGAGAGGAACATGATGGATTATCGTTGAGGTTTTTTGAGGCATTAAACTTTAATAAAAAAATTATTACCGATAATAAATCGGTTGTAGAATATGATTTTTATAATCCCAAAAATATATATATAACTGATTTCAATAATTTTAATGGTTTAATCGATTTTTTAGAAACTCCGTATCAAGATGTTGATGAATTGATTAAATCAAAATATAATTTCAAGAACTGGATCCATCAAATATTATGTTAATTAAAAATACTTTTTTATAATGCTTTCAATTATTATATCATCTTATCAAATTGATTATCTTGAGCAGTTTAAAAGAAATGTAGAAGTTACAATTGGTTGCGATTTTGTTTATGAGATAGTTACTGTACAGAATAATAATGAATATTCAATAAACGAAGCATATAATAAAGGAGGAAAAAAGGCTAACTATGATAATTTACTTTTTATACATGAAGATGTTATTTTCAGAACAAATGATTGGGGAGATAAATTAGTCGCCCTATTGAAGAAAGAAAATGTAGGATGTATTGGCGTAGCCGGGGAAGATTATGAATCTTTCTTTCCTTCTTATTGGTTTTCTAATCCAAATAAAAAATGTCATTTTATTCAAGATTCAAAAGATGGAGAAATTTTGATGGAAAAAGTAAATTTTAAAAATGATGTATTAGATCCAATTGTATCATTAGATGGAGTATTTATAGCTTGTACAAGAAAAGTTTTTGAAGAATTTTTATTTGATGAAAATATAAAAGGATATCATGGTTACGATTATGATTTTTCTGTAAGAGTAGCAAGTGCTTATCAAAATTATATAACTTCAGAAATTTTAATTAAACACTTTTCTACAGGAGGTTTATCAAAAGAATGGTTACAAAGTTTATTATTTGTACGAAAAAAGAATGGTTTTTTATCCTCATATAAATTAATAAATAAATAAAGAGTTAGAGTTATCAAAAGCATATAGTCTAATCTTATTACTAAAAAAATATAACTTTACTACAAAACAAATTTTTTTAATTGTAGCAAATTATTTATCAATTAGAAATGTTGGATTATTAAACTGCTTGAAAATTATTAATAGATTGTGTAATCTTCCCTAAAAACCGGACCGTTTAAAAATATAGTTTATTAACTTAGGGATAATTATGAAACAGAGCAATTT
>NZ_JASCQG010000007.1 GCF_030005555.1 Empedobacter sedimenti | reverse complement strand
AAATTGCTCTGTTTCATAATTATCCCTAAGTTAATAAACTATATTTTTAAACGGTCCGGTTTTTAGGGAAGATTACAGAAATACTAAATAATCGTGATTTATATGAACAATATCTTTCTAATTTAAAATATTTAAAGATAGATAATGTCAATCTTATCTTATTTAACTTAGCCCTAACTGAAAATTATTATGATGATTTCACTAATTATAAAGTTTTATTTGAAATTTTATTCAAAAATAAATATGATGAATACTTAAAGTATAGTAATCTATACCTTCTTAAATTAATAGAAAACAATGAACTCGAAGAACTAAAAAAAGTTTCTGTAAATCAATTAAAAAAAATAGAGATACCAGATTATTCTAGCTCAAATACTTTACTTTATTATGCAATTGTAAAGCAAAAGCCCGAAATTGTAAAATACCTTGTATCTATCGGATATGACAAACAAAAAATAAGTTCTACAAATTTATCAGCAGAAGATCTTGTAAATTATACTTGTTTCAACTCAAAGAAAGCTGAACTTTTAAAAGCTTTGAATAATAATTAAATAGTTCTTAAATACAATAAAAGCGATGTTTTACATCGCTTTTAAACTATATATTTTTGAATAAATTCTTAACGGAATTTAGAAAAATCTCTTGGACGTTTTTCTAAGAAAGCATTACGACCTTCTACAGCTTCTTCTGTACCATATGCAAAACGTGTTGTTTCTCCAGCAAAAATTTGTTGTCCAACTAAACCATCGTCCACTAAATTGAATGCATATTTCAACATTTTAATTGCTGTTGGCGATTTTGTTAGAATTTCTTGAGCCCAATCAAATGCTACTTGTTCTAACTCGTCATGCGGAACAACTAAATTCACCATTCCCATATCGTAAGCCTCTTGTGCAGAGTAATTCAATCCTAAGAAAAAGATTTCTCGCGCACGTTTCTGACCAACTTGTTTCGCCAAATAAGCCGAACCATAACCACCATCAAAAGAAGCTACATCAGCATCCGTTTGTTTAAAAATTGCGTGCTCTTTAGAAGCCAATGTCATATCACAAACCACGTGCAAAGAATGTCCTCCTCCTACTGCCCAACCGTTTACCACAGCTACAACAACCTTAGTAGAAAAACGTATCAAACGCTGAACTTCTAAAATATTCAAACGTCCAACACCATCTTGTCCTTCATAACCTTTTGCACCACGAACGCGTTGATCTCCTCCAGAGCAGAAAGCCCAACCACCGTCTTTTGCAGAAGGTCCTTCTCCTGTCAATAAAATTACTCCAACTTCACGGTCTTCTTCTGCTAATTGAAAAGCATCTAATAATTCGAAAACAGTTTTTGGACGAAATGCATTACGAACTTCAGGACGATTAAACGCAATACGCATAACTCCATCACATTTCTTAAACGTGATATCTTCGTACTCCTTTACCGTTTGCCAATTGATTGTTGCCATTATATTTTGTTTTTTGATTAAAAATTTAACTTTCCGAAATTAAGGCTTTTCTTACAATAATTCTTATTTTAGTCGAATCAAAATTAAATCTTACCTACTATGAAAAAAATTTTATTAAGCCTAACTTTATGTTTAGGTGTCACTTACAGTTTTGCTCAAATCAATAAAGGAAAAATTGGCGCATTAGTAAAAGGTGCAAAAGCTTTTACAGTTTCTGATGATGAATTAAAAACTTATACAAAGGAGTCTGTAGACTGGATGGATGCAAACAATCCTGTTTGTCAACTTAATGACAAAGATAAAACGAAACGTGCTTACGCAGAGCGTTTAGAGAAAATTATTGCTCCAGTAAAAGGATACGATGGATTAGATATCAATTACAAAGTTTATTGGGTAAGTGATATTAATGCCTTTGCAACATATGACGGAAGTGTGCGTGTTTTTGCTGGATTAATGGATTTGATGACGGATGATGAAATTTTAGGCGTTATTGGTCACGAAATTGGTCACGTAAAATTAGGACACACGAAAAAAGCATACAAACAAGCTTTGATCACCTCATCATTAGCTGATTATGCAGGATCTACAAATGGTTCTTTAGCTACATTATCAAACTCTCAAGTTGGTGAAATTGCAACACAATTAACTTCTGCACAATTTTCTCAAGGTCAAGAATCTGGATCTGATGACTATGCTTACAAATTTATGGTTGATTTAGGAAAAGATCCTGCTGCACTAGCTTCTGCATTCAAAAAATTAGGAAGTTTATCGGATGGAAAAGCTTCAACTGCCCAAAAATTAATGTCAAGTCATCCAGATAGTGCGAAACGTGCTAAAAAAGTAGAAGAAAAAATAATTAGTCTAGTTTAATAACTAAAAAAAGCAACTCCATTACAGAGTTGCTTTTTTATTGAAAAATATTTAAAAGAATTGTTTTATTTAAAATCAGCGTCAGTAACATTTTTGTTAAATTCTACTGTATCGATAACAATTTTGATAGATTGAGGTCCTGTTTCAGTAACCATTTCAGATGGTAACAATATTCCATCAAAAGTTTTATATCCTTTGTTGATCGTCGTCGCAACCACTTCTCCTTGGGGAGTTTTCATTTTTTGCTCAAATTTCATTAACAAACCAGTTTTTACATCGTAATAATCTGTACGAGAAATATCAGCTGCTACAACTTTGTAATAGTCAACTCCGTTTTCAGAAATGATTCCTTCAACTTTAGCTGTTTTATATCCTTCTGATAAAGGTGTAAACAAAGAATTCGTTTTCTTTAAAGGTGCAGTCACTTCAGCTGGTAAATCCATTTTTTGACCCATATTATAGAATCCTTTCTCACCATCAAAAGATTGTGTAACATTCATTCCACCTAAGCTCATAACTGTAACAGACTTATTTGGAGCTAAATCCTTTTTTGTATAAGTTCCTGACATACCCATCATTTCAATTTTTCCTTTTTGAACAATCGATTTTACAGCTTTCACTTTGTCAGCCCCACCAATCGCTTTGAAATAATTATCGGTGATTTGTGCTACTGTTACATTAGTCGTTTTTGCTCCAGAAACTGGTTTATCTGTTTTATTACCATAAGCATCATAATAAGTAACTGGATAACCTAATTTTTCTAATGAAGGAGCTATATCCTCTAATTTACCTGTAACATTAATTTTTGCTTGGTCTGGACGGAAATATTTTTTCGAAACTCGTAATACATCATCAATTGTTACAGCATTAATATTTTTGATATAATCTGCATAGAAATTATCAGATAACTGATTCGTTTTCTTTGTTAACGCTTGGTTTGCAACTGTTGTTGGACTTTCTAGTGTTAAAATAAAGTTTCCTAAGAATTTCGCTTTTACATCGTCCAACATTTTTTGGTCGATCTTATTTAGCGTCATTCCTTTGATCTCTTTCATCGTTTCTACAACAGCAGAATCTGTTACATTATTACGAACTGTTGCATTCGTAGAAAAACGACCAATATAACGAGAGTCAGAAACACCTCCACGTGCACCGTATGTCCACCCATGCGCTTCGCGTAAGTTCATATTTAACTTCGAATTGAAATCTCCTCCTAAAATTGAAGATGCAATTAAAGCAGCATAATAATCAGGATCTTTTTTTGTCAAGTTAACAGGATAAGCTACAGAAACAACAGATTGTACTGCATTTGGCATATTAATCGCGTTTAACTCTGTTTTAGTAACTTCAGTAACTTTTGGAAAAGCTGGAATATTTAATTTACCAGTTTGCCAATTATTGAAACTTTTTTCTGCTAAAGCCTTTACATCTTTTGTAGCAATATCACCAACAACAATCAAATAAGCGTTGTTTGGTTTATAATATGCGTTATAATAATCTTTTACATCTTGTAATGTGATTTTCTCGATTTGCGCTGGTGTATCAAACTCAGAAAAAGGATTATCTTTTCCGTAAGTTAAGATACTAGAAACGCGTGAAGCTGCTCCTTCTACAGATTTTTCGTTTGATTTTAAACCTTCGATATAACGTTTTTTAACATCTGCAAATTCGCTTTCAGTAAAGTTAGGATTCATTGCTCCATCAGCCATGTAACCAAAAATTTCGTTAAAATATTTAGTTAATGAACTTGCAGAAGCTCCTTCTTCCCAAAAGTTTACACGAGCACCTAAAAATTCGATACGTTTGTTAAAATCATCTTTAGATTTAGTTGTCGTCCCAGTTCCCAACATTTGGCTTAATAAAGATTCTGCTCCTTTTTTAGCACCTAAAGCGAAAGGTGGGTTATCTATTGTTAACGTAGCTGAAACGCGAGGTAATTTATGGTTTTCTACTACGATTACTGTCAATCCATTTTTTAATTTGAATTCGTTTGGTTTTCCTAAATTAACTGTAGGCGCTGGTCCTTGTTTTGGCATAGGAATTTTAACTTGTGCATTTAAGCTAACCGCCATAAATGCTATTGCAAGAGATAATATCTTCGTTTTCATAATTTAGTCGTTTTATTTAGCTTTTTTAGATTCTGGTAAATAATTAATAATTACACGTTGGTTTTTGTTAAGATACTTTTTAGCAACGTTTCTGATATCTTCTCTTGTGATAGATTGATAAATTTTCAATTCGTTGTTAATTAAATTTGTATCTCCACCCAACATATAAGCATCTGCCAAAGCATGCGCTAAATTCTCTACGCCCGATTTTGAGGCTACAAAACTATTTTCAATTCCGTTTAAGACTTTTTGGTAATCTTCTTCCGAAATCAAATCTTTTTGTACCTTTTCTATATCTAATTGTATGTCGTTTTCTAATTTATTTAAAGGAACTTCTCCTTGTGGTAAAATTCCGATTGTATAAATTCCGTAATCTTCCATCTGACGATTAAAAGCAAAAATCTGTAAAGCTTCTTTCTTTTGATCTACATATTTTTTGTACAAAACTGATGATTTCCCTCCAGTTAAGTAATTTGATAACATTTCTAAAGCATAAGCATCTTTCGATTTATTATCAGAAGTACGATAATTAATTGCTAATAATGGGATTTGAATATTAGAATCATATTCTGTTGCACGAACTTCAGTTGTAATAGGATCTTCTTTGATTACCGTTTTAACAACATCTTTTCCACGTGGAATTACTCCAAAATATTTCTCAACTAATTTTTTTGCTTCGTCTTTCTTAAAATCACCTGCAATAACTAATACTGCATTATTTGGCACATAATATGTTTGACTAAAATGTTTGAAATCGTCTAATTTAGCATTACTTAAATCTTCAAAAGATCCAATAACCGACCAACGATAACCACTTTTCTTAAAAATATGAGGATTTACAGCTTCTCCGTAAGAAAATCTACCATAAGGTTGATTATCTAAACGAGAACGTTTTTCTTCTTTTACAACTTCTTTTTGTGTATCTACACCAATTTGATTAATTACAGGTTGGCGTAAACGATCAGATTCCATCCATAATCCTAATTCTAAGTTATTTGATGGAAATGTTTCGTAATAATACGTTCTGTCCGTTGTTGTATTTGCATTATTTGAACCTCCGTGAGATGAAACAATCTTGAACCATTCACCACGTTTAATATTTTCTGTTCCTTCAAACAATAAATGTTCAAAAAAGTGAGCAAATCCAGTTTTTCCTACTTGCTCATCCTTAGATCCTACATGATACATTACACCTGTTGTAATAACTGGAGCAGAATTATCTTGATGAAGGATTACGTGTAATCCGTTTGGTAAAGTATACTCATCAAACTTTATTTGCTGACCAAATAGCGCTGATCCGGCAAATAAGATAGACATAAAAAGTTTCTTCATTTATATTTTTTTAATAGTTAACTATTTTAGTATGTAACATTAGTAGCAGAAAGATAAAAAATGTTACACGAAATTTGTAACATAAATTTAATAAAGTTTAAAAAATTATATGTCTATTGATTAAGTAGAAGTTTCCTTTAAGTTACAGTTTTTTTTGTAAACAATCCAATAGGAAATTCTTTCGTTTTTAATATAGATTTGTGAAAATTGAGAATAAGATGGGTTTTATCGAGTTTTTTGGTTTTGTAGGTGCTTTTTTCATAGGATTAATTATGGGCGTATTAGGAGGCGGAGGTTCTATTCTTGCCGTACCTATCCTTGCTTATATTTTTCATTTTGATGAAAAAATAGCTACAGCCTACTCGCTTTGTATCGTTGGTTCAACAGGATTAATTGGAGGAATAAAACAAGCCACAAAAAAAATGGTGGATTGGAAAGTTGTGTACCAATTTGGATTACCAGCTGTTATTGGTATTACAATGGTTCGTGCTTTTTTAATACCAGCTTTACCAAGTAATTTATTTTCAATCGGAGACTTTATTGTAACGCGTAGAATGGCAATGTTCGGATTATTTTCAATTCTAATGATATTTGCTGCAATCTCTATGTTAAAAGGTAAGAAAGAACAAGAAATTGACACACCAAATCAGGGAAATTTCAATCCTGTACTTATTATACAAGGATTTTTAATCGGAGGATTAACAGGAATGGTTGGTGCTGGCGGAGGTTTTCTTATTGTACCTGCACTGATGATGGTTGCAAAATTAGACATGAAAAAAGCTTCTGCTACATCTTTGGTTATCATTGCAATCAACTCTTTAATTGGTTTTTTTATAGGTGATGCTTTGCATATACATATTGACTGGAATTTCTTGAGTATTTTTATCGGAATATCAATGGTCGGAATTTTAGTCGGAACATACATCAATAAATTCTTACCTGTTCAATTCCTAAAGAAAACCTTTGCTATTTTCATCATCTTAATGGCAATCTTCATGTTTATAGAAGAATTTATAATACAATAACTTATGGAAATCAACGAAACTTTTTGGAACAATAAATACAATAACAACGAAACTGGTTGGGATTTAAAATCTCCTTCTACTCCATTAAAAGAATATATTGATCAGATTGAGAATAAAGATATTAAAATCCTAATTCCTGGTTGTGGTAATGCTTACGAAGCTGAATATCTTTTGGAAAAAGGTTTTACAAATATTACATTAATTGATATTTCGGAGGTTGTTGTTGAAGTAATTAAAGAAAAATTTAAGAATAATCCACATATAAGAGTCATTCACCAAGATTTTTTCGAATTTGACGAACAATTTGATTTGATTTTAGAACAAACTTTTTTCTGCGCCTTGGATCCGAAATTGCGTCAGAAATACAGTATCAAAATGAATCAAATATTAGCCAAAGACGGAAAATTAGTTGGCGTTTTGTTTAACCGAGATTTTGGTAATACAGAACCGCCATTTGGTGGCAATAAAACGGAGTATGAAACATATTTCAGAGATTATTTTGATTTTAAGACAATGGAAGATTGTTACAATTCTATTCCACCGCGCGCAGGAAGCGAATTGTTTATAAACTTAAAAAAGGCAGATAAATAACCTATGATTTCATTCATGATTTTTCCGTTAACTATCAATCTTATTTGAGTTTAAATAGACGAAAAGTATCAGAATTCATCCGTTTACGGAAAATTCTAAATTTAATTATTAGTATTTTTACACCCTAAATTCATTTTTATGAAAATCGAACAAATTTACACTGGCTGTTTAGCGCAAGGTGCATATTATATAGAAAGTAATGGCGAAGTTGCAATTATTGATCCTCTTAGAGAGACACAATCTTATGTAGATCAAGCAACTAAAGACAATGCGAAAATCAAATACATTTTCGAAACGCATTTCCATGCAGATTTCGTTTCTGGACATGTAGATTTAGCAGAAAAAACTGGAGCAACAATTGTTTACGGACCAACTGCTGAGCCAAACTTTGACACACATGTAGCAACAGATGGTGAAGTTTTCGCTTTAGGAAATGTCACAATCACTGCTTTACATACACCAGGTCATACAATGGAAAGTACAACTTATCTTTTGAAAGATGAAAACGGTAAAGATGTTGCTATTTTCTCTGGTGATACTTTATTTATTGGTGATGTTGGTCGTCCGGATTTAGCTCAAAAATTAAATTCTGATCTAACACAAGAGATTTTAGCTGGTCATATGTTTGACTCTTTACGCAACAAAATTATGCCTTTGGCTGATGATATTATTGTATATCCAGCGCATGGAGCAGGTTCTGCATGTGGTAAAAACATGAGTAAAGAAACTTTTGATACACTTGGTCACCAAAAAGAAGTCAATTATGCACTTAATCCATCTATGACGAAGGAAGAATTTATCAAAGAATTAACTTCAGGATTAACACCTCCACCATTCTATTTCCCTGAAAATGTCATGATGAATAAAATGGGTGTAGAATCATTAGACGTGATTAAAGAACGTGCTAACAGAGCTTTATCACCTGACGAATTTGTACAAGTTGCTGAAGAAACTGGAGCATTACTTTTAGATGTTCGTGATCCGCAAACTTTTGCAGCAGGATTTATTCCAAATTCAATTAGTATCGGAATCAAAGGTAATTTTGCTCCTTGGGTTGGTACTTTGATTACCGACATTAAACAACCAATTTTATTAATCGCTGAACCAAATACAGAAGACGAAGCTGTAATACGTTTAGCTCGTGTTGGATATGATAATGTTGTTGGTTATTTAAAAAATGGTTTCCAAGCTTGGATTGATGCAGAAAAAGACTTTGACGAAATAGTTTCTGTATCACCAGAAGAATTTGTAGAATTAGTTGATGAAACAGAATTAAAAGTTTTAGATGTTCGTAAACCAGGTGAATACGAAACTTCTCATGTTGAAGGTGCAATTACAGCTCCTTTAGATTTTATCAACGAATCAATGAAATTGATCGATCAAGAAGAAACTTATCTTGTACATTGTGCAGGAGGTTATCGTTCGATGATTTTCACTTCTATTTTACGCGCTCGCGGATTCGAAAATTTAATTGATGTTGCGGGAGGTTTCGGAAAGATAAAAGACGTAGAAGGCGTTAAAATTGTAGAAGGTATTTCACCTTGTCAATTAGGAAATGATTCTTGTTCAACGAAATAAACAATTTATACGAAATAATAACGTTATAGCCTTGAGGATCTCAAGGCTTTTTTTATCTTCGTTATTTAAAATCATTCCATGAAAAAATTGTTTATCACTGCATCTCTTCTTACCAGTATTTGTTCTTTTTCGCAACATAAACTTTTTGGTGCTGAATCATTTACGCTTACTGTACCTGAGGATTTTCAACGAACAATAGGATTGAATGATTATGCTACAATTCAGTTCAAAAGTAAATTACCTAAACCAAATTCATATGGTTTTTTGATTTTTGAACATAAGGATGAACTAAAATTAGCCGATTCTAATCTTGATATGATCGATTATACTTTAAATTCGATTGAACCTTATACCGAGCAAAAAGGGTTTCGATACATCAAGCAGCCATATATTGCGTACGAACAAGGATTTAATTATGCGTATGCGGAATTTGAGACAAATGATCCTGATGCTGGACGAATATATTTTCTACAAACAATTATTGAAACAAAAGAATTTATCTACCAAATCTTACAATATTGTAGTTATGATGATCGAGAAGTTATGAAAAGTGATTTCGTTAAAGTGGTTAATAGCTTCAAGATCGAACATTAATTTTTATTTTTTGCTTCAATCCAAAGTGACATATATTTTGTACTTTGGTTAGTATGATGTTGCAAAATTTGACCAATAAAATTTTGATTTCGATGTTGAATTATATTTTCTTCAATTGATTTTATTCTTTCCAAAAAATCATCTTCAAAGTTATTTTTATTGTAATTTTCATTCAAGATTTTGATTCCATTTTGCTGCGCAATTTCCCATTCTTTCTCATTATTGTAAAGCAATTCTGCTTTTTCCGAGAAACGTGTAAAATCGTCTTCAACAAAACCATTCCAATCAAAATTATCTTGCATTGCTTCTGCACCAACCGTTGTTGTAACCAACGGAGTTCCTGTTTGCATTGCATCAACAAATTTACCTTTTACACCTGCACCAAAATTTATTGGAGCCAACAGAACTTTATAATTTGACATCGTAACTTGTGCAATTTCAGCGCGTCCTTTTATCAAAAATCGTTCTTTCGGATTATTTAATTGTAAAACTTTTTGCGTAGCATAAGCACCATAAATATGCAATTCTGCTTTCGGAAGTTTTTTTCTTAAAATTGGCCAAATTTCTTTTTTTAGTGTTTGTACACAATTAAAATTAGGTTCGTGGATAAAATTTCCGATAAACATAAAATGTGCTCGATCTTCAAAATTTTTCCAAGAATTAATTTTTTCACCTGAAATTTCATCTTCTAAAAAAGGTAAATAATACAAGATTCTTTCCTCAATTTTAAACTGTTCTTGTAAAATTTCGATCTCTTTTTTCGAAATCATCAATGATAAATCACAACGTAAAATTGATGCTATTTCTCGTTTTGCTAAATCTGAAAACAATAAATCATCCGTAAATTCAACTCCCTTTTTATTAGCTTCTTGTCGTGCATTTCTTAGGAAATGTAAATCTTCAGTATCCAAAATTTTCAGTGCATTTGGACATTCTTTCGACACACGCCAACCATATTGTTCTTCGATCATAAACCGATCAAATAAAACAATTTCTGGATTCAATTCTTGGACAAAATCATTAAAACTTTCATCATTCAACTTTATCTCAACTTCTTTTACATTTTTTGAAATCAAATCAAAACTAAAATCAGATTTTGAAGCTGCGCATGCAAAAGTAATCTCAAATTCAGCTTTTTTGAAACAATCAATTAATTGAATCATTCGAGTTCCTGCTGCAGAAGAAGTTGGTTCTGGCCAAACTTGACCGATGATTAAAAGTTTTTTCATAACACAAAATTAAACTTTCTATCTTTAATTCAAAGAACATTTAATTTGCGAAAACATAAGCGAAAATCATCTGTTTAACGTAAATTTGCAGTTCAAATAATATAAAAAATGACTTATCAATCAGTTTTTGAAGATTTTTTCGAACAAGTAAAATTAAGTATCAAAGAAGGAACTTTTGCGAAACTTACAATGGCCAAAACGATTGGTGACACTGACCTTAAAAATATTTTTGTTCGTCTTAATCTTCAAGAAAATAATGAATACAATTTTTCTTTCATTTTTCGCTACAAAACTGAAGAAGTAGAACAAACTCATAGCGTTGAACAAACATTTTTGATCTTAAGTTCTTACATCAAAAACCCATTTACAAACGCTTTATTATTTACAACTGAAAAAGATTTAATTTTTAAAGTAAACAAAAAAAATGCAGCAAGTTTAACTGAACAAGCGCCAACTTTTAAACACGCTTCTGACGTAATGTTAGAAATGATTGAGAAAAAAATTGTTTAAATAAAATCATATTATAATAAAAGAGAAGTATAATACTTCTCTTTTATTTATCTACTAATAACTCTCCTATAGTTTTTGATTTCATTTCGGTTTCTTGCCATTCTTTTTCTGGTACAGAATCTGGCATAATTCCTCCGCCTACATACAATTTCACTTTGTTCGAATAGATTTTAGCACAACGAAGATTCACAAAATACTCAGCTTCATTTTCTTTCGTGTAGCCCATAAATCCAGCATAAAATGAACGATTATATCCTTCATTCTTGATAATAAAATCTTTGGCTAAGTCTTTTGGCATTCCACCTACTGCTGGTGTTGGATGTAAATCCTTCACTAAATCCGTTAATAGAGATTTATCTTTAATCTGCGCTGAAATAAACGATTTTAAGTGTTCAAAATAACCAGCGTTAACAGAAAACGGACCATCAACATCTACATAAGTTGTATATTTTTCTAGAGTTGATTTAATATAATCAGTGACAACTTGTTGTTCATGATATTCTTTTTCTGTCCATTCGTCCTCTTTTGCTTTTGTTCCTGCCAAAGAAACCGTTTCTATCACTTGATTATTCTCTTTCAATAATAACTCCGGCGAAGCGCCAATCCAACAACCATCAACAACATCGTAACGTAAATAAACATACGCATTTGGATAATGCTGATGTAAATTTTTGAACGTTTCGGATAAATTAACGTTTTTATTTTCAAGCTCTTTTATACGACTAATCACAATTTTTTTAGTCAACGAATCGCTTTGTAATTCTGCAACTGTTTTCTGAATCAAATGAATATAATCATCATAAGAAATCGATTCATTCTGAATAGATTTAGGTAAATTAACTTCAAATGATGGTAAATTTTCGACTTCAATTTCTGCAACCTCATCATCATTAAACTCAATAAAAGTTGAATTATCAAAACTTGTACAACTAAACTTTTGATGAGTTTTTATTTCTTTATTTTCCCATAATTCTATCATTTCAGAATTTGGTTTACGAAAAAGAATAAAAGGCTTTTGGTTTTGAATTAATCTTTCAAGTTTTGCTTGAAATATATTATGCATGTTTCGGAATAATTGCGTTTGTTAAATGTGTGTAACAAATTAATCGACCTTCTTCGTCTTTGATTTCTATTTTTATCAAATGAGAAGTACGACCTTTTTTTACAACCGTTGCGTATCCAAATACTGTTCCGTCCTTCTTTGGGCGCAGATGATTTGCATCAACATGTTGACCAACGGCTACAAAATCGTCCGACTTCAAAATAATATTTGACAACGTACTACCTAATGTTTCTGCTAATACAATAGAAGCGCCACCATGCAATAAGCCAAATGGCTGATGAACTTTAGACGTCACGGGCATTTTACCAGCTAAAAAATCTTCACCAACTTCTGTAAACTCTATATCTAAAGTCTCTAACAATGTATTTTTTGACATAGCTTGAAACTTTTCTAAAATATCTTTATCAATCATTTTTTTAATGAATTTTTGGGTTATATAATTCTGGATGTTTAGCTGTAACGTTTTTATAGAAATCTTCTATTTCATCCATTACTTCATCTAAACTTCTATTTTCTGTGTTGACTACTTTAGAAATTCCAGCTCTTTTTTTCTTAAAATCACAATATGCCAAAACAATCGGGACATCTGCTTTTTGTGCAATATAGAAAAATCCGTTCTTCCATTTTTCTGCACGCGAACGAGTTCCTTCTGGCGTATTGATTAAGTATAGTTTGTCCGAATTTTTCAATAAATCGCTTGCAAAATCAACCATATTATGACGTTGAGAACGATCAATTCCTATTCCTCCCATTTTCTTAATAAAATAGCCGTACCAAGGTTTTGTCCAAGCATCTTTAATAAACATTTTCATTGGGATTCCCATTTGCCAAAAAGCAAGAATCGTGTAATAAAAATCCCAATTAGAAGTATGTGGGGCACAAACCAATATACATTTGTCAACTTTTGTAAGATCTAAATGATTATCTAATTTCCAACCACCTAAGGAATATAATAATTTACCTAAAAATTTCTTCATTTAGCAAATATAAATATTTGATTAAAATATATCATGCATTATACTTAAAACAACAAAAGACATTCTACAAGAGAATGTCTTTTGGCTGTATTGTTATTAAATTACTTCATTTTTCTAAGCAAAGAAATCAACGATTGTTTGAATGATTTCTGTAGTTAATGTTAATAGAATCTGTATCATCCTTATAGTGTATTTGTTGGTTATTTTTATTTTCAGTTTTAGATGGTTTCTCTACAAATCCGACACCTGCAGTTTTTCCATCATTTGTTGTTACTCTAAATCCATTTTTATCGATAATAACTTTCGCAGAATCGTTTCCGTCATTTACATTGATATTAACGTTTTCAGAATCGTAGTTCTCGTCATCAGATTCTTCATCCTTTTGACAATTCAAACATACGAATTTTTTTCCATTATATCCAATATATTTATTCTTCAAATCATATAAATAATCGCGATCATTATCATTGTTAATAATTGTCATTCGATCAGTATTGTTCGTGTGAATTAATTTATTCTTAGGAACATATAATTTGATATCAACTGTTTGATTTCTGAATTTTCCATTTTTCGGAATCTTAATAAATTCGTCTAAATAAAGCTTATTTCCATCAAGTTCATATTTATATTTTATAGATTCAAGATTATGTTTTGCCTCTTCTTTACTTCCTCCTTTTGAAGAATATGTTACCTGAACATGCAATTTATCATCAGTACTTTCTTCAATCTCAAAAACATCATCAATTGGGATAATTAAACTTCCATCTGCATCAATTAATTGATCTAAATCGTTAAATGTTTTGAATTTTAAGTTTCCTTCATTGTTTTCTCTAAAATAAACTTGAATTGTATCTGATTGAATTGAATAATCTTTTTCTTGAGTCATTTCAACAGAGTTTCTGAATTTACTTGCTGTACTAGCAGAAATCCCGATGATTGCGAATAATGCGATAAACCAAATTGCGATTGAACCAAAAATAACAGCTTTACTTACTTTTACGTTATTCCAGAAACATTTTACGCCTAAAATTGTCAATAAAACTCCTGGAATTACCATCAAAATTCCACCTATAACTTTTGATGCTGCACTCATCCATTCTTCTTCTACAAGATAACCGAATAGTTCTGTTGGCATTTCTGTCCAAGTTGTAAAGAAGAAGAAGAAACCTCCTATGATTAATCCAATTCCCGAACTTAGAATGATAAATCCTACAAACCAAAGTAATAATTTACCAAATACGCCGAAAACACCTCCAAGCTTATTGCTTAATTCTTTACTTCCGCTTACTACAGCTTCACTCGCTTGCTCTACGTTTTTTTTTAAGGTATCAATATTTGCAGGTTGACCAAACATCTGTAACTTTTCTGAAGTTGTTTTTGCCTTTGGAACAAAAATTAACAGAATAAAGTAGCAGAACAAAACCAATAACAATGAAACACCTGCAGTAAAAATTCCTAAAATAGCAAGAACCAACCAAATAGAACGTACAAACCAAGGATCTACACCCATATAATGCGCCAAACCAGAAGATAATCCTGTTATAATTGTATCATCCGGATCGCGAAACAAACGCTTAGCTCCTGTTTGTTGTCCACCGTACGACTGCTGATTTGTGTATGTAGAATGAGTACTTGATGATGTTGTATCACCATCTTCATCTTCAACTTTATATTGATCTGGATGTCCCATTGTAGCGATTACAAAATTGATATCATCCTCGTTTACAACTTCTCTAAATTTTAAACGATCACGAAATAACTCTGCAATACGGATTTCTACATCTTCAATAATATCCTCTATACCTTCAGTTCCTCTTAAAGAAGTCTTTACATCTTGTAAATAGGTTTTTAACTTATTATAGGCGATTTCGTCTAAAACGAAAGAAAATCCTCCTATACTTATTGATACTGTTTTATCCATGGTTAATCGTTTCTTTGGTTACTTTATTCACAGCTTCTATCAACTGTTCCCAAGTTTCTGCTAATTCTTTTAAAAATTCCTCACCAGTTTCGGTAAGTGCATAATATTTACGCGGCGGTCCTGATGTTGACTCTTCCCAGCGATATTGCAAAAGGTCATCATTTTTTAATCTTGTCAAAAGCGGATACAATGTTCCTTCTACAACAATCATCTCAGCTTTTTTCAATTCGTCTATGATATCTGATGCGTATGCATCTCCTCTTTTAATAATACTGAGAATACAATATTCCAATACACCTTTGCGCATCTGTACTTTTGTTTTCTCTATATTCATAAGAACGACTTATTTTGTTATACAAATATATATAAAAGTTTTAGTATTATGCAAAACAAAGTACTGAATTATTTTTAGTATTATATTTAATTTACACAACAAACGGTCTGTTTATCGGTGATTGTAGTGACAAAAAAAGTTTAAAAAAAATTAAAACTTTAATGATTAAAACAACATTTTCATAAAAAGGATGTAAAAAATCACCCAAAAGAGTTGATTAACTTTTTAGTATCTTTGCCAAAATTCGTACTCACACAATGAAAAAATTAATTGGAAGTGCATTACTTTTAGGAGCTTTCCTAAGCTCAAGCAATGCATTAGCTTGGGGATTAACAGGACACAGAGTAGTTGCTGAAGTTGCAGATCAAAATATTAGCAATAAAACCAAAAGAGAAATTTCTAAGATTATTGGTAAACAACGTTTGGCTTATTGGGCAAACTGGCCAGATTTCATAAAATCGGATGACACATGGAAACATGCAGATTCTTACCACTATGTTAACATTCCTGGTGATCTTAATCGCCAAGAATTTGATGTTGCTTTAGATGCAACTGGTGAAGATAATATGTACAAAAAAGGTTTGTTTTTAATCAATGAATTAAAAAACAACAAAAACTTAACTTTAGAGCAAAAACAACATTATTTATATTTCTTAATTCACATTATCGGTGATGCTCACCAACCTTTGCATGTTGGTCGTCCTGATGATTTAGGAGGAAATAGAATTAAAGTAGAATGGTTTCGTGATAAAGTAAATATTCATACCGTTTGGGATTCTAAATTGGTAGATTACGAAAACTATTCGTACACAGAATACTCAAATTTATTGAATATTAAAACAAAAAAAGAACGTAAAGCAATGCAAGAAGGAACTTTCAAGGATTGGATTTATGGATCTTATATCATTGCAAACAAAATTTATTCTAACGTAAAAATGGACGATAAATTAGGTTACCGTTACCATTTTGATAATAAATATATTGTTGAAGATCAAATGCTAAAAGGTGGATTACGTTTAGCCCAAGTTTTAAATGATATTTACAAATAGTTTAGACAAAATTCTTATATAATATAAATCCCGAGTCATTGATTCGGGATTTTTTTGTCTTAAAAAATATAAATTAACGCCATTTTGACATTAAAACGATTTAAAAACAAGTCATTTTGTCTTGTTGTATTAAATTGCACATAATTTGAAAAAGAGTAGATATAAATATTGAAACAAATCATTCAAAAAAATAAACAAGACATGAATACATTAAGAAACAATAGAAATCAATTTTTACCATTCGGATTTGATGCTGTTATGCGTCCAAAATTTGAAGCACACGTCAATTCTCAAAAGCAATTTCCTGCAGTAAATATTAAAGAAAGTGAAACTAATTTTGAAATATTATTAGCAGTTCCTGGATTAACTAAAGAGGACTTTATCATCGAAATTGATGAAAATGTATTGAAAGTTTCTTCAGAATTAAAAAAGAATGAAGAAGTAAAAGATGAAAAATACTCAAGACGTGAGTTTGATTTTACAAATTTCAAGAGAGCTTTTACATTACCAGAAACAATTGATGATGAAAAAATAGAAGCTACTTATGAAAATGGTATTCTAAAGTTTATTTTACCTAAAAAAGAAGAAGCTTTACCAAAAGAAAAAAGAAATATTATCATAGCGTAGATATATAGTTAGGTTGGTTGAATTTAAATCCATAGTGCGATTGTACTATGGATTTTTTTATAGATATTAATTAAACAACAAACAATACTATTTATTCAGAAAAATATAAAAAACAAAAAGTCAACTTAGAATATCTTTTATAATAGAATTTAATTCTATATTTTAGTCACTTATATAAAATAATACTTAGGAAATTTATATTTTATGAAATTGATTAACACATTAAAGTACTCTACTTTAATTTTAGCTGGCGTTGCAGTTCATGCACAAGCGCAAGAAAAATTAGATCCAACTGTTCAAAGTTTTGTAACTGAAATTCAGAACAATTCTCAACTAAAGAAAATCTCACACGAATTATTAGATGGAATTGGACCTCGTTTAGTTGGTACACCTCAAATGGATCAAGCAGGAGAATGGGCTATCAAAACCTTAAAATCTTGGGGAATTGACGCTCGTCGAGAAGATTACGGAACATGGAAAGCATGGGAACGTGGATTGACGCACGTTGATATGACGTATCCAAGAGCAAAATCTATCGAAGCAACGCAATTAGCATGGTCACCTGCAACTAAAAAAGCGGTTACTGCTGATGTTGTTGCGATGCCAGTTTTCAAAACGAAAGCTGATTTTGAAGCTTGGTTACCTTCTGTAAAAGGAAAAGTTGTTTTGATGTCTCAAAACCAATCGTATGGACGTTCAGACTATCAATACAAAGAGTTTGGTTCTGATGCATTGTACAAAAAAGTAACAGAAAATAGAAAAGCTGAAGCTGAAACTTGGGCAAACTCTATTAAAGTAACAGGTTACAATAACAATACACTTCCTGAAGTTTTAGAGAAAAACGGAGCGGCTGCTGTTGCTATTTCTTATTGGACTGGAATTATGGGTGCAAACAGAATTTTTGGTGCAAAAACGAAAACAATTCCAATGTTAGATATTTCGAATGAAGATTACGGAATGTTATATCGTTTGGCTGAAAACGGAACTGCTCCAAAATTAACTGTTAATGCACAATCTAAACATAATGGTATTGCGAAAACATTCAACATTATTGGAGAAATTAAAGGAAAAGAAAAACCAAACGAATATATTATTCTTTCAGCACATTTTGATTCTTGGGATGGTGCGCAAGGTGCGACAGACAACGGAACAGGAACAATTGCAATGATGGAAACAATTCGTACAATCAAAAAATTATATCCAAATAACAAACGTACAATTTTGGTTTGTTTATGGGGAAGTGAAGAGCAAGGATTGAATGGTTCTCGTGCATTTGTTGAGGATCATCCAGAAATTGTAAAAAATACGCAAGCTGTTTTCAATTTAGATAACGGAACAGGACGCGTTGTAAATATCAATGGTTCAGGTTTCGAGAAATCGTACGAATACATGACACGTTGGCTATCTGCTACACCTTCTTTTGTTCGTAACGAAATCAAAACTGATTTCCCTGGAGCACCTGGTAGTGGAGGTTCTGATCACGCTTCTTTTGTTGCAGCTGGGGTTCCAGGATTTATGTTAAGCTCTCTTAACTGGGGTTACGGAACGTACACTTGGCACACAAACAAAGATACTTACGATAAAATTGTTTTTGAAGAAATTCAAAGTAATGCAATTTTAGCTGCCACATTAACAATGATGGCTGACAAAGAAAGTGAATTAGTGAATCGTGATCGTCGTGTTTTACCTGTTGGTAGAGACGGAAAACAACAAGAATGGCCAGAAGTTAAAAGTCCGGCAAGAAATTCTGATGCTTACATGAAATAAGATATTTTATCAAACAAAAAGTCCACTTTTCAGTGGACTTTTTATTATTTCTTATATTAACTTTCTCTATAATCAATAAACGTAATTGGTTTTCTACTCTCTGGTTTGAAAACGATTGGTTGTAATTCTTCGAAAGTTTCAAATTTAATCGATGGTGTTACGCGTAATTTTGCTCTGAAATAATCTTTTATTTTGGCTAAAAAATCATCTGTTTCATCTGTAGAAACTAATCGAATTAAGATTTCATCTGTTCCAAATTCGTTCGAATAAATTTCAATTAAATGTAATTTGATTTCATCAAAATGATTCAAAATATCATGTAAAGCTGGCGGATATAAAGTTGTCCCTTTATACTTTATCATATGTTGTTTTCTACCTTCAACTGGTCCTAATCGATATGAATTACTTCCACATTTACATTTACCAGAATGTTTTCGCAACAAATCACCTGTTTTGAAACGCAATAAAGGCATTCCTTCTATTCCCAAAGTTGTAATCGTCAATTCACCTAATTCGCCATCTTCTACAACTTCATTATTCTCATCTAAAATTTCTGTGATAATCAAATCTGGCTGATGATGTCCTCCTACCGATTCATCACACTCTGTAAACGCTGTTCCCATCTCGGTTGAAGCATAAGTCGAAAAAAGTTGAATATCCCATTTCGAATTTATTTTTTGCGTTAACAAAGATGAATTCAACTCTTTATCACGCAACGATTCACCAATGCATAAAACCGCTTTTACAGATGAATTTTGATAATCGATGTTATTTTTTTCTGCGTAATCTAACATTTTAAGCAAAAAAGAAGGAACAGCAACCAAATATTTGGGTTGATATTTTAGAATTGAATCCCATTGCAATTGAGGAACACCAGCACCAATACGAATAACGCCCGCACCTATTTTTCTCAAACCAAGAAAATACGCCAAACCAGCCATAAAACGACGATCAATAGTAGTCATCAATTGTACTACATCACCTTTTTGCACACCAATTCGTTGAAAAGAATTCATTTCATTTGTTGCTAACCGATCCAAATCTTTATCCGTTAAACCAAATGTAACTGGATCTCCTAACGTACCAGAAGTTGTAGAATAATCAATAATTTCTGTTTGTGGAACACACAAGAAATCGTGATTATATTGTTGTAAATCATTCTTCGTTGTTACAGGAACTAATCCTAAATCTTTTACTGATGTTATAGTTTTCCAATCAATATTATGTTGAGAAAACATACGTTGATAAAAAGCTGAATGTTCGGCTAGATATTCTAATTGTAATTGCAGTTTTTGATTCTGAAAAGCTTCAATTTCTTTTATTGAAAGCTCTTCTATCGATGTTTGGCTATTTTGCGAACACATTTTGATAGCTTTTTCTCTATATTATTTTGATCAGGAATTGTTGTGATTTCCTTTGTTAAGGCTAATTTAAAATATTTACTCGCTTGTAGATAATCTTTTTGTTGAAAATAATAATCACCAACCAGATCATACGTTTTCCAATAATCAGAATTAGTCAGAATAAAACGATTAATTAAATCTGTATCAACCACTTTCTTTTCTTTTACAAATTGCGAAATTAACAGATTTTGGTTACGATATTCCTCATAATTAGAGTAATCCTTTGAAAACAAAAATTGATCTTTCTCAATTTTCAAACTATCAACATTCAATGTATAATCTGAAATAGAATCTTTAAAAATTTTATTCAAATCATAAGCTGTAAATTCTCCCAATTGATATGGATTTGAAGAAACCCAAACTAATCGTTTATCTGGTTGAAAAACAACTGCGTGATGCGCCAATAATTGATTGAGAGCTTTCTCGTTTCCGTAACCTAATTTTTTGTTTTTAAGACCATTTGTATCTCGTAGAATCTCAACCATTTTAGTTGGATTGAGCTGATTTTTGTTTGAAAGATGTTCTTCAATTTTATCGAAACGGTAAACCGAATGACTTTCTAATTTTTGTTTATCATTTCGTTTATCATCTAAATAATATCACTCTGAAAATGATTAGTACAGACTAAATAAGGTTGATTTTGAACCTCATAAACTCCAAACTTTTTGGGTGAAATCTCAATCAAAATCGCACGATGATCTTTACTACTACCAACCATAATGCTTTCTGAAACAAAAACTTTTTTAGTTTTTGCTATTTCTATCGCTTCTTCTATTGTTGATGCATATTGCAAAATCTCTAATGCAACAAGAGATATTGGCGTTTTTGCTTTCAATGGAATTGAAGATTTCCCTGCATTTATCGTAACTGTAAGCCCTTCTAAATTCATTCCGGACGAAACACCAATCATACCGCCCCAAGTCACCGACATATATGGATAACCAGAATTTGGTTGAACAAACGAAACGATTTTATTTTTAGCAAAATCATCATTCGCATAAAAATCAAAATTTCTACCTATTAATAATCCTCCATCTTCAGATTTATTATCCCAAACAGCTAAAGACGAACAACCAACTAACATCAAATCATGCATTGCATGTCCAATATCGTGTGCTCCATGTAAAAAAAGATTTCGATTGTATTTATCCATCAACGAATCATAACGGTTTGTAGCTGATTGCGATAATCCTAAAATCTCAGCTTTATATTCATTATTAATGTATTGATGTAAATCTCTATTATAATATTTTAAAAGTTTAAATAAGTATTTTTTACGTCTATTTGAAGGAATGAAATCATCAATCAAATTCATAAAAGACCTCTCTTGAAATTCATAAAGTTCTTTAGTTAAAACGCCTGTTTTTTGACCAATTTCTAACGGATCTCCTGAAACAAAAAGCTCCCAATTCTGCGTTTTATTTTTCTTTAAAAAATTATTCCCAATATAAAAAAGTGAATCATTGACTTGGTTGCGAACATAAAGTTGAGAGT
This sequence comes from Empedobacter sedimenti, assembly GCF_030005555.1. Taxonomy (GTDB): domain Bacteria; phylum Bacteroidota; class Bacteroidia; order Flavobacteriales; family Weeksellaceae; genus Empedobacter; species Empedobacter sedimenti. Next base: position 141,101 of record NZ_JASCQG010000007.1, on the reverse strand, counting down.
TATAACCTTCTATATTTGGTCTATCATTTAAGCTCCTACGAACGCCGCAAGAAGCTAAAAGACAGATAAAAAATAAAATATAAAAACTTTTACTCATCAAGTTTAGAGTTTATTTCTTTATGAACTTTATTCATCAAATACTCAGCTCCAAGAATTTCAGAACATGTTACAAAAGCACCAACTGTAACACCTAAAATACCATGTACACGAACATTTTGACCAGTAAAAAAAACATTCTTAACTTTTGAACGAGGTGAAATAAATGTTTTCATTGGATGATTACTATCTTTAAGATAACCATAGAGATTACCTTTTTCAGATCCAATAAAATCACGATAGGATAAAGGCGAAGAAGTATAAATTGATTGAATAGAATCCTTAATTCCAGGAAACTTTTTCTCAACTTTATCCAAAATCAAATTTGTTTTTAACTGTTTAAAATCTTCATAAGCTTCTCCTCTATTCCCCTTATTATCGTTCGTTTCTACATTAAATGTTTTTTCCCACTGCTCTACTTCCTCATATTTCATGTAAGTCATGATGGTCATTCCATCAGAGAAATTTTGATTTTTTGCATCACAACTAAAAGTCAAAACATAAGTATTAGGCCAATCATCTGTTTTCTTCTCAAAAGTATCCCAAACATCGTCAATTGAATTAAAATGATAACAATTGTGATTAATATAAGGAAAACTTTGTGGTTTAAAAGATACATAAACAGTAAAAACGGAAGGAGAAACTTCTAAGCTTTTAACACGGCGTGAAAATGGTTTACCAAATTTACTTTCTCCCAACATATCAATCGTTTTCTTGATATCAATGTTCGAAATAAATAAGTCTCCAAAAAATTGACGTCCATTTTTAGCTTGGCAACCAACAACAACTTCTTGATCATTCAAAATAAAAGAGTCAATTTCTTGGTATTTTTCTACCTTACCATTGTATTTTTTGATTTGCTTAATCAATAATTTACTAATCTGACTTCCTCCATTTATACAACGCCAAGCAGAATGTATATACGAGTTAATAGACAAAGCATGTATATAAAGTGGTGTTTTTTGAGATTCGCCTACATACAAAAAATTATTTCCGACCAAAACTGCTTTCAATCGCTCGTTAGTAAAAATAGAATCAATAAACTCTTTAGCGTTTATTGATAAAAAATTTTCTTCATCAGCAAAAGTTCCAATATTTAGGTTATACATTGGAAATTTATCACATAAATCTTCTATTTTTTCTCCGTAAAGCTTTAGATTCTCACGTTCTTCAGGAAAAAAAACAGCTAACTGATCTACAAAGTTTTGATATGTTTGCGCTATTGGATATTCATTTTCGTCATCATCAAAAGAAATGATATCAAACCCATCCATATCCATTTTTATTAACTTCAATTGGTCTGCAATATCCAAATAAGAAAAATAATTATAAAGATTTTGTCCCTTAGCTAGCCCACCAATATAATGAACACCTGTATCAAAAATTGTTTTGTCACGAACAAAAGTTTGCAAATTTCCTCCGTATTGATTGTTTTTTTCTAAAACCAATACTTTTTTACCTTCTTTTGCCAAAATAACAGCTGAAACAAGTCCGCCTAACCCGCTTCCAATTACGACAACATCGTACTTTTGTGATAGATTATTTTGTGTAGACAATGTATTCATCTGTTTCTATTTGTTGGACAAAATGTGAAAAAAGTAATTCGTTAATATTTCTATTTTTCAGAACGACAATTCTCTCGAATTGGTTGATCGTTTCTTGATAAATATCTTCTATTTTAGTTGAAATAAAAAGTGTTTGATATTCTTCAAAAGTATCAAATTTAGAACGATATTCTAACGAACGTATTTTTGTAATATAATTAGTGGCTGAAATCTCTCGTTTTTCTTCATCTTCCACAACCGAAATTATTCTTCGATTAGCTTGTTGCATCAATAACAAAAAGTCTATTTGTCCGTAATCATTAGAAAAATGAACAATTTTTTCATCTTTTGAAAATGCATTATTTAATTGATGATAAATAGATTTATTTGAATTAAAATCTTGTTTTACAACTTGAATAATTTCAGATTCTTTATATAAAAAACTTAAAAATAATTTCTGTTTCCAATAATTTTCATCCTCATATTCATCTCTTATTTCTTGAAATTTAGCCTTATATTCTCTACTAATTTTTTTCGTTCTTTCAGAATAAGTCAAACCATAATTTTCATCATTCCAAGCAATTCTTTTTCCTATTATAGAATAAATATGACCATCAGAAATTAAAAAATCTCCTTTTGGAATAATCTCAGAATTTCCATGAATATAAATTGGTAAAATATCAAGTTTTAACTTTTCTGCTAAATAAAATGCACCTTTGTGAAAACGATTGATATTATTCGTTTTAGAGCGCGTCCCTTCAGGGAAAATCATCAAAGAAAACTCACTTCCAATTCTGGTTTTAATTTCTTCCAAATTATCTTCAACACCATTTGAAACGGGATAAAAGCCAGCCATTTTTACAGCACGACCAAAAATTGGCGATTTATAAACCCAATCATTCACCAAAAAAACAATTTTAGGCGTACACATACCAATCGCCAACGTATCCAAAAACGAAGTGTGATTCGCAATTATGATTGACTGTTGCTTAAAATCTTCTTGATATGGATTAATAATCTTCTTAGCAACAGTTGGTTTCAACATCAACACTGATTTCATGAAAGTTGACATTCCCCACCCAAAAAGATTATATTTTTTCTCTTTCGAAATTGGTAAAATAATCATCAAAAACCGAAGAATTAATGAAGTTACCGTACCAAATAATCCAAAATAAATGAAGAAAATTCCACTTTGAATAGCTAACCACAACGTCATAGGAGATCTACCTTTTTTAGGACGATTCGAAATAAAAAATCGAAATAAAATTGGGTAGAAAATAAATGTAATCACTAACGCTGCTACAACTCCAACCAACGAAACTGATGCGATTGATTTTAGCGCTGGATGTTTGGCAAAAATTAACGCTCCGATCGCTAAAATTGTCGTGATAACTGCTAACAAAATCGAGGTGCGATAAGTAGGCATTTCATCTTTTCCAGTCGTATATTCTTTTTGTAAAGCACTCGTCATAAAAATACTAAAATCTACTCCATGACCAAAAACTAATGTACAAACAATACTACTAAAAATATTGAATTTAATATCAAAAAGCCCCATTAATCCAGCTGTAACCAAGCCCGATAACGCAATAGGAATCGCGCTTATAATCATCAATTCGATACGTCGAAAGAAATACCACAATATCAATAAAACAGCAATAAATGAGTAATTGACAAGATTATTAAAATCAGTAACTAAATTTCCTAAAAAGTTTTCGTTTAACTGTTTTCGATCAATTACAATTGTTTCTTTATTATGATATTGTTTGATGAAGTTTTCTCGGCTTTCTTCCTTTAATTTTACTAAAGTCGAAATCGTATAAAAACCATTTTTTTGCGAAACAAATTCTTCAAAAAGCGACGGATTAAATGAGCGATAATTTTCTAATTTTAGAGGCTTATATGCTTTATCAAAAATTGAAAAAAATTGATTATAAATTTCTTCTTTAAAACCATATTGTTTTCCGTCCTTGATAAATTCATTCTTCACAAAATTCACTTTTTCAGAATTCCAAAAATCTTCCCAATCCTTTATTTTTTCTTGTTGAACTGAAATTGGTAAAACCAACGATTGAATGGAATTATAACTTAAAATCTCATCCTTACCTTCTGCTTTTTGCAACTTATTTGTTAACGCTATATTTTGATTTAAAACATCTTCTACATTGTTTCCATAATTGACTACATACAACGATTTTGAGATAGAATTTGAAGAAGTTTCTAACTTTTGTTCCGCTATTTTTTGATCGGTTGGAACATAGTTTAATTTAGATAAATCTTTATCAAAATTGACATTATTAAACGTAAAACAACTCACAATAATTAAAAGAACACAAGCACCAATCAATATCTTGTTATTATGAAATGAAAAGAATGCTAACTTCTCTATTATTGAAGAATTATTTTCAACAGCATCTTGTTTTGGATGATACAAATGTGGAATAATCAATAAAGAAAAAACACCAGAAACAATAACTGTTATTCCAGCAAAAATCCCTAAATCTTTCAACACATCCGATTTCACAAAAAGTAAACACAAAAATGCAATCGCTGTAGTTGTACAGCTCATGATAAGCGGTTTTGTAATCTCTTTAAATAAAGTCTTTGAATCACTATTGTGCTTATAATGCGTCATGATATGCAGCGAATAATCAATTGTTATTCCTAATAAAACTGCTCCAATACTTAATGAAATTGCAGAAATTGTACCTTGAATAAAATACAAAAGTGCCAAAGCAAAGAAAAAACCAAAAACGGAGGGAATAAAAATAATTATTGGAATGTAAATTTTTCGATAAAAAACCATTAAAATGACCATTAATGTAATCATCGAAATCAAAACGGTTGTTATAATATCTTGTTTAATTTGCTTTGCATTCGCAACTGCAATAAAGCTTGAACCGAAATAACTTAATGTTGATTTTCCGCTATATTCAGGATTTAAATGTTGTTGGATTTCTCCTAATCGATTGACAAATTTGGTATTATGTTCAGTTTCACTTCCTGAAAATTTAGGATTGATAAAAAGAAATAATTTCGAATGATCTTTCGTTACAATAAACCCATTGTAAACCTCAAAATCATCCGTCAAATTCTTTTCTTTTAATCGATTTAACGCAACAAAAGTCAATCCAAGCGGATCTTTCAACATAAACTCTTTCGAAACAATTCCAGTTGGGGTAATCAAGCTTTTGTAATTACTTTCAACAATAGAAGCTATCGAATCTTCAGACAATTTTTGCTCTAACGTGTTATAATCTTCTTTCTCTAAAAAAAGCGGTAAATTTTGATGAACAAAATCAAAAGTTGAAGCAAAATTATCTAAATCATATTGCCCTTGAATATCATTATAATAGTTATTTAACGGTTGAATACTATCTAAAAAATCAGTTGCCTGAGCCGTCATATCATCCAATGTTCCAGCTTTTTCTTTTTCGATAATCACCGCAACTTTATCCGTAAATTTTAATTGCGCAATAACCTTTGTCATTGCATCATTTTTCTCATCTTTCGGAATGATTCGCGTAATATCTTCCTCAAATTTTAATCGATTTGCAAAAAAAGCACAACCAACTAAAAAGAGTACAAAAAACAATACACTCAACCATCTATTCGCTCTTATTTTTAGAAATATGTTGTAGAAAAATTTATGCATTCTTAATTGTCTTTTGACTGAAATAAGTTAATAAAAAATAACTTACAATTCCACTAACAATACTACAAAAAGTAGCTAAAACTAAACTTCCAACAACATAACGAAGCAGATTTTTTTTGATAATTTCGAAAGAAACCAAACTCAAATCCAGATGAAAATTATCTTGCAAAATAAAACCATCAGTTAACAAAGAAAGATAAATAATTATCGGAATCATTGGCGGAATACTAATGTTGGAACAAAAGAAACTAATCACTTTATTTAGTCGAAACATTGAGGCTAAGAAAATTGACAAAAAAGTTTGAAAGCCCCAAAATGGCGCAATTCCTAGAAAAATTCCCAAAGAAATTGAAAGCGCTTTTACTTTATTGCTATCATTACTTCCTAAGATATCTTCTTTAATGAATGTTCGTATATTTTTTTTTTTGAAACTGAAGAAAAAATTACGTGGTTTAATGTAAAAAATTGTCAAAAAAACTAGAAAAGTATTCAGAATACTGATTCTTGTAAAATCTTGAAATGGACGAAAATGTGATACGCGTTCGTTAGGATCGTACAAAATATCAATTGGAATATTGGTCACCTCAATTCCTTTCCAAGCTGTGCGAACAATTATCTCGATTTCGAATTCGAATTTATTTGTCCAAAACTTTTTCGGAATAAATTTCAACGGATACAAACGATAACCAGATTGTGTATCATTCAGCTTAATTCCAGTCTCGAACCAAAACCAAAAATTAGAAAACTTATTTCCAAAACTACTTTTCTTCGGAATTCCATCTTGCTCCATTTGACGACTTCCAATAATTAAAACAGGTTTATTTTTTTGATCTAATTCTGTAATAAAATTTGGAATATCATGTGGAAAATGTTGACCATCCGAATCGATTGTCAATGCATAATGGTAGCCTTTTTCTCGCGCAGTTATAAAACCAATACGCAATGCATTTCCTTTTCCTTTATTTTCAGGAAGTTCAACTACAGTAAACTGATTGTGGTAATCTTTTAAAATTTCGGAAGTAGAATCCGTCGATCCATCATTTACAACAATAATTTGATTCGTGTACTCCAAAACTCCGTCAATCACACGCTTCAATGTTTTATGATTGTTGTAAGTCGGAATAAGTACACAAACCTTTAGTTCTTCAATTTTAGTATGGATTTCGGAAAAATTCATTTGAATTGATTAACTTTTAAAAACTCCACTAAATTTCAATGCAACAGTAGAATCAAAAAAAGAAGAATTTTTAACTCTAACTTCCTCATTTAAAACTTCAATATTAAAATCTAAATCTAAATCAAGATTAAGAAAAGGATTTATTTTAGCTGTAAACTTAACATTATTTACTTTGCTTAAAGTCAACTTTTTAGAAACAATTTCTTCTGTTAATTCTTTAATAATCTGCATCATGCAAACACCAGGCATTATTGGATTATTTGGAAAATGACCTTTAAAAATTGGATGATTTGAATATAATTCTATTTGAATCTTATAATTAGAATCATCCTTTTTTTCGATTTTTTTTACAGCGTAAAGGTTAGGAATAAGCATTTGCAATTGTTTCGTTTTACAAATATAATCTAAAAAATGAGTTTTGAAATTGGTTTATTCTTCCTCCAAAACTGGATTAACTTTAGAAAGTTCAATACTTAGATTAAAATGATTGTGTTTTATCAAAATATGATCTGGAAAATCAGATTTGTTAGAAGTAAATTTATTGATCGTTTTAATTTTATTCTTCTTTAAATCAATTAATTCAGTAAAATAATCTGACTGATTTTCATCAAAAACTAAACTTACTTCATCCGATTTTAAAATAATTAGATTGGGAGTTTTAATCCTTTCATCAATAGAAAAATCATCCTTAAAAATTGTCTGTAAATCTTCTGCCAAAGTTTTTACAATTACTTTTTTATTCAAATCAGGCATCGCATAATTCAACGTAAAATCACTATCTGTAACAGACAAATCGAACAAAGTATTACCAAAATCGGATGTCAAAACAACTCGATGAGAATTTTCTCCAATCTTCTTAACGACAAAATTACCTTTCATCTCTTTTTTTAAGAAAGTAATCTTAAAACGGTAACCGTATTCCTTATTTATTTGATTAAAATATGGATTAACAACTACCTTTTCATCCTTCTGTTTATCTTGTATATTAGCAATTTTGTATGTTGTACCACAAGAAGTCAAAATGAAAAGACTAAGGATTAAAAACTGACGCATTGATCGTTTTATTTAGAGATTTATTCGTGAATAAAATTTTAGTATAATCGTCCGAAGGTTCTATCAGCTTCACTTCTGTAACCGTTGATTGACCTGAATAAAAAGTCAATTGAATTTCTTTGATGTATTTTTTTACATCTTTCATCTTCGGTTGCAATTTTGCAATTCTAGATTTATCTGTTTTCGCATAAGTAATGACAAAATCATTTGTATCAAACAAATTTCCACTTACACTTCCGACGATTAATTGATTTAATTTCTCGAATTTTTTATTTCCTTGTAAATCAACACTCGTCTTTTTTCCTTCGTCATTAATGTAAATTTTTCCATTGTTAAAAATTACATTATAATCAATAGGTTGTGTATAATTCCAACGCATCGCCTTGGGGTTCTTCAAGTATAGTTTACCTTTCGAAACAATTGGTTTATCCAAAAAACTCATCACTTTATATTGTGTAAAATCAGCAGTCAAAGTTTGTATTTTCTTAGAATCAGTAATAATATCTTTTTTGAAATTTTCAATTTCAGTATTACTCATTTTACTTTCTTGCGCAAAAATTGTCAAATGAAAAAAAGTAAATAAAATGAAGATTTTAGTTTTCATACACATCAATTTTCAAGAGTTCATCTAATAGAACTACTTTATAATTTTCCTTTTGTAAAAATACAAATAATTGCTCTAAAACATTCGCCGTTTTGTCTGAAGTATCGTGCAATAAGATAATAGAACCAGGTTTTATTTGACGTTTAATACGAGTCAATAATTGTTTTTCATCCTCAATAACCGTATCTAAAGAACGAATATTCCAACCGATTACATAATGTTTAGTTTTCTCCAAAGCCTTTGCTATATGAGGATTCGTAACACCAAAAGGGGGGCGAAAAAGTTTTGTAGTAATCTTAATTTCTTCTTTAATAAGTTGATTTGTTGAAATGATTTCATCAATGATTTTTTCTGTGGAATAAAAACCATTTTTAGATGAATGATGAAAGGTATGATTCCCTATCAAATGTCCTGATTGATGCGTTCTTTGAAGAATTTCAGGATAATTTTCAATTTGTTTTCCAATGCAAAAAAAAGTGGCTTTTGCATTATTTTTTTCTAAAATCTCAAGGACTCTAGGTGTAAATTCAGTTGGTCCATCGTCAAAAGTTAATGAAATTATTTTCTCAGAATCATTCTCTCCACGATGATAAGCTTTCAAAAAATAATTCAATCGAATTTCAAAAGCTCCAAAAATTGTCAATGATAGCCAAATAAAAACAGGTAATAATAAATATAAAAAAGACACACCTTGAGTATAACAAACAATTGTTAAACAAGCTAATATACAAATTAAAATTATATTTACAAACTTGAATTTCATGTCGATTGAAGCAAAACTAAACTCAAATCTTTGCCTTTGTATCCATTAACCAAAAGTACATTTTTATAACTTTTAGTACTTACATCATTCATTTTGAATTGATTTGGTAATGTTTGTTTTTTTAATAATTCACATCCTAACACAAATCCGAAAGCAGAAGAGGTACCAAATTCACCAATAAAGTCTTTATATTCATATAACTCAATTTGAGTTAACTCATTATTATTCAAATATTTTACTCCAGAAATTATCGCATCAACATAGGTTAAATTAATATGATTCAATTGAATGAATTTTAGAATTTCGGAATATAAATCTTCATATACATTTTGAATAGAGACATCTAAAATTCTTGCAAAAGAATTCTCTCTTTTTTCATTTGACAACACTCCAAAATGTGCTCCTTCACTATATTTAATTCCCTTATTATTTTCTAATTCAATTTCTCCAATTAATTGTTTCAAATAATAAAATCGTTCACCAATTTCATCAATTCCACCAATCAAAGCATTATTCACTTCTTGATTTTCAACTTGTAAAAAACCGTCTAATAAAGCATTTTCAAAGGAATTAGATCCATTAGAATACGTAAAATTATACGCATTACAACCAAGATGCAACGCTATTTGAGAACCAACTGTATTGTGTGTAGATTGTATAAAAGCAGTTGGCGTTAAAAACTCTTCTTTATTTTCAATAATACTTGTCAAAAATTTTTCAGAATCAACCATACACCCCATTGCAGTTCCTGTAATTATCGCTTCTGGTTGTTGAATTCCTGCTTCAATCAATGCATTCAACGAAGAATAAATTCCCATTTTAACACCAGAAGCCATTCTACGGCTCATTGCAGGAGAAATAATATCTTTCAAAATCGGTGATTTTGCTTTTGTAATTGAAGTTTCTAAAGGAAGAAAATCATTCGTTATCTTATCTATAAACTGCGCATTTACAAAACCTAATCCATTTACAAATACTTCTTTCATGATTTAGAAAAAATTAAAGTTGAACAATTTCCTCCAAAACCAAACGAATTTGATAACACATATTGAATATCTTTCTTTTCCAATTTTGTGGTCGGAAAGATATTCAACTCTTCAATCAGAGATTGAAAATTAAGATTCGGATAAATGATATTATTTTGTAAACTCAATAAGCTGAAAACCGCTTCTACACCAGCAGCAGCAGCTAACGTATGACCTGTGTATGGTTTTGTTGAACTGAAATTAGGTACATTTTCGCCAAAAATCCTTTTCAACGCTATTCCTTCCGTTATATCATTATTGTTAGTAGCAGTACCATGAACATTGATATAATCAATTTCCGAAGGCTGAATAGTTGCATTTTCGAATGCTTTATTCATCGCCAAATATGCTCCTTCTCCATTTTCAGACGAAGCTGTTTGATGAAATGCATCGTTTGCATTTCCTGCGCCAATCAAATAACCAAGGACTTTTTTATTTGATTTTCTAACTGATTCTTCAGATTCTAAAACCAAATAAGCAGCGGCTTCACCAAGATTCAAACCTTTTCGATTTTCGTCAAATGGTTGATTAAACTCATCACTCAAAATCATCAAGCTCTTGAATCCATTGATGGTAAATTTTGACAAAGCATCCGTTCCGCCAACAATCACACGATCTAATTTTCCTGAATTAATCATACGCGCTCCATACATAATTGCATTCGCAGCAGAGGAGCAAGCCGTGCTGATCGTCGAAACAAAACCTTTCAAACCAATTTCATTTGCAATCTGATTAGATGAAACACCTGCATCATGGCTCGAAATATACTTTTGTTTTTCAGGAAGATTTTCATAATCCAAAAAATAATTTTCGGTCATATCCATTCCACCAACGCTTGTCGAAGAAATCAATCCAGTTCTGACTTCATTTACATTTTCAATTCCTGCATTTTGCAAAGCTTCTTTCACAGCAATCAGTCCTAAAATCGCTGTTCGAGAGAAATTATTCTCTGGAGATAAATTTAAAAAAGTTGCTAATTCATCATTCGATAATTTGATTTCACCAACAAAAATTTCATTTTTATGAATAGAATCGAAATTTTCAAGGCGTGACAAACCATGTTTTTGATGAATTAAGGAATCAAAATTTTCTTCGACATTGTTTCCAATTGCCGAAATAATTCCCATTCCAGTTATTGCAACTTTTTGTGTCATTATTTTATTCTATTTTTCTCAATATAATCTGCCATTACTTCAACCGATTGGAAGATTGTTTTTCCTTCTTTTGGATCAGTAATTTTGATTCCGTAATCTTTATCCAATAAAACGATTAACTCCAAAGCATCGATTGAATCTAATCCCAAACCATCTCCAAATAAAGGTTCATCATTTTTGATATCCTCTACTGATACATCTTCAAGATTTAAAATTTCAATGATTTTAACTTTTAAATCGTTAATTAAATTTTCCATAGTATTTTTATTGTTAACTAATATTGTTTTTAATCTATTAAGTACATTTTCGCTTCGTAATCACCTTGTAAATAATCTACCCAAGCCAAAACAACTTTCTTTGCTTTATTTTTTTGAATTAAATAATTCGCATACTTTTTTAATTGATCTTCATTGAATTTTTCCGAAATAAAAAAAGCATTTTCAGTCTTCAATCGATGACGAATACTCACTTCACCCAAACAAATATTTGGTAACGTGTAAACAAAAACTGCTGGACTAGGAAAAATTTCATCCGTAGATTGAATACTTTGTTGATGTTTCAAATCTGACTCTAAACTCGAATTTCGATTCGCAAAAACTAATGCAATATCTTGATTTTCGTTCAATGTATTTTCATCTTTCAACAAAATTTCAGCAGCCAAAAAAGCTAATTTACTTTGATGATCCATTTTATAAAATTTTGGATAATCAATTTCTAAAAATTTAAAGAAACTTTTTGAAAAAACACCAAAATCTCCTGATCTATCTTCAAAGAAAAGTTCATTATTCAACCAAACTTGTTCTTTTTTAATCTCAACTTTAGTCATTTTGAACTTTTTTTAGAATAATAACAGCATTACTTCCACCAAAACCTGATGAAGTTTTCAAAAATATATTGATTTTTTTATGAAGATTTTCTGTCAAAATATTTTGAGCAACTGAAGTTCCTATTTCATTGAAATTATGACTTTTCAAAATTAAATTTTCTTGTGCTTGCTTCATCGAAATAATCAATTCCAACAATCCAGATGCGCCTAATGTATGTCCATAAAAAGCTTTTAAGCTATTAGTCGGTATTTTATCCATTTGCAAACGATTAAAAGCTATCACTTCCATTTCATCATTATACAAAGTTGCCGTTCCGTGAGCCGAAATATAATCAATTTGTTTTGAAGAAATATCCGCTTCTCTCATCGCAGATTCTATACTCAAAAACAAACCTTCGCCCGTTCGAGATGGTCCTGAAATATGATTTGCATCGTTAACTGAAGCTTCCCCTAAAACCTCAAAACTATTCTTTTCTTGACTTTTTGAAAGATATACACAAGCCGCTGCTTCGCCTAAATTAACACCTTTTCGTCCTTGATCAAATGGTTTACACAACTCAAAATCCATTGCTTGAAATGAATTAAAACCTGTTAAAACAAAATCTGTCAATTCATCTAAGGCCAAAACATATACATCATCAAATTCATCCATTTCAATGAAACGTTTTGCAACACTAACCGCTAAAACACCCGAAACACATGCGTTTGAAACTATTACTGGCTCTGTTTTGAATCCGAAATAATTTGCAATCTTCTTTGCTAAAGTTGGAATAGACGCTTTTTCTAAAGAATCAGAAAGCTCATTGATATTTCCTTTTGTTGTTGAAAGAATGAAACCTGTTCGTAGCGAAATTTTTGTTTTATCAATAATAGATTGAAGAGCCAAAATTCCAATTATTTCTAATCGAGTATAATACTGATTATCTTTAACTTGATTTTTTAAATTTAAGAAAATACTATCATCAATTTTACCAGCAAAAAAATTATTAAGATGACCAAATAAATCAATTTTAGTAACAGCAGAATTACCTTTAACTAACTGATTCCAATTTGTTTCGACAGAATTTCCAAAAGGCGTTAAAACATTCGCACGATTAATGTAAATTTTATCCATTACAACAATCCTACTTTTTTCTTCCACTCTTCAAAAAATGGAGGAAATGTTAACATCAATTCTCCTTCGCTATCTAAAAAGACTTGTATTGTTTCTCCAATACAAACTAATTTTTCGTCTTGATTATAAATCCTAAATTTAAAAATCATTTTTGCTGCTAATGAATCTTCGAAAGTCGTTTCTATTCTACATTTATCTCCATATTTCAAAGGAAATTTATGTTCACAAACGGATTTAATAATTGGCGTTACAAATCCGCTTTTTTGAATATCCAAATAACTAATCCCGAAATGACGTCCAAAAGCTTCTCTTCCATCCTCAAAATAAGTAATATAATTTCCGTGCCACACAATTCCTAACGGATCTGTTTCATTAAAACGAACCGAAAAAGTTGATTGATGGACTAAACTTTTACTATTTTCTCTCGAATCTATCATAATTTATTAAGGCAATGAAAGTAATTATTTATAACAAAGTTACTAAAATTATAGTATGATTATTCGGCTATCACAGTTTTCATTTCGCCCGAAGCAATTATCTTTTCTCCAATTTTAGACACAATATTAACTAAAGTAACATCCATTATTTCGTGAAGTATATGAACAGTTGTTATAAGTGTTTCGTTTGTTTGTGGTAAATGAAAAATTTCAACATTTTTCATCGATCCAATATATCCAACTGGCGCTTGCATATTTTTGATAAAGTAATCATAGCCCGTGTACAATGCTACTGTTTGAGCCATATGCTCTAAAATTCCTGACTCTTGTAAAATATTATTTTCTACAAAAATACAATCCTCAAAAATAGTTAAACCTCCAACCACTTTATTTTCTTGATACTCAAAAATAGCATCAACCATAATTATAGGCTCACGTTGAGGAATTAATTTTTTGATAAAATCTTGATCTGTATTTGGTAAATATATGGATGGCATTTTTATATTTTATTTCAAAATTGTTTCAATTTACTTCCAAAAATCGAAATAATTAAACCATTGATAAGGATATTTATGAATGATCGTTTCTAAATTCACACAATATTCTTTCAATAAAGCGTTTGCATCACGGTGTTTAAAATTAGCTTGGCGTGTATACAAATGATAATGCAGATTTTTTTCTTTCATCACATATACAAACGCAACTGGAACTTTTAATCGAGAAGCAATTGAAAAAGGTCCAGCAGGAAAATGAGCTTCTTTACCTAAAAGAATTTCTGTCATCGTTTTATTCCCTTCAAAATAGCGATCACCAGTCAAGCAGATTAATTCGTTTCGACTAAGTGCGTTATTAATCTCAAAAATATGAGACAAATCTTCTTTAATCAAAATAAATTTCACCGAAGGTTTCATCGAAATACTTTCCAAATACTCTTTGATGACATTTCGCTCTAAATCTGTTGTAACCAAGTTAATTTGACAATCGAAATCGATATCTGCAAAAAAATGTTCTGCAACCTCAAAATTACCAACATGAGCGCTAATTAATACACCACCTTTTTGTTCATTCAACAGATTTTTTAATATATCTATTCCGTCAAATTCATAAGAATATTTATTACGTAAACCTGCATTAATAGCTGTTTTATCAATCAATGTTTGTCCAAAAGTGAAGTAACTTTTATATACACCAAAAATAGATCTGAGAGTAGCGTATTTTAATCGATTTCGAAAGTAATAATAGATCGATTTATTGCTACTAACAGCTGTAATAAAATAATAAAAAGCTACAAAAATTAAGACTGAGTAAGCAGCCTTAATTCCGAGCTTTTTCATAACGTTTACAAATATTTTATATCCAAGGACTGTTCCTTTGGAACGACCATCCCATTGTTTCATATTTGTTATTTATTCTCTAACTTTTGCTCTACTATTGCGTAGAAATCTTCAAAAGTTATCATTTTTTGAAAATCTTCTTTAACCAATTTCACTCCGAAATTAGCTTCAATAACAACTACCAAATCAACATAGTCTAAGCTATCTAAATCTAACGATTCTTTAATATTTTTTTCTTCAGAAATAACTGAAGGATCAACTTCAAATTCGTCGATTAAGATACTATTTAATTTTTCAGCGATTTGACTTTTCACCATTTTTTAGGGATTAAATTTTTTAATTACTAAGGCAGAATTTGTTCCACCAAAACCAAAAGAATTGGACAAATATACATCAAATTCTTTATTTAAGGTTTCTTTAACAATATTTAATTTAGCTGAATCCTCATCTCCTTCTCCGAAATTAATATTTGGAGCAATAAAACCATTCATCATCATCAAATTTGAATAAATAATTTCACTTGCGCCAGCCATCCAACATTCATGTCCTGTCATCGACTTTGTAGAACTCACAAAAGGTCTTGTTTTTCCAAAAACTTGGTCAATCGCTTTTGCTTCGTTCGCATCACCAACTGGTGTAGAAGTCGCATGTGCATTGATATATTCAATTTCATCTGCCGAAATATTAGCTTGTTTCAGCGCTCTATTCATCGCAATTGCCGGTCCATCGACATTTGGAGTAGAAATATGACCACCGTTTGATGAAAAGCCATAACCCAAAACCTCAGCAATAATTGGCGCACCACGTTTTACAGCAGATTCATAACTTTCTAAAATCAATGTTGCTCCACCTCCACTTGGCACCAACCCATCACGATTTTTATCGAAAGGTCGACACGCTTGTGTAGGATTTGCTTCATTATTAGAAAAAACTCCCAAACCATCAAAACTTGCCATTGCATATTTATTGATTTCCTGCGCTCCTCCACAAATAATCATCTCCTGCAGACCATCTTTGATCATCATATAACCTAATCCAATCGAATGCGAACCACTTGCACAAGCTGCACTAATTGTAAAATTGATTCCAGTTAATTCGAAAATTGTAGCAAGATTCATCGTTACAGTAGAATTCATGGATTTGAAAATTGCTCCAGAACCAATTAATTCTGTATCTTTTTTCTCGCGAACAATATCTATTGCATCAATAATTGCTTTCGAAACACTATCGTTTCCATATATAATTCCGACTTCGTTTGTTTTGATATATTCTTCCGTCAAATTAGCATTTTTTAACGCTTCTAACGTTGCCATATAAGCAAACTCCGTTTCTTGACCGATTGTAATTCGTTGTCTACGATTCAGAAAAGGTTTCAAATCTGGCGTTGGAACAGTTCCTGTCAAAGCAGATTTAAAGCCAAATTCTTTGCGTTCTTCATCAAAAATAATCCCTGATTTTCCTTGACGCAAAGATTCTGTCACTTCTTCTAATGATGTTCCTAAGCAAGAATAGATACCCATTCCTGTTATTACGACTCTTTGACTCATTTTATCTAAGAATAAATTCCTCCATTTATATTAATAACTTCTCCCGTGATATAACTCGATTTTTTAGAAACCAAAAAGCTTACCAAATCGGCAACTTCTTCGGCTTTTCCAAAACGATTGGCTGGAATCAGCTTCTTTAATTCTTGTTGATCCAATTCATCCGTCATATCCGTTTCGATAAAACCTGGTGCAACAGCATTCACCGTTACATTACGTTTTGCTATTTCTTGTGCCAATGCTTTTGTCGCTCCAATTACAGCAGCTTTTGCAGCAGAATAATTGGTTTGTCCAGGTGTTCCTTTCAAACCAGAAACTGAAACTATATTGACAATTCTTCCGAATCTATTTCTCAATAATGGATTAATAAAAAAATGAGTTACGTTGTAAAAACCATTCAAACTTGTATTAATCACATTCGACCAATCGTCTTGCGAAATCCACATAAACAAATTGTCTTTTGTAATACCCGCGTTGTTTACAATAACTTCAACAATTGCATCTGTATTTTTTTCTGTCCATTCTGTTAAAACTTGTTGCGTTTGATTTGCATCAGCTACATCAAATTTTAGTATTTCTCCTGTTCCTCCTAACGCCTCCACTTCTTTTAAAGTTTCTAACGCAGCAGCTTCATTTGAATTATAATTTATTAAAAGATGATAATCGTGTTCTTCGGCAATTTTAAGACATATTGCTTTTCCAATTCCACGAGAACCACCAGTTACAATTGCACATTTCATGCTTTAGTTTACTTTATTATTTAGTAAATAATTTTTCACTTCCTTAAGATAAGGATAAATCACTTCATCTTCTTTAAATACTGGAACAATTTTACGAATCGAATCATAAAAAGCTTTTCCTTTCGAAGATAATTTATCTTGTATTTGTAGAAATTCTATCGCTTGCGTTACAGCCAAACTCTGAACCGTCAACACTTCGAACGTATTATCAATCACTTTTGCACAAATTGTCGCGGCATTTGTCCCCATACTCACAATATCCTGATTATCATTATTGTTTGGAATACTATGCACATACATTGACGTAGAAAGCGTCTGATTTTCGGCCGTTGTAGAAGTCGCCGTAAATTGAGCAGCCTGCAAACCAAAGTTAAAACCAAGCCTTCCTAAATTGACAAAAGGTGGTAAAATATTATTGATTTTTGGATTGACTAAATAGTTTAACTGACGCTCACTAAGCATCGATAGACGCGTAACAGCCAATTTCAATTTATCCAATTCTAATGAAACATAATCGCCATGAAAATTTCCTCCATGATGAACCGTTTGATTTTCAACATCGATAATTGGATTATCACTTGCGGAATTTATTTCATTTTCCAACACTTCTTTTGCAGCATTCCACGTATCGTAAATTGGTCCTAAAATCTGAGGAACACAACGCAACGAATAATATTCTTGTACTTTTTCTTCAAAAATTTTCTCGGTACGTTCTTGATATAGTTCGTCTGCACGTTTTTTGACTAATTTACTATCATTCAAAAAATCAGTCATTTTATTCGCTACATAACGTTGACCAGCATGTTGTTTAGCTTCGTTTAATGGTTTTGAATAATGATCGTCAAAAGACTGTACAATCTCATTCATCATCGAACTTAATGTAATAGAAAGATTGATTAATTGATTAACCTTTATCAAATTTACCATTCCAATTCCCGTCATTACCGAAGTTCCATTCATAATTGATAAACCTTCGCGAATATGAATTTCTATTGGTTGAAGATTCTCAAGCTCAAAAACTTCTTTCGTCGATTTGATTTCGCCTTTATAAAAAACTTCTCCTTCTCCAATTAATGTCAAAGCCAAATGCGCTAATTGAACCAAATCTCCACTCGCACCAACGCTTCCGTGTTGATAAATAACGGGCAAAATATCACGATTTATCAATTCTTGCATCAATATCAAAACTGAAGGATGAATCCCCGAATAACCTAACGAAAGTGTGTTAAATCGAGCAATAATCGCTGCTTTAGTTTGATGTAAGGTCAACGGCTCTCCAATTCCGGTACAATGACTTCTGATCAAATTATATTGAAGTTGAATCGTATTTTCTTCTTCTATGCGATATTGCGCCATTGGTCCAAAACCAGTATTTACGCCATAAATAATCTTATTCTTAGAGAATTCTTTCAAAAAATTAAAACTCTTATCTACACGATGAAGTGAAGTTTCATCAAGTTTTATTTTTTTATGCTCAAAAAGTATGTTTTCTACAGTGTCAATCGTTAATTTTGTCATGCTATTGATTAGGTAATAATTCTCGAAATGGAATATTCATTTCTTCAATCAATTGCAAAAATAATTAAAAAACCATACAAAAAGTCATGATTGAAAATACAGATGTTTTAATCATTGGCGCAGGACCTTCTGGTTCGGTTGCAGCCGCCTATTTAAGAGAAAAAAACATAAATGTTATTGTTTTAGAAAAAACACAATTTCCTCGAATTGTTGTGGGCGAGAGTTTGATTCCGCGCTCAATGGATCATTTCGAAGAAGCGGGATTGTTACCTTACTTAGAAAAAAAAAATTTCGAAGTAAAACCTGGTGCACGATTTATCAGAGGTGAACAGATTTGTATTTTTGATTTTAGTAAAAAGTTTGGGAAAGGACAAGATTGGACTTGGCAAGTTCCACGCGCCAATTTTGACATGACTTTAGCTAACGCAATCATTGATAAAGGAGCTGATTTACGTTTTAACGAAGAAGTGCTTGATGTTCAATTTAAAGGTAAAAACTCAACTACTACTGTAAAAAAACAGAATGGAGAAACTTATCAAATTAATGCTAAATTCTTAATTGATGCAAGTGGTTATGGCCGTGTTTTACCACGATTATTAAACATTGATAGTCCATCAAAACTAAATCCACATTCGGCAATTTTCACTCATATTGATGATGTTCGTCGCCCCGAAGGTCGAGAAGGAACACAGATTTCTTTTGATATTATCGAAACAAAAGTTTGGTTGTGGGTAATTCCTTTTTCGAATGGTAAAACAAGTGTCGGAATCGTTGGACCAACAGATTATATTAATCAATTATCAACCAATCAAGATACTGCAGAGGCTTTGCAAAATGCCATTCAAAAATCTGACTTTTATGTGAATCGTTTTGGAGATTTGCCATTTGAGTTTAATCCGATTTGGTTAAAAAATTATTCGGCTGCGGTGACTAAAATGTTTGGAGAAGGTTATGTTTTAACCGGAAATAGCACCGAATTTTTAGATCCTGTTTTCTCTTCTGGTGTTTGTTTCGCAACGGAAAGTGGCTTGAAAGCAGCTAAATTAACGGTAAAGGAATTGAATGGAGAAAATGCAGATTGGCAGAAAGATTATGAAGATTATATGAAAGAAGGTATTGCGGTTTTCACCACTTATGTGCAAGAATGGTATACAGGAAATTTGCAAGAATTATTTTTTCATGAACCTGAAAACCCTGATGTAAAAGAAAAAATTTGTGCTGTTTTAGCGGGCTATGTTTGGAACAAAGAAAATCCATTTGTCAAAAAACATAACAATGTTATTAAAAACATGGCACATTTGATTAGAATGTCCAAAGAAGAAGAAAAATAAAAGTATAAAAGCCAATATATTGTTGGCTTTTTTATTTAAAATTCAGTTAGATTTTCTATTTTTGAGTGTTCCATTACTTTAAATCACATGCAATTTCAGGATATTGACACTGTAGAATCTATTTCAAAAGAAGATTTTATCAAAAATTATCTCAAAAAAAGAAAACCTTTACTATTAAAAGGATACGCAAAGAATTGGGAGAATTTTGATAAATGGAATTTAGATTATATTAAGGAAAAAGCGGGTGACCAAACAGTTCCTCTTTATGATAGCAAACCTGCTGATGCAACTAAAAGTTCAGACACGCCTGCAACGCATATGAAATTTAATGAATATGTGGATTTGATTAAAAAAGAACCTTCAGATTTGAGAATTTTTTTCTTTATTATCAAAGATAAAATTCCAGAATTATTGAAAAATTTTACTTTCCCAGATTTAGGATTAAAGTATTTTGAACGTTTACCAACCCTATTTTTTGGAGGAAGTGAAGCAAAAGTTTTGATGCATTATGATGTTGATATGACAGATTTTATTCACTTTCAATTTGAAGGCGATAAACGAATTTTGTTATTCGCACCAGATCAATCCAAAGCTTTATACAAAGTTCCGCTTTCGGTGCATACGATTTACGAAATTGATTATGACAATCCTAATTACGAAAAATTTCCTGCTTTGAAACATGCAAAAGGTTTTGATTTTGTCATGAATCATGGAGATGCATTATTTATTCCACGTGGTTATTGGCACTATAATAGTTATTTACAACCAGGATTTTCCATGTCTTTGCGTGCTTTTCCAAACGAATTTTTCCAAGTATTGAATACTGTTTATCATGTTTTTATTATGCGTTATACAGATAAATTAATGCGTAAACTATTTCAGTTAAAATGGATAAAATTCAAGGAAAGATGGGCGATAAAAAAGAGTCATCGTTTTTATAACAAACCTTATTAAAGCGTACGCAACACTTTATTGATTTCCTCACTTACTAATTTAGGCTTTTGCATAATCATAATATGCGTTCCGCCTTCTATTTGTATAGCATCTTTTATATTTTCTATTGGGAAAACAATATCTTTTGTACCATGAATATGAGTTAAATTCCCTTCTCTATATGCCAAAGAGTGATCCCAATTTACTATTTTATGAATAGACCATCGTAAATACTCAGCGTCTTTAAACTCAAATATATCATCAATATTATCTTTCTCTCGATTGGTATAATACAATTTTCGCATCATCATATACGAAAATGTGCGATCTGTGGTAAGAAAACTCATCGGAATTATTTTATGAGCATTTGTTTGAGAAGAAAATCGAAAAAGCTTCGGAATTTCTGTACGATTTTTGACTGTAGAAACTAGAATCGTATGTTTTGGATCTATAAATCGATTCATTTCTTGCACAATTATTCCTCCAAAAGATAATCCCATCAAAAGAAAATCTTCTGTGGGATTAATATTTTCTAGCATCCGTTCTGTGTAGTGTGCCAGTGTTTCATTTTTTTCTGGACTTAACCAAGGAATATATACTTGCTCAAATCCATCTTCCAAGCGTAGATTTCTAAAAGCATTTGCATTTGCACCTAATCCACTAACTTGATATATTTTCATACTTTATAAAATATCTTTCTTTTTTGAATAATCTGTTGGTCGAACACCAATTACTTTCTGAAAAGTATTACTAAAAGTTGGTAAACTATTGTAACCTACCATATTTGAAATTTCGCTGATAGAATAGCTTCCGTCAATTAATAGTTGTAAAGCACGTAACATTCTCAAAATGGTAAAATATTGAACAAATGTCATGGCTAAATCTTTTTGAAATAATCTTGATAATGATCGCTCAGAAAAACCAAACTCTGCAGTTATTTTTTTCATTGTAATTGAGCTATCCATATTATCGTCTAAAAACTGAACTATTTTTTTTAAGCGTTCGTCGTGTGGTAAAGGTAACGCTAATCGCAAACTTGTTTTGCTAACTTTAGGTAAAATTTCTTTAAAAGCTTGTGCTATAATATACTCGCTTCTGTTTTCTGGAACTATATCTCCTTTCCATTGGTTTGAGAACAATAAAAGCTCTAATAATAATCCGTCTGCTGGATAAATACCTACCTTTTTATAAAATGCATGATCGCCCTCATTTATAGGAAAATACAAGTTACGCATAATTACATCTGGTGTATTGGGGTGTATACTATGCTCTGTGTGTGGTGGAATCCACATATAATGTCTTGCAGGCAAATAAAATGTATCTTTTCCTATCTTAACATAAACAATACCTCCTTCGCAATACAAAAATTGTGCTTTGTTATGTTTATGTTCAACCACGTACGCTTCCGAGATTTCTTTATGGTAACAAAAGATTGAGGTTGGCGTTTTATCTATCTCGGTTAAATAATATCTTGTGTCAAAATTATTATCAATGTGTATATTCATAGTTTCTTTAATCTGCGAACTAATATAACAATTAATTTGATATATTGTATTATGTACACAAATAAAAGTGTCTTTAATTAATAAATATTTGTCTTTTTTTAATATTAACAATTTATTAAATATTACAAAATTTGTAATTCCCTCTAATTAGAAGGAACAATTATTGAAAGTATTTAGAAAATAAGTTGCATTATGTTGGAAAGAATAAAATTAACTGCCTTACAGTCAAAAGTGATGACAGCAGAGGAATCTGCTCTCTTTTTTGAAGATGGAATGACTGTAGGTTCTAGTGGTTTTACAAGAGGAGGCGATACAAAAGTTGTATTAAAAGCTGTTGCGGAGCGTGCCAAATCTGAAAATTTAAAAATCACTTTAGTTACCGGTGCTTCATTAGGACATGGAACGGATGCTGCTTTAGTAGAAAGCGGAGCATTAAAAAAACGTTTACCATTCCAGGTTGACACTGTAATGCGAAAAAATATTAATGCAGGAAATGTATTATTTATAGATCAGCATTTAGGAGAAACAGCTGAACATATTTTAGATGGACAATTTAAAATTAATTTAGGTGTTTTAGAAGTTGCTGAAATTTTAGAAGATGGTTCTTTAGTACCTACTACTTCTATTGGGAATAATGCAGAAATTGCTGCAAGTGCAGACAAATTAATCATCGAGATTAACACGTCTATTCCTACAAATATCAAAGGTATACACGATATTTATAGTGTAGAAGAATACGGAAAACGTACCCCAATTAACATCACTGCTTGTGATACAAAAGTTGGAACAGAAACAATAAAAGTAGATCCTTCTAAAATTGTTGGAATTGTTTTTCACGACATTCAAGATGCTCCTGGAGACATTCAACCAGCAGATGAAGCGACTGCTGCAATTGCTCAAAACATTGTAAAATTCTTCGAAAACGAAGTTGAAGAAGGTCGTCTTACAAAATCATTAATGCCATTACAATGTGGTATTGGTAAAGTTGCTAACGCAGTTTTAGGTGGTTTAGAGCATTCTGATTTCGAAGATTTAGTGATGTATTCAGAAGTTTTACAAGATTCTACATTTGACTTAATCGATTCTGGAAAAATGAAATTTGCTTCGGCATCTTCTATGACAGTTTCACAAGAATGTTATGATCGTGTAATCGGAAATATCGAAAGTTATAAAGGTAAAATCCTTTTACGTCCGCAATCTATTTCTAACTCTGCCGAAGTTATTCGTCGTTTAGGAATTATCGGAATCAATACATCTTTAGAGTGTGATATTTATGGAAACGTAAACTCAACTCACGTTTCTGGTACGCACATGATGAACGGTATTGGAGGTTCTGGAGATTTTGCTCGTAATGCATTTATCTCAATCTTCGTTACAGCTTCTATCGCAAAAGGTGGTAATATTTCTTCTATCGTTCCTATGGTTTCTCACACAGATCATACAGAACATGATGTAGATATTATTGTAACTGAGCAAGGTTTAGCTGATTTGAGAGGTTTAGCGCCACGCGAAAGAGCCATCGAAATCATCAACAACTGTGTTCATCCAGATTATAAAGCAGAATTATTATCTTACTTCGAAAGAGCTTGTGCAGAAAGAGGTGGTCAAACACCACATATCTTAGAAGAAGCGTTCTCTTGGCACACAAGATTGAAACAAACAGGTTCTATGAAAAAAGATGAATTATTAGTTTTGAATCATTAGAATAATAAATAATAAAACTATATTTTTTTAAAGCATAATTCAGAATTTCTGGATTGTGCTTTTTTTTGTGAAATAATGTAACTTTGTTAGAAGTCTAAGAAACATGAAAAAAATACTTTTAATTACACTACCATTGACAACTTTTTTTGCGTGTCAATCTAATCAAAACGAAAATCAGAATTTAGAACAAATTGATAAAAAATCTGCTCGCGAAGTTGTT
This sequence comes from Empedobacter sedimenti, assembly GCF_030005555.1. Lineage (GTDB taxonomy): Bacteria > Bacteroidota > Bacteroidia > Flavobacteriales > Weeksellaceae > Empedobacter > Empedobacter sedimenti. The sequence continues at coordinate 116,824 of NZ_JASCQG010000007.1, read as the reverse complement.
TTAACAACCGAAACAAAAGGCGATTCTGTTTTACATATTACCAAACAAAAAATTTGGTCAAACGATTTGATGATTGCAGAAAAAGTAGATACGTTGATTACGCACAAACAATATACACCTACCGATTCTACAAAAATTCCTATTTACGTAACCATTCAATAAACTATCATGAATAAAAGAGAAAAAAGAGCAAGTAAAGTCGTGACTTTAGTGTTAATTTCTTCGGTTCTTAGTTCATGTATGAATCGTGAAGAAGCGCCTATTACGAACAATGCGCAAAAGGTATATATGCGTGCAGATTCTACTGCGCCTTACACAGATGTTACGTCAAATTATTCGTCGCATTCGGGTGGTTCGCATCACGGGGGAATGGGAAGTTCGTTGCTTTGGTTTATGGCTTTTCGTAGCTTAACTGGTGGTGGAATGGGCTATGCAAGTCAAGGTTTGCATCAACAATCTAATGTCGGAACAAACGCGGCAAAAGCGCAAGCGTATAAAAGTCAAACTGTTCGTGGTGGATTCGGAAAATCTGCTTCTTCTCGTTCAGTTTCATCTTAAACTAATTTTATGCAATTAAAAAGAATAAAAGCAGACGAAAACTGGCAAGAAAGGTTAGAAAATATCGGCTTTGGATATCATACAGACGAAAATAAACAAACTTATTGGGTAGAAGATTATTATTATTCGATTTCGGAAAAAGAAGCGGATAAAATCTTTGAAGCGACAAACGAATTGTGGGAAATGTGCTTGAATGCTGTCGAACATGTAATTCAAAATAACCGTTTGAACGAATTTAAAATTCCAAAATTTATTCAACCTTATTTGATTAATACATGGGAAAATGATGCGCCAAGCATTTATGGACGTTTTGATTTTGCTTATGATAATGATCAATTGAAAATGTTAGAATTCAATGCTGATACGCCAACATCGTTGTTCGAATGTGGTGTTGTACAATGGCTTTGGATGGAAAATTATTTTGGAGAAACGAAAGATCAATTCAATTCTGTTCATGATAAATTAATTGAAACATGGAAAATGTTAAAACCTTATTTGAAAGGTGAAACCTTGCATTTTTCTTGTGTGAGAGAATCGTTAGAAGATTTGACGAATATCGAATATATCAGAGATTGTGCAATACAAGCTGGAATTAATACCAAATTAATTTATGTTGACGAAATCGGTTGGAATAATGTCAATTTTGTTGATTTAGAAGAAGAACCAATTACAGATATTTTCAAGCTTTATCCGTGGGAATGGATGATGAACGAATTGTTTGCATACAACATCAAAAATGATGAAATCAACGCAAATTGGATAGAACCAGCTTGGAAAATGATTCTTTCAAACAAAGCTATTTTGCCTATTTTGTGGGAATTATATCCAAATCATCCGTTGTTGTTAGAAGCTTATGCAGATTCGCCGAATGAGATGAAAAATTATGTCAAAAAACCATTGTTATCGCGTGAAGGAGCAAATGTAGAAGTTGTAAAAAACGGAACTATTTCGGAGCAAACTTCTGGAGAATATGGCGAAGAAGGTTTTATTTACCAAGCTTTAGCTAATTTACATCACGAAGAAACGGGTTATACTATTATCGGAAGTTGGATTATTGGACAAGAATCGTGTGGAATTACGTTCCGCGAAAGTGACCAATTTATTACAACTGATAAAAGTCGATTTGTTCCGCATATTATTGAATAAATATTTAAAATAACAAATATCAAAAAGTCTAATTCCATTCCGAATTAGACTTTTTTTAGTTTGAACAAAATCAAATAATTAACTAATTTGGTCGAAATATTAATCACAACTATGAACAAACTGATTTTTTCTTTCCTATTCATACTTTCAGGTTACTGTTTAAATGCTCAATCCATTGAAAGGTTAAGAACAGAAATCAATCAAATTATTTCTTCAAAAAATCTTACAGCTGGTATTTCATTAAAAAATCTTGAAAATAAAGACACCTTAAGTATCAACGGAAATCAAATGATGCCAATGATGAGTGTGTTTAAATTTCATATTGCATTGACTGTTTTACATGAAGTTGATCAAAATAAATTACAACTTAATCAACAATTTTTTATCAAAAAAGAAGATTTATTACCTAATACTTGGAGCCCAATTCTTGAAGATTACCCAAAAGGAAATATGTATCTAACACTTGACCAACTTTTAAGATATACAGTTTCTCACAGCGATAACAATGGATGTGATATACTTTTAAAGATTATTGGTGGAACTAAAACTGTTCAAAATTTCATTAAAAAACAAGAGATTAAAGATTTTGTTATAAAAGTAAACGAGCAAGAAATGCAAACTTGGGATAATTTATATCTCAATACAACTTCTGCAAATGCTACTACAAAATTACTTGAGAAATTTTACACAAATAAAGTTCTTAAAAAGAATTCTACAGCTTATTTATACAAACTAATGGTCGAAACATCCAGAGGTTTAACTTGGATGAAAGCAGGTTTGCCCACAAACACAGAATTGGCTCACAGAACAGGAATTAGTGATACAAATAACCAAAATCTAAGAGTTGCATTGAATGATATTGGAATCATTAAACCAATTAATAATAAACCAATTATTTTATCAATTTATTTGAAAAATATAACAGAAGAAAGAACTGAAACGGAAAAAGTAATTGCTGATATTACAAAAGCTGTTTGGAATTATTACAACAAATAGAAATATTATAAGTCTAATTCCATTCCGAATTAGACTTTTTTAGTTTGAACATAATCAATTATTTAACCTAAAAATCACACATCATTCAGAAAAAGGTTGGTTTTTTATGACATTTTTCATAAATTAAAGAAAGATTCATTTAATTACAAATTTTGATTAACAATTTAAAATTTAAATCGTTAGAAAAAATAAAATGTACAATTTGAATCAAAACCAACTCTGAATAAACCAAAAAAAGTAGAAATATGGACTTTTTCGATGATTTATTAAATTCTTCAACTATTCCGACGCAGCAGATTTCTAAAATGCTTGAGGAAGATTTGTTTTGGCAAATTATAGAAAACTCTTTACAAGATTCAAACAATTTACAAGACCAAGAAATACATCTTTCTCATGAATTAGAGAATTTGGTAGCCGAAGATATTATTGGTTTTCAACTTCGCCTTGAATATTATTTATTTGCTTTGCATACACCAGAAGTATGGTGCGCGGCGTGTATTATGAACGATGATACTAATACGGATCATTTTTTCTATTTCAAAAACTGGATTATTTCGCAAGGAAAAGATTTATTTGAAAAAGCAATTGTAAATCCTGATGATTTAGCCGATTATTTTGAAGAAGGTTTTAACGAAGATGATTTGTACGAATTTGATAGTTTTCATTTAATTGCGAATATCGTGTTTAACAGTAAATTTGAACATAATATTATTGATTTTGTAGACAAAGAATGTTTCAACTTTTTTACTGAAAGTGCTGCAAAACCAGAATTTGATTGGGATGACGAAAACTTGACAAATCTTCAAATATTATGTCCAAGATTATTTAAAGTTTTTGTGGAAGATTATTCACCTGATGATGATTTCGACGAAGATTTTGATGACGAGGATGAGTTTTTGTAGGTATTATATGCGAAGCTGAAATAAATTCAGCTTGACATTACTGTCATTCCGAGCTTGTCGAGGAATCTTAGATCTATTTTTTTTCGAAGATACTCATTCTTAAATGACGAAAAATATTAAGACAAAAAAAAGGAACTCAAATTGAGTTCCTTTACTATTTTGATTAAGAATATTCTTATCCTAAAACTTTTGCAACTGTAGCTCCGATATCAGCAGGAGATGCAACAACGTGGATTCCACATTCTTCCATAATTGCCATTTTAGCTTGTGCTGTATCATCAGCTCCACCTACGATAGCTCCAGCGTGTCCCATTGTACGACCTTTTGGTGCAGTTTGACCTGCGATAAATCCTACAACTGGTTTAGTTCCATTCGCTTTAATCCAACGAGCAGCCTCAGCTTCTAATTGTCCACCAATTTCACCAATCATAACGATACACTCAGTTTCTGGGTCATTCATAAATAATTCAACAGCTTCTTTTGTTGTAGTTCCAATAATTGGATCTCCACCAATTCCGATTGCTGTAGAAATTCCGTAACCAGCTTTTACAACTTGGTCAGCAGCTTCGTAAGTTAAAGTTCCTGATTTAGAAACGATACCAACTTTACCTTTTTTGAAAATGAAACCTGGCATAATACCAACTTTAGCTTCTTCAGAAGTGATAACACCTGGACAGTTAGGTCCGATTAATGTTACATCTCTTTGATCAACATAAGCTTGTACTTTAACCATATCTTCTACAGGAATACCTTCTGTAATACAAATAATTACTTTGATACCTGCTTCTGCAGCTTCCATTACAGCGTCAGCAGCGAATGCTGGTGGAACGAAAATAATAGAAACGTCAGCTCCAGCTTGATCAACAGCATCTTTTACAGTGTTGAAGATTGGTAAACCTAAGTGAGTTTGCCCACCTTTACCTGGAGTTACACCTCCTACTACGTTTGTTCCATATTCAATCATTTGTTCAGCGTGAAAAGTTCCTTCTTTCCCAGTGAATCCTTGAACGATTATTTTTGAATCTTTGTTTACTAATACAGACATTGTGATTTTTAATTTACACAAATATAAAAGGACTTTTGGATTTTAAAAAATATTCGATGTAAAAAATACGCTAAGCATTTATTGAAACTGGTCTATTAGCTATAAGATATTTATCATAAAAAAAGCCGACTTAGTTGTCGGCTTCAATTTTAATTTTATTTTTTTCGATAATCTCTTACCATTATTTCTGTCGCGGCAATCTTTTTATATAGTCCACGTGCTTCTTCTGCTGGTGTCCCAAAGTAAGTTTTTCCTCCTTCTAAAGATTTACTTACACCACATTGTGCTAATAAAACAGCTTTTGTACCAATTGTTACACCACTTGTTATCCCAACTTGTCCCCAAATAGACACTTCGTCTTCAACATTTACACAACCTGCAATACCAACTTGAGAAGCGATCAAACATTTTTTACCAATAATTGTATCGTGACCAATCTGAATTAAATTATCCATAATTGTTCCTGCTCCAATAATTGTAGATGCCGAAACTCCTCTATCTATCGTACAGTTCGCTCCTATTTCTACATTATCTTCGATGATAACATTTCCTACAGATTTTAAACGATCAAATCCCGTTGGGCGATTTTTATAATAAAAAGCGTCTGCTCCTAAAACTGTTCCTGAACGGATAATTACGTTATCACCAATAATTGCATAATCATTAATTGATACATTAGAGTGAATCACACAATTTTTACCGATTGTTACATGATTCCCGATAAAAGCTCCTGGCTGAATAATTGTTCCTTCGCCTATTTCTGCTGTATCAGAAATTTGTTTTGTAGCAGGTTCAAAAGCCATAAAATGTTGACCAATTTTCACGAAATCGCGAAATGGATCATCAGAAATTAATAAAGCTTTTCCTTCAGGACAATCTACTTCTTTGTTAATTAATATGATTGTTGCATTAGACTCTAACGCTTTATCATAATATTTTGGATGATCGACAAATACGATATCACCAGCTTCTACACGATGAATTTCATTAATTCCTTCTACAGGATAATTTTCGTCACCAATAAATTTTGCATCAATAATTGCTGCAACTTCTTTTAATTTATGTGTTTGTGGAAATTTCATAATTTCAACTTTTATTAAAGTGTACAAATATAAAAAGAAAAAAGCTGTCAATAAATGACAGCTTTTAGGTTTATTGATTAAAAATCAATTATTTCTTTTTGAAAACCATTGTTTTTACATCATTAGCATACAATACTAACTTACCATTTTGGATTTCGTATTTATTTACATTGTTAAAACGCTCTCCAAATGCATCAGAATCTACTCCTTGACAAGCCATACGTGTAGTTGCGATATTTTTTACGGTCAACGAATTACCAATTGCTAAATAACCTCCAGTCATATTATTACAACCATCATTTCCAGAAACTTGATTATTTTGGAATGTTACAGTTGGTTTTTGATTAGGAAAACGATCATTTAAAGATTTTGCACTTCTATCTTTACCTATAAACTCTTCTAATTCCCAAGTTCCAGCTAAAGTACCAGGTCGTTTGAATCGCATAATTGCAATATCACCTTGGATTAAAGTTAACGTATTATCTTGAATATCATATTTCAAAATACCTTGTAATTTTTTACTAAAATTAGCATCTTGTACACCATTACATGCTTTCATAGTAGACATCATATTACCAAATGTAATTTGATTTCCCTCTACTGTTACACCACCATTTAACGTGTTACATCCATCAGAAGCATTCAGCATTTTATTTGATACAAAATTCAAATATGGTGCTCCCATTGGATAAGCTTCAGCTAAACTTTTTCCATCCTGAGTCATGATATAATCTAACTCCCATTTTCCTAAAATCCCTTCGTTAGAAGCTTGATTATTTGTAATAGGATTTGCAATTGTAGAACAAGAAGATAAAAATCCTGTTGCCATCACTGCTACGAATGTAATTTTTAAAAAAGCTGTTTTCATTTAAATATTTTTCAAGTTTCTTCTTAATATACGAATACCGTACCAATTTTAACAATTTATCTAAAATGGTATAATTATAAATAGATAAATGAATGATGTTAAGAATTTGTTTTAATTTTGAATAAATAATTTTTGATTTTAATTCTCTTATAAAATAATTCAGTTTGATTTCTCAAAGAACAATAGATATAATTTTTGAAACAGCTCGTGTAGAAGAAGTTGTAGGTGATTTTGTAAATCTAAAACGTGCCGGATCTAGTTTAAAAGGTTTGTCTCCATTTGGTAACGAAAAAACTCCTTCGTTCGTCGTATCACCTGCAAAACAAATTTGGAAAGATTTTTCTTCAGGACGTGGAGGAAATGTTGTTTCTTTTTTGATGGAAGTTGAACAATTCTCTTATCCAGAAGCTTTGCGATGGTTAGCGAAACGTTATAATATAGAGATTGAAGAAGATGAAGAATTTTCGGTAGAACAAAAACAAGAAGAAAAAGACCGCGAAAGTCTGTTTACTTTAACCGAGTTTGCAAAAAAATTCTTTGTCAACCAATTACATAATTCTGAAGAAGGAAACTTAATTGGACTAAGTTATTTCCGCGAGCGTGGCTTTACAAAAGAAACCATTGATAAATTTGAGCTTGGTTATTCTCCCAAACAATGGGATGCTTTTGCCGAATATGCAATCAAACAAGGATATTCGAAAGAATTATTAGAAGAATCTGGATTAGTTTCTTTCAAAGAAGATAACAAGAAATTTGACAAGTTTAGAGAGCGTGTCATGTTTCCTATCTATAGTTTTTCGGGGCGTACACTAGGTTTTGGTGGTCGTATTTTAAGAAATGATATCAAAGCTGCAAAATATCTTAACTCTCCCGAAAATAAAATCTACCATAAAAGTAAAACACTTTACGGATTTTATCAAGCCAAACAAAGTATCAGAAAAGCGGATGAATGCTATTTGGTAGAAGGTTATACAGATGTTTTATCATTGCATCAAGCAGGAATTGAAAATGTAGTAGCGAGTTCTGGAACAGCACTTACTAATGAACAAATCCGAATGATTAAGCAAATGACACCTAACATTACTGTAATGTATGATGGTGACAATGCTGGTATCAAAGCTTCTTTCCGTGGAATTGATATGATTTTGGAGCAAGAAATGAATATCAAAGTTCTTTTGTTACCAGAAGGCGAAGATCCTGATTCTTTTGCAAGAAATCATTCTACAAGCGAAATTGAAGCATATATCAAAGAAAATGCGAGCGATTTTATCCGTTTCAAGGTAAATGTTTTGCTGGAAGATGCGCAGAATGATCCGATCAAAAAAGCTGAATTGATTAGAGAGATTGTCAAATCAATTTCGTTGATTCCGAATATTATCAAACAAGAAGTTTATATAGCAGAAACTTCAAAATTATTACAAATTCGTGAAGAGGTTTTATTCAAAGAATTAGCTCAAATACAAAAATCTGGAGATAAAAATTCTGAAAGCTCTACTCATATTACTGATAAAGCTAGAACTAAGCAGCCTATAATTTCTGTTGTTCCATCAAATAAAGAAGTGGTTAATGTTCAGCAAACTGTCGAATCAGAAATCATTAAACTTATTCTACAATATGGTGATTTAGAGGTAGATTTAAAGAACGAAAACAACGAGCTATATAAAACTACGGTAATACAGGAAATAGTTACTCAATTTGACGAAAACGAATTAGTGCTTTCAAATCCTTTGTATCAATCTATTTTAGACGATGTAAAAATTGGACTAGAGAATGATGAATTACGAACTGGTATCTATTTTTCACGTTTAACTAATCCAGAAATGATCAATTTAGCATCAGAAATGATGTTGGAAAAACATAGTTTAAGTGAAAACTGGACCATTAAACAAGGTATCAATATCAAGAAAAAAGAAGAGTTTGTTCACAAAGATTTGTTTGATGTGCTATTAAGATTTAAGATTATTTACATTGACAATATGATTGGAAACTTAATGAATGAAACTAAAAATCCTGAGTTACCTCAAGAACATATCCAACAAATATTGCAACAAATAATGCATTATACTGGATTAAAAAATATCCTAAATCAACATCTTAATCGAGTAATATAATTTAGCAATAATTTCAATATTTCATAACTAATTGTATATTAAGTTTTTATATGTTTTTTGTCAAATATTCTTAAAAAATTTAATAAGTTGAATATTTTTTAACTTTGCTTTAACAAACAATCATAAATCGTCTACTTATAAAGGATTATACCTTCTTCGTGTAGCCTAAATCATCAAGAAATATTATCTAATTGTAAACAAACTCTATTATGTAGTATTTTAGATAAAGATTCAGAAAAAGCTATATATGACAAAAAAGTTTTTAACATTATTAGTAGTACTGATGATTCTTCCAATGGCTAAAGCAAATGGAAAATCAAGCTTTTCTAAAGAAAGTCCACTACCATTACCTGTTTCAACATATGCTAAGAAATTGATTAGCGCTAAATTTGTTGATAAAGTAAATGAAATAAAGAAGATAGATAATTCTTCGGTAGCTGAGATAGTAGAAAAAGCAGGAAAAAAAATAAGTGGAATTGTCTCATGGTATGCAGATAAATTTCAAGGACAAAAAACTTCAAGCGGAGAATTGTATAACAAAGATAACTTTACTGCAGCACACAAAACTTTACCTTTCGGAACTAAAGTAAAGGTAACTAACACAAAAAATGGTAAATCTGTTGTTGTAAAAATAAATGACAGAGGTCCACATACCAAAGCAAGATTATTGGATTTAAGTAAAGCAGCATTTTCATCTATAGGTTCTATCAATTCAGGCGTTCTGAATGTAGAAATGGAGGTAGTTGAATAATTGCATTTTTAGATATTAAAGAAAAAGGATTGAACAATGTTCAATCCTTTTTTATTCGTCATCATATTAATGATGTTTTTTTCCTTTTTTATAATATTTGTTTTGTTGTCCTGGAGCATATTTTTTGGCTGATTTATCACCGTGTATTTTCTTATGTTGTCCTGGAGGTAAACTTCTATGATCTTCGTATCGTACATCATATTTCGGATACTTTTTATATTTACCTTTCTTATGGTTACTATGCTCTATTCCATAAATTGTTGTCGTACCATCACATGAAACTAAAAATAAAGCAGCTAAACCAAATACCAAAACCAAATTAAATTTTCTAAATACTGTTTTCATATCTTTCATCATTTCTTATACTTACTAAGACAATAACCTTACCAAAAAGAAATTAATTAAGTATTTAATAAACTTATTGGAATAATATTTGAGGTTTTACAACTACAAACTCTACATTATGAAAGAAAAAATACAGTATCGATACAAATCAGCTTCTCTAGCTCTGGCTGAATTAAAAGAATTAGGTTACACAATTGATTACAACATTGAGAAAGATCAAATAAAGCAAGATTCTACTAATTTTGATATTACTTATATCTACCGCTACGAAGGTGATTCTAATCCTGATGACGAATCTTCTGTATACGGAATAGTGAATAACATAAACGGAGATAAAGGCGTATATGTAGTTGGAAATCTAGGTACAGATGATGAAGTTGATCACTTTTTAATTCAATTAGAAATTAAAAGACGAACAATAGAATAGTACTATAACTCTGAAAATAAAAAAAGCTCGATACAAATGTATCGAGCTTTTTAGTTTTATAATCATCTTTCTGATTAGAAAGGATATTCATAAATTTTTGATTCGTGGAAGTAAGGGTGACCTTTTGCTTCTAAGTTTAATTTAGAAACTGCATTCATAACTACGAATGTAAAGATTCCTCCGATTCCAACTAATGCTCCAATTTCCATTAAACCAAAGTTGTGGAATGGACCTACAGCTGCTGGCATAATTTGGTTGTAGAAATCCCAATAGTGTCCAAAAATGATAACGAATCCCATCACGAAAACGATTTGGTAACGACGTTTCATACTTGATGAAATTAAAATCAAGAATGGAGCTACTAAATTGATCACTAACATCCAGAAATATAATGGGTATTGTGCCATACGTTGTTGGAAGTATTGAGCTTCCTCAGGAATGTTAGCATACCATTGTAACATGAATTGACAGAACCATAAGTAAGACCATAATAATGAGAAACCGAACATGTATTTTGTTAAATCATGTAAGTGGTTATCATTAAATAACGGTAAAGCGTTCTTTCTTTTTAAGTAGATAGAAATAATTGCCATAATAGAAACCGCAGAAACTAAGTATGAAACCATTCCGTACCACATAAATAATGAAGAGAACCAGTGTGGATCTAAAGACATCACGAAATCCCAAGCAAATGCTGCAGAACATAATGCAAAAATTACTAAGTAGATTACAGATTTTTTGTATAATTGAGCATATACTTTTAAATCTCCGTTTGTCTCGTCTAATTTACGTGTTGCGTTTTTAATTACAGGTAACATTAAAGATAATACTACTAAGTAAATAACACAACGTACTAACCAGAAGTTAGGGCTTAACCAAAGTTGAGCTTTGTTTGCCATGTAAATATCATAATTAGCACTTTTTGTATCAATCAAACTAGCATCCATCCAGTGGAATAAGTGATTCATGTGAAAATAAGATCCTAAAACGATGATACCAACAAGAGCAGAACCAACTGGTAAAAATGATGCGATAGCCTCCATAACACGAGATACTACCATAGACCAACCAGCGTTTGCTACGAATTGAATACATAAGAAAAATAGCGCAGAAGCCGCAATACCAAATGCTAAATAAGCTGGTACATAGAAAGCAGCCCAAGGTCTGTTTTTCAATAAATTTGTCAAATGCTCCATGTGTCCAGCATGATCTGTATTCATAGATGCATAAGAATCTGAAATGTACTCTCCAAAAAATTGTGTTGGATGAGCTTCAATCAAACCGTTAATATATTCAGTTGAATTAGCAACATCTTGTTGATGTAAGAAAAATCCTATCCCGTAAAGTACAACACCTATCACAGCAAGGATAAGCGATGCATTTTTTAATCTTGGGGAAAATGTATATTGCATAATAATTAACTTATTTTATTATTTATTAGTTGCTTTTTCTTCAGTTGCAGGTTTAGCTTCAGCTGTAACCTCTCCAGCAGGAGCAGGAGTAGCAGCAGCTGTTGAACCACCTTTCAAACTCATTACATATTCAGCAACTCTCCAACGGTCTGCAGGAGTCAATTGAGATGCGTAAGAACCCATCGCATTTTTTCCATACATAATTACATGATAAACTGATCCTACAGTAACATCTCTTTCGCTATAATTTGGAACACCAGAATAAGCTTTAGATTTTACAATAGATCCTTGTCCATCACCAGCGTCTCCGTGACAAACGGCACAGTTTTGACCATACATTACTTTACCTCTTTCTAAATCTGCCGCTTTATTAGCTGCGTTAAGAGGAGAAGTAGTTACAGCTTTTGCTTGTGCGTAACCAGCGTTATTATTTTTGAAAGTCCAAGGTAAAATATCACCATCCGTTCTTGCAACAGCTCCTTCTACAGATTCTAATGCAGACATATTATGATTTTTACTCATTACTGGAACTTCAGAGTTTTCTTCGTCATGAGGATAACCAAAAGTAGCCTTTTCATAAGGATCGTAAGCTGTCGGATAATACATATCTGGCATATAAACGATACTTGGATGACGTTTCTTATCAGAACAAGAAGTAATTAAAATACTTCCTAATCCTATAAATAGTGCGATCTTTTTCATTATGCTTCTTGTACTAAATTGTTAACACTTGGTTCTACTACAACATCACCTTTTACAGTTACTTCTTCAGCACCAGTTTCTACAAATACATTTTTGATTTTCTCTACATCAGATGTTTTAATTTCAATTAAGAATTTATCATCTGTTGTACGAGGATCTGGGTTTTTAGCTTTTGCACCAGGATACATTTTGTTACGTACTAAGTAAGTTAATGTCATAAAGTGCGCTGCACAAAATACTGTCAACTCGAACATAATAGGAACGAAAGCTGGCATATTTTGCCCCCAAGAGAAAGATGGTTTACCACCAATATCCTGAGCCCAGTCATGGTTCATAATAAACCATGTCATCAATGATGCTAATGTTGTACCAAATGCACCGTAAAAGAATGCTAGGTCAGAAATACGAGTTTTCTTTAATCCTAATGCTTTATCTAATCCGTGTACAGGGAAGGGTGTATATACTTCATCTATTGTAATACCTTGTTTACGAATAGATTTTACTGCTTTTAATAAATCATCGTCGTCTCCGTAAAGACCATAAACGATTTTAGTGTTCGTGATGCTCATCTTCAGTATGATGTTTTTTATAGCTTTCGCCTGATGATTTCAAAATAGTTTTTAATTCAGACTGTGAAATTACTGGGAATGTACGTGCGTACAATAAGTATAACACAGAGAAGAATCCCATAGTACCTAAGAAGATACCTACGTCTACCCATGAAGGCATAAACATTGTCCAGCTCGATGGTAAGTAATCGCGAGATAAGTTGATAACGATAATATCAAAACGCTCAAACCACATACCAATGTTAACTACGATAGAGATAACAAAAGTCCAGAAGAAGTTTCTTCTGATTGGACGAATCCATAGTAATCCTGGTACTAAAACGTTACAGATAATTAACGCCCAGAATGCCCACCAATAAGGTCCTGTTGCAGCACCTGGAGAGAAGTATGTAAAATCTTCATAACGAGATCCAGAATACCATGCAATCCATAACTCTGTTAAGTAAGCTACTGCTACCATACCACCAGTTACAACGATTACGATATTCATATACTCGATGTGTTTACGAGTAATATAATCTTCGTAATGTAAAACTTTACGCATTACACTTAATAATGTTTGTACCATTGCGAAACCAGAGAAAATTGCTCCGGCAACGAAATATGGAGGATATACTGTCGAGTGCCATCCTTTAATAACAGATGTCGCGAAATCGAAAGATACAATTGTGTGTACCGAGAATACTAACGGTGTACATAAACCAGCTAATACCAAAGATAATTCTTCGAAACGTTGCCAGTGTTTAGCTCCACCACCCCATCCGAAAGCTAAAATTCCGTAGATTTTTTTAGCGAATGGTTTTGTTGCACGGTCACGTACCATAGCGAAGTCAGGAATTAATCCCATCAACCAGAAAACTGTTGATACAGAGAAATACGTAGAAATCGCAAATACGTCCCATAATAATGGTGAGTTAAAGTTAGGCCATAAAGATCCAAATTGGTTAGGAATTGGGAATACCCAATACATTAACCATGGACGACCCATGTGAATTACAGGGAATAACGCTGCCTGTACAACGGCGAAGATAGTCATAGCTTCCGCAGAACGGTTAACCGACATTCTCCATTTTTGACGGAATAATAATAAAACGGCTGAGATTAATGTACCAGCGTGACCGATACCTACCCACCAAACGAAGTTGGTGATATCCCATCCCCAGTTAATCGTTCTATTCAATCCCCAAACACCAATACCTGTTCCTACTGTATATGCAATAGCTCCTACTCCAAAAACGAAAGCAACCATTGCAATACTGAAACATATCCACCACAGTTTACTTGCTGGCGTCTCAATCGGACGTGCAATGTCTTCTGTGATATCGTGGTAGGTTTTATGTCCTAAAATAAGGGGTTCTCTTACCTGTGATTCGTAATGTGACATATTTGTTTACCTTATTGATTCTTTACTAATTAAATTAAGCTTGTTCTTTTCTGTTTCTAACTTTTACTTGATAGATAACATTTGGTTTAGTACCAATTTCTTCTAATAAAACATAAGAACGTTTATCTTTCGATACTTTTCTTACTTCTGATTTATCATCATTGATATCACCAAATTTCATCGCACCTGTTCCACAAGCAGCAGCACAAGCAGCAGCATTCAAGAATTCATCGTCTTTAACGACTCTGTTTTCTTTTTTCGCTTTCAAGATTACAGCTTGAGTTTGTTGGATACAGAATGAACATTTCTCAATTACACCTCTTGTACGTACAACAACGTCTGGGTTAAGTACCATACGACCTAAATCATTGTTCATGTGGAAGTCGTATTTGTCATTATTCGCCCAGTTAAACCAGTTGAAACGACGTACTTTGTAAGGACAGTTATTTGCACAGTAACGTGTACCAACACAACGGTTATAAGCCATCATGTTTTGACCTTGACGACCATGAGATGTTGCACCTACTGGACACACAGTCTCACAAGGAGCGTGGTTACAGTGTTGACACATTAATGGTTGGAAAATCACGTCTGGATTTTCAGCCTCTGGTTTAATTAAACGTGTGTATTGTTGTGGCTCATTATCTGGATCAGATTCTAAAGCGACTTTTTGAGTTAATTTTCCGTCTTTATCTTGGTAAGTTACATCAGAGTAGTAACGGTCAATTCTTAACCAATACATATCTCTTGACATACGCATTTGCTCTTTACCTACAGTTGGTACGTTGTTTTCTGCTTGACAAGCAATCACACACGCTCCACATCCTGTACAAGAGTTCATATCAATTGTTAAATTGAAGTGAGGTCCTGTAGAACGATCAAAACTAGCCCATAAGTCAACCTCTCCTACTGGAGAATCTCCTCTCCAAGTTGGCATTTTAGCAACTGGATTCCATTCTTGACGATCTGTGTTGATGAAATCTGCTAAAGAAACTTCTCTTGCAATTTCATAACGTCCCATCAATGTTGGTTGTTGTTGCATGTTAGCAAATTCGTGCTTATCTGTACGAGAAGATTTTTCAATCTTAGCATTAGTAGCTCCTACATTACCATTGTATAATGCGAAAGCGTTAACCCCTACATTGTTTGCAACTTTACCAGCTTTTGTACGACCGTAACCAAAGGCTAAACCTACAGTTCCGATTGCTTGACCTGGTTGAATGAATACTGGAACGTTTTCTAAAACTACTCCATTAACAGTTAAGTTTACATACTCACCGTCAAATTGCATTCTTCCGTTTGTAACGTTGTAGTTATCTTGAATTTTGATTCCTAATTTTTCAGCATCATTTGGATTAACTGTTAAATAGTTATCCCAAGAGTTACGCGTAATTGGGTCTGGTAATTCTTGTAACCAAGGATTGTTTGCTTGTGTACCATCTCCTAAACCAGCTTTAGAATAGAATTGAATTTCCCATTGTGATGCTTTACCAGCAGCTAATTTAGTAGCAGCGGCAGCAGCAACACCTGTGTTAGCAGTAAATGCAGATGTTTCAGCTGATTCATTATAACCATTGTATAATGCTTTGTTGAAATCTACACCTAACTTAGGTAAAATAGCAGTTTCCCAGTTTTGTTTTACATATAAGTAGAATGGAGAAACTTTTTGTCTTGTAGCAGAAACAGCCATCACCATAATTGGATCATTAGGATCTTCTACTTCTACAACTTTAGTTTGTCCTGTTAACCAAGCGATTAATGAATCTTGAAATTGACGAGAATCAAAAATACGTGCGATTGTTGGTTGTTGTAATGAATAAACACCTGTTAATGGGTTGAAATCATTCCAAGACTCTAAACCGTGAGTTACTGGAGCGATAACGTCCATAACTGATGCAGTTTCGTCTAATTTTTCTACTAAACCAACTTTAAGTCCGATATTTTTGAAAGCAGCTTCAACATCTTTTGTGTCTTTAGCACTATAGATTGGATTTGTTTGGAAGTTTAATAAAACACCAACTTGTCCAGCTTTAGCTTCAGCAACAAATTGTTTGAATGTAGCGTCGTTAGACTCTTTTAATAATACAGCTTTACCAGTAATTGCAGCAGAACCTAATAATTGGTTAATCGCATAAGAAAGAGCGAATGCTTCTTTTGAACCATCAGCCATGACTACAGCTTTAGATTTCTTTGCATCTAATTCAGTTGCAATAGCAATTGCTTCTTTAGAAGTAGCTTTACTAATACCTGCTAATTGATTATAAACTTCAGCCAATACTTTTTCAGTATCAGTTGGTTTTAAAGGATAACGTGTATCTGCATTAGCACCTGTTAAAGATAAAACAGATTCTACTTGGATGTGACGCATCATGTTTGCTCCTGGTTTACGAGCAACACCATAATCACCTTCCATTCCACCACCATTATAATCTCCTAAGAAATCTGCGTTGAAAGAAACAACTAATTCAGCATTCTTAAGATCGTAAAATGGTAATTCTCTTTTTCCGTACACTTCTTGCGCAGCGTCTAATGCGTTTGAATAAGAAACAGCATCAAATACTACGTGTTGCGTTGTAGGATATTTTGTTGCAAATTCAGCAATCAACTTTTTAGTTGTTGGAGAAGGTAAAGATGGAGTTAAAATAACTACTTTCTTTCCTCCAACTGATGCTAAAGCTTTAGTCACTCTTGCATCAAGTTCTTTCCATGTTGTTGCTTTGAACTTACCACCATCATTAGTTAATGGTGATTTTATTTTATCAGAATCGTATAATGATAATACAGATGCTTGAACACGAGCATTTGTAGAACCAAAATAATTAGCGCCTTTATTTGCATCTATACGGATAGGACGACCTTCTCTTGTACGTACTAATACGTTAGCATAGTCATACCCATCAAATACAGTAGATGCGTAATATGTAGGAACACCAGGCATAATATTTTCTGGTTTAACTACATAAGGAACAGATTTTACGATTGGAGCTTCACAAGCTGCTAAAGTAACGGCAGCTGTACTGAAACCTAAAATCTTCAAAAAGTCACGACGTGAAGTTTGACTGTTCTCCATGGCGTTATCATTCCCTAAGAAATTGTCTACAGGAATTTCTTCTGCAAATTCATTGGTAGTTAACTTTTCGTTTAACGTATTGTCAGTTAACTCCTCAAAACTTTTCCAGTAATTTTTCTTCGAAGCCATTTATACTCCTCTCTTTTTTATATTAATAATGACATTTACCACACTCTAAACCTCCGATAGCATCAACTGTAATCTTCGTTGCGTCACCGTACTGTTTTTTCAGTTTCTCGTGTAGTTCTGCGTAATATTCTTTGTTATACTCGTTGTCCATATCTACCTCAGTAGTTCTGTGACACTCAATACACCATCCCATTGTGAAATCATTCGCCATTTTAACTTCGTTCATTTCATCAACACGTCCGTGACATGCGAAACAAACTTGTTCTCCTGAACCAATGTTTAATTCTTTAGAATTTGGAATAGTACCGTCTTTAATTGCTTTTTTGATTGCTTTCTCTCCAGCTACAACGTGTTGTGCGTGGCTAAAGAAAACGAAATCTGGCATATTGTGAATGCGAACCCATTCGATTGGTTTTTGTGGACCATCGTATTTATTCGTTTCTGGATTCCAACCGATTGCTTTATACATTTTCTGGATTTCACCTGTATAGAAGTTTTTAACAGCTTCTTCATCAGCAAATTTACCAGAAGTGATTAGTTCTTCTTCGAAATAATCTCCTTTGTATTCTTTGATTGTTTTGTGACAGTTCATACACACATTTGGTGAAGGAATACCTGACACTTTACCGTATTTAGCAGAGCTGTGACAGTATTGACAATCGATACCTTGTACACCTGCGTGAACTTTGTGAGAGAAATAGATTGGTTGTTCTGGCTCGTAACCTTTATCAACACCAATTCCCATTAATCCCCAGTACACATTGTACAATGCGAAGAATGCTAATACAGCGATTAAAACTCCACCAACTTTTTGGTATTTTTGGAAGAATTGAGCGAAAGAGAAAGCAGCTTTTTCATCTGATACATTTAAATCATCTGTTGCTGTTGCTTTAACTAATGCATTAACGCGAACCAAAATCCACAATAATAATGCAGCTAATACAACAAATCCTACTGCGATAACTCCCGTACCAGCTCCACCACCACTTCCGGCAGCAGCAGCTTTAGCAGCAGCAGCTTCTTTCTTTTTTGCAGCTTTTGCATCATCAAAAGCCTTTTTACCACCATCAGGATCGGCAGTATATGCTAAGATATTATCAATATCACCATCAGATAAGTTAGGGAATGCTAACATCTCTGTGTTATTGTACTCAGCGAAAATTTTGTTTGCATACGCATCTCCAGATGCGCGTAAAGCTTTGTTGTCCTTAATCCAAGCGTGTAACCACTCTTTTCCAAGTCCAGCCTCTTCTTGTACGCGTTTCTCAACATTACGTAATTCTGGCCCAATTAACTTACCATCAATCTGGTGACATGCAGTACAGTTGGCTTCGAATAACTCGTAACCTTTTCCTGCATCTTGGGCATTTGCTAGAGAGAACGTCGACATAATAATCGCGCAGCTCCATAAACGTATTCTTTTTAGAAATCTTGCCTTCATTTACTTAAAATAATCTCAGTTCGTTGTTTCTTTTAACTAGTTTTTATTTGAACACTTAACTAACAGCAAAAATAGCTTCAATACTTAATAAAATCATAAAGTTTACATACTGAACTTTGTCATTGAGCTTAATTTAAAACAATTCTAAATTAATTGTTAAAAATTATAGCTCTATAAACTTTCCTTATTCTCAATTGTTACAATGATTTGTCTTAAAGTTAGTAGAATTCTGTACAATCATTTAACATAATTAATAAAATCACTCTTGTTTTATCTATTTTTAAATTGAGTAATAAATGCTTAATCAAATTTGTTCTTTGATAAAAATTGGAACAATATTAGTAGTAAGAAAATAAAGTAATCGTAAAATTAAATAACTTAATTGTTAAGAAGTATATTTGCACAAATTAATTCATCCTATGAAAAAATTTATCGTTTTATTCTTATTCGTCTTTTCTGCTTCTGCTTTTGCACAAGAAAAGATTGATACTGTACAAATTATTAATAATGGTACATTGAATATGGAAATTGATAATCGTATAAATACTGTTTTAAAATCCAAAGAAGACGCTGTATGTACTTATACTGCTCCTATTAAGAAAAACACAGAGAAAAAACCTGTTGTTGTAAAATCAAATGATCCTTGTGCGGGAATGCCACAGGTGAATGGATTTAAAATTCAGATTTATTACTCAAAAGATAGAAAAGATGCTGACAAGGTAAGAAATGAGTTTGATCGTTCTTATCCTGATATGTCTTCTCAGGTTGCGTACTATCAGCCAGATTATCGTGTTTTAGTTGGAGATTATTTTACAAAAGGATCTGCTTCACGTGATATTCGCCGTTTAAAATCTAAATACAATAGTGCATTTTCTATTCCATTCAAAGTTTTGTGTAGAAAAGCGAAATAACATAATTTACAAAGCATAAAAAAAGCGTTATCAAATGTTGGTTTGGTAACGCTTTTATTTTTTTATGGTAATAATTAGTAGACGATTCATTTTGATTTTGCATTTAATTATTGAGATATGTATTACGTCCTTCTATTTCGAGATGAATTAATGCATTTGCTAAATTATTCTGAGCAAAACCTAAATTTCCGGCAACTAAAACTCCTTTCTCTCCAGTCGAAATTTTTTCAATTCCGTAAACAGTCGATTCATCGTCCGGATTTGAATTTCCATCGTAACGATAAATGTAAATAATTCTGAAATCATGTGGATGATCCATTAATTCGCTTTCAAGCAAATTAAAATCTTCTTGATATCCTTTTTCAGCCAACTCTCTGAGCGCTATACTCGAAGTTTCGTAGTTAAATTGCCTTCTTTCAAACATAATTTATTTTATTTAAAAATTAATAATATCTAAACTAACTATTTGTAAAACAATATTTTGTTAAAGAATAGTTAATCATTTTTCTCTTGATAAAATTTAACTTTTCTAAACATTTATTGTATTCGAATTAAGTTATTACTTTTGAATAAATTTAGTACTATGATTTTAGAAAAATTAATGAATAACGAGGCAAATTTTGCAGATGTTATTGAATTTATAGAAAATAATTACACCTATACAGCTTCTGCTTTTACAAATGGTAATCAGGTAAATGCTGCAGATCAAAATCAAGGAAGTGCAAAAGTATTGGCTTATGCTCAACTTAACAATTTATCACAAGAAGACACGTTGAAATTATTTGCAGAACATTATAATGCAGTTCTTGAAACGCCAAACGGAACTGATCATAATAATATAAGACAATTTATTGAAAATGGTTGGAACGGCGTTTCTTTTGAAAACAATGTTTTAACAGAGAAGTAATAAAAAATCCTTACAAAGTAACTTGTAAGGATTTTTTGTGTAAAAATGATATATTGAATATTAAAAGGGCGCCATAAAACTGATGACATAATCATCAATTGATTTTCCGTTTTGATCTTTTATTTCTAAATCGACCGGAACTTTATAAGATGTCAAATCTTTTTTCGGAATTTTAATTTTGATTAAACCTTGTTTCAATTCACCTTCATCTATTTTGATAAATTGACCTGGCTCGTTCAAAATCTCCGTTTTTCCATTTTCGAAAGATTTTACTTTAACCGTTAATTGATAAGGATGATTTGTTTTATTCATTAAATTATATTGTAATGTATTGGTAATATAATTTCCTTCAACTGTAAAATCTTTTCCAGGAACTTGTAAAAACTTAACCTCAACCTCACTTCTGTTCATCATGAAGACTCCCATCGCTGCAATCATTGCAACCAAAATAACAGTAAAAGAGATCAATCTTGCATTAATTCGGAAAGGTTTTCCTTCGGCTATATTATCTTCAGAAGCATATTTTATAAGCCCCTTAGGTAAATCAATTTTCGTCATAATCTCGTCGCAGGCATCCATACAAGCTGTACAATTGACACATTCTAATTGCGATCCATTTCTGATATCAATTCCAGTTGGACAAACTGCAACACATTGTCCGCAATCTATACAATCTCCTTTACCTTCTGCTTTTCTATCCTCGTTCTTTTTAAATTTTGAACGACCTTTTTCTCCTTCTCCTCGGCGGTAATCGTAAGCGACTTGAATTGTTTTTTTATCAATCAAAACACCTTGAAAACGACCATAAGGACAAACTAGTGTACAAGCTTGCTCGCGAAACCAAGCGAATACAAAATAAAATAACCAGCTTACAATAAAAACACCAATAAATTTACCACTATGTTCTGCAGGACCATCTTTTATCATTTCGATTAAAGCATCTGCTCCAACGATATAAGCCATAAAAATATTGACAACGAAGAATGAAATAAAGTAATAAATAATCCACTTACTTCCGCGCTTCAGTATTTTTTCTTCGTTCCAATCTTGTTTATCTAAACGAATTTGCTTGTTACGATCGCCTTCTATTAAAAACTCTATTTTTCTAAAAACAAATTCTAAGAAAATTGTCTGAGGACAAACCCATCCACAAAACAATCTACCATAAACAGTCGTAAATAGAATAATGAAAACCACACTAACAATCATACCAAATGCTAGTAAGAAAAAATCTGTTGTAAAAAATGGATATCCAAAAAGTACAAAGTTTGTATTAAACACATCAAACTTAAAAAGTGGATTTCCGTTTGGTAATTTAATAAAAGGAAGCACAACTAACAAAACCAATAAAATGGTTGAAACGATTGTACGATAATTCGTATATTTCCCAGACGGCTTCTTTGCGTAAACCCATTTTCTTGTACCATTTCTCTCCATTGTAGCAACTTCGGTACGAAATTTTTCGTTTTCCTCTGCTACATTAAATTGAATATTTTGATTCAAATTACTCATACTCTTGTATTAGATTGCAAAGTTACTTCCCAATACCTACTTTATCTTGGCACTATTTATGCATAATATGGTATTATTTACAGAATGATAAAAGTCATTCTGATCTCAACCACCTAAATATATTATCTATGAAATCTTACCTCCTACTACCTTTGTTATTCTTTTTCAATTTCGCATTGTCGCAAGATGTTTACAACGCAAAAACAGTTGATCAGTTTCCTATTTATCCAACTTGTCAAGATTCTATCAATGATTTACCAAGCTGTTTTGATAAAAACTTGAACGATGATGTACAGAAAAAACTCTCTGCAATTAAACTAGATAAAATAATAAAAGCTTCGGGTCGTATTTTTACAAAAGTGAATTTCGTTATCAATGAAGAAGGAAACTTTAGCGACATTAAAGTTTCTGGAAACGAAATTTTAGGACGAATTGTAGGAGAAGTTTTATTAAGAATTAATCAAGAACAAACAGAAAATAATTCAAAAATTACACCTGCAAAAGTAAATGGTAATTCAGTTAAACTAAATTACAGTTTACCAATCGAATACTCTTTGAAATAAATTCTTAGTTATAGTATTGTTTACGAAATTGTTCGGGAGTAAAATTGGTGTACTTCTTAAAGAATTTGACAAAATAAGATGCATCTTGAAAGTTTAAATCATAAGCAATTTCACTCACAGATATTTCCTTATTAACCAGCAATCTTTTTGCTTCTAAAACAATACGAGTTCGTATTAATTCTCCAGCAGAAATCCCTAAAATATCTTTACACATTGCGTTAAGATGATTTGGTGTTACATGCAACAATTCTGCGTATTCTTTTGGTAATTTTTTAGTTTTGAAGTTTTGGTCAATCAAATTCTGAAAATTATCCAACAACACAGAAGATTGATTATTTTTAGCTACAAGATCACTTTCTACCAAATTTCGATCAATATCTATAAATAAATCAAGTAAAGTAAATCCAATTTTTAAATTTGAAAATGTATCATTTAATTGATTTTCAACCATCATTTTCTCAAAATAAGTAGAAATTGTAGCTCTCAATTCGGGCTTTATTTCAACAACATGATCTTGAACTCTGATTGATTGAAGAAATCTAAATTTTTGAAGTAATATTGAATTTATTCCAATCCAATCCAAAAAATTAGCAGAAAAATTAACTACAAATCCATCATATTTTTCTTTAAAATGCCATTGATGTACTTGTCCTGGTTTCATAAAATACATTGTACCAGCTTTCGCTTCAAACTTCTCAAAATCAATCAAATGCTCACCGCTTCCTTCTGTAAAAAAAACCAAATGATAATAATGATGATTATGCACTTGCTGCAAATGTGGATTACTTTCGACATAACCTCTAAAAAAGTCGATAGAAAACAATTCGTTACTATTTTTTTCTGTATTTAAATTACAAATATCAAAAACTGGAAATTGCTGTTTATCCATTCAATTCAATGCATTAGTTTGTAAAAATACGAAGAATTGATGTTGTTTTAAAAATGAAATCTTTAACTTTAATTCAATTTAGATTGTTTAAAATGGAATTTAAAGAGAAAAAGATTATTTTACTCTCGTTAGATGGTGGAGGAATTAGAGGAATCATCTCATGTGTGATTCTAAAATATATCGAAGATAAACTAAAAGAGCAAGATTGTCCTGATGCCAAAATTGGAGATTATGTCGATTTTATTTCTGGTACAAGTACTGGTGCATTAATTGGATCACTACTGTTAATGCCCTCTGAAGATCATTCTCGAAAAGCAAAACACTCTATCACAGATGCTTTGAATATTTATCTAGGAGAAGGAAAAAATATTTTTTCAAAAACATTTTGGACAATTCTCAATAATCCTTTAGCCGTTTTTAAAGACACCATTTCTACAGTTGTTTTGGAACAACAACTTAGTTTAGTTTTTGGAAAAACGGAATTAAAAGATCTTATTCGTCCTTGTTCGTTTGTTTCTTATGATACTGAGCATCAAAAACCTAAAATTTTCAATTCGATTGATGGTATTTCACCTTTCAGAAATTTTTATGTTAAAGATATTTGTCGTGCTTCTTCTGCAGCTCCTACCTATTTTGAGCCTGCTAAAATTAAATCTTTTGCTGATCAGTATTTTTCTTGTATTGACGGTGGCGTTTTCGCTAATAATCCAACATTTGTAGGTTTTATTGAAACTCAAAAAATTAACTTTAGCAAGTATTTAAAAGATGATTTAAAATACAACGGTGTAGCATCTTTACAGGAGTTTATTACTATTTCTATCGGAAATGGATCTCGTGCTAAATCATATAAACACGAACAATTAATTGGCATCTCAAAATCTAAATGGGTTGATCCTTTGGTCGATATTTTTATTTCTACTGGTGTTGATATGGTTGACATGGAAATGAAGAGTATGTATAATTTGTTAAAACCAAAGTATCAACATAATTATTATCGATTTAATCCTGAAATACCCGAATCTTCACTAGATTTAGGAAATGTATCAAATAGTAATATCAAAACATTATTGGATGTAGCAAACGATTATGTCGCCAAAAATAAAGAACATTTGGATGAAGTTGTACAAAAACTCATTTTTAATAAAGTTGAATTACCTACATAAAAAAAACCTTTTTCTTACTCAGAAAAAGGCTTTGCAATTTTTATTTATTACGAACATAGACAAAAATTTCTTGTTCTTTATTTAACTCACGGTTATCTATAATACTCTCGATAAAGTCACTTGCTGAATTAACATCTACTTCTGTATGAAAGTTTTTAAACTTTCCATTAACTAACGGAACTACATGTCCATTTAGTTTTTCTGGTGTTAATGATTTTCTTTCTCCAATCAAAGTGTAAACGTATTCGCGACCTGTTTCATCAGTAAAGTTATCAACATTATAAATTTGCTCTAAATCTCTCTCGTTATCTATTATTACAAATAAATAATCCTTGTGGCTATCTTTTTCAAAAAATACTCTTTTCATATCCCAAAATGTTTACTCAAATTTATTAAAACTTCAATTTTATACAATAAAGATAACTCTTTTATGCAATTATTTGAAAATATTATGAAATACTTTTTCGAATTATTAAAAGCTTTTTATTTCTTCTAGAAGAGGTAATTCAAAATAAAATTCTGAACCTTCATTGTTTTTAGATAAGGCATAAATTTCGCCTCCACTTTTCTTGATAATTTCTGAAGAAATATATAATCCAAGACCAAGTCCGGAAATAACATTCTCAAACCCATTTTCTACTCTTACGTATTGATCAAATATTTTGGAAAGTTTATTCTCCGGAATACCAATCCCGAAATCTCTTACACAAACTTGTGCTTTATTATCAACTCGTTTTACAGAAATTTCTACTTTATCAGAATCTGGAGAATATTTAACTGCATTGCTAATCAAATTAATTACAACTTGGCTAATACGATCTTTATCTGCAAAAACATCACAACAATTCATCTGTGTTACAATAAGTTTATGATCAACTGATAACTGCTGTTCTTCTATCAATTCTGAAATCAAATCAACCAAATTAAACTTTGTGATGTTTAATTGCATTTTATTATTCTGAATTCTAGTTAAATCAAGTAAATCGATGATTAAATTTTCTAATTTATTAATCTGCAGCTCCATTTTCTTGGCTAATCCGGCATTATCAATATCATTTGCTTTCTTTAAATTACGCTCTATAAACTGAGCATATAATTTAAGACTTGTTAATGGTGTTTTAAGCTCGTGACTTGCTATTCCTAAAAAATCGTCTTTTTGTTTCTGTAATTGTTTAAAATCATGGATATCTGTACATGTTCCTACCCACATTTTTATCCTATCAAAGTCATCATAAAGCGGAATTGCTCTGGCTAAAAACCATCTATAAGAATCTCCGTTTCTAGGATCTCTTAATTGATACTCTATTTGATAAGGTACATTATTCTCAACCGTTTCTGTCCATGTTTTTCTAACTAAATCTACCGAATCTGGGTGTACAAAATCCCAAAAACTAGTATTTGGATTAGAGCTTTTTGGTAAACCAGAATATTTATACCAATAATCGTTAAAGAAATCAACAACACCGTCTTCTGTAGCCGTCCATACTATTTGTGGCATAAAGTTGGAAAGTGCCTTGAATTTATTTTCACTTTCTTCTAATTGCTGCTTAAAGATCACTTCCTGAGACACATCATAACCAAGTGTCAAAATGTATTTAGTTTTTCCTTTTTTATCTTTAATTGGTTTCAGAATGAAATTTACATATCGCGCATTCCCTAAATTATCAATAAAATGATGTCCTTTTTTCTCAATTTGCACTCCTTCATTGTAAACCCTCAACAAATCTTTATAAATAGGTCTTTCTTGTATATAAGGAACTGTATCTTTCACTTTATTGCCAATTGCTATATCAAACCCCCAAACTTCTTTAGAAATACTATTTGATAATTTATAAACCAATTCTTCGCCTTCCAGAATATTAATTGAAACAGGTACATTTTCGATAAAAAGTTTCAACATTTCTTCACTCTCGTATAATTTTGAACGAGATTCTACTAAATCGGTTACATCCACACAAGACATAATGATTGCAAAAACTTTTTTATTCTGATCTTTTTTGGGTTTCAAAAATAAGTTGAGATACTTTGTAATTCGCTCACCATTGATGACAAAGCTCATTCTAACTTCATTTATAAGGAGTTCATTTCCTTCTAAATAAACGGCACGATAAAGCTCATCAAATGACTGCTCTAATAGCTCTGGCCAAATATCAAATACTCTATTCCCTACAATTTCGTTATTCTTACCAAGAAAATTTAACATCCTCTTGTTTGCTATTTCAACAATAGGGTCTAGTCCACTAAAAATAATGGTAGATGTAAGTGAGTTTGATACGATATAATCAAATTTATTTGAAACTTCAGCTATTTTTCTTTTATAAAATGTTTCTTCAGAGACTGATATCAAAGATAAGTTAACGCCCAAAAATTCATTCTTGTTATCTAAAACGCGAGAAATAAAAACGTCAAAATATTGATTAGATTCAAATGGTTTTATTGGAAAATTAATTGCATCTGAAGAAATATATTCTGATGAAAAAATCTCAGTTAGCTTTTCAATCCAAATCTCTTTTTTTACATTATTTTCGTTCAGAATTTGTTCAAAAGACTTATGAACAAACACTTCTGAAGCAGAAAAAAGTGACTGAAAAGCATTATTTACATATTCAATTTCAAAATTAGTTTTCGTAATAAAAGCAAAACCAATTGGATTTTGCTCTAACACGTCTTTAAAAAAATTTTGCGAAAGAATATTTTCTTCAAAAAAACTCATATAATTTAGATTACTCAAAATTTTTAACCCTCAACAATTAAAGTTAGTAAATTTCATCTATTTTCCCCAATTAATATTCATCAAACAAGTTAATTTATTTGTTTATTTGCAAGCAGCAATAATCGTCAAATAAAACGTGTAAAATCTTTTTAGTAATAATGAAAAATATTAAGCAATCCAGTGTTGTATTCGGTCTTTTTTTAGCATCATTTTTCGGAAATTATTCAACAATTTCTGCTCAAAAAACTACAAAAGAAATTACGAGTCAAAAAGTCATTACAAAAGAATATTTGACTTCTAATTTAATAAAAAACAAAGCTTATTACTCGAAAGGAAAAGTAGCAGATTATATTCCTGAACTTGGCAAAATGCAAGCTGATAGAATTGCTTT
The DNA here is from genome assembly GCF_030005555.1 of Empedobacter sedimenti. GTDB lineage: Bacteria > Bacteroidota > Bacteroidia > Flavobacteriales > Weeksellaceae > Empedobacter > Empedobacter sedimenti. Next base: position 88,837 of record NZ_JASCQG010000007.1, on the reverse strand, counting down.
TTCTGTTGTTAATTCGAATGGAAAGATCATCAGTGTAGGCGATGTTAATCAAAAATTCACGATTCAGAGTATTTCAAAAATTATTGCTTTGATGGTTGCTGTGAAAGAAAATGGCGAGGAAAAAGTATTTGAAAAAATGGGCTATTTCGGAACTGATAAACCTTTTAACCATTTTGCAAATTTAGATACAAATGGTAAACCGATGAATCCGATGATGAATGCTGGTGCAATTTTGACAACTTCTCTGATTTCTGGTGAAAAAGATCTTCCGTATCAAAAAATACTTGAAATGATTCGTTTTATCACTAAAAATCCTTCAATTGATATTAATTCGTCTGTTTATGACTCAGAAAAAGAAACTGGACATAAAAACAGAGGAATGTTTTACATCATGAAAAACAGTGGTCTTATCGATGGAACTGAAGATAAACTAGATAATTATTTTAGACAATGCTCGATTGAAATTACTGCAGAAGATTTAGCAAAAATCGGGTATTTCTTTGCAAATCATTGTACACGATTTGATGGTGATAAAACATACTTTAACATCGAAATGTCAAAATTAATCGAATCTCAGATGTTGACTGCTGGTATGTACGAATTTAGTGGTGAATATGCTCGCCAAGTGGGCTTACCTAGTAAATCTGGTGTTGGTGGTGGAATTACAGTTGCTGTACCTAACAAAAAAATTGGGATTGGCGTTTTTAGCCCTTCATTAGACGAACATGGAAACTCTTTAGCTGGTTATCATATGATTTTGGACTTAGTAAATGAATATAAATTAGGATTATTTGATTAATAGAAAAGCGAGCAAAAGCCCGCTTCTCAAACAAAAATTAAATAATATTTCAGAATTATTTATGACTTTCGTCTTTTTGATAACAATAGAAAAACACAACTGGTAAAACAGTAAAAGATAAGACTAAACAAATTAATAATCCTCCGACAATCATAATCGCTAAAGGCTTTTGTATCTCAGACCCCATTCCTGTAGATAAGGCTGCTGGTAACAAACCTAAAGATCCCATTAAGGCAATCATTAATATTGATCGAATTCTACTTTTAACGCCCAATGTAATCGCTTGACGAAGTGAATTAAATTTTAGATAATCTTTCATTACAGCGATTAAAATAATACCATTGATTGTATTAACTCCAAATAAAATTATTAATCCAATTCCGGCAGAAATCCCAAAAATTGTATTTGTAATCCAAAGAGATAAAAACCCTCCAATAAACGCAAACGGAATTGTAATTGAAGCAATTGCTGTATCGCGAATATTTCCAAAATTGCTGTACAACAATAATAAAATCAAGATTAAAGAGATTGGAATTACTGTCATCAATTGTTTTGATGCTCTTTCTTTACTTTCAAACTCTCCTGCCCATTCCATGTAGTTTTCTTTCGGTAATTTCACTTCTTTATCAACTACTTTTTTGGCTTCGTCAATTGTACTTCCTAAATCTCTTCCATCAATACTAAAACCAACGCCAATATAACGGCTATTTCCTTCTCTGTAAATAAACGCAGGTCCCGTCTGGTAACCAATTGTAGCGATTTCTTGCAATGGCACATTTTGTCCATTACTTGTTGGGATCAAAATATTACCAATTTTTTTAGGCGTATCACGATAAGCTTCATCAAAACGTAGAATTACATCAAATTGTCGATCATTTTCATAAAACTTTGTTGCTGCTTGCCCTCCAATTGTCATCTCAATTACAGCTTGTACTTCTGCTGTATTTACGCCATATTTTGCCATTTTAGAATCACTTAACTGAATTCTGAGTTCTGGTAAACCAATATTTTTGTACACATTGATATCTGTAATACCTTCTACTTTTGTAATAGACGCAGCTACTTTATTGGCATATTTTTCTAAATCGTACAAATCATCGCCAAAAATTTTAATAACCAATGAGCTTTTTACACCCGCAACATATTCTTCGACATTATCCTGAATTGGTTGCGAAAATCCAAAGGTAATTCCAGGATATTGATCCAATTTAGTCCTCATTTCTTGTATGATTTCTTCTTTTGAAATCTTTCGATTCCAATCTTTTTCATCTTTCAACTGAATATTAAATTCTATATTAAAAAAACCTGTAGGATCCGTTCCATCATTTGGTCGACCAGTTTGAGTCAAAATAAAATCAATCTCATCACACTCTTTGCGTAACAAATTTTTCATTTCTTTGGTTAAACGCGTCGATTCTTCTAAATTAACACTATTATGTAAAGTTGCTCTTACATAAACAGATCCTTCATTTAACTGAGGTAAAAACTCAGAACCATAATTCATAAATTTATATACACAAAGAGAAAGAATTCCGATAAATGCAATAAGCGTTGCTCTTTTCCATTTGAATGAGAAATTGAATAATGAATAGATAAGTTTTGTAAAAAACTTTGAAATAAAATTCTCTTTTTCTTCAATATTCTTCGTAAACAATAATTTACACATCGCCGGAACATAAGTTAAACTCAAGATTAGTGATCCTAACAAAGCATAACCAAGTGTAAATGCTAATGGGGTAAACATTTTACCTTCTACTTTCTGAAAAGAAAAAATAGGAAGTAATGCAACAATCAAAATAATTAAAGCAAAGAAAATATAAGAAGCGACACTACCAGCGCTTTTTTTGATTACTCCCAACTTGCTCATCTTTGCGAAGCGCTCTGCTCCTACTTTGTGCTGCATAGTTGCAAGCGCCACAAAAACTGTTTCTACAATAACCAGTGTTCCTTCTAACAACAATCCAAAATCTAAGGCCCCCATCGAAATAAGATTCGCTGGTAATCCTTGTATTTTTAACATGATAATTGCAAATAAAAAGGATAATGGAATAACCGAAGCTACAATTACAGTTGATTTCCAATTGTACAAAAAGATGAAAACGATTAGTGAAACTAATAAAACACCTTCGATAATATTTTTTGTAACCGTTTGTACTGTGTTATCAACCAATTTAGTTCGATCAACAACTGTTTCAATTTGTACGTTACTTGGTAAAGTTCTTGTGTTTAATTCTTCAATTTTTGCTTTCAAATTTGTAATAACTTCAGAAGGATTCTCGCCTCGTAACATCACAACAATACCTTCTACCAAATCATCATCAGAATTAAAACCAACTTGTCCTAATCTTGGTTTATTTGAAACAATAACTTCTGCAACATTCTTGATTAAAATTGGCGTTGTTCCATTTAATTTTACCGTAATATTTCCGATGTCATCTATTTTATCTAACAAACCTACACCTCTCACAACATATGCTTGATCGCCTTGCTGAATAATATCTCCACCAACATTTATATTCGATTTTGAAACGGCTTCGTAAACATCTAAAGGAGATAAATCATAATTTTTCAGCTCGGTTGGATTGATTTTTATTTCATACGTTTTTTCTTCTCCTCCAAAACTCACCACATCTGCAACACCAGGAACTGAAAGTAATTCCCTCTCTATTACCCAATCTTGTATTGCTGTGACTTCTTTTAACGGAAGTGGACTTTTTATGACATATCTAAAAATCTCACCAGTTGCACCAGAAGGAGGTTCTATTGAAGCATCAGCCCCAGTAGGAAGATCTACTCCACTCAGTTTATTCGAGACATATTGTTGTGCGTAGAAATCGTCAACCTCATCATCAAATTGCACTGTTACAACAGATAAACCAAACAAAGAAATTGACCGAAGACTTGACTTTTTCGGAATACTATTCATTACTTTAGAAATAGGTAATGTTACCAACTTCTCCATTTCTTCTGCACTTCTACCTGGCCATTGTGTAATGATTCGTGCTCGCGTATTTGTTACATCTGGAAAAGCCTCTATTGGTGTATGTTTTAACGCATATATACCACCAAAAAAAAGTGCTAAAGTTGCAAATAAAACAAATGTCGTATTGCGCAACGAAAAAGTTACGACAGCTTGTACTAACTTTTTCATCTTTATTTATTTAATTCATCATAAATCAACAACGCGTTTTTTGAAACAACTTTCTCGTTTGGAGCAAATTTTTCTTCAACAAAAGTGTATTCTTCGTTAGCAGCAATAGTTGTTATTTTTCGGACACTTAAATGGCAATCATCTGTATAAACAACAATATATTCTTTGTTATTTTCAAATACCTTTGCATTATTAGGTATTGCAAATCCTTTTCCTATAACATTTTGTTTATCTATAATTATTTCGGCACTTAGACCTGGCATCAAGTTCAAATCATTATTTTCTAATACAACTCTTGCCTTTAAGACGTGTTCGTTATCATCAAAAACATTGTAGATTTTATCAATTTTTCCTGAATAAACTCGATCTGGATAAGCCAAGGTTTTTACCTTTACGATGTCGCCTTGTTTTATATATTGCAAATTATTTGCATAAATATTAACCATTACCCAAACTTGTTTTAAGTTTGAAATAGAAAATAAAGCAGCGTCAGAATCTGGAGTAATTGACTGACCAACACTCATGTTTTTTTGAACAATGTATCCATTTTTAGGCGCAATAATTTGAAATTGTCCGTTTCCTACTGCTCGATACATTCCTAATGTTGCATTCAGTTTGTCCAATTCTATTTGCGCTAATTGAATTTCATGTTCAGTTGCTGTAACGTCTTGTTGTGATGTCATTCCGTCCGCTAACAATTCTTTTTTAGTTTTCAATTGTTTTCGCGATAACTCTAACTGATTCTGAAAAAATCGTTTTTGCTGAGTCAATTCCAAAACTTCATTTGATTTTACAACAGCCAAAACTTGCCCTTTCTGAACATAATCACTCAATTCAAAATTTACTTTATCAACAACTCCTTGCAGTAAACTTTTGAAAGCAACTAAATCATTCTCATTGTATTCAATTTTACCTGATAAACTTAATTGCTCTTGAATTGGTTTTTCAAGAATTGGAGTTATTTCTGTTGTTTTCTTCAATTGTTCATTCAAACAATAAGTCGATTTTTTTTCTTCAGTTTCAGTTTTTTCTTTCTGATCAGTACAACTAAACAGACACATGAAAACTGATAAAACGTAAACTATTTTTTTCATTTTAGATTTCTTTTCCGATGATATAATTTAATTCTTCACGAGTAAGTTGATAATCTTCAAGCGCTTCTAAATATGCTTTTTTTGCCTCTCTATTTGCTTGAATAAAATCGATAAACTCTAATAGAGTAATTTGCTTATTTTGAAGATGTTTTTGATAATTCTCAACCATTTCTGCTTGTCCTTCATTATTCAAGATTTCCCAGTTTTGCAATGATGTTTGAAAACGTTTTATTTGTTCTGATAACTGATTGACAGTAGTATTTAACTCATGTAAATACGCTGATTGTGATAGTTTTTGTTGAGAAATAGTCAACTCTGCAAGTTTGATATTTCCTTTGTTGTTATTCAGTATCGGAAGATCAAGGCTTACGCCAATTCCCACAAAATCTCGCATAATACTTCCGCCTCTATCATAATTAGCATGCAAAGTAATATCTGGCGTTTTCTGCGCTTTTTCTAGCACAAATTGTTTCTCAGAAATCTCAACTTCATTGTTTAATTTTTTTAGCCCAACATTATCCTTAAAAATTAATGGAGAAAAATCTAATGGAAGTTCTGTGGGAGCAAAATCAAAAGTTGAAAAATCTATGTCAGACAAAGAAAGTTCTGATAAATGTGTCAAAAGCTTTATTCGATGAAGATATTCTATTTCTTTATTTTCAATCTCTAGCTCATCTTTTTGTAATCCTATTAACTCTGATTGTAATCTGTAATAATCTGCTTTAGGAACATTTTTGATTGCTGCCTGACGTTTGTATTGATTATTCATTTCGGTAAAAAGAGAAATTGTATTTTTCAATTGCTCTTTCTCTTTACTTAATCGCGCCAATGACATAAAGGATTGTCGTAAATCTTTTTTTAGTTCGCGCAACAATTCTTCGTATTCAAATAAAGAATTATTTTTCTCTAATTCCTTTATTGCAACACGCTTTTTACGTTTACCGGCTGTAACAAATATTTGCTCTAACTCGACAGATAATTGCTGATTTTTTCCATACTTACCAATAAGATTTGGTTGTACTTCAACCTGATAAGTTTTCCATAAATTAACCTCAGAAAGCGTTAAAGTTGGATTGTCCCACAATTTTTCTTGTATAATTTCTGCTTCTTTTTTCTCTACATTATATTTAGAAGAAAGTAATAATGTATTCTGACTAAGGAAAGACGCTTCTAATTGATTTAATGTAATTGACTGCGCGTTTGTTACTTGAAAAACGCTTGATATCAATATAATTAGCACATACTTTTTCACTTCATTTTAGTTTTATGAAGCAAAATTATAATCCTAAGATTAAGGCTAATTTTGAGTTAAATTAGAATTGAATTAGAATTCTAAAAATACAATTGAACAATCGTTCCTTTTGGATGATTTGAAATTATTTTAAGCTTGATTTGATGTGAAATTAGAATAATATTTGACATAGAAAGTCCTATTCCTTTTCCTTGATAATCTTGCGTATTTTTTCCTCTATAAAAATTCTGAGTGATTTGATTGATTTCCTTCTCGTCAATTCCAATTCCTTGATCGATAATCTGAATTTGTAATTTGTCATCAATTTCTAAAAACTGAATTTGAATAGGCAAATTATCAGAATACTTGATTGCATTTCCCACTAAATTATTAAAGGCAACTTCTAACAATTTTTCATTCCCTTGAATGGTTAATAACGTATCATTTTCGACTTGCAAATCAACATTTATCTGAGCATTATGATACAAAACTGCATTTTCAATTACTTTCCAAACAATTTCATCAACACGGATAGTCTCAAACTCAAAATTGGTTTTTGCACCTGAAAGCAACATCATTTGATCAAGTGTATCATGTAAATCGTTGGTATATTGTTTTAGTTGAAGGAGTACATTTTGATATTCCTCTATGTTACGCGACTTTTGGTTAGTAACCTCTAGTGTACCTAATAATGCAGTAATTGGCGTTCTTAATTCGTGCGAAACATAATCTATAAAGTTTTTTTGAACTAGAAAAGTTTGCGAAATTCTTTCGGTAAGTAGATTATACGTTTTGACTAAGTCTTCAATTTCAGCATAAGAGCTTTTTAAAACCAATGGTTTATTCAAATTCTTTACATCACGCTCTTTTAACTGCTCTACCACACGCACAATTGGCTGATACGCAATATAACCTAAATAATTAGAAAAAAAATAGATAAAAACAAGTCCAATTACTGAAACGATGATTAAGATATGTAACAAAGATTGCAATTGTTCATTAAAATCTTTTTTAGACTCGCGAGCAATTACAACAAAATCTCCTTGATTATCGTGATAATAAATTCCATTATAAAAGAAATCATCTGTTACAAAAAAATCATTGTTATTTTTCCTTACACTTTCGATAAAATCTGGCTCAATAACTAAATTCTCGTTCATATTTCCATCAAACTTTTGGTTAGAGTCATTGTAGATGACAATATTTTTACGAGAAATTGTTTTTTGTAATTGATTTTTTACATTTTCATGCTCTAATATTGGTAATTCGTCTTTTTCAAGATAATAAATCGCAGCTAAAAGAGATTTACTTTGCAGAGATTGTATCTCTTTTTTCTCCATTTGAGTGTAATAAGAGAAATAAATTATAGCAGAAACAATAAGTATAACAACACTAAAAATAACAATAGAATATAGTGTTAATCGATGTTTTAATTTCATACACTAAACTTTAAATAAATACCCAACACCTTTTACAGTATAAATGTATTTATAATTCTTTTCTATTTTATTTCTTAGATATGAGATATAAACATCCACTACATTGGTGTGATTATCGAACGTAATTCCCCAAACAGCATTCAATATTTGTACTCTTGTTACCGTTTTTTCTCTATTTTCTATTAAATAAATAAGTAGTTTATATTCGCGAGGAGATAAATCAACTTCTTGGTTATTTACTAATACTTTGTACTGATCCAAGTCAATCATCAAATCACCTAACTCAATTTTATTAGGTTCTGAACTCATTTTATTAATTTGACTACGTCTTGTTAGTGCATTAATACGTGATAATAATTCGTCAAAATGAAAAGGTTTCGTAATGTAGTCATCCGCACCATAATCTAAAGCAGAAACTTTATCTTGTACGGTATTTAAAGCGCTTAACATTAATATTGGTGTGTTTACAGCCTTGTAACGCAGCGTTTGAACTAACTGAATACCATCCATTTTAGGTAACATAATATCGCAAATAATCAAATCGAACTGAATCGTTGTAAAATGCTCCAAAACAGATTCGGCATCTTTACATAAAGTCACTAAATGAGAATTCTCTTCTAATCCTTTGATTAAAAAGTCACTTATTCTTTTATCATCTTCAATTACCAATATCTGCATAAATCATTGCTTTTAGCAAAATTACTCATTTTGAAAGCAATACAATTTACAATCTTTAATTTCTAATGACATTCTAATCTAAACAAAAAGCATCTTGCCAAATGACAAGATGCTTTCTTTTGCAAAAAAAATATTCAGATGTATTTTATTCAACGTGAATATTGTACAGATTTGGTAAAAAATATTGATTTAACCAATAGTACGTTTCTCCGTTTTGTTGAATTAAAATTTTCTTATTGTTTTTATTCTCTAGCATTCTATCTGCTAACACTTTATAATTATCAAAATACTCTTTTACAATAGCTGGATCAATAACACTCTTCTTTCTCCAATTTGCTAATGTATACTGTGTCATAATATCTTCATTATACGTGTCATAACCAGTACTAGACGCAATTGCATAAGCCATTGTTTTTTTACTTAAATCTTTTGGCTGAAAATCTTTTAACGTTGTATAATTATCTTTTATAATCTTCATATAACGTTTAATCGCAACACTTTGATTAAAATCTCTATTCTTAATAATTGTCTCATGATAAATATTTAAATAAAGCTGACGTAAACTCTCGTATTCTTCTGATGAAATCAAAATTCCACGATCAATTAACGGACTATATTTTAAGTTTTTATCAATTTGACCTTTTAATAAAAATGGATTATCTAATGTTACAAAGTTTGTAGCAAATTCTGCTGGAACTGGATTTGGAGCACCAGGATATAAACCTCTAAAATTTGGTTTAATTTCTGTTTTAGACACTCCTACTTTTGATTTAAAGTATTTTGTTAATGATGCATCAACTTCCTTATTTTCATAAGTAACCTGAGCTGTAATACTATCCATCGCTTTTGCAAGTAAATTATTTGATGCCATTTCTCCTTTTTTAGGATAAATAACAAAACCTTGTGTCATACTTGTTTTCGGAAAATCTAATGAATAAAAACCATCATCATTACCAACCAAATTGTAGTTATTTTTATTTGTAACCTCATTTTGATCAACAATTTTATCCATTTTTAGTTTTGCTACATTTTTCGCTGTATTGGTAATAACATTTTCTGAAGCTAAAACGAAATTATTAAATTCAGATTCTGATCCAGAAATTGTTTGAAAAGCAACAACTTTAGCTCTCGCTTGCGACAATTTAAGAATTGCATCAGAAACGCCAGCACTTGCAGAAGCTGTAGAACCAATTGCTACAACAATATTTGTTTGATCAGGATAATCACTTAATAAATTTCCAGCAGCAGCTAAACCTAATTGATATGGTTGTCCACTTGGACCGTTACATTTCATTTCTTTAGATTTAGTATCAATAAATTTTGAAATAACATCCAAATTATCTGACAACTCTGAAACGGCTAAATTATCTCCACATGAATTGTTTTTATACAAAACAACACCATATTTGATATTTTTATAATAACTTAAATTACTTAGTTTAACCTGAAAATCTTGAAAAACAGATTTTGCAATAGCTCCACTCTTCGCGTTTTGAGCACTAATATCTAGTGCAAATACAACATTTAAGTTCTTATTCTCAGTGATAATTTCTTTGTATCGATTATAATAGATTTGTTTACCAGCAACATTGTAAACAAAGTTTTTACTGTAATCTAAAACATTTGTATAATATTTTAACTTGCCTTTTTCTGTTTGTTCTGCATCCTTCAAAGAAATTGGAATAATTCGTTCCAATGGTTTTTCAGAATAAACATTTTTTAAAAGATAATTATTTCTATTTGACGGATCAACAACTACTCGATTAATTGCAATTTTATTTACAATCGAATCATAATTTTCTTGATTCGCGATTTTAATAGCAGATTTCTCTCCCCAATAAGAAACCATATTAGAGCTTATCCAACCATAAACATTATCTTCATAGCTATCAATATTAATTTCAGGAGATTTACCAATTAAGTATCGTTTATTATTTTCTGATTGTTTATAAATGTAAACAAGTTGACCAATAGGCAGTTTCTTTTTTGTTGCTTGTGTTAAAGTTGGTGATGTATAGACAATTACAGAATCATTTGCTAAATACTTATCTCCTGTTTTCATCACATCCATATTATTAGGAACTAAGGATGCTTTAACTGTAAAACCATTATCTTGATTTTTTAAAGCCTTTGTCCATAATAACAATTGATCTTCTGGAATCCAACCATAAGATTTAATAGATTTTTTAGGCGTTTTCTTCATCAAAGCATCCGAAACATATTCAGCTACTTTTACTAAGCCATTTGATTTATTGTGTTTTAACACTAAAAGTGGCTCCAAAAACTTAAGCTCTTTTGGAGATTTCTGGTCACTTTTATCCATATAAACGGTATTATTCTCACGATCAGAGATAACTACCCATGGTGCATTTTTTTTAGGATAACCATCAATCACTTTTGTCTCTTCAATAAAACCATAAACAGATTGATTTGGCGTTCGTTGAGCAGGTAATTTAACACTACAACTTGTTAATAAATTAGATGTAAGAAGTATAAGTGTTAATGGTAAGATTATTTTTTTCATAGGTGGTTATTATTTGCTTTGTTTTACTTCTACTTTATTTACACAATTGATATTTTTATCTAAAGTAACCTTCACTTCATTGATTGCATTATTTTTATCAAACTGTAAACCAGTAGTATAATAGTAGAAATTGCCGTTTTTATCATTAGCTACAACTTGCGCATTATCTTTGTTACATAAATAAGTGCGTAATAAATAGTTATAATGCTCATTAAAGTCTTTACCATTCGCTATTTGTTGTAAATGATATTTAAAATCGTTGTTAATTGCAATTGTAGGATCTATTTCAACCTTCGGAACAATAGGACCAGTCTCTATTATTCCAACAGTTTTAATCACCTTAATACGATGTGTTATTCCTTCAACTTGTTCATTTGTATATAAAGTAACAAGATAATCTCCTGGTTTTTTATACGAATAAGAAGGATTGCGATCAAATGAGTCTATTCCTCCAGTTTCTCCAAATTTCCATCTAAATTCTTTTGCTGTCGTATTATTTGTAGTAAATAAGACATTAGCTAATTGTAAAACTTCAGATGGTGCTTCTATTAAAGTAGGTGTTATTTCTCCAGGTTTAGGTTGTTCTATTTTTGTCGAAACTAATATAGGAAAAGTCTTAGGATATTTATTATTAATCAATACATTAACTTGATAATATCCTGGTTTCTTAAAAAAGTGTACACCACTTTTGTCATCTGATGTAAAGCCATCACCAAAATCCCATTTGATTGTTTTGGCATTATCAGTATTATCTTTAAAAATTAAAGAATCGCCTACATTAATCGTATTTGGATAAACTTGCGCGTTTATGTCTTCTGAATTTATATTATTTCTATTCTGAAGCCACAGATACAATAATATTCCTATTACGGATAATGCTGTAACCCCAATCATTATATTCGTTTTGTTTTTCTGAATGTAATTCATCCTTTGGTAAGTTTTAGTTGATTGATTATTATTATAAAGTTTTTTTTCTATTTATTTGATAATTGAATAATTTGTTGTTGTTTAGTTTGATATCCGATAGAACATTCTTCGAACTGTTTTTTATAGATTCCGACATTATCTTTTCTGATTGCTTCAAACTTTTTATCATCTAAATACATTTTATAGTATTTAGCAACCAGTAGATAAGAATCTTTTCGTTGATCTTTCGTAGAACTCAATTCAAAATAATTAGCAATATCACTAATACTATTTTCTAATTCATAGCCTTTTAATGAATTCTTATTATCTAATTTAAGTTTGTCAATTTTAACAAAAGTACTATCCAGAATTGGTTGTGCTAAATCCTGCTGTTCGTCAAACTTATTTTTTTCGTTAAGAGTTTGTATCGTAATAAAATCTCGATTTGTAAATGGTGACTCAAAATTTTTGATAAAAACAACTGTCAACAAAATCGAAACAAAGAATAACATAGCTAATAGATAAGAAAAATAATGTCTTTTCTCCTTTTTTGATAATGTAATTTGTACTTGCATAGGTAGTTATTTAATAATTATTGAGTATATCGAGATAAAATTTTATTCAGTTCCGTAACTTTACTATTACATTCTTTCAAATCTCGTAAAGCGATCTCTTCTTCATGAGTTGTCGTCATCATTTCACTTTTAAATTCGACAATCTTTCTAAGATTTCTAACTAGAGAAGCATATTGCTTAAACTCTTTTATACTATCTTCTCCCATCACAATTTGGCATTCTTTTATATCACGAACCAAAGAATTACGTAAGAATATTTCGTTTTCAACTTGTTTTTTCGAAAGCTTATCCATTTTAATATAAACCGTATCTAACTTAGATTTCAAAATCTCATTACGACTTATGATATTACGATAATGCTCTAACTCAGATTGAATATTATCTTTCTGAACTTCAGAACTTTTAAAAAATAAAAAGATTGAGAAAAAAGAGAAAAAACACAAGATGATAAAGGACAAAAAGAAATGTAGTGTTCCTTTTCTTACGTCTTTTTTGTTTAGTTTTTGTTGGCCAGTAGTAGTCATTATGTTTTAGGTTAAGAGTTTATATACTTGTATTGTAATAGCCGTGTTCAACACAATATCGGATTAAATCTATTTTACTTTTCAGTTCAAGTCGTTCCGTCAATCGATTAATATACGTATCCACGGTTCGACCACTCAAATTGATACGATCACCTATTTCTTTGTTACTAAAACCTTCATAACAAAGTTTAATAATCTGTATTTCTGTTACTGATAGTTCTTGTTGATTTTCTTGCTGACGTGCCATATAATCCTTTACAGCTAAAGATTGTCCAGCCCATTCTTTCTTATAATCCTCATAATTTGTATTCTTATTCAAAATACAATTACTTAGAATATCTTTTATAATGATGCTATTTTTTTGACAATAAAAAACATTTGGAATATCATTCAGTAAATCAGCCATATCCTCTTGATAAGTTGAAGAATAGGTCAAAATTGGCGTAGTATTATTCGTTTTTCGAATAATTTTTATAGCTTCTATACCACTAATAATTGGCATAAAAAGATTGATAATAAATACGTCTTCTTGTTTTCGATAGAGTCTATTTATCAATTCACTTCCATTATTACAATCGCTCACGATTTCGTAAAATGGATTTTCTTGAAGCATTTTTACTAAAAACTGTTTAAAATAAAAGTCATTTTCAGCAATAGAAAACTTCGTAATCATTGCAGATTTAGTATTCATGGTTAGGTAGAGAATATAAATTTAGGCTAATATAAAAAAAAACTAGCAGTATAAATAAGATTTTGATAATTAATATTATGTTTTTATTTCTAAAAAATAATTGTAGCTTTGAAACTAAAGTTGAGAAGCTCATACTTCATCAATTTTATCTACTAACCTAATTTTACTTTATGAGTGTTTTAATAAGTAACGATACTATTAAACAGATTTTTCATATTGCGCAATCTATCGCAAGAGAAAATTATAATGCAACCTATGGTCCATCACATATAATGATGGCACTTATGCACAAAGACATTGGTCTTAGAGATTTTTTAACTTCTATTGATAAAGATCCCAACTATATCTACGACTGGGCTGATGTAAGAATCGAAGAATACCCAAAAACAGCTCATTTACCGAACGAAGCTCTTCCAAATGATCAAATAGATACCATTCTAGAAGAAGCAGACGAAATTCGTGTTAAATTAGGCTTAGACGAGATCTCTCCTATCTGTTTATTAGCAAGTATAACAAAAGCAAATGTTGCTTACACAACACAAGAGTTAAAATCATTGCCATTAAGAGAACATGAAATTCTTAATCTTTTCAGAAATGATGATGGTAAAATAACATCTGTAGAAGAACAACTCTTAGGAAACAATTCTCTTGATAATTCAAAATTCCCATCAATTAATAGTTATTGTATAGATAAAACTCAACAAGCTAAAGATGGTAAATTAGACAATATTGTTGGACGTGATAAAGAATTAAGAAATTTAGTCGAAATTCTTTGTCGTCGTACAAAGCCAAACGTAATTATTGTTGGTGAACCTGGTGTTGGTAAAACAGCATTAATTGAAGGTTTCGCGAACGAAATAAACAATTCCAATGTTCCAGAAATGTTACAAGAAGCAACATTATTAGAACTGGATACAGGTTCTTTGCTTGCCGGAACATCATATAAAGGAGAAATAGAAGATCGCTTAAAAAAAGTGATTAACGAATGTAAACAAATGAATAAAGCAATTTTATTTATTGATGAAATTCACTCACTTCTCGACCCGAAAGGAACAGCAGGTAATGTAGCTAATCTTCTGAAACCAGAATTAGCTCGAGGAGAAATTACTGTTATTGGTGCAACAACACAAGAAGAATATCGTAAAATTATAGAGCCGGAACGCGCTTTTGATCGTCGTTTTGAGGTTTTAGTTGTCGAAGAACCAGACGATGCAACCTGTGTTAAAATGATCGAAGTTTTGCTAGATGGTTATACCAATCATCACAAAATAGAGGTCGATAAAACAGCTTTACCAGAGTGTATTCGTTTAGCAAAACGTTATGCAAAAGGTAAAAAACTACCCGATTCTGCAATTGATTTATTGGATAGAACAATGGCTTCTATCAAGATGTTAGATGAATTATCAGAGAAAGAATTAGCGGATTGGAAAAAGAATTACGAAACCTTAAAAGAAGATTTGTCGAATGACGAATTTAAGATAGACGAATTAATTTGGCAATATAATTTACTAAAAAATAAATTGAGTCCAATTTTGTGGGGTTCGCTTGTAGAACAACACGTTTTGGATAACAAAATGAGTATCGAAGAAATCGAAAAAATCATCGATTCTACTTTTGATGAACTTATACAACACGCAGCCGTAAAAAGAGAAAAAGTTGGTAAAATGGAAATGGCAGCTGTAATGGCAGCCAAAACGAATATTCCTATTGGTAAAATTCAATCTCAAGAGAAAGAAAAATTACTAAACATGGAAGAATTACTAACAAATCGTGTGGTTGGTCAAAATCATGCATTGAAAATTCTTTCAGATGCCATTATCGAAAACCGAAGCGGTTTAAACAAACCTGGACAACCAATTGGTTCGTTCTTCTTACTTGGTCCAACAGGAACAGGAAAAACTGAGTTAGCCAAATCTATTGCAGAATTATTGTTTAACGACGAAAAAGCAATGATTCGTTTCGATATGTCTGAGTTTAAAGAAGAACATTCGGCAGCTTTATTATACGGAGCGCCTCCTGGTTACGTTGGTTACGAAGAAGGCGGAATGTTGGTAAACAAAATTCGTCAGCAACCTTATTCGGTTGTATTATTTGATGAAATAGAAAAAGCACACACATCTGTTTTTGACGTTTTCTTACAGATTATGGACGAAGGAAAAGTACATGATAAATTAGGGAAAGAAGGCGATTTCAGTAATTCATTGATCCTTTTCACTTCGAATATCGGAAGTGAAGAAATCGTGAAATATTTTGAAAGAAAAGAAATTCCAGCATCTTCTAATTTAATGAAAATCATGACTGATTCAGGACGTTTCAGACCAGAATTCTTGGCTCGTATAACAGAAATTATTCCGTTTGCTCCAATTACAGAAGAAATGGCAGAAATGATTTTCTCAATTCAATTAAAATCATTGATTAATTCATTATCTCGCATGAATATGGAGTTTTCTATTTCTAAGGAAGCAATCAAACACTTAGCTACAAACGGTTTTAGTAGTAAATATGGTGCAAGACAAATTTCTGGTGTGATTAGAACTCAGATAGCACGTCCAATTTCTAAAATGATTGTTCGCGAAGAAGTAAAAGCTGGACAAACGATCAATTTAGATTTAAATAAAAAGAATCAAGAACTTAAATGGAAAATTTCGGATACTAAAAAATAAAACATAAACCTCTCTACTTACTATGTTAAAAAATTTATTCGTCATTGCTCTCGCAGCAATTCCGTTTTGTATAAATGCTCAAAGTTTAGGAGCAACAGATACGTCGGAAAATAGCGTAAAACGATACAAAAGTGTAATCAATAGCAACAAAGACGTTGTATCATTTATAGAATACTCTTTGCAAGAGAAAGGATTACCAAGACACTTGAAAAATTTAGCTTTCATTGAGTCTCATTTTAATCCAAATACAGTTTCTACAGCTGGCGCAAAAGGTGTATGGCAATTTATGACAGCTCATGCAAGCGAATATGGATTGACAGAAAAAGATCGTACAGATATTTACAGAAGTACAAAAGCTGTAACGAACTCTTTGATTAATCTTTACAATAAATATGGCAATTGGGTTACAGTTGTTGCAGCATATAATTGTGGAGAAGGAAATGTACAGAAAGCGATGGACAGAGCTGGGTCAAAAAAATACACTGACTTTTACCAATATTTACCAAATGAAACAATTAATCACGTTCAGAAATACTTGAATGCAAGCTATGCTTCAGGAGAATTAAGTGAAGTTTTAGATGATTATTATGGAACATCTAGTGGTGGAGCTGTAATGGTTTACAAACCATTTGTACCCGAAAAAATTGATTTCAGTCTTTCTTCAACACAAATTAATTCAGCTTATAACCTTGAAGTTATTGCTAAATTTCTGAATATAAACGAAAATGATTTATTAAGATGGAACAAAAATATTAAGAGAGAATTGTCTAAATCTGGAGAAAGTATGTTATTTCTTCCTAATGATTTGATGACAACTTTTACGCTTAATCAAGACGAGATTCTTACTCAATCACTAAATTTTAAAAATTAAATTAGTATTTCTTATTAAAAAGAAGTAATTTAAAACAATCAATCTTTTATATCTAAACTTATAATGGATAACTCGAACTACAAACTACCTTTTAGACCATTAAACCTAATGGCAAGCAACGGACAAATTGAAACTTGTGATGTTTTTGAAAGCATTGCACAAAACATTATGCTGCTTATTACTACAAAAAAAGGTGAAAATAGATACGACGAAAACTACGGAAATGATGTTTGGGATGTAGAATTTGATAATGGAGTTAGTACTGTTATGTGGGAAAATATTTTCATTAAAAGTTTAATTCGTCAAATTCAAGATTACGAACCAAGATTGATTCAGCCTAATATAAAGGCACATATAACTTATGTAGAACACGACTATGAAACGAAAGGTTTTACAGAACTAAAGAAAAAAGTAAAAATAGGGATTAATGCAAAATTAGAGTCGACAAATGAGAACTATAACTTCTCAACCGAACTTTTTCTAAGTCCAATGTCGATAGATTAACTTTTTTAAAAAACCATGAACCTAAACCAACAAATATATTCCAAAGAATCAATCAAAGCTCGCATGCTACAAAATGCGACAAAACTTTGGGGTGTAAAAAATGTACAAGCTTTAGACCCTGTTGTTAAATTACTAATTGATGCATTTAGCACAGAAGTTTTTAAGGCAAATAATGAAATTCAGAATGTTAATGGTCGTATTTTAGAGAAACTAGCACGATTATTAACGCCTGCAAAATATACGCATCCCAATCCTGCACACGCAATTGCGTTTGCACATCCGGAAGAGGATACAGAAATTTTATTAGACCATTCGGAGTTTTTCATAAAAAAACATCTAAATTCTTTCAAAAAAGTACAATCAGATAAACAACTATCAATTCCATTTACACCAATTGACCATATTGAATTAATCAATGCACAAACAGTATTGATGTTAGCTGGAAACACTATTTATAGTATTGATGAACAGCTAAATAAAATTCCGATTAGTCGCGTAAATAATAGTATTGAGAACTATCGAAAACTTAAAATTGCAATTGATGTAACCAATTATTCTTCAGAAATTTTCCCAGAATACTTAAGCTTCTACTGTTCTAACCCAACATTTGAGCACATTGATTTTGTGTATCGTTTGTTACCACATATCAAAGTGTCTTGTAATGATTTAGAATTAGAAGTTTCTGCTGGAAAAACATATCCAACACTTGAAGATACACATGGATACGAAGGTTTATTTAGAGAGCAATCAATCTATTATAAATTAAAAGAAGATATCAAAAATATTTATAATGAACGCTTTATAGAAATAAGTGGTTTTGACAAAAATATTTTGAAAGATTTATCTGCTTTACCAACAGAAATAGACCCTTCAAATCCTGTATTGGATGAATATAAAGGACGAAAATTAATTTGGTTGACGTTAGAATTTCCTCCACAATTTAACCAAGAAATTTTAGAAAATTTTCAGTTTTCACTCAACACTTTTCCTATTTACAACAGAGGATGGAAGAAAACAGAATATAATTTAGATATAATGGGAAACAATATCCCGTTAGAAACTGAAGAAAATGAATATTTTTTATTTGTAGATGAAGTAATTGACGAATTAGGAAAAAAATATACAGAAATTCCTTTTACTCCAACTAACAATCTTGAGAAAGGTTTGTACACTGTAAGAAAAGGTGGAATGGAACGCTTTAACGAACGTAATGCAGTTGATTTACTATCAAATGTGATGGAATTATTACGTGATGAAGTTGCAGCATTCTCTATTTTCAATCGTGATAAAGTAAAAGACGTTTTAGGCGAAATTTCAGGAAAAATGAAAGGTTTGATGATAAAAGTTGATCATGCAAACCGCGAATTAAAAGATGACGTAAACTACGTTATCATAGAACCTGTTGAAAATTCTGGACATACTTATGCCACTTTTTGGATGACAAATTGTTCTATGGCAAATAGTTTTAGACCAGCAACAGAACTGAGTTCACAAATCAACCAGCAAAAAATAACCTTATTAACAGAAACTGTTGGTGGATTAGAAGAACAAAAAAGATCAGACACCATTTTAGCTTATAAATATGCATTAACAACACGAGATAAAATCATCTCGAAAGAGGATGTAAAAAATTATTGCAAAATGGTATTGAGGGATGAGATAAAACGCATTAATGTAAAAAGAGGAACGATGATTAGTGATCGTCCTAAAGAAGGTTTTATCAGAACTGTTGATATCGAAATTTATCCTCTAAATTATGCTTTTTATGGTCAAAAATATTGGGATAATTTATCCGAAGTATTGAAAAAAGACATCAAGCTAAAAGCGATTGATGGAGTTGAATATCGTGTAAATATTATAGAAAATTAATGTTAGAAAATATGGAAGTTTCTGAGCGTGTTTTATATAATATTGCTGACATGAAATATAATAAGTTGCAAACAGATTTTAAAGCAGAAGCTGTTGCGACTAATTTATTAAAATTTTATAATGCAAATGCTTCAGTTTTTCTGAAACGAGTTGGTATTAACGAACGCCCTTATTTAAAAGACATTAAGAGTATTTCGACCACTTATTTCGGATTTGACGAAGAAAGTATTTTAATAGAATCGTACCGTGAGAGTATTTATGATTATTTACCCGAAGGCTTATTTCATCAAGCTTCTTTAGGAGTTAATCATCGAAATATTGAAAAAGTAGTTAACGAAATAAAAAAGCAAAAAGATGTTGAAGATAACGCACGAAAGTTTTTTCAACCTTTTGAATTAGAGTTTTTTAACACTGAAGTTACAGCTTTAATAAAAGAAACTGAATTTGATATAGCAGATCAGTCAAATACAATAATTGATGTAGTTTCGGAATTGTGGCCTTTGCTAAAACAAGTTGATCCAGAAACAGCAAAAATCTTTTTCTATATTCTTCCTTTCTTACATCAAGTAAGAGGAAATACGAAATGGATTAGTCATTTTTTGAGTGCATTTAATAATGTACCTGTTACAATTGGTTTTCAACCAAATGAAATTGATCAACAAGATGATGCAGAGAAAACTACAATTTTGGGCACAGCGCGGCTAGGAATCACATTAATTCCGAATGGTAAGCATATGGATGGCGAACGAAATTGGGTTGTAAATATTGGACCTATACCGTACAATAAAATCTATCGCTATGTATCTGGACATCCATTCAGAGAATTATTGCAAAATATCTATGATTACTTGATGCCCGTTACAGTGAAGGTTTTCGAGAATTTTGTTACCGAAAGTAACGAAAATTCTTTTGTATTAGGAGACAATAAAAATACGAGCCGCTTAGGCTACTCAACATTTATATAAAAAGACAATGTTTATTTTTTTAATATCAACAACAAATATAGAAATGGAACCAGCTTCTATAAAATCGATTTTCTTTAAGTATCTATTGATGCCAATCATCGTAGCGATTATGGTTTTCATTTTGGGGCTTATCAGAAAAGCAAAACCAGCTATTCAAATCAAACACATCATTATTTATGTGTTATTAGGAGGATTATGTTTAGCATTACCAGGAATGTTTGGTTTTTCAGGAAATTTATTCAATCCATATTGGTATTTAATTTCTCAAATTGTTTATTTGGGATTCGGAATTTTACATGTCAATTTATTACACAAATTTTTCCGAAAACACATTGATAAAGTTTGGATGAGTATTCTTTTTGAAAGTGTACTAACATTAACTTGTATTGCATTTGGAGGATATTTATTTACACTTATTTTCAAATATTTCAGTAATGGTTTAGGTAATCCATATATGGCAGCAACAAGTATGTTTACCTTTATTGTTCCATTGGCTTTTTACTATTGTTATGTTCAATTTATAAGTATTCCGTTCGATATTTACAAAACATGGAAATACGATCCAGATCAGCGTCCATTCAACTTTGAAGGAATTGATTTTGATAAACTAATGGTTTTAAATGTAGAATTAAGTAAAAATATTGATGAGAATAAACGCTTCTTAATCAAAGCCAAAACATTGCCAACAGAAATCACTTTTGGAGATTGGTTTTACAGAGTTGTAGATGATTATAATTTCAAGAATCCAAATTCTACAATCAATTTAATGGATCAAAATAACGAATCATATTATTGGATATTCTATGTTAAAAAATCATTTTTCAGCTTTAGAAAATACGTTGATTTTGAACAAGATATTGCGACAAATAAAATCACAGAAAATCAAACAATTATTTGTAAACGTGTGATTCGTCATCATGAAGAAGGAAAAAAAATACAATCATAAAAAAATAAACCTATGATACAAACAATCAAACATTTCCCAGTAAACTGGGTTGATGGAATGAAAATTTCTCAACAACATTTGATTGAGCAAGAAAACTTTGTTATTGATAGTATCCGAGATTCTAATTCTATTTTATTAAATAATTTCAATTACGGATTATTACCCATTACAGATCAATTTGCAGATAAAACAATTTACGAAATTATCAATACTGCGACAAATGACGCACAATTAATTATCAAAAGATGTTCTGCAATAACACAAGCTGGTTATCGAATTGAATTGACGGATTACAAAGTAAACATTAGATCTTTAGCTCAATCAATGAATATTGAGCATGAAGAACAAGACGGAGAATATTATGTAATTGCTTCGGTTAATTTGTTTGAAAAAGTTCCTTTTGGAGAAATTGATTCGGAAGAAATTCCTCCACGTCATCCGTATACTTTACCAAAGTATAAAATTGAGTTAATCAATTCAACAATCCTAAATAGTAGTTATTCAGGTGGAAACTATTTAGTTTTAGGAAAAGTATTGATTAAGTCAAATATTGCTCAGATTGATCACAATTTCATTCCGCCTTGTACATCAGTACAAAGTCACCCAAAGTTGATTGAACATTATAACACATTTGTTATTTCGTTGAGTAATTTGCGTCAATATGCGTACAAAATTATTCAGAAAGCATCTCATAAAAATCAAAACACAGCCTTAGCAGAAAATGTAAAAACGTTGTGTCATACCGTAATCAGAACGATTGGAGAAAATTATTTTCAGTTCAAAAATATTACGCCAAATCAACCACCTATTTTCTTGATTAATATTTTCTCTAAACTTGCTTTGCATTTGTATAACAATACACAAACAATGATTCCGGCAGAATTAGAAGAAATGTTGAATTACAGTTTGGAATGGAGCGAAGTTGCCCCACACACCATTCTTAATCACTTGACAACGGTTGCAGAGATTAATTACGATCATCATAATTCGGGAGAAGCTTTTGTACAAATCAATACGTTATTGAAAAATCTAGAGGTTGTTTTCGGAAAATTGAGCGATTTAGATTACATCGGTCAACGCAAAGAAAGTATTATTGTTAATGAACAAGAAGTAAAATCTAACATTGATCCTAAAAAAGGATGGAGTGTTATTGATTAATCTAAATAAATGATTAACAAAATTTTAGAATAAAAATAATAGAAAATTAGTATTTTTAAGAAACAATCAAAATATAAATAGACCATTAATTAAAAATCATACACTATGGCAGTATATAATTACGGAGTTGGAGGTAACGAAGTGAAAGTAGACGCTAACGAAGCTATCCAAAATATACAAGAAAACAGAACGCTTCTTGTTAGTCAATTAACATCAGACGAACCTTTTGTACCAGAAGTGGTAAGAGGTTTAAAAACTGTTGATGATGTTTTTCGTCATTTCGAACCATCTATTTCTGTACAACACGAAACAGAAGAAGGAACAATTGTAGATGAAGAATTTAGATTTCAGAATTTGGGCGATTTTACACCAAAAACATTGACTCAAAAATCTGAATATCTAAAACAATTAAGCATCGAACAAGAGCAATACAACAAAATTTTGAGACAATTAAAAAACAACAAAATTTTAAAATCTATTGTAGAAAACGAGCAAACAAAAGATGCATTGATTGATGTATTAAAAGAAATCGCTCAGGAATTAGAAAAAAAATAATTCTCTTGTAAAAATTTAAGAAAAAATGGAAAACAAACCTCAACCTATACAAGGACAACAACAGCAGCAAGCTGGTGAACAACAATTTGCACAGAAAAAGAAAAACTCATTAGAAGACTTAAACAAAGTTGGAGGATTTAATTTTGTGGAGACAGTTGTTGACGGAATTGCTAACATGAATCCGACAAGAAAAGCTCGAAAAGAAATCTTTTTGAACGATCAAAATAAAGAAGATGAACGCAAAGATTTATTGAAAAAAATTAATTTGTGGGTTGATTTATTAGAAAACAATAAATCAATTGATCAAATGGCTGATTCTTCTAAAACAAAAGCTCAATCTGCAGAAAGTAATTTAAAATCTAACTTAAAAAACACGTTAGATTCTGTTCGCGAATTAGAAACTTCTTATCGTACAATTGCGCAGTTTTACAAAAATACTGAGTTAGATAAAGTAGACAATGTAAGTATTGTAAATGCAAGTTTAGAGCAATTACAAGATTTAGATAATCCGTTGTTTATTGATGCAATTTCTGAAGAGTTTAAACAAAATTATGACCGTTTAGATTTACGTGATAATTACTCAATTTTAGCTTTACCAGGATATTTAGGATCTAATAAAGTTGTAGAAAAATGGGCAAAAATCTGTAACGAAAACAAAGTAATGTTATTAACAGATTTTGCTAATTTAGATAAACCAGACGATGTTGTGGATTTATTTGATTCTGCAAATTTAACTGGTGGAGAATTGCACCGAAGCAATGTTATTATGACTTGTAACTGGCTTGTAGGGCGCGGAAGAGCGGAAGAAGTTGGTGAAGAAGAAAACGTAGATTTACCACCTTCTACTTCATTAGCTGGAAAAATCTACAAAACTTTAATGTCACAAGTTGCTGCAGGTAAAAAACATGGTAATATCAACGAAGTTGACGCTGTAAAATTTGACTTGAAGAAAAGTGAAATTTCTCAGTTAGAGAAAATGGGATTGGTACCAATGGTAAATGAGTATGGTAAAATCATGGCATTTTCGGCTAAAACTTTATTTAACGGAGATAATATTGGTTTACAAACTTATTCTGTAGTTCGTGTATTTGATTATGTAACAAAAGTTTTGTTAGATTTCTTAAATCGTCGTGCTTTCGAAAACTGGAATCCTCGTAACGAAGATGATTTGAGAAGACAAATCGTTCAATTCTTAGACGAAATTAAAGGTCCAGATAAATTAATCGAAAAATTCAAAATTGTACGTTTTGAACAAGATAAAGTAAACAAAGATCGTGTTTGGTTAGATATTCGTATGACACCATATTTCCCTACAAAAAGTTTTGTGATTAAACTTGATGGTCACAAAGGAGATGATGGTAACGAATGGGAAGCTGAATACCAACAAGAATAATTTACACAAAAGGATATATATATTTTAAAGGAGTTTGCTTTCGAGTAAATTCCTTTTTTTAAAACCAACTCAATGAAAAAAATCAAAACTACTCTTCCACTACTCTCTTTTATCCTTTTTAGCACAATTTTCGGTTGTAAAAAAGAATATGAAAGACCTGATCAATACTCGATTGATTTATTTGAAAATGAACGAAGAAAAGATAATCAAGGTATTACACATAAAGAAGCTTTAGAATTGAGCAAAGCCTTTATTACAACAGATTCTATTCAGTTGTTAGATAGTTACAATAAGGACAATAATTCGTTCTATATCTACAAAATAGCAAATGGGAAAATAGAAAAAGAAACGAATGACACCATCAAATTTCCTATTAATATCCTTTCTACAACAAAAATTAATAAGACCAATAATATGTATAATTTATATCTCCAACCTTTGAGTGCTTACAAATTAATGGTTAAAGAGTTTAATATAGAATATCAAACTCTGAATGAAGTCATTATGAAAGAATAAATTAAAAAACTATTTCTTTCCAAGAATATTTAGAATTTCTATATTATCTTTTTCTAACCATTTTTTCAAGTAGTCAATATCCTTTTTCTTATATTGTAAATCCTCTACAGTAGGATCTTGCATATCTTTATAAGGATCCTTAATGTATTCTTTCAACATTTTATTGTATTCAATTTCACTTATTGTACGTCTTTTATGCTCAAAATTATTTTCCAAAAAATTAGTTGTGTCAAAAACTGAATCTAATCTTTGTGATTTTATGAGACTGAAATGAAAAATGTTTTCTGAATCATATAATTCAAAAATTAATCCTGGTAAACCTTGAAATTTATAAGGACCATACGGCAATGGAATTTCCGAATTAAACCAAGCTATCCAATCTCTTCCTTTATAATTAAGAGTTGCCTTTTGTAAAGTAAAACCATTTACACTTTTCTTCTCTTTTTCTATCTTCCAGTCTTGCTTTATAGCCTTTTCTTTGACAAGATAATAATCTGACACACCTATACTTTTTAATTCAATAAATGCATTTTCAGATTTATTTTTAATAACAGCAAAATCAGTTCTGTATATAGTCGTAGCAGTTCCTAGTTTATATGAATCTTTATATACATTATACAAAGAATCTGCAGGTAAAAAATCATGTTTATAAAACTTTACAGACTCTTCATTGATATCTAAAACATATATCTTAGACGAAGATCCATTCTTTAATTCATAAAGATACCTTTGTGTAGTTGATTGTGAAAAAATAGATTGAGATACAAATAAAAAGAATACGAATAAAAACTTCATAACAATGGTTTTTTGTTTATATGATAATGTATTAATGGCTAACCTAAAATTAAATCATTTCGCAACTTAACATGTTACAATTGTACGTTTTAGAATTCATTTTAGTTATACAATTATAAAAATAAAAATCTTAGTATAAAATCAATAATCACAAAACAGAAAACAAATCAATAGAAGCGTTTTTAAATGAATAAAAATTGGATTTTACATTCAATTTCATAAAATTGTACATAAATAAGCTATTTTGTGTTATTTTATTAAATAAATACAATGAAATTTGACTATATATCAATTAATAGTTATTTTAGTTATATTAATCATAATATTTAAACTAAGACAACTGAAGAGAAGTCCTAAGAAAAAAGTTATATATAGAAGAACCTAAACAATACCATATAATTCAACTAAAACATTTTTTTTGAAAACAAGATTAACACTACTACTCACATTTCTTTCTCACTTAATTTTTGCTCAACTCACAATATCAGGTGTTGTAAAAAATGAAGAAGGAAAACCTATATCTGAAGCTAATGTCACAATTTCGCCAAATAGTTCAGACGAAACCTTGGCTTACTTTATAACTAAATCAGATGGAAAATACACTTTAAAAATAGACAATCCAGTACATGAAACCTATGAAATAAAAGTTCGTGCAATGGATTATGCTTTTACGTCGGATTTGGCAAATGAATCTTCTACAAATTTTGATTTTACTTTACAAAAACAACTTATTGAATTAAAAGAAGTCAAGCTAAAAGAATCTCCAATTCGTAAAAAAGGTGATACGATTGCGTATGATGTGAGCAATTTCAAAGATATAAAAGACCGTTCTATAGCAGATGTGATCAAAAAAATGCCAGGTATAGAAATTGAAAGTACTGGACGTATTTTATATCAAGGCGAACCCATCAATACATATTATATAGAAGGAATGGATTTAAGTGGCGGAAAATATATGTTGGCAAACGAAAACTTGTCTGCAGACGCCGTAGATAAAGTACAAATTTTAGAAAATCATCAACCAATTAAAATTTTAGATAGTTTAACCTATAGTACTAGTGCAGCACTAAACATAAAGCTGAAAAGTAAAATAATATATTCTGGAAAAGCAGAAGTAGGGCTTGGAGCATCTCCACTCTTGTATAATGCCAATATTACGCCAATATTGATAACTCAAAAACAGCAAATAATTGCCTCTTATCAAGGAAATAATCGAGGAAAAGATGTATCACAACAATTACAGGATTTCTCTAATGAATCAGAAAATTTTTCTAATGAAAGATGGCTTTCTATTTCAGGAATTCAAACACCTGATTTTAATTCGGAACGATGGTTAGATAATGCGATAAATATGGGAACGTGGAATCATTTATTCAAACTAAAAAAAGACTTAGATTTTCGCTTAAATATTTCTTATCTGAATAATTATCAAAAAAGATTTGGCGAAACAACAACACAATATTTTCTACCAACTGGCGATGTATTTTTAGATGAAAAAAAGCAAAACTATTTGCAAACAGAAAGTCTAAATATCAAAGCTACGTTGCTAAAAAATAGCACGACGAGCTATTTAACAAACACGCTCGAATTTAAAGGAGATTGGAATAGCTCTAGAGGAAATCTTATACAAAACTCTTCTCCTATCGAACAAAAGTTAAACCAACCAAATCGTCAATTCTCCAATAAATTTAGTACAATTAAAAAATTAGGAAAACAACTGATTACACTAAAATCGATTATTTCGTACAAAGATTATACAGAAAATTTAAATGTTTCTCCAGGAGTTTTTACAGATTTTATTCATCAAGGAAATTCTTATCAAGAAGCCCGTCAACTACTAAATTTCTCTAAATTTTTGACAGATAATTATGCAGAATTTACCAAAGGTTTAAAAGCATTTTCTCTGCAATCAAAAATTGGAGTAAAATACATTCATCACTCTTTAGAAAGTGATTTATTTGCAGATTCCGAACCTACAGCGGCAATCTTTACCAACAATACACAATGGTCAACTTTTAATCCTTATGTAGACAATCGTTTATCTTACAAAAAAAATAAACTTGAAATGTCTTTCGGAATTCCTTTTCAATGGTATAATTTGACAAATAAATTAGTTGAATCAAAAAAATCATTCAATCGTTTTTATATAGAACCAAATTTATATTTATCAGTTAATTTATCACAATTCTGGAAAGTTTCGACTTCCCAAAACTTCAGTAACGATTTAGGCAGTTTAACCAATCTACACGATGGTTTTATTTTGTATAATTACAATTCTATTCAACAAAAATCAGGAGAATTTAACGAACTGAAAAACTGGAATTCTTCTTTGCGTTTTGATTATAGAAACCCACTAAAGTCTCGTTTTATTAATTTTGGCTATTCATATTCTTGGAACGAAAATAACTTGTTGTATAATTATAAATACAATCAAGATGCAAGTACAATATTAGAAGTTATCAATCAAAAAAATCATCAACAAACACACGCTATTAGTGGTAAAATAAGTCAATATTTCTCAAAAATAAAATCAACTTTCAATCTTTCGGCAAATTATAATTTCACCAAATATGATCAATTATTAAACAATAACTTAGTTGAAATTAACAATACTATATTAACTTCTAATTTCGAAACCTCTATTCGAGCATTAAGTTGGATGATGATAGAATATAAATATGGAATTACGAATTATAAAAACAAGTTCTCTGAAAATCTGAGTTCTGGATCAATTACCAATCAAATTCATCAAGTTGCTTTACATTTTTTCCCAGCAGATCGTCATTATATTAAACTGAATTTAGATTTTTATGTAAACGATGATCCTCGCTTAAATCCAAATTCTACATTTGGAGATTTAATGTATCGTTACACATTAAAGAAGAAAAAAATTGATTTTGAATTTAGTTCGTATAATTTATTCAATGAAAAGTATTTTTCTCAGAATAATTTTTCTGCGAATTACGAGCAAAGATTTGTTTATAAATTACGTCCAACACAATTTATGCTGACAACAAGATTTAATTTTTAGAGGAAAATTTTCAATTGAATCTAGTTTATTCATCAATTTATAACAACGAATTACTTTAAGATTAACATCCTAGTAATTGAAAATCATTAATAATTAGCATAATTAAATAAAAAAAGCACCTTTAAAAAGGTGCTTTTG
Organism: Empedobacter sedimenti; assembly: GCF_030005555.1. Taxonomy (GTDB): domain Bacteria; phylum Bacteroidota; class Bacteroidia; order Flavobacteriales; family Weeksellaceae; genus Empedobacter; species Empedobacter sedimenti. Next base: position 59,821 of record NZ_JASCQG010000007.1, on the reverse strand, counting down.
TGGTCCCACTTGGAGTTCTGTTTGTTTTTGTCAACTTTTAATGTACTTTTACATATTATATAACAGATAGTTAGTGTTTTACATGAATTTGTTTTAATTAATTTTAACCTATTTTAATTTCAAAAACACCCCCTTTCTGACCCCCTAATTAAAAGTTGTTATAATGAATTATCATTTTGAGCTAAGGAAAGATAAAATAAACAAAGATGGTCTGATTCCTATTAGATTAGTTGTTACGCATGGAAAAGCTAGAATTCGTAAGAATATTAATGCGAAAACCATTGACAATGATTGGAATAAAGATAATTATTCAATTAATAATCATAAAAAGAGTGCATTTTATGAATTTTATAAAGCTTCAAATAAAGAAATCCAATCTGTAATAGAAAAAGTAGAATTTATTTTCAAGTTTTTTGAATACAATGAAATCGATTTTTCAGAACAAATATTTAATGAAAGATTTGATGAAGAAAATACTAAAATTTCTATCGACTTTTTTGAAGCATTTCAAGAGTTTATTGATGTTTCTAAACTAACTAAAGCTACTGGAACAATTAAAAAATATACTACTGTTCAGAATTTCCTAAATGATTTTAAAACTTTTACAAAATATCCATTACGCTTCGATTCTATAAATAAGAAATTTGAGGAAGTCTTTATGCTTTACTGCTTTGAAGAGCGCAAAACGATTAATAATTATTACGGTAAATTAATTTCCATCATAAAAACGTTTATGCAATGGAGTTTTGATCGACAATATCATAATTCTATCGAATTTAAACGAATAAAACGTACTGAGGATGAAATAGAAGTTATTTATCTTTCAATGGATGAATTAATGGAGTTATACAATCATAAATTTGAAAATAAATCTATGGAAAGAGCCAGAGATTTTTTCTGTTTTGGTTGCTTTACTGGCTTACGTCATTCGGATATTTACAATCTTGATAATGCAAATATTTATGACGATCATATTAATCTATCCTTGATAAAAACCAAAACTAACGATCATATTATTCCAATAAACAATTTTGCAAAAGCTATTTTACAGAAATATAAAAACACAATTTACAATCCAATTCCTAAAATTTATTCGCAGAAATTAAATAAAAAAATTCAAGATTGTTGCGAAGAATTAGAATGGTTTGATGAAGTTAAGTTAGTGAGATACATTGGAACTGAAAGAGTTTATAAGACATTTCAAAAATATCAATTAATCACTTCTCATGTAGCACGAAAAACCTTTATTACAAATGGTTTAATCTTAGGAATGAATGAACGTGTTTTAAGAAACATTACCAATAGTAAAGACGAAAAATCTTTCAGACGCTATGTTAAAATTGAAGAAGTTCAAAAGCAAAAGGAAATGGATATTTGGAATACAGTTAAATACAAAACTAAATGAACAAATTAACAATTAACACTCCTTTGAATCAGATTTTAGTTCATTTAAACAAAAATGAAGATATTGAAATTGAAAATCTTTTAGATTCGATAAATGAACATCTGAATTACAATGATATTATTACACTATTTGATTACATAGATATTCATTTTCCATTACTTAAAAATCAATTGAGTGAAATTGAAAATCTAAACATTCTATTATTTGAAAAAAAATATTCTACAAATATCTTTGAATATTCTAAATTATTTGAAACAGGTTACTATATAGCTTATTTAATATCTATAAAAAAGGAAATTGAAACAACCTTAATAAACCCTATATTTTGTAATTTAAAACTTAAATATATTAAAGATTTAGATATTAAAATAATACAAAACACAGCTAAACTAGATTTAGAATTTGAAAATAAACAACAATTTCATTTAAAAGATTGTCTATTTTCATTTTTTATTTACGATCATACTAAAGCCTTTAGATTATTAAAAAACAATATTCTAAACACTATAGAAGAATCGAATAATACGCACACTTTTATTAATTCAACATTCGAAATAAATAACTTCTTTAAAATTTTAAATCTTGATTACATTCCATTAATCAATGTAGAATCAATTGATTCATTTGACACAAAAATTCAAGAAAAAGAAATATTAAGTTTATTAAATGGAAGTTTGGATAATGAACGGTCAATCCCTCTATCAAAATTTGATAAAAATGTTATTATAGAAAGTGTAAATTATTTAAACAAAAACAATCACAATCATTTAATCTACAAATCTTTAATAATCTATTTACGTGAAATTTATAATGAAGATTACAAATACATGATTAGAGTGATTTTGGATAATCTAACAAATATAAATCCTACAAAATATTCAAATGTTGAGTATAATAATTGTCGAAATACTTTTAATATTAACTTATCAAAAAAAGAGAATTTATTCAAATTATATGCAGTATTATCATTTTTAAAAGATTCGGAATATCTGGAAGGATTATCTAAACTACTTCCTAAATTATTGGCAAAATATCTAAATGTTAATTCAGCAAGCGAACAATCAATAAAAAATTACATTTTTTTGAATAAAAATTCCAATCAAATAATTGATAATTATAAAAACCATCTTTGTAAATTAATCAATTAATACACTGATTACTTGATAATTAAAAACTAGGTGTAATATAGGTGTAAGCTTTATTTTTGAAATCATTCTAAGTTTGACTCAGTTAAAAACAATTAAAACTTTTTATTATGAGTAACAGATTTGTAGACAAAGGAGTTGATAATAATTCTGCTCCTGAAAGAAAAAATGAAGCGATAAAATTTATTGAAAAAACTAGTTTTCCTATAAAGGAAGATCGATTGAAACAGGCAGAAGTAGCTGAAATGTTTGATACAACTGTTCAAACTATTATTAACTGGAGAAAAGCAGGGAAATTACCATTCTATAAGATTGGACGACATATTATCTATTCAAGAAGTCAATTAATCAAAATCGCTTCACAAAATCAAGATTTAGTAAAAGCATAAAAAAAGAGTTTAATCCCAAATTAAACTCTCATTTATACAAATAACTTACGTTATGTTTTGCCTAAATCCTATGGCAAATATAAGACATAACAATTAATCAAACAATTTATTATGAACTTAGATTCTGCCGAATTTATTCGAGTGGGCACATCATATTTTGCTATAATTGAGCGTCCTACCATCTCAAAAGATACCGAGAAAATTATGATTTCTTGGAACAAAGAAACCATTGTAAATGATCTTGGTAAAGATTATATATCCGCTATCAAAAAGTATTACGGATTTTGCTGTATTCCTCAACACATCAATTATGAACGAGAAATAGGAGATTTCTATAACATCTATCATCCTTTAGATTATGATATCGAAATTGAATCAGAAATTGATTTACAAGAACTACAATCAAAGATTCCTTATACACTTCAATATATCAAACATATATTCGGAGAACAATATTTATTAGGTTTAGATTATCTCAAAATATTGTTAGAAAATCCAACACAAATTTTACCTGTTCTTGTATTGGTTTCTTCAGAACGTGAAACAGGAAAAAGTACTTTTCTTAAATGGCTTCGTAAAATTTTCTCTTTCAATGCTACTTTTATCAATGCAGATTCGTTTGTAAACAACTTCAATTCAGATTTAAATGGTAAACTCTTAGTTTTGGTTGATGAAATTATTACCGATAATCAACAAGTAACAGAACGTATTAAATTTCTTAGTACAGCAGACCGAAATAAGATTGAAAGCAAAGGAAAAGATAAAGAAGAAGTCGAGTCATTCTACAAATTTGTGATGACTTCCAACTTTGAAAAGAACTTTATCAAAATAGATAAGAAAGAAACTCGATTCTGGGTTCGAAAAATCCCTTCGATTATTAAAAACCCTGAATTTGATAAGCATCTATACAAGGAAATCCCTTTCTTTTTGAACTATTTGATTAGAATACCACATTCAACACCAAAACAAACTCGTATGTGGTTCACTCCTGAGCAAATTCGGACAAAAGCATTAACAAGATTAATGGATTATGAGAATGAAAATGCGAAGCAAAAAGTATTTGAAATTTTGAATGAAATTCATGAAAATTTTAATGAGGATGAGATTTTGATTGCTCCGAAAGATATTCAATCTATTTCTAAACGAATTCATGGACGAAACTCTATTGAGATAAATGACGCGAGAAACATATTAAAAAATCTTGGTTTGATACCTTCAAATAATTCAAATAAATATGAAGGATATGAATTTTTACCACATGGTGAATTCGTAAAAATTGATCGTAAAGGAAGATACTATTCTATAATTTTCAGCGAAATACGTCATTTTTTTGATGACAGTGATGACAGTTATATAACTATTTGAAATATAATAAAATACTGTCATCAAAACCATCATCAAACTGTCATCAAAATTTAGTTTGATGACAGAAATAGGAAAATAAATTTTGAGTTTGATGATTGATGACAAAGTGATGACGGCTTATTTTGTTGATAATAAACTTAATACAAGCTTCTGTCATCAATCATCAAAAATTTTGTAAAATCTTAACCACACAGAAAATGAATTGCAAAACAATAAATAAACAAATAAGAATAATTGATTATTTAGCTCAAAAAGCTATTTATCCAATAAGTATTAAACAGAATATTTATTGGTTTTTAAGTCCATTCAGAAATGAAAAAACAGCTTCATTTAAAGTTGATATTTCTACCAATCATTTTTATGATTTTGGAGAAGGTTTTGGAGGAACTTTAATTGATTTAATTTCTAAACTTGAAAAACTTTCTATTAAAGAAATCATTCAAAAATTCAACGATAATTATTTTTCTTTTCAAAAGCAAAATGATTTTCAATATCAAAAAGTTCAAACAAAAAATGAATACGAAATTTTGGAATTGAAAGAAATTTCATCGTTTCCTTTGATTCAATATTTGGAAGAAAGAAAATTGCCTTTAGAAATTGTAAAACGATATTGTAAAGAAATTCATTACAAATTGAATGAGAAAAAGTATTACGCAATTGCATTTCCAAATGTTCAAAAAGGTTTTGAAATACGTAACAAATATGTCAAAATGTGTTTGGTCAAAAAAGATATTTCTTTGATAAAAAACAATCAAAATCAATTAAAGATTTTTGAAAGTTGGAGCGATTTTATAAGTTATCTTTTTCTATTTAAAACCAACGAATTTGAATCTGATTTTTTGATTTTAAATTCAATTGCTTTACTTCGAAAGAATATAGAATTGATAAAAAAATATGAATCTATTCTGACTTATTTTGATCACGATGACGCAGGAAAATCAGCAACAAATTTCTTAGAAACGGAAGTAAAAACTAAAGTAAAAGATGATTCAAATTTCTATAAAAATTATAAGGATTTGAATGAATTTATAATTTTTGAAAAATAGCCAAAAATTATAGTTTTTAGTAAAATTAGGAAATAGCAAGCAGTAATCGCGGGTAACCGATTCTAATTGCATATTTCCTTAATTTTCATATAATTATAAAATAAAAGTAGTATTAAGATTCTTTTAAAAATACTACTTTTAGATATAATACATTAAATATCAATAGTATTAACAATGTTAACAAAATAGTAAAATGAAAAATAAGTTAGTAACTTTTAAATTAGATGAGTCAATAAGAGAGCATGCAATTAAGATGAAAAGATTATATGATTATCCAACTTATGATGATCTTTTTCGAGATATTTTTAAGTTTTTTATTGACAATGAAACCTCTCCAAGAGATGCTAATATTTCTTTGCACAAACAAATTTTTGAACTCAAAAGAACTATATCAAAAATTCATTGTGAGTTTATAAATAAACGTTTAAATCCTACACTTTTTGAAATAAAAACGCAGTATATAAACACAAATAAAACGATGATTGACATGATTAATCAGACCAATTCCAATACACATAAAGTAATTGAAATTGCAGAAAGTTTGAGCGTTGTTCCTCAAAAAGAAATTCCTCAAAAAAATATTAATTTAGATGATATAAAATCTAAAATTTTGGAATTAGATCAGTCCAAAAAAAGTAAATTTAATGGAGAAAAAAATGTTGTAGAAATTGATTTGGTTGAATATAATCGATTGATGGATCAGCTCAAATTACAATTAAATAAGATTTAAAATCGTGTTAAAGAAAACTAGAATATTCATTTGATTTATTCAAAAAATAATCTAATTTATTTTCATATTCTTCTTTAGAAATACGCTCATTTTCAAATTTGATATCATAAACATCATGAAAATAAAAGTATAAAAACATTTTAATTCTATAATCTTGTTTATTATTATTTAGAAAATTTTCAAAATCATCGAATGTATAAGAAACTAAAGAGTCAAAATTTAAAGAATTTCGAATTAGTAAATATTCTGTAATCGTCATTAATTTTGGCGATTTAACTATTAAATATGTTATCGCAGTTTTAATTGAAGGATTATCAATTAATAAGAATTCATTAACTTTATTAAGTAGATATTGATTATCAACTCCAATATCATTGGTTTTTTGATACAATTTTACTTCGCTTATAAAATCAGGATTGAGTTTAGTATAATTTTCTTTTTCTATAGATTCGTTGTGCTCTTCAAATAAAATACGATTGAAAATAAGATTGATTACTTGCAATGGACTTTTTCCTTGTTCAGATAATTTTTGTAAATATTCCATAAATAAAAATGGCGTGAAACTAAATTCAATCCGTTCAAGAGGTACTCGGATACCCTAAACCCAGAAAGACTCAGCCCACGCCACTATATGGCATGAGCGTAAGCCTATCGAAGAATTTAGGTTTATGAAGATTCCGAGTTTTCTTGAACCAATTTCCGACAGCTTACGCGTACGTAATTACTATTTTAATGATGTAAAGATAGAAAATCCTTATCTTTAATCCAAAGTAGAATATTATGTGTTTTCATGTTAAAGTTACCAAGTCAAAGGAACAAATTGAGAAGAAATCAAGATTGAAATTCAAGCCTGAAGTGACATTTACTCCAAATCTGCATTTCAAAGGATTTGATCACCCTAAACTTCCTGTTATTACAAATCAACAAGATTACATTCACTTATTTGAGTGGGGATTAATACCACATTGGGCTGGTAATGATTATAACTCAAATAATACGTTGAATGCAAGAATAGAAACACTCGAAGAAAAACCATCTTTTCGTGATGTTTTCCATAATCGTTGTGTAATTTTAATAGATGGTTTTTATGAATGGCGACACGAAGGAAAAGACAAAATCAAATATGATATTGGAATCAATCATAATTTGATGTGTTTAGCTGGTTTATATTCAGATGAAACATTTACTATCGTGACAACTGAAGCAGTCGGATTTATGGACTTTATTCATAACACAAAACATAGAATGCCTGTTGTATTAAATGATGGTGAAAATTTAATGAATTGGCTTAATTGTAAACCTGTTGTCCCTTTCAGTGACTTTAGTTATCAACGAGAAAATGGGCAAGTATCATTGTTCGGATAAAATTTAACACATTTCCGCGACACTATGTAGCGTTTAAAATCTTCAACTTTGTAAGATGATGTATGCTTTAGTTGATTGCAATAATTTTTATGCTTCTTGCGAACGTGTTTTTAATCCAACATTAAATGGAAAGCCTGTTGTTGTGCTTTCTAACAATGACGGGTGTGTTATTGCTCGATCAAATGAAGCCAAAGATTTAGGTATTCCGATGGGTGCTCCTGCATTTGAATTTGAAAATAATTTTAGATTAAATCAAATCAATGTTTTTTCTTCAAACTATCCATTATATGCCGACATGAGTAATCGTGTAATGACGATTCTGAAATCTTATTGTCCTGATATTGAAATCTATTCGATTGACGAATCTTTTCTTCTTTTTAAAGGATTTGAGAAATATGATTTGGTAAAATATGCACAAGAAATCAAGCAAAAAATATATAAAATTACCAAGATTCCAGTCTGTATAGGAATTGCACCAACCAAAGCATTAGCAAAAGTTGCTAATCGAATTGCAAAAAAGTTCCCAATCCATCACAATGGCGTTTATATGATTGATTCGAAAGAGAAAATACATAAAGCACTAAAATGGCTAAAATGCGAAGATATTTGGGGAATTGGCAGACGATTATCAAAGCGTTTATCATATATTGGATGTAAGAATGCTTATGATTTTACATTACTTGAAGATGAATATATTAGACGTAATTTTTCTGTAGTAGAATTACGTTTGAAAAAAGAATTATTGGGTGAAAGTGTTCTTAAATTGGACGAAGTACAACGTAAAAAATCAATTGCAACAACGCGAAGTTTCGAGAAAACAATCAATGATTATGAAAACTTGAAAGAACGAATTTCTACATTTGCAGTTTCTTGCGCAGAAAAACTGAGAAAAGAAAAGTCGAAATGTAATATTATTTCAGTTTTTGTGATGACAAATCGTTTTGATGACAAACAATCTTTTGTTTCAAAAACATTGAGTACAACGATTGATTTTGACTCAAATTCGAGCATTGTATTATCTAAAACTGCATTGTTTTTACTTGATAAATTAGTTCCATCAGAAGGAAAAGTTCCAGATTATAAAAAAGCAGGTGTTATTGTTTCTGCAATTACGCCCGATAATCAAGCTCAAATGAATTTATTTCAAACCGAATCACCTAAACACAAAGCATTGATGAATGTAATGGATAAATTAAATTCTACTTATGGCGATCATATGTTGAAATTGGCTTCTCAAGATATAAGAAGAAAATGGAAAATGAAGCAAGAACGTTTATCCCCTTGCTATACAACACGATTTACAGATATTTTAAATGTTTATTAATATGGTTCAGTTTATTAAAGCACCTAAATTTTCGGAGGAATTGGTAAATATTCCGATCAAAACAGATGGAGAAAAGCGATTTGTTCAATTTTTTGGTGATGTTTCAGCTGGTTTTCCTTCACCTGCTGCCGATTTTGTTCAGAATAATATTAGTTTAGATGAAGTTCTACTTAGTTATCCTGAAGCAACTTATCTTAATCGCGTCGGTGGAGATAGTATGTTTCCTGAGTATTTAAAAGGAGATTTATTAATTATTCGCTCCGATTTTGAACCCAAACATCATGATGATATTATTGTCTCTGTAAACAATTCAGAATATACTTTTAAACGCTATGATGCAATTAATAAACAGCTTATAGCTCTCAATCCAAAATACAAAAATTGTATTCAATTACAAGACGAAGATGTCGTAGTTATTTTGGGTGTTGTTACAAGTTTGGTTAGACAGAAAAGGAAGTGATCCTTTTACTTTAATTTAAAAAATGTTTATTACAACACACAATTAATGCAATTATTTTACTTTTGTGTAATATTATTTACTTTTATGCTTGATTCTATAACAATTAAAAATGTTAAAAAAACGAGCCAATTAGAAATACTAATCGGCTTAACTATTATTTTATAAATTAAAATTTTGTGTAATATCTGCAAACATTTCTCTATAAGTTATTTGAAACAATATCATTTCTGTATAATTCATCAAGAATCAGAGAAAGATAAATAGATTAATCATGAAAGCTCAAATCCAACTTACAAATAAATTATATTATAACTAAAAGTCCAATTCAATTATGAAATTTTTCACAACAATAATATTACTATTAAGTAGTATAATATCTTATTCTCAATCAATTAAAAATTCCGATAAATTTATTGGATTTAATTCAGAATTAATAGAAAATAATCTTATCAATTCCTTTGGTTTTCTTAAAGCCAATCCTAAAGATGGTTCTCAAGAATATTATATTAAATACAAAGATATTAATGTAAATGAGGAAGTGGAAGAATTAATATATCTAAGAAAGGATGAAAATAATATTTTAACAGGTATAAGATACATACCAACTACTCCAGCCATTTTATTAACTTACATTAAATACCTTAAGGATAATGGATTTATTCAAGTTAGTCTGGATGATCTAAATTATGATAAGGATTTGAATCCCGACATATTTGTTTTATTTATTAATAAAGAAAGTATAATAGTAGCCATTGACGGTAAAAAAAGTGGTATACATGCTGCTAATATTTACAAACACAAATAATAAATCAATCTAAATCAACATCACTTTAACGCATTTTAATTCTTTTTAATTTAAACTAAAATATTGTAATTTTATCACAACACATATTTTACAATAAATGTCTCTATTTCAAAAGGCTGTACTTAATAAATATTTAAAGTCAGCACATCAAAATATATTAAAAGAAAAGTATTCTATTTTCTCAACTCATTTTCTGAATTCTAATATTCAAGAAAATATTCGCAATAGTAAAGAAGAACAATATCAAGAAGGATTTCTGAATGATTTGTTTGTAAATATTTTTGGTTATACAAAAAATCCAACCCCAAATTTTAATCTTACAACTGAGCTTAAAAATATAAAAGACAGTAAAAAAGTAGATGGTGCTATTATTATTAACAATAATACAAAAGCTGTAATCGAGTTAAAAGGTATGAATACAACTGATCTTTCTTCGATAGAAATACAAGCTTTTGGATATAAGAACAATCACCCTGAATGTACCTATGTTATCACTTCTAATTTTCAGAAAATTAGATTTTATATTGATAATGCAATTGAACATTTAGAATTTGATCTTTTCAATTTGACTTTTGAAGATTTTCAGATTTTGTATTTATGTTTAGCTTTTGAAAATATTAACAAGGATATTCCAAAACGCATAAAAGATGAATCTTTAACAGAAGAAAGTGACATTACAAAGAAACTTTACAAAGATTATTCAACTTTTAAAAGAGAATTATATCAGAATATTTTAGAACAAAATTCGACTTTTGAACCTTTACTTCTTTTCAAAAAAACGCAGAAATTAATCGACCGATTTTTATTTTTATTTTTTGCGGAAGATCGTGGTTTATTACAGCCAAACTCAGTAAGAACAATTGTAGATCGTTGGAAAAAATTAAAAGATTTAGATGCCTATTCTCCTTTAATTGATAATTATAGAAAATATTTTGGATATCTAAACACAGGTTACACCTCTAATGACTTGGTAGTTTTTGCATATAACGGTGGTTTGTTCGCTCCTGACGAAGTTTTAGATGTAATTAACATTGACGATGATTTATTAAAAAAACATACCTTAAAACTTGCTAAATACGATTTTGCATCAGAAGTTGATGTAAATATTTTAGGTCATATTTTCGAAAATTCATTAAATGAATTAGAAGAAGTTCAAGCAGAGATAAAAGGTGAAGTAGTAGAGAAAACAAAGACGAAGCGTAAAAAAGATGGTGTTTTCTATACGCCAAAATATATCACAAAATACATAGTAGAAAATACAGTTGGTAAACTTTGTGATGAAAAGAAAGCTCAATTAGAACTTATAGAAAGTGAATATCACAGCGAAGTTACAGCCAAAAAACTAACGAAGAAACAAAAGGAGGAAAAGAAACATTTATTAGATAAATTAGATGTTTACAGAAACTGGTTATTACAATTAACTATTTGTGATCCAGCTTGTGGTTCTGGAGCTTTCCTTAATCAAGCCTTAGATTTTTTAATTGCGGAACATAGATACATAGACGAATTACAGGCTAATTTATTTGGGGATTCTTTGATACTAACAGATATAGAAGGAAGTATCTTAGAAAACAATTTATATGGTGTTGATATTAATGATGAATCCATAGAAATTGCAAAACTTTCGTTATGGTTGCGTACGGCTGAACCCAATCGTAAACTAACCTCTTTATCTAATAACCTAAAAAGTGGAAATTCATTAATCGATGATCCTACGGTTGCAGGCGATAAAGCATTCAATTGGGAACAAGAGTTTCCACACGTATTTGCCAAAGGTGGGTTTGATGTGATTATTGGGAATCCGCCTTATGGTGCTCAATTGACAGATAAGGATATCAAATATTATAGAAAAGAATATAAAACAGTAGTAGGTCATAGTGAGATTTATTATTTATTTACAGAATTATCTTTGAGTAAGATTTCTCATAAAAAAAGTCTAATAGGTTTCATCACACCTAACTCTTGGATGTCAAATAAATACGCTAAAGAGTTGAGGAGGATTATGTTGTTTGATAATAATATATATAATTTAATCAATTTCAATAGGAAAATGATTTTTGAAGATGCAAATGTAGAAACTTCAATTTTTATTCTAAATAAAGATTTAGATAATGACAATTGTTTAGTAGGACAAGATCTTGATAATAAGTTTTTTTATGATAAAAATGAATGGAGAAATAATTTGAATTATATAATAACATTTGCTGAAAATGAACATATTAATAGGATAATTCAAAAACTGAATAAATCGGAATATAAGTTATCTGATATATTAGATGTTTCTAATGGTTTTAAACCTTATCAAGTAGGTTATGGTAAGAACTTAGAAAATCTACCACTAAATAAACTTGATGTTGAAAATAAGATATATCACAGTAGTCAGAAACTAAATGATAATTATAAAAAAGAAATAAAGGGTAAAGGAGTAAAGAGATATAATCTAATTTGGGAAGAAAATTATATAAATTTTGGACCTTGGTTAATGTCCCCAAAAGATTCTCGATATTTCGAATCTAATAAAATACTTTTAAGACAAGTTATTAGTGATTATTTATTTTCTTATGTAGATTCTGAAAAATATTATGCTGATCAAACTTTATATGTTATAACTAATTATGAGAATAGGAATGAGAATTTACATTATTATTCAGCACTTTTAAATAGTAGATTATATGGGTTCTATTTTCGAAAATTTTATTCAGAAGAAGATGACTTATTTCCTAAAATTAAAGTTAATGAATTGAAAAATTTACCATTTAAACACACTACTTCTGAATATCAGAAACCATTAATAGAAATGGCAGAAAAAATGTTGGCTTTAAACAAAGACTTACAAAATACAAGTACTAAATTCAGTAAACTATTAGCATCAGAATTAGGATTAACAGAACCATCTAAAAAATTACAAGAATGGTACAATTTAGAATTTGCTGATTTCGCTAAAGAACTTAAGAAAAAGAAAATTGAATTATCTCTTGCCCAAAAAGCAGAATGGATGGATTTCTTTGAAACTGAAAAGCAAAAAGTAAATCAAATTCAAGCAGAAATCCAAGCTACTGACAAACAAATAGACCAAATGGTGTATGATTTATATGAACTTACCCGAGAAGAAATAGAAATAGTTGAAAACGCTTAAAATTTTTATATGAAAAAAAAATATATCATTTCAAGTTTTATTCTAACTACATTATTTTGTATTTTTTTATTTTTATGTATTCTTGACTCATTTATTCATAAAACAGAGTTAACTAAAAATGGTATGATTGATCCTTCTATTTGGGGACAATTTGGAGATATTATAGGAGGGGTTATAGGTACTATTTTTGCATTATTGAGTTCATTATTAATTATTTTCACTCTATTATACCAAATAAAATCATTTAAAATTCAAGAGATTGAAAATAGATTTTTTCAATTATTACTTATACATAGAGAAAATGTAAATGAAATAGAAGATAAAAGAAAATTTTTTAAAAATGTAATTGATACATTTTGGGAAATTAGAGATTTTGTTGATGAATGTTATGAATCGAATTTAGAAAACTATGATATAACAAAAGAAAATCAATATCAATTTGATAGTTTTGAAAGAAGTAACATAGCTTATTTGATTTTATTTTTTGGAACAGATTTAGTTAAAAATGATAATTTAAAAGATCGAATTTGTTCAATGTCATATTGTTCAGTATTAATTACTGATGTACTCAATAAATTAGATGAATTAAATATTTCAACAAAAAATAATCTAGATATTAAAGAAGGTATACAATATGCTTTAGGACATTATTTTAGACATTTATTTCAGACAGTTAATTATATTAATGATTGTAAGAAGAAATTAAATTTTAAAAAAAAATACTCCTATATTAAAACTTTAAGATCTCAGCTTTCTACTTATGAGCAGATGTTATTATATATAAATTCTATTTCTAAATTAGGTTTAGAATGGGAAAATTCCATTGATAATTGGAATGAAAATCTAATAACAAAGTATAATTTAATTAAAAATATTCCGCTTGGTTGTATGAAAGATATTGAGCCTAACGATATATATATTCTTGTACAATTTGAAAATATGTATCAAGATGAACTTGATCAAATTCTTGCTACAAGAAAAAAATTAGATTTTAAGTAATAATACTCTCAAATGAACAATTATAATTTTTCAACTTTAAATGACAAAGAGTTTGAACAAATAACAAAAGATTTACTTAATGCAAAATTTGGTATCAATCTACAAGATTTTAAAGTTGGTAAAGATCAAGGGATTGACTTAAGATTTTCATCACCAACAAATGATAACTCTATAGTTGTTCAAGTAAAACATTTTTTAAAGTCTGGTTATTCACAACTAAAAAATAAACTAAAAAATGAAGAATTAGATAAAGTTAAAATTTTAAATCCTGATAGGTATATCATAGTTACATCTCTGCCATTAGCTGCAAAGCAAAAAGATGAGATTAAAGAAATTTTTGGACCCTATATTTTATCTTCTAATGATGTTTTTGGTCAAGAAGATTTAAATGGATTTTTAAATGAATTTCCACAAATTGAAAAGAATTATTATAAACTTTGGTTTTCAAGTTTAAATATTTTATCTAATCTACTAAATAATGCTATTGAAGGACGTTCAAGATATTTACTTGAAAGTATTCAAAAAAAAATTAGTTACTATGTAAATACTAAAAACTTACAAGAAGCTTTAAATATTTTAGATAATGAAAAACTATTATTGATTACTGGTCAACCTGGTGTTGGTAAAACAACTTTAGCTGAAGTTATATTATTTGAAAAAGCTAATAAAGGTTTTAAAGTATATCAAATAAATAAAATTAGAGATGCTGAAGATGTATTTTCTGCTTCTCTAGATGATAAACAATTATTTTATATCGATGATTTTTTAGGATCGAACTATTTAGAAATTTTAAAATATTCAGGTTCAGAAAGTAATTTATCTTCTTTTATAGATAGAATTAGAACAACACCAAATAAATATTTATTATTAACAACTCGTACGATTATTTTAAATCATGCTTTAGATAACTTCGAAAAACTTAAAAGATCAAATATAGGAAATCAAAAGTTTGAGATTGTTTTAAGCGATTATAATAAGTTCGAAAAAGCTTCAATTTTATATAATCACCTGTACTTTTCAGAATTAAATGAAACATATTTTAATAGAATTGTCAATGATAATTTTTTTTTAAATATTATAAATCATAAAAATTATACACCTCGTTTAATAGAGTTTATAACAAACCCTATAAACATTAATCATTTAGATGTAAACTCATATCGTGAGTTCATAATTAAGAACTTAGATAATCCTGAGGAAATTTGGAGAGAATCATTTAAAAATCAAATAGATTATTTTGATAGAAGCCTTTTATTTACATTATTTACTTTTCAAAAAAAGATAGATGAAAAAAACTTAATAAAAGCCTTTGAAAAACGATTGAATTTTGAAAGATTACATTATGGACAAGCAATTCTGGGTGATCAGTTTGAAAAATCAATAAGAATATTACTAAATGGGTTTATAAAACGTGCAATGTATGATAAAGTTATTCCTGTTATAGAATATGATTTTATTAATCCTTCATTAGTAGATTTTTTGATTGGTTATTTGAATGATTCTTATTCTGAAAAGAAAAATATAATATCAAGTTTTACATATTATGATCAATTAAGAACATTTGATCCTAGAAAAAATATTATTTCATTAAATGAAGATTTACAAAAGATAATTTTTGAAAAGTTAAAATCTAATGAGTTAGAATACATGCAAGAATTAAATGCTTTAGATAAAATTTTAAATGAAATAGATATATTACAAGTTTATTGTAAAAATTTAAATACCGATGAATATCAATTAAAACTGTTTCATAAATTAATTGCAATAGAAAAGTGGTGGAATGCTGAGAGTAACATTATTGAACTATTATTAAATGTTATTAAGTCTTCGAATACATTCAATTATTTAAAATCTATTTTTATAGAAATTATTCAAAGATTAATGAATGAAGTTTGTTCACATAACGATGCAAGTAATATTATAGAGCTATTTCAAAAATTTGAATATGATTACATTAATTATCTTACTAATTATTCTGATGGTGTACAATATGTAAAAGATATGATATATAATATTTTATATACGAGTGAGCAAGAAATAATCAATCAAGATAAAAATGAAATTAGAAAAATTGAAGTTATAGAAACTTTGTATGAAGAGCTAAATTATTTTGAATATGATTTAATAGATGAACTTTTACCCGTTAAATTTGATGGAGTTGAGTTTAATTTCGAGCTAGATTATCCATATTGGAAGGATATTATTCAAGATAATTTATATCGTGATGAATTGAATAAATTTCGTTACGATTATTATGACAAAGAATATTATAAAGAAAAATATAATATAGATAGAGATGATGCTAGTTCTATTGACAATTTATTTAATTAAATCACTCCCCCTTTTAACCCCCAATAAAAAAATAATCCCGATAAACAGTGTGTTTATCGGGATTTTCAGTGGTCCCACTTGGTATGAATTTAAGTTTTATAACTATTTGTTTTTGTTATAGTTATACTTTAATTCCGATTTTTGGTATCAAAATGGTATCAAAATTTAAAATTATTTCATATTTACAACTATTTAATAAGATCTTTTTTGCAATATGATTACCAAATTATATAGAAACAGTTAAATAATTTACATCTCCTATTTCTTGTAAGCCGTAAATAAGGTAATATGAAATAAGTGGAACAATAATTGGCTCAAAACTTCCTTCACGATCTCGTGGAACTTCTATCGTAGATTCTCCATATTGACTTTTTAAACGCTTTGAAGTTGTGCCGTTGCGTGCATTTGGATTATCACTCTTCTCATTTTTTGAATAGCCTAAATGTGCTTCAAGTTCGCCATGAATCATAGCTTCCAATAGATCACAATGTAGTTCTTTTAGTAATTTACTTAGGTCTTCTTGGGTTTTAATCCCTTCTAAATGATCTTGATCTTGGATGAATTGTGCTACAGATTTTTTCATAATAAACTGTGTTTTACAAAGTTAATAAAATAAATAAGGTGGGATTTATAAACCCACCTTATTTTATGTTTACACAATTTTTGGGAGACTGCCACTTTTATTTATTAAATAAAATTTCATACACTTTTAGGTTATTAATAAATCCCAACCTTGTAATAGGTTGGGAAAAACAATTATTATTTAAGTAATTTTTAAAAAAATAACTTTTTTAATTGATCACTTGAATTTTGATGTAAATAATTGTATGTACAAAAACAATATCCGCATTTTTCTCTAGTAAAAAATTTATTTTTTAATATATGATTTTCAGAAACATTTTGCTTTAGTTTATTCTGAGCAGTAATAAAAACATTTTGTTTTTTACCTCCTATTTCATTTATTATTACATTTGGATCATCAACCACTACTTTATTAACATATTCAAATAAAATCGGTGAATTTGCATTCCTTATTGTGATCATTTTCTTTTGTCTATCAATAGAATCCCATTTATCTCTTAATTCTTCTACAGAAACAAAGTAACGCTCTTCATTATTCATCACTATATTCCAATACAGAGGATTATCCTTCGTTATCCATATTTCGAATTCTTCATTCAAAAGAAGTTCATTATTTAACTCAAAAAGAACTGGTCCATAAAGATTACCTCTTTTAAAATGTTTATGTAAATCAGCAGTATCAAGGAAAATATCATCCCATACATTTACTTGTTTATCTTTAAAATCTGATGACTGATTAGTTTGATATAAATTCATTTTCTCAACTGTACCCCTAGACATTAAACCAATATTCTGTAAAAAAGTACTGGAAGTACTTACAGTATTAGCATGATATAGCTTATGAATATTTTTTTCTACAAAAAAATCGTATAAATCTTTATTGTTTAATCTCATTACTTTTGTTTGTTTGTTTTAATAAAAAACTCCAATATAATTGGAGTCAAAAAAAATTAATTATTCAAATTATTTAGATAATTGTTGTTAATGAATCTAAATCATCTTTCTTTGTAACAAGAAATTTTGATAACTCATTTCTCCAAGAATCAAGATTATGATGTATTATACGAGCTTTAAATGCAGGATTATTACGGGCTGACTTTTTATCTGTAATTTCATCAATATTAAATGTTGATAAATCAAAAATAAATGTTGCATTCTTATCCATTAAATGCTCCATTATTACAATATTATCATTTTCAAAATAATAAATAAAATAATCATTAAAACCCCTTTAGCATTCTTCACATCTGTAATAACGAATTCATTCAAAACCGAAAATCGATAACTGTTTGCTTCTGATTCTTTATTAGTTTGATTAGCTAAAAATTCTTTTACGATTTCTAATTTCTCTTTTATATTCCCTCCCACATTTTTAAACATATCACGATCTAAAGTTTCTGAAACTGGTACAATTAATTCTAAATTTTTATTATACAGAGAAAAAACACCTCCTAAAATATTTGCAATATTCATTTGAGCTTTTACCTTAAGCATCAACATTTCATCACTTGAATCATAGATTAGCTTTTCAAAATGTACTATTCTCTCATCTTGAGGAGATACCCCTGTAAATAGCTTAAAATTAAACTTGTGTACTAATTCTTTTTCCCATACTTCAAATATTCTGTCAAAAGAAATATATTTTCCTTTTTTATTATAGTACGAAATATGTTTCAACTCCTCTATTTTTTTTGGAGGAATTGTTCTTTGATATTTACCTGATATATTTTCTCTTAGACTCGATTTTTTTCCTCTTACAAGCAGTTCGCTAATTTCTTCTTTTATTAATTTTGTAAGGTCACTATACAAAACTCCGTCTGTGGTTAATGATTTTACACCAAAACCAATAATAAACTCATCACCATTTTCTAATAGTGGAGCTAAATGTTTTCTTGGATTTCTTATATTTCCCATACTACCTCTCTTTCTTTACTCCCCTAAAAAGTTCGCCATTCTGTTTAACATCTATAAATTTTCCTGTATTTATGTCTCTTTTAACCCATTGTTCTGTTTTAGGGTTAAAAACTTGACAGCGTTGTTTTACTGCACCATGACGTCGATTATCGCCCGGTATTCCATTTGTAGCCATAGACTATATTTTTTATTAATCATTAAAATATCCTACGTGAAGCAAATCAGGAATGGATTTGTAGTAATTGAAAAGAAGTAATATTTATAATTAAATGTAATTTAATCAATTTTATTTATTGATTTTTTACATTATTGTTATATATTGTTACATATATTTGTTAACACATTTTGAAAACTCTTCTTTTTATATTTCAATTATTAAGAACTGTTTAAATTTTTAACTCAGAAATCGTCGGCAAACTTTTCTGAGTTTTTTATTTAATAGATCTCTTCTTTAAATAACACTATATCATACTTTATTATTTTTAAATTTAATTGTCATCTATTTAAAATACACAATAGCTCTATACGCAAACAAACCCTATGCCGTTTTAACACTTTGTATAGGTCTTTTAACAATCTATGTATTTTAAAAATTGACTGCCATATTTATTGATAAATTGTCATGAATATTGACGTATATCATTTTTTAAGAAAAAAGATTAATATAGCCCAAAGTGGCTAATAAAGAGTAGTTTACAAGAACCGAAAGTGCTATCGGTAACGATTTAGTAATGGTGCTTACTGCACTCGCTTTCATCTGATTACCTTGTAAATCATTATTGCAAATTTAATAAAAAAAGGGTTAAGTCGTAGTGTACTTAACCCTTTTTCTGCTTTTCCAATATACATCAAAAAGCGTAATTGGAAATAAATCTTTCCCAATATGGGGACACAATGTGATAATGGTTTACATATTATTTCCAAGTTTTGGTATATCAATTAAAATGTGGTTCCGAAACAAGTAGTGATAACTTTTAACAGACTAAGCTATGGAAATCGTGTTGAGTAAAATATTATCGCAAATTCAGCATCAGGA
This sequence comes from Empedobacter sedimenti, assembly GCF_030005555.1. GTDB lineage: Bacteria > Bacteroidota > Bacteroidia > Flavobacteriales > Weeksellaceae > Empedobacter > Empedobacter sedimenti. Next base: position 39,789 of record NZ_JASCQG010000007.1, on the reverse strand, counting down.
AGATAATCTTTCTTCTCAAATTATGCAAACTGCTGATGAGGCTTACCAAATGACCTTATTCCTGAAGGAAATGCTATTTACCATAAAGATGAAAGTCTTACAAACCGGATTTAAGGACGAACGGCAGGAAATCAATTTTTTCAAGAATATCAAACCGCAGATTTTAGGAAAACTTATTTATTACAATAAGGTATTCCGCATTGAAACTACCTGCCCCGTAAGTGCAGGGAGAATACACCAAAGTTATTTTGAAAACCAACTTAAAATCCTCAAATCCGAATACAAGGAAAGCATATCCAATGAGGATTTTTACAGGTACTATCGTGCAGGCAGAACTGACCGTGACCACAGTTATTTCAGGCTCGGAAAAATCAATTACCACGATGGTCTAAAAAGTAGTGTATTTGAAATTGACCTTAGCTTTTCTACTTATTACGATAACAAAGTTGCCCATATTATAGCCAATGAATTACTTTATACTTTCTTGCTTACCAAAATAAACCCTGAAAAAAATCCCGATACCATTTCAATAAACGGTGATGGAAACAAAGACATTTCGTGGACGAACTCGCAAAATGCACTGATAGAATTGATTTACGCCCTGTATGTTTCCAAATCTATTGCATACGGGAAAATAGGCATCAGGAAATTAGCATTGATTTTCCAAATCCTCTTCCGAACGCCCTTGAACGATATACATCATTCTTTCCACCGAATGAAAACAAGGGCAGGCTCCCGAACGGTGTTTTTAGACCAGCTCAAAATTTCCCTCGAAGAGTATATGGATAAAGACCTTTAGCAACATCAGCACGGGTGTTTGAAAGCAGTACACAAAATGTACTGCTTTTTCTTTGCCCATATATGCCAATTGGCATATATGGGCAAAAGGCTACTACAAAATAACCGAAACACGCTAAAACCCTTATTAAACAAGGGTTTTTCTCATTGCAAAAAATTTGAAAAAAAGTGCCAAACCAATGGGTACGCATTGGCAGACAAACACTGCCACACTTCTGAATTTTGTACTGTGAATATTAAACAATAGTGCAATGAACATTATAACAGTTGACGAAGAAGTGTGGAAGCACCTCAACGAACGGTTGAAAGCCATTAGCGAATATATCCTCAAACTGGAAGATACAAGCTACGATAGCTTATGGCTCAACAACCACGAAGTCTGCCAGTATCTCCACATCAGCGAAAAAACGTTGTGGCGTATGCGCACCAACGGGCAGATAGCTTTTTCAAAAATGTACGGGCAGTATTACTATACGATTGGTGCTATCAAGGAAATGCTCAACGCTAACGCCGTGCAGACGACCGATGAATATGTGGAGCAGCTTATGGCGAAAGGCAAAAGCTATATCGAGAAAGGCAGAAAGCTGAAATCAGGTAATCATTAAAAGCGTACCCGTATGAATATCGACAAAATGGAATTTGTGGCGTGGATGGAACGCATAATGGACAGGCTGGACATTCTTGGTAACCACATAGACGATTTACAAAAGAAGCGCAACAGCATAGACGGCGAAGAGTTACTGGATAATCAGGATTTATTGCAAATGCTGAAAATCAGTAACCGTTCCCTGCAACGGTATCGCTCCATAGGTAAGCTCCCTTATTATACCATTAGCGGAAAACTGTATTACAAACTGTCCGATGTGCATCAATTCATCAGGGAAAGTTTTAACCCGCCCCTGCCTAAACTGGATGCCAAGAAGTGACAAACACTGCCTTTGAGTGCCACATAACGCAAATCAGTGAAGGCTTCCTTTACATTCGACCGTGAATTTTAAAATTTCAGATTATGAGCGAAGAAACAACGAATAAACAAGAAATGCCGGAACAGCTTTCGGACATATTACTCGTACTGGATAAAGAGAAAATGAAAATCCAGGCGGTAAAGAGTATCGACGAAAACGGGAAAATGGAAACCGTAGAACCCACCAAGAAGAACCAAAACCAGTTTATGCGTGTGGACAAAAGCGGCGATTTCTTTTCCAACTTCTTTTCCAATTTTTTCAGCCAGTTAAAGAACCCTACAAACTTTACTTTCTTCAAAGTGCCTGCCCCTGTTGCTGCTGAAAAAGCGGAGGAACTGCAAAAGCACGTAGATAAGCCCACTCCACAGGGCGAGAAAGTGCTGAAAGAACACGAAGTGAAAGCAGAACTCCAACCGGATAAAAAACAAGAAAATCAAAATAATATGGCAACAGCACAAACAACAACAGAAACAAGCGAATACCGCTACAAGCCGGAGCAGATTGATTGGGACACAATGAAAAACCTCGGATTAAGCAAAGAGTATCTTGAAAAAAGAAACCTGCTCGACCCTTTGTTACGAGGTTATAAAACCAATGAACTTTTACCGATAGGTATTAACCTCGGTAGTTCCATCCTCCGCACAGATGCCCGCTTGTCTTTGCAGCAAGCGGAAGACGGCAATGTTATCGTGGCAATACACGGTATCAAAAGAGAACCTAACCTCCACTTTGAGTTTTTCGGTCACAAGTTTACGGACGAAGACAAGAAAAACCTGCTCGAAACGGGTAATATGGGGCGTGTCGTCAATTTGGTAAATTCTAAAACAGGCGAACTGATGCCGTCCATTATCAGCATTGACAGGCTGACCAATGATGTGATTGCACTGCGCACGGAGTTTATAAAAATTCCCGATGAAATTAAGGGCGTAAAGCTGAATGACGAACAAAAGCAAACGCTGATGGAGGGCAAACCGCTCTATTTAGAGGGTATGATTTCCTCGAAAGGAACGGAGTTTTCGGCAACTGTACAATTCAATGCGGACAAACGGTATGTTGAGTTCCTGTTTGACAGAAGCAACAACAATCAGCAGGCGCAAACGAACCAACAGAATACCCAACAAAGCAATCAGCAAAGCCAACCGCAAGAAGCTCCAAGAACTTTCAGGGGCAAAGAACTGGATGATGAGCAGTACAACAAGTTCAAAGCTGGACAAACCATATACGTTGAACTGAAAGACAAAAAAGACCAACCGTATAAGGGTTATATCACGTTCGACAAAGATAGCGGAAAGACCAATTTTGAGTTTCCCGGTCAGTACAAAGCACGGGTAGAACCTGCCGAAACTCATAAAACACAAACTGCCGTCAATTCGGAGGGTAAAACCAACGAAGCGACCAAGAACGTCCAAGAGCCTTTGAAGTCCGGGCAGCAAAGACCGAAAAACGAGAAGCAGCAGGAGCAACAGGATAACAAGCCTGAAAAATCCAAAGGCAGAAAAATGTAATACAGTATGAAAACAATCATTGCAGAAAAACCAAGCGTAGCAAGGGAAATAGCCGGACTTGTGGGAGCATCCGATAAAAAGGATGGCTACCTGACAGGTAACGGCTATTTTGTTACGTGGGCATTCGGTCATTTAATAGGACTGGGAATGCCCGAAGATTACGGCATTTCGGGATTTGATAAAGCATCCCTGCCGATATTGCCCAACCCGTTTTTATTGACCGTCCGCAAGGTCAAAAAAGACAAAGGGTACACCGCCGATACTGGCGCATTAAAGCAACTGAAAGTCATTGAGCAGCTTTTTAAGCAAAGCAACAGCATCATCGTTGCTACCGATGCAGGTCGTGAGGGCGAACTCATTTTCAGGTACATTTATGAATACCTGAAATGCAACAAACCTTTTGAACGCCTTTGGATAAGTTCGCTTACCGAAAAGGCAATAAAGCAAGGCTTCAACAACCTAAAAGACGGGGCAGCATTTGACGGACTGTATCAGGCAGCGCAAGGCAGAAGCCGTGCCGACTGGCTTGTAGGCATCAATGCTACACAGGCATTGAGCATTGCCGCAGGCAATGGTATCTATTCGCTTGGAAGAGTGCAAACGCCCACACTGGCTTTGATATGCAAACGTTACCTCGACAATAAGAATTTCACGGTAAAGAAATACTGGCAGATACAATTAACGCACAACAAAGCCCAGGTTGATTTCAAAAGTATTTCCGCAACCAAATGGGACGAAAAGCAACTTGCTGATGATACCCTTAAAGCTATTCAGCGTGGCGCAACGGCAACCTTTACATCAGTAGAAACCAAAAGCGTTACAGAACAACCGCCCTTGCTTTTCGACCTGACAGGCTTACAAAAGGAAGCCAACAAAAGGCTGAAATTATCTGCTGAAGCAACGCTCAATATTGCGCAAAGCCTGTACGAAAAGAAGTTTATCACGTACCCACGTACCGGGAGCAAATACATCCCTGAAGATATGTGGGCAGAAATTCCAAACCTCGTGCGGGCATTGCAAAATCGTGAGGATTGCAAGCAAGCCCTTACCAAAATCAAATGGGGACGGTTCAACAAACGTATCGTGAATGACCTCCGTGTAACGGACCATCACGGTTTGTTGATTACGGACAAAGTGCCGTCCGTACTTAATGCAGACGAAAACAAGATTTACAATATGATTGCGCTTCGCTTGCTTGAAGCCATATCGCAAGCCTGTGTCAAAGAAATAACCGATGTATCATTACAGGTATTGCATTACGACTTTACGGCAAAAGGCTGTAAAATTCAGGAAGCGGGTTGGCGTTCCATAAAAGGAAGTTTTACCGATGACGGCGAAGAGCCAGTGCAGGAATTACCTGAACTGCATAAAGGCGACGAACTTGCCATAAAGGAAGCCGCAGTTTTGGAAAAGCAGACCAAACCACCAGTGCTTTACACCGAAGCCGGGCTTTTGTCGGCTATGGAAACCGCAGGGAAAGAAATTGAGAACGAAGAAGAACGCAAAGCCCTCAAAAATATCGGCATCGGTACTCCTGCAACAAGAGCCGCCATTATCGAAACCCTGTTTACCCGTAATTATATCCAACGGGATAAACGTTCTTTAATCCCTACGGAAAAAGGATTGCAGGTGTACGGGCTTGTAAAAGACCGGAAAATTGCAGACGTGGCAATGACTGCCGAATGGGAATTGGCGTTACAGAAAATAGAAAATAACGAAGCGGATGCCGGAACATTCCAAAAGGAAATGGAAACCTATGCCAAATCTATTACCGATGAATTGCTACAAACCTCTATTGCAAGCACCAACCAACCCAAACTAACCTGCCCGAAATGCAAAAGTCAGCAGCTTATTATCCGTGACAAGATTGTGAAATGCCCTGATGAGGCTTGTAACTGGGTACAGTTCCGCACCGTCTGCGGTGTACAAATCAGTATCGAAAATGTAACAAACCTTGTCAATAAAGGCAAAACCTCTCTTATCAAAGGAATGACAAGCAAAGCCGGAAAGAAATTCGATGCTTACATCATTCTGAAAGAAAACGCTGAAAGTTCCTTTGAGTTTGAGAAAAACAAAAGCAGTAAACGCAATGGAAAATAAACCGTCAATCGTACCCAAAAAAATCAGGAACCTGATTTATACCATTCGGGGCAAACAGGTAATGTTGGATAGCGACCTCGCCGCCTTATATCAGGTGGAAACAAAGAACCTGAACAAAGCCGTAAAAAGAAATATTGAGCGTTTTCCTGTATCATTCTGCTTTCAACTGACCGAAGAGGAAGTTGAAAACTTGAGGTTCCAAATTGGAACCTCAAGTTTAAATTACGGCGGCAGACGTTATTTGCCCTATGTTTTTACCGAACAAGGCGTTGCAATGGCATCTGCCATACTCCGTTCAGATATAGCCGTTAAAATGAGTGTGGAAATAATGGAAGCCTTTGTAGAAATGCGGCGTATGCTCATTAGCAACGCTTCTTTGTTTCATCGTTTGGATAATATCGAGTTAAAGCAACTGGAAGCCGACCAAAAATTTGAAGAGATTTTTAAGGCTTTGGAAAGCGACAAGCTCCACAGTGAAAAAGGCATTTTCTACGACGGACAGGTATTTGATGCCTACGCCTTTGTTTCCGATATTATCCGAAGTGCCAAAAGTTCTATTATCCTGCTTGATAATTATGTGGATGATACGGTGCTTACTTTGTTGGGTAAGCGTAAGACTAATGTAACTGCTACAATTCTTACCAAAAGTTTCAGCAATCAGTTACGGTTAGACTTACAACGCTATAATAGTCAATATCCTCCGATAGAAATTGAAGTGTTTTCCGATGCCCATGACCGTTTTTTGATTATTGACCATACAGAACTCTACCATATCGGGGCATCACTCAAAGACCTGGGCAAAAAATGGTTTGCTTTTTCAAGAATGGATATTGAAGTCGGCAGGATGCTTCAAATCCTAAATAAGCCATAAAAGAAGCCCTCCGAATTTTCGGAGAGCTTCTTTGCTATTTGACACCTAAAATACCCTTATCGTTCTTAAATAGCTTTAGTAGTATTTCTTCTTTAGCCATAAACTTGCTCTTACTAATAATATCAGTACCGGAACTTCTACTAACGGTCCTATAACGCCTACAAACGCCTGTGGAGAATGAATACCGAAAACCGCTATTGCTACGGCTATTGCCAATTCAAAATTGTTTCCTGTGGCTGTAAATGCGATTGAGGCGTTTTTGTCGTAAGGAACATTTAAGGATTTATTGATAAAGAAGCTGACGAAAAACATCAGTACAAAATAGATTACTAACGGTATGGCAACTTTTACTACATCCATTGGCAGTTCTAATATTTTATCTCCTTTCAGACTGAACATTAATACTATCGTAAACAGTAAAGCATACAATGTAATGGGCGATATTCGGGATACAAATTTCCTGTTATACCATTCTATACCTTTTGATTTCACCAATGCGTAACGGCTTATAAAACCTGCTAAGAATGGAATGCCTAAGTATATCAATACGCTTTCGGTTACGTCTTTCATTGATACGCTTACATTGAAGTTAGCTATTCCTAATTTTTCAGGTAATACATTGATGAATAACCAAACTAAGAAGCTATAAGAAAGTATCTGGAAGATACTATTTAATGCAACTAACATAGCTGTATATTCTCTGTTTGCTTTAGCTAAGTCACTCCAAACGATTACCATTGCGATGCACCTTGCCAAACCTATCAATATCAGGCCTGTCATATAATCGGGTTCGTTCCGTAAAAACAAAACTGCTAAACCGAACATCAGTACTGTGCCGATAACCCAGTTCAGCAATAAGGATATACCGATTACTTTTTTGTCCTTAAATGCCATAGGTAATAATGAATAATCAACCTTTGCCAATGGTGGGTACATCATCAATATTAAACCTATTGCCAACGGAACATTTGTAGTGCCTACGGATAGAGCATTTGTAATTTTTGATATATCCGGAAAGAAATATCCCAATCCTATGCCTAATGCCATTGCAAGGAATATCCATAAGGTTAGGTAACGGTCAAGGAATTTTAGTTTTGATTGCATTGCGTGGTTAATTTGTGAGTTCTTTATATTGATTTGAGGTAAGCAGGTTTTCTAATTCTGCGATGTCCTGTATTTCTATTTTAATAAGCCAACCGTCTTTATAAGGATTGTCATTTATGAGTGTGGGCACTTTCAATAGCAGTTCGTTCGTTTCAACGATTTTACCCGATACAGGCATAAATAAATCACTGACCGTTTTAACCGCTTCAACAGAGCCGAATACTTCGTCCTGCCGAAAACTATATCCAACATTGGGTAAATCTGCATATACGATTTCGCCTAATTCGCTTTGTGCAAATTCGGTAATGCCTATTGTACCTGTGTTGTCCTGTACGCTTATCCACGTATGTTCTTTTGAATACTTTCTATCGGTTGGAAATTCCATCTTTATAAATTCTTTGATTAGTAACCTCTCCTTAAATTCTCTGCGTATTCGTTTGGTAAAATGCTTTCCTCTACTGCTTTTGCGGCTCTTTCAATATCATAATCAAATCGTATAAATTCCACACTGATACTGTCTTTGTCCAATACAGAACTTTGCTCATTGATAGTAAGCATTACATAACCGCCTCTTACATCGCTGTCTTTCGGCTTTCCTACCGAACCTATATTGATGGCGTGTCTGAAATGGTCTTGTCCGTCAATGCCCGAATTTAAAATGCGGTGGTATGGCTTGTGTGTATGTCCGAAACACATAATGTCTGCGTCCGCCTGTTCCATAATTCTAAGCATACTTTTTTCTTCCCTGTCCTCAAATAAGTATTCGTTTATTTTTCTTGGGCTACCGTGTACCAATAGCAAATTGAGCTTATCCTCGTTCAACTGAAATTCTACTTTGATATGTGCCGGAAGTGTACGCAAATAGGCTCTTTCTTCATCTTTCATAATAGAGTTGGTAAAAGAAATAGATATACTGCCGTTGTCTTTTTCGGGTTCAGTTTTATACGCACATCCGCAATCGTTGCTCATACGTCCAATACCAAAATCATAATTCCCTGCAATGGTTGGTATTTTGCGTTTACGGATTTCGTTCACTACTTCATTTGCCCAAATATTATAACCGACCAAATCGCCTAAGCAATAAATACTATCGGGATTTCTTTTTTCTACATCATCAAAGAATGCTTCTAATGCAGGTAGATTGGCGTGAATGTCGCTGAATAATGCAATTTTCATTTTTATTGATTTTAAGAATTATATTTTTAATGTTTCATTAATTTTAGCAACATCCCGAATTAGGTGTACAGCAAGCATTATTCAGGTCTGATAATTTTACTTTCTGTTTTTCGGCAGGAATACCGCAAGCATCTTGAGCTAAACAGGCGGTTTGTTTATTCTTCAGTATAAAATGATTTCCGTTAAAATCCAAATCAAATTTACCAATCGTTTCACTTTGGTATTCTACTTCTATTTCGGCATCTTCAATACCCAACTTTTCTTCGGATAGCTTAATGATGTTTAATAGCTTTGTTGGCTTTAATCGGTGTTCAAAATCGTTGGCATTCCATAATTGGAAATTGACAACTTTTTCGTTTCTAATTGTTCCGCCACAATCAATAAAATGTTTTGTAATAACACCTATCTCGGTAACGTGAAAGTGTTCGGGTACAAATGTTCCGTTCTCTAATTGAAATTCAACATTATCCAATGCTGGTAAGATTTCTTTGATGTTTGATAGTTTCATTATTTTTTTATTTAATTGTTATATTGCTTTATTGCGATTAATGTGCTTAAAAAAAATGCTTAACAGCATTTATCAACCTCTACATTATCTATAAAGAAAGCATTGAGTTCCTTTTTAATCTGCTGCCAAACATTTTCATCAATACAGTAGCACACACTTGTCCCTTCTATATTGCCTTTGATGATACCAATGTTTTTAAGCTCTTTTAAATGTTGTGAAATCGTAGCCTGCGCCAATCCTAATTCTTCCACTAAGTCATTACAAATGCAAGCATTCTGCTTGATGATGTATTGCAGGATAGCTATACGGGCAGGATGAGCCAGTGCCTTTAAAGTGGTTGCCAAGCTGTTTTGCTGTTCTGTAAATATTTCTGTTTTTGTTACGCCCATCTTATTTGTAATAATATATCGCAATATTACGATAAATATTTAAACCACAAAAGTAGTTTGTGAAAAAACATATAGCCAAGCACCAATTCTGTATAAATAATCAGTTCAATTTTCTATTGTAAATCGCCAAATCCTGCCTTTCAAAGCCAAACGCTGCAACATTATCAAAGGCAATTGCTCCTGCTTATAATTTTAGGATTTAAGTAAAATTCTAATCAAAATAAGTATGGATGTACAGCAAAAAGACCTGTCGTATTTCAGATTACGACTGCAAGAATTATTAAACAGCAGCTTTCCCGAAAAGGCACACGACCAAAAATTTATTGACCAACGGTCTTCGTGGGCTGCCAATGCTTATGAGGGTGCTTTCCGTTCGGGAAACGCCGTTGAGCAATGCGACGAAATAGCCAACTACATACTTTTTGAGGGCTTGCACTTCTCCAAGTTCGACACGGTTTTCAAAGTGGTATGCAATGAATTTGATACCATAATGGCAGACGAGGAACTGCGACCGTTCGCCCTGAAAATGTTCCCCGTTTGTGAGCCTGTTTTCGCAGGATATGAATTAACCGATGATTTCGCCAACGGAAATGAGTTTGATGTACTCTACACCGAACTGACCGGAACCATCTCAATATGGATTGAGGAAAATGGGCTTCAGTAAAAAGCAACATCTCCAACTGAATATTGATGCCCTGCGAATTGCTTTTAAACTGGAAAAGGAGAAACGCCAAGCCACCGTAGGCGAAAGACTGCTAATGATGCGATACAGCGGATTTGGCGGTCTTAAATTCGTTCTGAACCCCGTAGAAAACGAAATAGACATCAATCATTGGAGAAAAACAGAACACGACCTTTTTCCATTAACGCAGGAACTCCACCAATTACTCAAAGAAAATTCCGAAGACGATAAGCAGTACCGCAGGTATGTGGACAGTATGAAAAGTTCCGTACTGACGGCTTTTTATACCCCGCCAAAGGTTATAGATGCCATTTCATCCGCCTTGCGGGATAAGGGTCTGCATATTGATAAATTCCTCGAACCCTCCGCAGGTATCGGCTCATTCATCCAATCCTTTTCGGAAAATCAGAAAGCCAGTGTTACCGCCTATGAAAAAGACTTGCTCACAGGTAAGATTTTAAAGCAGCTTTATCCTGAAAGCAATATCCGTATCAACGGTTTTGAGGAAATTCCCGAAAGGGAACAAAACAACTATGATATAATCGCCAGTAATATACCGTTCGGCGATACTTCTGTATTTGACCTTTCTTATTCACGCAGCAGAAACAGCGCAAAGGAACAGGCTGCCCGAAGCATACACAATTACTTTTTTCTGAAAGGTGCTGATATGCTCCGTGAGGGTGGTTTGTTGGCTTACATCACTTCGCAGGGCATTCTGAATAGCCCTAAGAACGAACCCATACGCAGGGCGTTGATGCAGGATAATAATTTGGTTTCGGTTGTAAGACTGCCCAACAATCTGTTTACCGAATATGCAGGTACGGAAGTGGGCAGCGACCTGATTATCCTGCAAAAAAATACGGCAAAACAAAATCTGACCGACAGGGAAGATCTGTTTTGCCAAAGCAAGCCAACCGAATACAATACGCCGGGCAATGCGCTCTTTCAGGACGGTACAAGAATTATCCATACCGACCAAAAATTAGATACCGACCCATACGGTCAACCTGCCTTAATCTATACGCATAAAGACGGTGTTGAGGGTATTGCCAAAGATTTGAAACAAATGCTTTCCGAAGATTTTGGGAACCATCTGAATTTGAATTTATACAAAGGCGAACGCAATGATCAGCCTATGATACAAATTCCGATTGAACCAAAGGTTACACCTCCGGTCATAGACCCTGCAATCGTTCAGCAAAAACCGCAGCTTATAACCACTCCGGTAGTCCATCAGGAAAGCCCACAGGAACTAAAACAACTAAGCATTTTTGACCTGTTTGAAAGTGCGGGTGAGCCTGTAATGGTGCTTGCTCCACCTAAAAGAACTACCCAAAACAAAAGGCAAAGTAGTAATAAAAGAAGAGGCACAATAGGTCGTCAACCCGACCTGTTCAGCAGTGCCAGGCAGCAACCTTATACACCGCTAAAATCCAATGGTGCTACCAATGGAAAAAGCCAAGTAAACAGCAAAAAACAGGAAGCCATCGGCGACCTGTTTTCACAAATAAACGGCAATGGCCAGTCTGATAAGACTGCCATTCCCGTTACCGATATTAACACCGTTCCTGAACCTGCTCCGTATAGCGGCGAACTGCAATTATTCCACCGGAATGATTGCCTTGTGGTGGATAACGGTTGGGTCGGCTATTTGCAAGAGGTGGATAAGGAAGACAAAAAAGCTATCTTTCATCCATTGCAATTGCCGTCGGCACAGAAAGCAAGAGCCGAAGCCTACATAGCCGTAAGGGACAGTTATATCAACCTGTACCAAAAAGAAGCTGAAAAACAGACCGAACACAGGGAAGAACGGGAAACCCTGAACCTGCTGTACGATGCCTTTACCAAAAAATACGGCAATCTCAATACTGCCGACAATGCCAAGCTGATAAAAACAGACAGTGCAGGTAAAGAAATCCCCTATCTGGAGCGTGTCATTGGCGGCATAATCCATAAAGCGGATATTTTCAGCCGTCCGGTCAGTTTCTCTACTACCACGTTAGCAACCGACAATCCCGAAGAGGCTTTAGCTGCCTCCCTGAACAAATACGGAAATGTGGATTTGGACTTTATGTCCGAAATCAGCAGCCTGCCTGCCGATACCCTGAAAGAAGCCCTGCACGGGCGGTTGTTCTACAATCCGCTACAACAGGAATATGAAATAGCCGAACGTTGGATTGCAGGCAACGTGGTGGAGAAAGCAGATGAAGTAAGAGCCTATCTCGAAAACTATCCCGATGATACCGAAGCCAAAGAAAGCCTTACCGCTTTAGAGGAAGCCCGACCAAAACGTATCGAATTTGAGGAACTGGATTTTAACCTCGACGAACGGTGGATACCTACCGGAATTTATGCCCGTTTCGCTTCGCATTTGTTCGATGCGGATGTACTGGTTCATTACTCCGAAAGCTCCGACGACTTTTCCGTAAAGTGTCATCAGGGCAATATGCACATTTGGGAAAAATATGCGGTCAAAGCGGAAAGCCGCACGTTTGACGGTATTGCCCTGCTTAAACACGCCCTTGTCAATACCACGCCTGATATTACCAAAAAAGTAATGGTTGGCGACCAAGAGGTTAAAGTACGGGATATGGAAGCCATACAAATGGCGAACACCAAGATTGACGAAATCCGTACCGCCTTTACCGACTGGCTACACGCACAGAACGATGAGTTTAAAAACAGGCTGACCGACCAGTACAACGATACCTTTAATTGTTTCGTTCGCCCAAACTATGACGGAAGCCATCAGGAATTTCCGGGATTAGACCGCAAGGGAGCAGGCATTGAAGACCTGTATTCAAGTCAAAAGGACACCGTTTGGATGATAAAGCTGAACAACGGTGCTATCTGCGACCACGAAGTAGGCGCAGGAAAAACGCTGATAATGTGTACCGCAGCGCAGGAAATGAAGCGTTTGGGATTAGCCCATAAGCCGATGATTATCGGGCTGAAAGCAAATATACCTGCCATTGCCGAAGACTACCGTAAAGCCTATCCACACGCCAAAATCCTTTATCCGGGTATTGATGATTTTACGCCGAAAAAACGCCTGCGGATTTTCGGGGATATTAAAAATAATGATTGGGATTGCGTGATACTTACGCACGACCAGTTCGGAATGATACCGCAATCGCCCGAAATACAAAAGGAAATCCTCGAAATAGAACTGGACAGCGTAGAGCGCAATCTCGATGCCCTGAAATCGCAGGGCAAGGAAGTGACAAGGGGAATGCTCGCCGGGGTAATCAAGCGGAAAGAAAATCTTGAAGTAAAGCTGAAAACGCTGCAACACGATATTGAAAACCGTAAGGATGATATTGTGGACTTTAAGATGATGGGCATAGACCATTTGTTTGTGGACGAAAGCCACCAGTTCAAAAACCTGATGTTCAACACCCGTCATACACGGGTTGCCGGACTGGGGAACGTGGACGGCAGCCAAAAGGCACTGAACCTGCTGTTTGCAATCCGCACCATTCAGGAGCGTACCAATGCGGATATGGGTGCAACCTTTCTTTCGGGTACAACCATCAGCAATTCATTAACGGAATTGTACCTGCTGTTTAAATACCTGCGCCCCCGTGCATTGGAAAAACAGGGTATTCATTCCTTTGATGCGTGGGCAGCTATCTATGCACGGAAAACGACCGATTATGAATTTTCGGTAGCTAACAATATTGTAGCAAAAGAGCGTTTCCGCTACTTTATCAAAGTGCCGGAACTGGCACAGTTCTATTCTGAAATCACGGATTACAGAACGGCTAAGGATATTGGTATTGACCGCCCCACTAAGAACGAGGTATTGTACAACATACCGCCAACGCCCGACCAAGAAGCCTTTATCCAAAGCCTGATGCAGTTTGCCAAAACGGGCGATGCTACTTTGCTCGGTAGAGAACCATTATCGCAAAGGGAAGAAAAAGCAAAGATGCTCATTGCGACGGACTATGCCCGTAAGATGTCGCTCGATATGCGTATGGTAAGTGGTATATACGACGACCATCCCGACAACAAGGCTTCGCATTGTGCGGTAAATATCGCCAAGTATTACAACCAGTTCAACGCACAGAAAGGAACGCAGTTCGTTTTCTCCGATTTGGGAACCTACAAGCCCGGCGAATGGAACGTGTACTCCGAAATAAAACGCAAACTCGTGGAGGACCACGGCATACCTGCGCACGAAGTAAGGTTTATTCAGGAAGCGAAAAATGATAAGCAACGTAAGGAACTTATCAACGGAATGAACGAGGGCAAAATCCGTGTACTGTTCGGTTCTACAAGTATGCTCGGAACTGGCGTAAACGCACAGAAAAGAGCTGTTGCCGTTCATCATTTAGATACACCGTGGCGACCGTCTGACCTTGCCCAAAGGGACGGGCGGGCAATCAGAAAAGGCAATGAGATTGCCAAATTCTTTGCCGATAATAAAGTTGCTGTGATTATCTATGCAGTTGAAAAATCGTTGGACAGTTACAAATTCAACCTGCTGTATAATAAGCAGCTTTTCATCGACCAGTTAAAGACTAACAACCTGACCAAAAGAACGATTGACGAGGGAAGTATGGACGAAAAATCGGGAATGAACTTTTCGGAATATGTGGCAATCCTGTCAGGAAATACAGACCTGTTGGATAAAGCCAAACTGGAAAAACAGATTGCCGGACTGGAAAGCGAAAAGCAGGCGTTCAACCGCTCTAAATCCAGTGCCAAATTTAAGGTACAGGATTATATGGAAATGTTGCAAAGCACTCAATCCCGTTTGAGCCGGATGAGTACCGACTGGGAAAACTTACAGCAACGCCTGCAAAAGCGTTCGGACGGTACAATCGAAAACCCTGTGCTGTTAGATGGCTTGCCGCCCAATGCAAATCCGAAACAAATAGGCGCAAAACTGAACGAGATTGCGAACAAAGCCCGCACGGCAGGCGACTATCGTGAAATAGGCAACCTCTACGGGTTTCAATTATTGGTTAAAACAGAACTTCCAAAGGATAATTCAACACTCGAAAGGGTCAATAGATTTTTTATAACTGGCGAGGGCAATATCAAGTACACCTACAATAACGGTCTGATGGCAAAAGACCCCGAAACCGCCGCAATGAATTTTTTAAGGGCTTTGGAAAAACTGCCGGGCTTTGTGAAGCAGGAGCAGGAGAAAATCGCTGAAATACAAAAAGACCTGCCGATACTTCAGGAAGTGGTTAACGGTACTTGGGCTAAGGAAAGTCGATTGAGTGAGCTTAAAACGGAACTGGCTGCCGTAGAAAGAAAGATACAGCTATCTATTACGCCGGAAACCAAACAAGATGCTTCGGAGCAGGCAGAAAAGCAGAATGAAGCCCCAAAGGTGCAGGAAAGCATTATACGGACAAAAGGCGTTCATTCACCTCGTGGCGTATTATAATAGTCGTTACTTTTCGTCCATTTTTTTTATTAGGGCTTCACACAGGCTGTCAAGGAATTTGGTTCGGTTTATCTTACGGGCTTTCAGTTCCATAAACGTGTGGTAAAAATCGCCTAACTCAATATTAAAGGCTTCTTCAAAAGTTTTAGCTATCAATTTTATGTCTGTATTCCCATTGTTAAATACACCGTGGGAGTACAGTGCATATATGAGTTCCGTCAGTGCCGTTTTACTTGCCGTCCATTTCAATGAATTGTCCGAACCCCTTTTCACATTGATGTTATTGAGCCTGTCTTCCAAATAAACTTGTATCAGGTCATTGGCAATAATCTTGGCAACCTTATAATCGTGTGAAGTAGAAAAACGATGGTCTGCTTCAAAATAAAATGTGTCTAACCACAGCCTTATATCGTGCTTGCCACGCACAAAGAATTTTTCGTCAACGAAAGAATTATTGCTGCGGTAATACTTGTAAAAATCAAGGTTGTTTTCAAAGAACCTTTTTAGCTTTTTCAGTTCTTTGGTAAAATATTTCTTGGTACGCTTGTTCCCGTAGGGTCTTCTTGTTTCGATTTTATAGATGGCATTGTAGTAGATGAGCTTTGAAACAATAACAGGTTTCTGATACTTGAAAAAATGGATTTCTTCTTCCATATTCTTAAAGTCATTTTTCAGTACAAAGTCCTTTAAGTCGGCAAGGCTTTGTATGATATGGTGTATAACGGCTTCAATTCTTTTTATGGGGCAGTCGGTTTCAATCTCCAGTTCCTGGATTGCAGTTTCCAATTTAAGATATGTTTCATTGTAAAATTTATCCATTCGCTTCATTTTGATGTAATATATTATTGGTTAATACAGAAAAGCTAACACTGTTCGTATTAGCTTATGATGCAATTACTGCTTAAAAAAATTCAACCTCTACCGTATTGATGATGGAACGATAGATAGATTTTTGTTGCATACTTTAAAGGGTTGTAGTATGATGCAGGTTAGTCTTTGCGAATTACACCTGCATCACCTCCTTTTTTTTACCGATATTTTTTTACGGTTATGCAGTTTACAACCCTTAGTTATTTAATTTTAATAAGTCAATGCCAGCCCCACACCAAAGCCCATATCGCTATCATAGTGGGTACGTATACCTATATTCTTATTAATGATATACCTAAGTTCTCCCATATACTCTAAGTCGGTATTCACCATAAAACCACCTCTTAGTCTTTTTGAAATTGGTATATCTTCACGCATTAACTGCAATCTCACAATTCCATCATGATATACTTCTGCCTGAAAATTGACCAGCATAGGTAACGTATACATAAACCCTAAACTGAACGCCCTGCGGGTGTCTTTCTTGTTGGTTTGTCCAAATATGTTCTTTTCGTGTTCATCTTCTCCCATTTTACGGTAGCGGTAATCAAAACCTACAAAGGGCATGAACCATTGCATCTTTCCAATGTATCTACCTAAATGGGTTTCTACTTCATAACCGTGCATACTATTATAGCCTAAACGCCATTCTGTTCCTAATTGGTAGCGTGCATTCATTAGCATAGCTTCTCCATCATTACCATTGGTTGCAAAATCGTTTTGTGCCATAAAATGAGGCATATTACTTTCTCTTTGCAATTCTTTATAGGCTTTTGCCTTGTCGGGTAGATAGGGGTTATTGTAGTCTCCAACTTCAAAGACCCTGTTCATTCCCGCCATCATGTGATATAATATATGGCAATGAAAGAACCAATCACCTTCCTCATTTGCTAAAAACTCAATGGTATCTGTTTCCATAGGCATGATATCCAACACATTTTTAAGCGGCGATTTTTCGCCTTTTCCGTTTATCACCCTGAAATCAAATCCGTGAAGATGCATTGGATGCCGCATCATTGAATTATTATAAATGGTAATCCGTAGAATTTCTCCTTTTTTTACAGGTATTTTGTCAGTTTCCGAAAGTATTTTATTATCCATGCTCCATACATAGCGGTTCATGTTGCCAGTAAGTGTGAATTTCAACTCTTTTACAGGCGCATCATTTGGAAGAGAGGTGTTATAAGGTGATTGCAACATAGCATAATTTAATGTTTTGATGTCTCCCAAGGCATTAGCGTTGTAACGGTTAGCGTCGTTATCCATATCCATACCCTCATGCTTACTGTGGTCTGCTTTTTTTGTTGCATCTCCGGTAATTTCGGGATACATCACTACATTCATGTCCATTTGGTTAAGGCTCATCTTCATGCCCATATCGTCCAAATCGCCATTCATTTTCATCATATCGTTCATCATCTTCATCCCCTCGAAATACTTCAATCGTGGGAGTGGAGAAATAAGCTGTTTGACCCCATCACCTATAAAGTAACTCGCAGATTGTGTCCTGTCTTCGGTTGTTGCTAAGAACTCGTAAGCCAAACCATCTTGAGGGATAGTCACTACAATATCGTAAGTTTCAGAAACGGCAATGATTAACCTGTCCACCTCTACAGGCTCAACATCATTCCCATCATTCGCTACTACTGTAATTTTTCCTCCAGCATACCGTAGCCAGAAATATGAAGACGCCCCTCCATTGGAAACACGCAATCTGACTTTGTCGCCTGCTTTTAGCTTTTTACCATCAATTGTTTTCAAATCGGTGCTATGGCTACCATTTATTAGGATTTTATCATAGTAAACGTCACTGACATCCATCGCCAGCATCCGCTTCCACTCGTTTTTTACCTTTACCCCTAATTTTCCCTCCTTTATAGCTTCAACATATGATTGTGTTGCGCCTTTCTTAATGGCCGCCCAATCATTTGCATTGTGTAGCATACGGTTGATATTATCGGGGTTAAGATTTGTCCACTCACTTAAAATAATTGGAACGGTCGGCAAATCGTCAATTCCTTTTCTGAATGTCTTATCATCGCTTCTTTTCTTCATGATAAAACTTCCGTACATGCCAATCTGCTCCTGCAATCCTGAGTGGGAATGGTACCAGTGCGTACCATGCTGGATAATCGGAAAACGGTAGGTGTAGGTTGTGCCCGGTGCGATGGGTTTTTGTGTAAGCCAGGGCACACCGTCTTCTTTATTGGGCAGGAACACACCATGCCAGTGAAGTGATGTGCTTTCTTTCAATTGGTTGTGCACCACTATTTCGGCAGTGTCGCCCTCGGTAAAGGTAAGGGTGGGCATGGGGATTTGCCCGTTTACGGCAATTGCCCTTTTTTGCTTACCTGCATAGTTGACAAGCGTATCTTTTACATACAGCTCGTAATGCACCACTCTCTGTGCAAACAGCGTTTGCGTGCAAAGCAGTATCAGCACTGTTTGCAAAATTCTTATAGGTATTTTATTATATCTGTTCATGATTTGAAAAATTTTATTTAATGCTGTCTTCCATTGTGCTAAACCACGCTATCAAAACCTGCTTATCCTCCGGTGACAATACTGCATTGCGATGAATTAGTGTGTATGATGACAACGGCATTTCCCCGTCCTTAACCTGCCCGGCCATAGCCCTGAACTTGTTTCGCTGCCTGCGGACAGAATAGTCGCCAAATTCGCTAAAGTTGAGTTCCTCTTTCCCCTTTTTTATATGCTCTGCCATGTACCATGCGCCGGGCTGGATACGGCTGTACCACGGATAATGGGTATTGTTGCTATGGCAGTCATAACAGGACTGAACAAGGATAGCCTTTACATTTTGGGGTACGGCGTACACCCTTTCGATATGGGTGGCTGGCACTTCAACCGCCTGGTTCCGTAAGGGCTGAAAGAACTGTATGGCAATCAGGACGACAGCCAGCCCCAATATGATTTTCTTCTTTATGGTCATAATTATTTTATTGTGGCTTCATCTTTTTGTGTCTACTGTTTTTTCACATACTTGGCATAATTCTCCTTGTTTTCAAAATAAGAAACTTCACCGTTATTTCCTGTCACAGCAATCACCGCATTAGCTTTGTCTACCTGCTTATGGGAATAGGGGTCTATCGCCATCCGCACGGTCGCATCTTTTGGAATACGTTCCTTACACATTTCGCAACATCCGTAATAGGTTTTACCATCAAATTTTACTTCAAACTGCTTTTTGCCCATATAGGCATCGTTGACCATGCAGACTTCATCCGATGGAACCAATTCACCTATTTGGTTACTATGCCCGTGGCTTTCCGGAGTTGCCTGCGAATGCTGTGTCGCTTCATCCTTATTTGACCCTACCTGTCCGCAAGCGGTGAATAGCAGGGCTGATAAGGAAATAAAGCCAATTATTATTTTGTTCATGTCCAAACTTGTTTTTTTAAATTTTATTATTTACTTTCTTCAAACTCTTTTAGCTTGCGCTTCATTAGTTCAATTTCTTCCGCTTGGGTTTTAAGTATATTTTTTTGCAGCTCTATCAGTTCCGGGTCGGTCAGGTGTGCCTTTTCGGACATCAATATGGCTGCTGCGTGATGGGGTATCATACCCTTTGCAAACTGCTTGTCCCCGACATTGATTTGTTCCCTGATACCAAACCATGAAAAGATGCCAACAGCAACCGAGATGATGGCTATCGCCCAATTCATCTTCCTGTTGGGGTACATTACTTTCATTATCGCTAATTCGATAAGCAGCATTGCCGAGGTCATCAGCAGGGTCATGTACAAATTGTTGATATTGGGTATCAGGTTCTGCCACCCGTCAATCATGGCGTACATGATAAAATACATCACTGCGAACATTGCGACAGCCATCACCGCAAAGCGTTTGTACATGGCCGAAGCATGTTTTGTATTGTGCGTGCCATGCTCCGAGGAATGACCCGCATGGTGACTGTTTTGCATATTTTCCATAACCCTGAATTTTATTTGCTGTTAATTGTTTTTTCCACCTTACCGCAGGTCAGCATTTTAGAACCGTAGTAAGGGTTTTTGATTTCCTTGTTTTCGCTAAACCAAACAGCACCCTTACCGTCATTGAACATCGGGCAATGGTCTTGATACAATGTTTGCGATGTACCGAACAAATCAATTAGGTCTTTCAAATCTTCGCCAAGCGAGGCTAAATGTTCCCGCTGGTGGTGAATGTTGCCAACATTTTCCCCGATATGTTCTGCGTGTTCTTTAGCATCGTCCGCTATGTCCATGTACTTTTTGTGCTTATCAGCAGGAACGGCTTTCATGTCCACTTTATTCAGGGTAGCTAACAGCTTTTTCCCTGAACTGGCGGCAGCTTTGTCATCGTCCGAAACAAGGGCGTTCTTTAAGGACAGATAATCGGTAACTATGGGCGCAATAGAAAAGTTTTTTGCTTCTTCTTTTCCTGTTGCTTTTGCTTCCTGACCGCTCGGAGTTTCACTCACAACGGGCGCAGCTACCGTATCATCCTCTTTTGGTTGGGAAGCTGACTGTTCTTGTGATACAACAGCAGTATCACTTGAAGACTGCTCGTTTTTGTTGGATGCCTGATTGCATGATACTGTTACAAATGCCATGATAACAGCAATGATTGATAATGTTAGATTTTTCATTTTTATTTATTTTTTGATTTTTAAAAAACTTGCGTTAATAGCCACTACAATGGTGCTTACACTCATCAGCACAGCACCCATAGCGGGACTTAAAACAAAATTCGGATAGAGTACGCCTGCCGCAAGCGGTATTGCCACCACGTTGTAGCCAACCGCCCATATCAGGTTCTGTACCATCTTTTTGTAGGTAAGTTTGCCGAAGTCAATCAGTTTGACCACATCCCTCGGGTCGCTGTCTACCAATATGATATCCGCTGTTTCGGCAGCCACGTCCGTACCGGAACCCACGGCAATTCCAATATCTGCCTGTGCCAGTGCAGGTGCATCATTTACACCATCACCAGTCATTGCTACGATTTCGCCTTTTGCCTGAAACTCCTTTACTTTCTCCTGCTTGTTATGCGGAAGCACATTGGCCAAATACCCGTCCATACCCAATTTTCCGGCTACGGCAGCAGCAATCCTGTCGTTATCCCCCGTGAGCAGAAAGGACTTGATGCCCATTTTTTTGAGTTCCTCAATCGCCTGTGCCGACCCCTCACGGATGCTGTCTGCCAAAGTAATGAGGCCGATTACCCGGTCATCAATGAGAACAAAGTTTACTGTTTCGGCTTCCTGATTAATTTCGGTTGGAATTTCCGGCAAAGAAAGGTGGTTTTCGGTGAAGTAATTCGGGCCACCAGCTACAACACTCTTTCCGTTTACAACACCTTTTACACCTATACCCTGCATATAGCTAAAGTTTTCAGACTTCCATAACGCAAGCCTCTTTTCTTTCAATGTAGCCATAATGCCTTTTGCGATATGGTGTTCCGAATTTTGCTGTACTGCGGCAGCATACTGGATAACTGCATCGGCATTGTATTCGTCCGTAAAGGGAATAACCTTTTCCACGGCATGGGAACCTTTGGTGAGCGTTCCGGTTTTGTCAAAAATGATGGTAGATAGCTTACGGGTGGTTTCAAATGCTGTGCGGTTGCGGATGAGCAGACCATTGGTCGCCGATAGCGTTGTGGAAATGGCGACCACCAACGGGATAGCCACGCCCAATGCGTGCGGGCAGGCCGTTACCATTACCGTCACCATTCTTTCAAGCGCAAAGGCAATATCTCCACTGCTTGCATACCAATAGGCAAATGTGCCTATGCCCACGGCAATGGCAATAAAGGTGAGCCATTTGGCAACTTTGTCCGCAAGGTTTTGCGTATTGGACTTAGTAGCTTGTGCCTCCTGCACAAGATTGATAACCCTGTTCAGGTAGCTGTCTTTTCCAACGGCTGTTACCTTAACTTTCAGCGCACCATCGCCATTGATAGAGCCTGCGATGACCTTTCAGTCCTTTTCCTTTTTTACGGGAACACTTTCTCCGGTAAGCATACTCTCGTTGATATATGAAAGCCCATCCAGAACCAATCCGTCGGCTGGAATTTTTTCACCCGGTTTTATGATAGCCGTTTCACCGCTTTGCAGGTCTTCGAGCTTTATCTTTACAGCTTCTCCGCCTCGTTCCACGGTAACATCGTTGGGCAGTAACGCTACCAATGACTGTAATGCCCGTGAAGCAGCCATTTGGGAACGCATTTCCAGCCAATGCCCTAACAGCATGATGTCAATTAGGGTTGCCAGTTCCCAAAAGAAATCCATACCCTGCAAGCCAAATACAACGGCTACGGAATAGACATAGGCTACGGATATGGCGATAGCAACAAGTGTCATCATCCCTATGGCTTTGGCTTTCACCTCGCCAATCATTCCCTTTAGGAATGGTAAGCCTCCATAGCAATAAATCACCGTACCCAATGCCAGCAACACATATTTATCGCCATTGAAAGCAAGCGAGAAACCTAACCATTGCTGTATCATGTGCGACAGGAGCAGTATAGGGATTGTAATGACAAGGCTTATCCAAAAACGAGTGAGGAAATCACCTGTATGATGTCCCTCATGTTTATTAAAGTTTTCGTCAGCATGGCCATGTTGAGAATGCCCGGAATGCCCATGTTCTGATGTGTGTTCATGAGAAACTGACGCACCGCCAACGGGAACCAATGCCATGCCACAGAGCGGGCATTTGCCCGGTTCGTCTTTTAGCACCTGTGGGTGCATAGGACAAGTATATTTTTTCATAACAAGGGGTTTTAAAAGTTATGTTGCACTTAATTTTTTTGCCATCTCATGGGTCATTTCTTCGGCATAAGTACCATAGGGATCAACAAGTACGCCTTTATTCTTACTATCATTAGACGATATGGCATAAATTACGGCATTGTTATCAGGACTGCTGTCGAGGCTTTCAAACCTATGAGTTTCCGTAACCGTAAAATCCTCCGGTTTTAGTTTCAGGCTCCTTGACGTACAGTACAGACAGTCCGGCAACAGACTAAAGTCCATACTGTACCCACGTTGTCTTAGGTCTTTAAGCGCCTGCACCATGTCATTGTACTGTACCATAGCTTTCAGACCTGTTATTTAATGGTTTCGACCGTACTTCCGCAGGTGAGCATCTGTGAGCCGTAATATGGATTTTTAACCGCATTCTCTTTACTTAGCCAATTGGCTCCCTTACCTCCGTTGTACATAGGGCAGTGCTGGTAATAAATGGGGGTGTCCTGTTTAGAAACTTTGGCAAGTGTGTAGATGCTTTCCGAAAGTGCCGCAAAAGAACTTCTTTGTTTTGCAACATCTTTTGATTTTGAAATGCTTTCCGCATTGGCCGTCAAATCCTGCATCACTTTCATCCAAGCCGTATGTTCCTCTGCCGATAGCTTGTTCATATCGACTGCTTTAAGGGATGCAGCCAATTCAGCGGCTTTGGCAGATGCGGTCGCCGCATCGGTTTTTATCAAAGCGTCTTTCACTGAAAAGTAGTTGTCAAATACAGCTTTTAGCTGTGATTGGTTTTGAGCTGCATCTTTATTAGCTGCCATTTGGCTATGGTCGTGATTGCCATGTCCGGCATTCATGTCCATGCCAGCCTCTTTGTTTTTGGCAACCGTCTTCACGGGTCTATCATACTGGCAGCAACCAGCCAGTTTAGCATATACGTCATCCGGCGCACGGAACTTCTCACTGTCATAACCAGCCAAAGCAATACGTTTCAGGATTTCATCCTGATTTGTTTTGTCGCCGTCATAGGTGAGCGTAGCCATCTTGGTATCTTTGTTCCAGTCCACGCTGGCTACCTTTTTTACGTTACCTGCTTTTTCGATGGTGGTTTTGCACATACCACAATTGCCGTAAATCTTTACGGTTTCTGTTTTCGCATTCTTGATTTGTGCGAAGCCGTTTATTGATGATAGTAACACGGCGATTACCATCACTATTTTTGATAATGATTTCATAATAATTACATTTTGAGAAACGGGGGATTGATAAACCCGTTTCTGTTTTAAATTTTAAGTAAATGATACAAATAGGGGATTTGCAAAAGCCGGAACAGCTTCTGACAGGACACACCTATGGCTATCAGGCCATAGTTTTAGCTTATTTTAGGCGGTAGCCAAATGGAGAAAAAGCCCGAAGAATAATAGGCTTCTTTGAAACCGAATTTTTGCTTTTTACTTGCTGCAAATTGATTTTTTGCTTTTAATTCGATTATAACTGGTAAACTTAAAGAAGTGATTGAAGCACCGCACCTGCAAGAGCTGTGTGAACAACCGCCCCCGCAATTGTCACTTTTGCATTTTTTACAGGATTTGCCCTTGCAACCTTTTTTATGTTCTGATTTTTTGGATTTTTCTTTTGAGCAGGAAGACTGCTCGGTTTGTGTTGATTTTTTGGAACAAGCATAACTCTGATTGGGCATCAGGAAGAAACCCAAAAAGAAAAGTGTTAAAATGCTTATATGTATTCTCAAATTTTTCAACGCTACAAAGTTACAAATAAGATTGGTTTTTTTTTATCGTTTTGCCTTTTTTTTGCTATATAAACAAAAAATACTACATCCGCAATAGCCTTTCAGTCTTTTTTCAGAATTGATAAAATACCCTTTCCTGAAAGCCTACCCTTGTAAAAGTTCGGTCAGAAAAGGGCATTTTAAAAGACTTTGGATTAGACGTTCAAAGGCTCTATTTTGAAGCCTGCCTTTTGCACAGTGGATATTACTTCTTGCTCGGTAATTCCCTCGGACTTCACGGTAAGCACCTTGTCCTTATTGTTGGTGTCCACGTCCCAATGGCAGATGCCCTCTGCCTTGTCCAAGTGTGGTTTTACAGATGCGATACAACCGCCGCAATTAATGTTTGTCTTGAATTGAAATTGTTTATTTTCCATTGCTAATAAATTTAAGAGTTATTGATAATGCAAATTTCAGTGCTATTTGGTTCAGAATTGTTGTGTAATTTCTTATTTGATTTGTGATTTTTACTGTTTTACTTCTTCCACTTCAACCGCAGGCTGTTACTTACCACGCTCACGCTGCTCAACGCCATTGCTGCGCCCGCTATCATCGGGTTTAGCAAGAAGCCGTTAATTGGGTAAAGGATGCCCGCTGCCACCGGAATACCGATTAGGTTGTAAATAAACGCCCAAAACAGGTTTTGCTTAATGGTGGCTACGGTCTGTTTTGACAATCGTATTGCCTGTGGTATCTTGGTAAGGTCTGATGAAATGATGGTCATTTTGGCTACCTCCATTGCGATGTCCGAACCTTTGCCCATTGCGATACTTACATCGGCTGTTGCCAATGCGGTGCTATCGTTGATACCATCACCTACCATTGCCACTATTTTACCTTTGCTTTGTAGCTCTTTCACAAAATCGGCTTTATGCTGTGGTAATACCTCGGCTCTGTAATGTTTAATGCCAGTATGCGCAGCAATGGCTTTGGCGGTTGCTTCATTATCTCCGGTCAGCATATACAGGTCTATACCCATATCCTGCATTTCCCGGATAGCTTGCACCGATGTTTCTTTAATCTTATCGGAAATGGCAATTACAGACAGAGCCTGTTTGCCGTTTGCAAACCAAATAACGGTTTGGGATTGTTTGCCCCATTCTTCGGCTTTGTTTTGTAATTCGTCAGCAATAGCGATGTTGTTTTCTGCCAATAGCTTTTTATTTCCTACATAATAGGTTTCGTTGTTATGGTCTGCTTTTGCGCCTTTACCTGTAATGCTGTCGAACAATGATAAAGTTGCGTTTCCTGCTCCGTTCAAATGTTTTACTACTGCTTCCGCTAATGGATGTTCCGATTGCTTTTCGATGCTTAATAAAATATTTTTGGTCATATCGTCATTGTTCAGCCAGGCAATATCTGTTACTTGTGGTCTTCCCTCGGTAATGGTTCCGGTTTTATCCAATACAATTGCGTTTATCTTTTTAGCCAGTTCAAGGCTTTCCGCATCCTTAATCAAAATACCGTTTTCAGCACCTTTGCCAACGCCTACCATAATGGCGGTCGGGGTCGCTAAGCCTAAAGCACAAGGGCAGGCAATAACCAATACCGTAACGGCTGCCAGCAAGCCTTGCACAACTCCGTTTTCGCCCCCTAACACCAACCATAAGATAAATGTAAGGATAGCAATACCCATTACTACCGGAACAAAGATGCCTGCAATCTTATCTACCAGCTTCTGTACTGGAGCTTTGCTTCCCTGTGCATCCTGTACCATTTTGATGATGTGTGCAAGCATGGTTTCTTTGCCAACTTTCACCGCTTTAAATTGAAAGCTGCCTTTTTGGTTAATCGTTCCGGCAAATACCTTTTCATTTTCCTTTTTCAACACAGGCACAGGCTCACCGCTTAGCATACTTTCGTCCACATAGGAATTACCTGATGTTACCATACCATCCACCGCAATTTTTTCGCCGGGCTTTACGAGTATAATATCACCTGCACTTACATCTTCAATAGCCTTCTGTCTTTCTGTGCCATCAGCTTCTATCACAATAACCGTTTTAGGCTGTAAGCCCATTAGCTTTTTAATGGCTGAAGATGTATTTCCTTTGGCTCTTTCCTCTAACAGTTTCCCCAAGAGGATAAATGCGATAATTACGGCAGCGGCTTCAAAATAAACGTGAGAGTGTAGCCCTCTTTGATGCCAAAAGTCTGCAAATAACATATTGAATACACTGAACAGGTAAGCAATACCAGTACTTAATGCAACCAGTGTATCCATATTGGCAGAACGATGTTTTGCCTGCTTCCACGCATTGATAAAAAAGTCTTTTCCTAACCAGACAAGTACCGGAGTTGAGAAAAGCCACATTATCAGGTTTGCATAAGGCATATCCATAAAGAACATACCGATTACCACCACAGGCAAAGAGAGGATGATTGCCCAAATGGTTTTGTTTTTGAGTTTCCTGAATTTCTCGGTGTGAATAGCTTCTAACGTTTCCTGCTGTGTGGTTTCGTCTTCAATCAATAAGTCATAACCAACTCCTTGTACTGCTTTTTGCAGCGTTGAAGCATTGGTCATGTTTGGTAGATATTCTACCGTAAGATTACCCGTTGCAAAATTCACGGAAGCATCAACTACTCCCGATTGGTATTTAACAATGCTTTCGGCACTGCCCGCACAGGATGCGCAGGTCATGCCCAATACCGGAAAAGCACTTTTAACCGTAGGAACTCCGTAACCTAAATCTTTAATTGCCTTAACAGCTTCGCCTACTGTTTCATTGCTATCTACTGTAATAGCTGCCCTGCGGTTATTTAGCTCTACTTTGTGGGTTTCTATGCCTTTTACTTGTGTCAACCCTTTTTCAACGATTAATGCACAATGTTCGCTTTCCACATCCTCCAATGGAATGTATATTGTTTCTTTATTATTAGTTGCCATATTCTGCTTGCTTTAATTAACAATGCAAAATTGGCTATTATATCAACGGGTGCTATTGTGAAATTTTGGAATTGATTTGTAAAATTTATTTACACTTTATCCAATGGCTTTCTTTTATCTTCTTTTATCTGTTTGAAATAGCTCGGTGTCAGTCCTGTTACTTTTTTGAATTGATTGCTTAGGTAGGATACACTCGAATAGTTCAGACGAAAAGCAATTTCACTCAAAGACAACTCATCGTACACCAGCAATTCTTTTACTTTTTCAACCTTTTGGGCAATAAAGTATTTTTCAATAGTAGTACCCTCTACCTCTGAAAACAGATTGGACAGGTAATTATAATCGTGATGCAATTTATCGCTCAATACATCTGAAAGATTGATTTTTACATCATTATCTTGATGGTGTACCAAGTCAATGATAGTGTTCTTTATCTTCTCTATTATCCTACTTTTTTTATCGTCAATTATCTCAAATCCCAATGGCTCTAAAGTTTTTACCAAAGCATCTTTTTTTGTAGGGGTTATCTCTTGTGCTAAGGTTACTTCGCCCAATTTTATATTCTTAATGCCTAAACCGAGTTTTTCCAATTCATTTTGCACCACTATAATGCAGCGGTTACAGACCATATTTTTTATAAAGAGTGTATTCATATTTATTCTCTGCCCACATTTTGTATTTAATATAAAAGCAATAAACAAATTTACGATTTAAGTTTAATTACTTTGACTTCTTGTCACGAGGAATAAAGGCGTTGTACATATATGTTTACTGTTTTTCGTCTTGTTCGTCCATTTTTTTAATCAGTGCTTCACATAGATTGTCAAGGAATTTCGTTCGGTTTATTTTGCGGGCTTTCAGTTCCATAAACGTGTGATAGAAATCACCTAATTCAATATTAAAGGCATCTTCAAATGCTTTAGCAATCAATTTTATGTCTGTATTCCCATTGTTAAATACACTTTGGGAATATAGTGCATAAATAAGTTCCGTCAGTGCTGTTTTGCTTGCCGTCCATTTCAACGAATTTTCTGAAGTCTTTTTTAGATTAAGGTTATTCAACTTGTCTTCCAAATAAACCTGTATCAGATCATTGGCAATTATCTTGGCAACCTTATAATCGTGCGAAGTAGAAAAAGTATGGTCTGCCTCAAAATAAAAGGTATCTAACCATAGCCTTATATCGTGTTTTCCCCGTACAAATATTTTTTCATCCACAAAAGAATTATTGCTTCGGTAATACTTATAAAAATCAAGGTTGTTATCAAAGAACCTTTTTAGCTTTTTCAGTTCTTTGATAAAATATTTCCTGATGCGCTTATTCCCATACGGTCTTCTCGTTTCTATTTTATAAATGGCGTTGTAGTAGATGAGCTTTGAAACAATAACAGGTTTCTGATATTTGAAAAAGCGGATTTCTTCATTAGTATTCTTAAATCCTTTTTTCAAAACGTATTCCTTTAATTCCGAAAGGCATTCGAGAATAAGGTGTATGGCAGCTTCAATACGTTGTAAGGAGCAATCGACTTCAACCTCCAATTCGCTAATTTCTAATTCCAGTTTAGAGAGTGTTTCTTTGTAGAATTTGTCCATTCCTTATCTTAAATCTATTAAAAAAATAATTGAGAAGCCTAAATACTGTAATATTTGAAAAGAATTTACATTTTCAGGCTTCTCTTTTGAAACTTTGGTTTTTGCTTGATAACTTATAATTCCACTTTTAGTGATAGTGATAGATATAATAGTGTCTAATTTTTATGTATATCAAAGCAATAAGGCACACAGCTAAAAATATCCCAAAAAGTATCATAAAGAGCGAAGGTTTTTTCGACTTCAACAAATTACCATTTGAGGGTTTAGAAGCTTTGTATCTTTTGTACGGAGGTACTTTTTGATAACTTTTGCCTTTCCTATGCATTGTTAGTTTTATTCATTATTAGAATAAGCTTAATTCTAAAATTTCATCCTCTGTATTCTTACAGCATTCAAAATTGCCAATAATGCTACACCTACATCTGCAAAAACAGCTTCCCACATTGTGGCTAAACCACCTGCTCCTAAAACGAGAACGACAGCTTTTACACCAAATGCTAAAATGATATTCTGCCAAACTATTTTCTTGGTTTGCTTTCCGATATTGATTGCCATTGGGATTTTACTTGGTTTATCATCCTGAATTACAACATCTGCAGTTTCAATAGTGGCATCGCTTCCTAAACCACCCATTGCAATTCCTACATCGCTCAAAGCTACTACAGGCGCATCATTCACGCCATCGCCAACAAATGCTACGGTTTCGTTTTTGGCTTTGATTTCTTTTACTTTATTTACTTTGTCTTCCGGCAATAAATCGCCAAAGGCATTATTAATTCCTAATTTATCGGCAACAAATTTTACCACGGTGCTTTTATCTCCGCTCAACATTGTAGTTTTTACGCCTAATGCTTTTAGTTTGTCAATTGTAATCTGTGCATCTTCTTTAATACTGTCGGCAATGGTAATGTAGCCTGCAAATTTTCCATCGTAAGCAATGGCGATTAAAGTGTAAACAATCGTACTTGGGTCTAAATCATAACTGATATTGAACTTGTCCATCAATTTGAAATTACCTACCAATAATTCTTTTCCGTTTACGTTGGCTTTTAAACCGTGACCTGCTATTTCTTCTGTGTTTTCTAATTTTAGGGAATTGTCAATTTCTCCTACATATTGATGAATGGCTGTGGCAACAGGATGTGTACTTTGACTTTCTAAGGCATTTACCAATTTCAGAATTTCGTCTTTATTTAATTCAGGTTTCAAATTAACTTCCTGTACTTTGAAAACGCCTTCGGTCATTGTTCCGGTTTTATCCATCACAACATTCTGAATACCTGCAATCACATCTAAAAAGTTACTTCCTTTGAATAAAATCCCATTTTTTGAAGCGGCACCAATTCCACCAAAATACCCTAAAGGAATACTGATAACCAAAGCACACGGACAAGAAATAACCAAAAACACTAATGCTCTGTATAACCATTGACTGAACAAATAATTATCAACAAAAAAGTAAGGAACAACAGTAATAAGCACTGCTAATAACACAACAATTGGTGTATAGATTTTTGCGAATTTTCTGATGAATAACTCTGTTGGTGCTTTTTGTGCAGTAGCATTCTGAACCAATTCCAAAATCTTTGAAAGCTTGCTATCGGTATATGCCGTGGTTACTTTTACCTGTGCAACTGTGTTTAAATTTATCATTCCTGCTAAAACAGTTTCGCCTTTGGTTTTGGTGTCGGGTTTGCTTTCGCCAGTTAATGCTGCGGTGTTGAATGCTGCCGTTTCGGATAATAATTCGCCATCTAATCCTAATTTCTCTCCGGGTTTTAATTGAATGATATTGCCGATGCTTACAGTTGCTGCTTTTACAGTTTTAGGTTGGTTATTTTCTAAAATCGTTACTTCATCGGGTCTTTGGTCGAGCAGGGTTTTAATGTTGGCTTTGGCTCTTGTTACGGCTAATGTTTGGAACACTTCGCCAACGGCGTAAAACAGCATAACGGCAACACCTTCGGGATATTCGCCAATGGCGAAAGCTCCGATAGTGGCAATGCTCATCAATAAAAACTCTGAAAATACATCGCTTTTGCGGATGCTCTCAAATGCTTCTTTAATTACAGGAAATCCAACAGGTAAATAGGCTATTGCATACCAAATAATTCTTACCCAACCTGTAAACCAGGATTGCGGTAGCCAATTATCAAAAGCAATAGCAATCATCAGTAAAACAAAACTGATAATGGCAGGTAAAAACATTTGAAAGGTAGATTTGTCGGTACTTCCGTGGTTGTGACCGTCATCATCGCTGTGTTCGTGGTTGTGACCGTCATTGTTGTGATGCTTTTCTAATAATTTTTTAGCATTAGCATCGGTATATATTTTTTCTTCCTGTGGTGTGCAGCAAAGCTGTTTGCCTTGTGCATCGTATTTATGTTTGTGTTCCATTAGAGTAGTCTTTTAGTTGTTTTTTTATAAATTAAATATTGTTCTCCGTGTTGTTTTTCCAAAAACTCTTCTTCCAGTCTTATCTGAATTTGAATAACGATATAGGTAGTAAGCATCAGGAAAAATGTAAGTGTATTGGGTAGTATAAAAAATATTCCTGCAACACTGATTATCATTCCCAAAAAAATCGGGTTCCGGCTGTAAGAGAATAATCCTTTTGTGATTAATTCGGTTTTGTTATTTTCATCAATACCGACACGCCAACTGTTACTCATTTGATATTGCGCTACTGAAATCCATAGTAATGAAAGGTGTATCAGTATTAATGCAATGATTAAAAACACGTCTTTCATTAAATAAGAAATCGGTACTAAATATTGATACATTTTATCGCTGAACGAATAGATGAATACCGCAACGAAAAGCAATGCTATCAATACTTTCATCACAAAACCGATATAGTCGTGTGCAATATCTGTTTTGCCAAAAGTTATGGGATTGATGCCCGTTTGCTTGTAGGTTCGGTATTATGGTAGCACAAAAGCTACCATAATATACAACACCAAATACACCGGCAAATAAAATTTTAACCAAACCATAGCGTTCAATTTTTAATGTTCGTGACCACCTGCATTGCTTAGTTTTGCATTGACGAAAAACGCACCTTTAACTACAATTTTAGCATTGGCAGGAATTTCATTTACAAAAGTTACAGCGGTGTAACCCATATCAGATACGCCTTTCAGCACTTCTACCTTTTCAAAATTCTTAGCAGTTTTATCTTCTTTATGGTCTTTTTCTTCGCCCTCTTTGTGGTCGCCTTCTTTTTCGCCTTCTTCGTGATGGGCTTCTGCTTCTTTATTGGTTTGTACAAAAATGTAGTATTTGCCATCGGCATTTACAATCGCATCAGTTGGTACAGCAGGCGTTGTTACATTATTAAGGCTTACAATTCCTGTGATATTCATTCCATCAATTAAACCACTTTTATTACCATTTACACGACAATGAACGGCGATGGTTTTGCTCTCGTTTTCAAAGGATGAACCAATGCTGAAAACTGTAGCATCATACTCAGCAGTAGGATTATTGGTTAAAGTAAAATGAATAGTTTGTCCAACTTTTACCTGTGGTAAATCTTTTTCAAACACCTGTAAATCTAAATGCAATGAACTGTTATCTACAATTTCGATAACCGGCGAAGAAACATCTACATAACTTCCAATTTTGGCAAAAACGTTGCTAACCGTACCATTCAGCGGACTGGTTACGACCAATGCGGATTTTAAATTTCCGTTTGATACCGAACCTGGATTGATGCCCATTAATTGTATCTGCTGTTGCAAGGAAGCTCTGCGGGTTCTTAAACTGCTTAATTCGGCAGTAGCACTTTGCAGATTTTTCTTTGCACCTGCATTGCCTTCATTCAGTTCTTTTTGCCTTGCTAATTCCTGTTCTGCAAACGTAATTCTGCTTGCTGTACTCAAATATTCTTCCTGCAATTGGATGAACTGCGGATTGGCAATGGTTGCAATAACCTGACCTTTTCTTACATAATCTCCAATTTGAACTTTCAGTGTTCTTATCACACCGCCATACAAAGAAGTGGCGTTGGCTTTATTGTTATTGGGAACTTTCAGATTTCCGTTTGCTTTGATGGTTGCTGTTAATTCCTTGTGTTCAATGGTGCCTAATTGTATGCCTACCGTTTTTATTTGTTCTTCGGTAAGTGTGGCAATGGTTGGCGTTTCTTCCTCGTGTGGTGCTTCTTCTTTTCCTGCAGTTTTGGTTTCGGCAGATTTATCTTCTGCTTTCTTATCATTTTTACAGGCAGAAAAAGCAAATAGTAAAACAGCTATGGCTGTCATCAACGTGATTTTTTTTATATTGAATTTCATTTGTACTTATTGATTGATGAATGAATAAATATTGATTACAGATTGGTTGACCTGCTGAATACTTTTGAGGTAATTCAACTGAATATCGGTTGCGGTTTGCAAGGCAAAAAGATATTCTACATAACCGATGTCGCCTGTTTTGTAACCTAATTGTGCTGCTGAAACAATTTCTTTAGCATTAGGCAAAGCTTCTTGCTGAAAATAATTGAACTGCTTCATATCCTGCTGGTATTGCAACAAAGCATTTTGCATTTGCGTTGCCAACGTTCTCTGTTGCTGTTGTGCATTGGCTTCGGCTGCTTGCTTTCTATAATCCAAAGATTTTATTCTGGCTTTGGTAGCACCGTAAGTAATGGGAATTGCAATGCCGATGTTTACAGAATTAAACCGGTTTCCGCCATTGAAAAACTTCTCAGCTCCATTCACATTTTGAAAACCAATTAAAGACTGATTGACATACCCAATCGTAAAATCGGGTAAACCTTGTGCCCGTTCTACTTTTTTGGTTTTTTCCGCAATAACTGCTTCCTGATACAAAGATTGAATAGCAGGATGATTGGCTACTGCATCATTATCCAACAAATTTGAAATTTGTAAAGGCTGAAAATTTCCATTTCCTGATATGGTAAAATCTTCTTTCGTATTCATCAATGTTTTCAGATTGGCAACGGCATTATTTAAGAAAACTTCATTTTGTTTTAATAACAAATTGATTTCGCCTTTCTTGGCTTCTGCCGTACTGATGTCCACTTTTTTGGTATCGCCGGTTTTGTAACGAAGCTTTGCAATGCCTATGAAATTGTTGTACAAACTGTCTAATTCCTGTAGTTGTTTTTGATTGTGTTGCAAGTACAAAATTTGATAATAATAAGTACGTACTTGGTTTTTTAATTCTAAAACACTCAAGTTCTTCTGCAATTCTTTACCTTTAATTTCAGCATTAATCAACTCCTTTTTTGCTCCGAATAATGACGGAAAAGGAATGGTTTGTGACACCTGAAAAGACTGGTCGAATTTGGTGCTGTTGTACTGTCCCAACTGTGCATTAATATCCAACTTAGGTAATTCTCCGGCTGTTTTTTTCAACGCTTTGCTGGCATCAATTTCTAAATCTGAAGCTTTAATGGCTTGATTATTTTGAAGCGCAATATTTATCGCATCATCAACACTTGATAAATGCTGTGTTTGTGCATTTGCTGTAAAGCCTGTTAATGACAGAAGCAATACAATGATAGTTGCAATAGGTTTCACTTTGGGTTTTCTTTTTAAATTAATTTTTGAATTGAAAATGATGTAGAGTAAAGGCAGAACGAACAGCGTAAGGAAAGTTGCCGTAACCAAACCACCGATTACTACGGTTGCTAAAGGTTTTTGAACTTCTGCACCTGCACTGCTACTTAGTGCCATCGGTAAAAATCCTAAGCTCGCAACGGTTGCCGTCATCAATACAGGTCGAAGTCTTATTTTTGTTCCTTCGATTACTCGTTTGAAAACATCTTTTATTCCTTCTTTTTCCAATTGGTTGAAAGTGCCTATCAATACAATTCCGTTAAGAACGGCTACACCAAACAAGGCGATAAAACCAATTCCTGCACTGATGCTGAAAGGCATTCCACGAAGCATTAAAGCCAATACGCCACCAATGGCGCTCATCGGAATTGCGGTAAATATTAAACCTGCTTGCTTAAAGGAACGGAACGTGAAATAGAGCAACACAAAAATTAATAACAAGGAAATAGGAACGGCTATCATTAATCTATTGCTGGCTTCTTTCAGATTTTCAAACTGACCGCCGTAAGTGAAATAATAACCTGGTGGTAATTTTACCTGTGCATTTAATTTTTGTTGAATTTCTTCAACCACACTTTGCACATCTCTGCCTGCAACGTTGAACCCGATTACAATTCTTCTTTTTCCTGCTTCACGACTTATTTGCGCCGGACCTAATTTATAATCAATCGTAGCAACTTGTGATAACGGAATTTGATTGCCTGTGGAAGTTGGTATCATTAAATTATTTACATCTTCAATACTGCTTCTGTGAATACTATCTAACCGAACCACCAAATCAAATCTTCTTTCATTTTCGAAAACCACACCTGCACTTTTCCCTGCAAAGGCGGTACTTACAACGTTGTTTACGTCTTCTACATTAATGCCGTAATTGGCTAAACGAGTTCGGTCATATTCTACATTAATTTGTGGTAATCCGCTTACACGTTCTACTTGTGGAGCTGTAGCACCTTCTACGGTTTGAATAACTTTGCTTACTTTATCGGCATTCAACGCCAATGTATCTAAATTTTCTCCGAATATTTTTACTGCCACATCTTGTCGAATGCCTGTCATCAATTCATTGAAACGCATTTGTATCGGTTGGTTTTTTTCAAAAAATACTCCAGGTATTGCTTCTAATTTTTCATTAATGGCATCTGCTAATTCATCGTAAGTTCTGCCACTTTTCCATTCGCTTTGAGGTTTCAGCAAAATCATCATATCGGTTGCCTCGGGTGGCATTGGGTCGGTGGGTACTTCTGCTGCTCCTGTTTTACCGACCACCATTTTTACTTCATCAAATTCTTTAATAATTCTTGAAGCTTGCATTGATGTTTCGATACTTTGGCTTAATGAACTTCCTTGTGGTAAAATGCAGTGAAAGGCAAAATCGCCTTCCTGCAATTGTGGTATAAATTCGCCACCCATTCTGCCAAATAGAAATAGTGTAAAAGCAAATACAGCAACGGTTATGCCCACTAACCAATATTTTATTTTGATGGCTTTTTCTAATAAAGGCTGATACATTTTTTGCAACCAATTCATCATTTTATCTGAAATGGTTTCTTTGTGCATCGGCTTTTTAGATAAAAACAAAGCACACATCATCGGAATATAAGTAAGGGATAAAATCAATGCGCCAAATATTGCAAAACCTACTGTTTGCGCCATAGGACGGAACATTTTTCCTTCAACACCTACCAACGTCAAGATAGGAATGTAAACGATTAAGATAATGATTTCGCCAAAAGCTGCACTGCTACGGATTTTAGAAGCGGATGTAAAAACTTCGTTATCCATTTCCAATTGTGTAAGTTTTTGCTTAGATTTTCTTAAACCCAAATGATGCAAAGTGGCTTCTACAATAATTACCGCACCATCTACAATTAAACCAAAATCTATCGCACCCAAACTCATTAAATTGGCACTCACGCCAAAGACATTCATCAAGGCTAAAGCAAATAGCATCGCTAAAGGAATAGCGGAAGCGACAATCAATCCCGCTCTGAAATTTCCCAAGAAAATAACCAATACAAAGATGACAATCAATGCACCCTCTATCAGGTTTTTTTCTACGGTACTCATTGCTCTGCCTACTAAATCGGTGCGGTCTAAATAAGGTTCAATGATAATATCATCGGGTAAAGATTTTTGAATAACGGGTAGTTTTTCTTTGATACGATTGACAACCTCGTTACTGTTTTCGCCTTTCAGCATCATTACCACACCGCCCACTGCATCTACTTCGCCGTTATAAGTCATTGCGCCATATCTTACCGCACTTCCAAATCTTACATCGGCTACATCTTTAATAAAAATAGGAATACTGCCACCGTCATTTTTTACACTGATATTTTTTACATCATCTAAAGAAGTAACCAAGCCAATTCCACGAATGAAATAAGCATTTGGTTTTTTATCAATGTAGGCACCGCCTGTATTTTGATTGTTTTTTTCTAATGCCGTAAAAATATCAGTAACACTTACACCCATTGCTCTAAGGCGGTTCGGGTTCACGGCTACTTCATATTGTTTCAGCTCGCCACCGAAGCTATTGACTTCGGCAATTCCTGGTGTTCCGTACAATTGTCGGGCTACAATCCAATCCTGCATTGTGCGCAATTCTTTGGCATCGTATTTTTTCTCGCTTCCTTTTTTGGGATGGATGATGTATTGATACACTTCGCCCAAACCTGTACTTACGGGAGCCAGTTCCGGCGTACCAATTCCTTTCGGGATTTTCTCTTCGGCTTCTTTTAATTTTTCATTGATTAATTGCCGGGCAAAATAAATATTTACATTGTCTTTAAATACAACCGTAATTACCGACAAACCAAACCTCGAAATGCTCCGTGTTTCTTCTAAATCTGGAATATTGGCAATACTTTGTTCAATAGGAAAAGTTACTAATTGTTCTACTTCTTGCCCCGCCAATGTGGGACAAACCGTAATTATTTGTACCTGATTATTAGTAATATCGGGTACGGCATCAATGGGTAATTTTGTGGCGCTCCACACTCCCCAAATAATGAGCAACAAGGTCATTATACCAACGACAAGCTTGTTCTTGATACTGAATTTTATAATGTTATCTAACACGTATTTCTGTTTAATATTTTACAAAAAATATACTTGCCACTTGTGGTAAGCAGCCAACAGATTTATGAATGTCTATGGAATGGAAAACGTACTATTTGCCTATTATCACAAAAGCAAAAGCTTTATGGATTTATCTGAAACAAACAGGAAAACTTAAATGGATTGCACATATCATTATAAAATGAATGACAGGAGCATCATCAGTTAAGGCTAAACATCAGCCATCAACAGCATTTGGAAAATCTGTAAAAATTAAACATTAAACTTGGGTGGGTTCCAGATATTTCCTTGGTAGCGGGAAATTAAGGTGTAATCACGGATTGTGATTTTTTTAGTAACGAAAGCAAGTTTAGGTTGCTTGATTTCAAAAGGCTTGAAATTAAAAGACCCGATGCTTACACTGCAACAACTGCAATAGCAAAAAGGACTACAATTGTCGTCGCTATCCTGGTTATGGTCGTGAGATTGGGCGGTTTCAAATTTAGGAACGGTATCTTCACACTGATTGCTTGCATCGCTGCAAGGCAACGCTGCGAGTACCATCAGGTAAAAAGTCCATATTGTGAGAAACCATTTCATTAGGGTACAAATATAGAAAAATAATTTGTGCAATCGGATTGCAAAGTTTCAGATTATTTTAATTGCATCTGTCACACCTTCCTTTAAGCACCAAATTGATACCTTCTAATTTGAAGTTTAGAGGAATATTGATGTTGGGAATTTCTGCATCTGTAAGGCAAAAAGTTCGTTTGCATTGTGAGCAATGGAAATGCGTGTGCTGCTCCGAAGGATTACAACTGCAGCCGGATTGGCAAAGTGCATATTTTACAACACCCGTTCCATCATCGATTGTATGGATAAGTTTGTGCTCTAAAAATGTTTTTAAAGTTCTAAACAAAGTGACATTATCTGCATTTTCGAACTGTTCTGCCAATTCTTTATGACTGATGGCGTATTGTTGCTGCATCAATTTTTCTGCCACCAACAAGCGCATTGCGGTAGGTTTTATATTTCTTTGTTGTAAAACATTTTCTAATTCAGTCATTCTAATTCAAATTTCTATTGTCCAATCATCCTTGTCATCTTCGTTAACTGCTATTTGCTTTATGATGCTGTTCGATACACTGTCGGAGTACGTGCCATAGCCATTTACGAAAATCCCTTTTGCTCCGTCTTTTTGGTTTCTCATCGCATACAAGATAGCTTCATCTTCCAAGTCATTCAGTCCTGTAAAACGATAAATTTTATCAATAACTATGTCACTTAAATTGACCTTTTCGCCTCCTATTTTGTATGAGATATTTTCTTCCAATAGGTTAAAATCTTCGGTATAACCTCTTAGTCTTAATATTTCAATTACCTCTGATAATGTTTTTTCTGTTGATAGCATAAGTTATTTTTATAAGTGTTTACAAATAATTAGTAAAACCTACCGATTTTTTATGTGATTTCTATAAAATGCGTTCTATTTAGCAACATTTTTTATCCTGTTGTATTGGTGGACAAGGAACACTGGCATAGCTACAATACACACAGCAGTCGCCTTGTAGTGGTTTTAACCTTGTTTTGCAATTTTCACATTCATAAAAATACTGACAAGCATCAACTGGCATTGTTTCCTCTTTTTTGTGCCCACATTTTGGGCAAGTTATTATTGATTGTGTAATCTTCCCTAAAAACCGGACCGTTTAAAAATATAGTTTATTAACTTAGGGATAATTATGAAACAGAGCAATT
>NZ_JASCQG010000006.1 GCF_030005555.1 Empedobacter sedimenti | reverse complement strand
AATTTTTATGTATAATTATTCTCGAAAATAAACTATTTACGTTTCTATATTGCGAAATAAACGGTTACAAATATTTTGGAAAAAGAAATTTTGGAAAATTATAAAGAGAAATGAGAAATTGAAAAAAATTATTGTAAAAACTCTCTCACATCTTTAATAAACTGTTTTAACCAATCTTCTCTTTTATGAGTGCCTGAATAAGCATGAAAAGAATTACTATAATTATTCTTCTTTAAATATTCTGAGAAAAGAATATTGTTTTCAACTAAAACACTATTTTCTTTGTCTCCATAACGAATAACAAAAAAAGGATAATTACTCTTAGTCCATTTATTGTTTTCTATTTTTTCTCCTGCGATTGAATAAACAAAGAATTTATCAAACAGCTTTGGATAACGTTTTGCCATATTCACTCCAAAACCAGCACCATTAGATACACCATAAAAATACTTATATTTCACTTTTAAAGAGATTCTCTTTGAAATACTATCTTGTAATTCATTCACAAAAAATTGAAGATGATTTTGAAATCTATTTGATAAATCAATATCAACTGCTTCAGAAAAATCCTCAACATACTCAACTAAAATAAGTATTTGGTATATCCTTTTCATTAGAATGAGCTCCAATAATCACAAATGGATTAACTGTCTTTATAGTAAAAAGACTATCTAATTTGTTCTGATAATCACTATTTATAAATTGACCATCAGTGCAAAAAATAACGTTGTATTTCTTTTTTGAATTAAAATTTTCGGGAAGGTAAATCGTAACTTTTCTTGATTCATTCAGATATTTACTTCTAAAATCAATTTCTTCCAAAAAAGATTTCTGAGCAAATAAATTAATGCTTGTAAAAAGTATAAATAGTAAGATTTTAAATTTCATATCAAAAACTTAAATATACAAAAAAGCTCGTGTCAAATTGCTTAACACGAGCTTTTTAATAATAAATAATAAAAAACTATATCAACTCATTATATGCAATTACCACATTGGCGTTTGCAAAAATGAAGATAATATTCCTGGAAAAATTCCCATCACAATTAAGATAACCATTCCAATGATTAAAAGGAAATTTGTTAATCCGTCTTGTGTTGTTAATTTATTTTTTCCTTTTTTGAAATACATATAGTTGATGATTTTGAAGTAATAATACATACTCAAAACTGCCATTACCAATGCAATTACAATCAAAAATAGGTTTTTATCGTTTGTTCCTCCAATACTCAATGCCATAAATTTAGCGAAGAAACCTCCTGTTAATGGAATACCTGCTAACGAAATCAATGAAATTGTCATCGCTGCAGCCAAAACTGGATTTGCTTTTCCTAAACCGATGAAACTATCAAATTTTGGATTTTTGAATTGATCAATCGTATAGAAAATAATGAAATTCGCAACCGAATAAGCAATCGTATAGAACATTAAAGCCTCTTTAGAAGCTGAATTGATGTTGAACAAAACAAATAACATGAAACCTGCTTGCGCGATTGATGAATAAGCCATCAAACGTTTAACAGATTTTTGAGAAACTGCTCCGAAGTTTCCGATAAATAACGTCAAAATGATGATTGACGCAAATAATAAACGGTAATATTCGGCATATTCTACATTTGTTGGGAATGATTTTAAGACTAAAATAAATCCTAAAAATGATCCTCCTTTGATGATTGTCGACATAAACGATGTAAACACAGTTGGTGTTCCGTCGTAAACGTCTGGTGTCCATGCGTGGAAAGGAGCTGCAGAAACTTTGAAACAAAATGCGAAGATGATTAAACACCATCCTGCGTAATAAATTGTTTCGAAATCTTTGTTATAGTTCACCAATTGATCAACCATAAAAGTTCCTGTTGCGCCATACAAAAATGTTACACCTAACATCAAAATTCCTGTTGAGAAAGCTCCCATCAAGAAATATTTTACAGAAGCTTCTGTACTTCTAAGACTTTCTTTGTTTGTTCCTGCAATAATGTACATTGGAATTGACATTAATTCGATTCCTAAGAACATAATTACTAAGTTGTGGAATTGTGCTAAAACGGCGATTCCTGTAAAAGAGAAGAAAATTAGGGCATAATATTCTGCCACATGTTTTCCTACTTTTCCAAACGAATCTTTGTTCAACAATAAGTAAAAAATTGCCAATCCCGCCAATGCGATAAAGAACGAAACGCCGTAAAGCGACTGTCCAATCATGTTATCGAATTTTCCTGCGAACATTGAGCAACCTTTCAAATCGAAAATTCCTCCTACAATCATTCCGAAAAACAGAACAACAGAAAGTATATTTAAGGCACGATTATTTTTGATGTAGAATCCACTAAACATCAAAATAATACCTGAAAGTGCTGATAAAATAATCGTATTCATATCTATTTATTCAAAAATGATTAATGTGCTAATAAATTAAAAATTGGTGTTGGATAAACTCCTAAAATAATCACGATGATTGCGATTACTGATAAAACTGCAATTGGTCCAAAACCTCCTTTTTGAGCATCTTTTTGTTTGATGTTTTTCACTTCTCCAAACAATAATGCGCTTGATAATCTCAACGTATAAACGGCAGATAAAATAACACCTAAACAAGCCACAACACATAAAACTGGATTGTGTGTAAACAATGCTGAAAGCATCATAAACTCTCCGATGAATGAACTTGTCAATGGTAATGCTACGTTTGCTAAACCGAATATCATGAATAAGATAGATAATGTTGGATCAACTTTCGCTAAACCACCAATCGATTTGAT
Organism: Empedobacter sedimenti; assembly: GCF_030005555.1. GTDB lineage: Bacteria > Bacteroidota > Bacteroidia > Flavobacteriales > Weeksellaceae > Empedobacter > Empedobacter sedimenti. Next base: position 167,303 of record NZ_JASCQG010000006.1, on the reverse strand, counting down.
ATCTGTCAAATCATATTTTCTTTCCATTATATCTACACATAACCATAATCCTAAAACAACTAAACCATGTGAAAACATTTGAAAATAAGCTCCTGTTACACCATTTGCTAATTCTGAAAATATTGAAACAAAGATTAAAGCTAAGTGAGCAATCGAGCTATATGCAATAATTTTCTTTACATTTTTTGCACTCAATGCGATTAACGAAGCGTAAACTAATCCGAAAATTGCGATGTACGTAATGTATTTGAACAATTCTGAAATCGTTGGGAACATTCCTAAATACCAAGTAACCACTGCAAATAATCCCATTTTCGCCATCAAAGCTGAAAGTACAACTGTTAATGGAGTTGGAGATGTTTTGTAGATTGTTGGTTGCCATGTGTGAAATGGAAAGATTGGAATTTTAATCACAAAAGCGATTAAGAATAACAATGCCAACGCAGTATTTGTTGAATATTGCGGTCCTGTAACTTGTACAACATCTGTTAATAAAAACGATGCTGGTTGTAAGAAAAATCCGATGTAAATAATTCCTCCTAACATAAACATCGATCCTAAAATCGTATATAAGAAGAATGTCATATTTGCGCGAATTTTGTCTTTTCCAATTCCGAATAATCCGATTAAGAAATAAACTGGAATTAAGACAACTTCCCAGAAGAAATAGAATAAAATTAAATCTTCTGCTAAGAAAACTCCGTTTAATCCTGCTAAAGTGATTAGCAATAATCCGTAGAATGTATTGCTATATTTTTGTTTTGTTGTTGATAAATAAACAAAAAGAGCTAAGTAAGTAAGGTTAGTTAATAAAATCATTAATCCTCCCAAACCTTGAGCATTTAAGGCGAAATAAGTTTTAACGCTGTTGAAATTGAACCATTGTGTTTGAAACGTTAACTCGTTGTTTCCACCTTTGCAAGTGATAAACAAGTACAACGCCAACAACGCTCCACCAACGAATGCTCCTAACCATCTTTGTGGTTTTTGACCTTGCATTAATAGCATAAAAACTCCTACTATTAATGGTAAAATGATAAATAAAGATAAAAGCATTACTAACCTATTTTGAAATTAAATACCCCATAAAAAAGATTGCGATACCTGCCACGATTCCTACAACCATTAGCATAATATAGAATCCTACATTTCCGTTTTGTAGCTGACGTACATTTTTAGATGCGCGACCAGAAACAGTTCCAACTCCTAAAACAAAAGCTGCAATTCCTGCTTTTTCTACATATTTTTTCAAGACATCACCTAACTCGAACAATGGTTTTACAATTGCATTGTCGAATAATTCGTCGATGTACCATTTATCCTCAAAGAATTTTGCAATTCCAGTTGCTTCACCATCTACATGGTTTGTGTATTTTTTGATCGCATAATAAATTGCGCCAAGCACACAAAGTAATAAAGCTCCCATCATCATCCATTCTGTTGCGTGAGAAACGTGATGAGCTTCTCCGATTGATACAACTCCACTTAAGAAAGTTTGAAGTTTGTGTCCGTCTTGCATAAACAATGCTGGTATTCCTACATAACCTGCGAATACAGAAAGAACTGCTAAGATGATTAATGGAATTGTCATTGCTGCTGGACTTTCGTGCGGATGAGCATCTTTATCTCTTAAATCTCCTAAGAAAGTCATCGCATATAAACGGAACATATAAAATGCTGTCATCACAGAAACAATAAATCCGATTCCGTAAACAACTGGATTAGAAACAAACATTCCTAATAACATTTCGTCTTTCGAGAAGAAACCTGATAATCCTGGAATACCAGCGATTGCCAAACATCCAATCAAGAAAGTGATATGAGTAATTTTCATGTATTTCTTCAATCCTCCCATTTTGCGCATATCTTGCTCGTGGTGCATTCCGTGAATAACAGAACCTGCTCCTAAGAATAATAATGCTTTGAAAAATGCGTGTGTCATTACGTGGAAAACTGCTGCGATATACGCTCCAGATCCAATTGCTGCGAACATTAATCCTAATTGAGAAACTGTAGAATAAGCCAATACTTTTTTGATATCATTTTGGCGCATTGCAATAGTTGCAGTAACAAAAGCTGTTGCAATTCCTACGTACTGAATAACTTGTAATGTGATTGGTGCTGCCGAAAATAATTCGTTGCAACGTGTAATCATAAAAATACCAGCTGTTACCATTGTTGCAGCGTGAATAAGTGCTGAAACTGGTGTTGGTCCTGCCATCGCATCTGGTAACCATGTAAATAATGGTAATTGAGCCGATTTTCCTGTAGCTGCTAAGAATAACAATAATGTGATTCCTGTTAATACAAAACCTGTAAATGCAGATGGATCAATTGCTAATTGGCTGAAAACTTTTACATATTCTAACGTTCCAAATTCTTTGAAAATCCAAAACATCGCCAATAAAAATCCAACATCTCCGATACGGTTCATGATGAAAGCTTTCTTTGCTGCTTTGATATATTCCGGATTTGTAAACCAAAAACCAATTAATAAGAATGAACAAAGTCCAACTCCTTCCCATCCAATAAACATCATTACGAAGTTGTTTCCCATAACAAGAATCAACATGAAGAAGATGAATAAATTTAGATATGAAAAGAATTTTGCAAATCCTTTGTCTTCGCTCATGTAAGCCGAGCTGTACACGTGAATTAAAAATCCAACTCCTGTAATAATTAACAAAAACAAACTCGTTAATGCATCAATTTGAAATGCAAAAGGAACTTGTAAAGTTGGAATATTGATAATATCAAATGCCTTAAAAATTAATGGTTGTGCATCTGCTCCTGATGGAACTGACATAAAAACCATGATTGATAAAATGAAACTTGCCAAAACTGCTCCACTTCCAATGAAAGTCACTAAGCTTTTAGAAAGTACATTTCGTCCTAAACCGTTAATCAAAAATCCGATGAATGGAATCAAAGGAATTAACCATATATACTGCTCCATTCTTAACCTTTTAAACGATTTAACACATTAATATCTACCGAGTATACTTTGCGGAACAATAAAATTATCACTGATAATCCTACAGCAACCTCAGCCGCAGCCACAACCATAATAAAGAATACTAAAAGTTGTGCATCTGTTCCTTTTTCTAATGCTGGATTTGCGTGATAGTGCATTTTTGAAAACGCTACTAACAACAAATTCACAGAATTTAACATCAATTCTATACACATAAAAATGACAATTGCGTTGCGACGAATCATTACGCCAGCCATTCCTATTCCGAATAGGATTAATGATAAAGTAATATAATAACTGATTGGTAACATCTTTTACTTTTTATATTTAATCCAATAATTCTTCGTCCTTTTTCGATAACATCACCGCTCCAATCATTGCAGAAATAAACAAAATACTGCTCAACTCGAATGGTAAAACATATTCTGAATACAACAATGATCCTAAGTTGTGAATCAATCCTAAATCACCTGTTCCCATTTCTACAGCTGTGTTTGCAGAAACTTGATTTTGTGAGAAAATACCAATTGTCAAGGCAACAAATAACAAAGAGATTAAACTCGCTGCTAATATTTTTGCTGGTCGACCAAATGATTTCTTTTCACTATTCAAGTTCATCAACATCACCACGAATAAGAACAATACCATAATTGCTCCGGCATAGACAATGACGTTTACAATTGCCAAAAACTGCGCGTTTAGCAATACATAATGTCCGCTGATGCAGAAGAATGTTACGATTAAATATAAAATGGAATGTACAGGATTTTTACTGAACACCATTAGTAGCGCACTTAACACCGTTAAGCTCGACAAAACATAGAATAAAATGATAGGTAATTCCATTAATTTGTAGCTTTTTTCGGGATTAATAAATCTTCTTTCGAATAGATAAAGTTTTGACGTTTGAAACTTGCTGGAGGAACTGTTTGTGATAAATAAACAGCATCTTTTGGACAAGCTTCTTCACAGAATCCACAGAAAATACAACGTAACATATTAATTTCATATTTCGCTGCATATTTTTCTTCGCGGTAAAGATTTTCTTCACCAGGAAGTCTTTCTGCTGCTTCCATTGTAATCGCTTCTGCTGGACAAGCCAAAGCACAAAGTCCACAAGCCGTACAATTTTCGCGATCTTCTTCGTCTCTATTCAAAACGTGTAATCCTCTAAATACAGGACTAAACGGTCTTTGTTTTTCTGGATAACTAATTGTTGCTTTCTTCGAAAAGAAGTGCTTCAATGTAATCATCAACCCTTTTGCGATAGAAATCAAATAGATACTTTCCCAAAAAGTAAGGGGTTTACGTTCTACTTGTTTTACTCTATTTGTAATTGGTTTCATACTTTTAATGATTTTGATGATTCTACTTGTTTAATAATAAAATCACTAAGCCTGTAATTAACATATTGATTAATGCTAAAGGCAATAATTTTTTCCAACCTAAATCCATTAATTGGTCATATCTGAAACGAGGAATCGTCCAACGTACCCACATATAGAAGAAGATGAAGAAACAAGCTTTACCGAATAATGAAAGGAAATTAAGAATTGCCGTTCCATTTACTCCGATAGAGTTTACTAATGTTGCATCGTCTACAAATGGGATATCGTATCCACCAAAATATAAGGTAGAAATTACCACAGAACTGATAAACATGTTGATGTATTCTGCAAATAAGAAGAATCCCATCTTCATAGAAGAATATTCTGAATGATAACCTCCAATTAATTCGTTTTCTGCTTCTGGTAAATCGAACGGAGTACGGTTAGTTTCTGCGAACGAACACACCAAGAAAATAATAAATCCTAATGGTTGTAATAAGATAAACCACGCATGCTCTTGTTGATAATGTACAATATCACTCAATTTTAAAGAACCTGTCATCATCAAAATGGTGATTAACACGATTCCCATTGGTAATTCGTACGAAATAATCTGCGAAGCTGCACGCAAACCTCCCATTAAAGAGTATTTGTTGTTCGATGCCCAAGCACCAATCATAATTCCATAAACACCTAAACTTAATACACCTAAAATGTATAAAAATCCGATGTTAACATCTGCAATTTGAGGAACAACTACACGATCTCCAATCTCGAAAGCTGTTGACCATGGAATAACTGCACCTGTCATACAAGCTACAATCATTGCCAAAGATGGACCTAAGATGAATAAAAATTTATTCGAATCTTTTGGTGTAATTTCCTCTTTCGAGAATAATTTTAAACCATCGGCAAGCGGTTGTAATAAACCAAAAATACCTGCACGGTTTGGTCCGAGACGATCTTGTAAGAATGCTGCAACTTTACGCTCAGCCCAAGTAGAGTACATGGCAACAACTAATGCAAAACCAATCATTACGCCTACTAAAGCTAACTTTTCTAATGCATCAGCAATAAATTCTTCTGTCATTTTGTTAATTTTATTTACGAATGATTAATCTTTAAAATCTTTACTTGTTGCTGGTCCATCAATTTTTGATAAATCACGATTTGGTTCGTTTACTTCAGAAACCGAGTGAATATCTAATAAAATTTTTGGATCGCGTTTGATCACTTTCGGAAGTGTTTCTTTTGGCTCCACTTTATTCTCAAAGTAATGACCTTGACGAACAACAGAATCTTTAGAAATTTCTGATGGTTTTTCTAACGTCCAATCGTTGATATCTTTTTTATCAAAACGACATGTGTTACAAATCCAATCTTTTACTTCATTAAATTCATCTTTACGAGCTGTCACACGGAAAACTTCATTTCCACGGAACCACACTTGTGCTTTACCAGAACAAGTCGGGCAATCGCGATGCGCATCAACTGGTTTCAAGAACCAAACACGGTTTTTGAAACGGAACGTTTTATCTGTTAATGCACCAACTGGACAAACATCAATAATATTTCCGATAAATTCGTTATCTAAACTTTTGTTGATATGAGTTGAAATTTCAGCGTGATCTCCACGATTCATTACACCATGCTCACGACAACCTGTGATCTGATCTGCAGTTTTTACACAACGATAACACAAAATGCATCGATTCATATTCAACTGAATATTTGGACCTAAATCTTCTTTTGGGAATGTACGACGATCAAATTCGTAACGCGTTGCTTCTGCTCCGTGCTCGTAACTTAAATCTTGTAACTTACATTCTCCTGCCTGATCACATACTGGACAATCTAAAGGGTGATTGATTAATAATAATTCAACAATCCCTTTACGTGCCTCAACTGTACGCTCAGATGTTTTATTGCCTACAACCATTCCGTCCATAACTGTTGTACGACAAGACGGAACCAATTTTGGCATTGGACGAGGATCTGCTTCACTACCTTTTGATACTTCTACCAAACACGTTCTACAATTTCCTCCTGTATTTTCTAATTTACCGTAGTAACACATCGCTGGAGGTGCTACTTCTTTACCAATCATACGAGCGGCTTGAAGGATCGTTGTTCCCGCAGGTACTTCAATCGTTTCGTTATCGATGGTAACTTTAAATAATGGTGTTTCTTCTGCCATCTTCGTATTAATTTGCGGTTTCTTTAATTTCGATTGGATCAGCATAATGTGCTAAACCAAAATTACGCGTCAAACATTCTTCTGGATTATTAATATGCCATTCGAACTCATCACGGAAGTGACGAATTGCCGCTGCAACTGGCCAAGCCGCTGCATCTCCTAATGGACAAATTGTATTTCCTTCGATTTTACGTTGAACATCCCATAACAATTCGATGTCAGACATTTTTCCTTTTCCTTCATCGATTCGTTTCAAGATTTTCTCCATCCAACCTGTTCCTTCGCGACATGGTGAACATTGTCCACACGATTCGTGACGATAGAAACGAGCTAATGTATATGTATGATAAACAACGTCTTGATCTTCGTCTAACACGATAAATCCTCCAGACCCCATCATTGTTCCTGTTTGGAAACCTCCTTCTGATAAACTTTCGTAATTCATATAACGAGGTTTACCTTCGGCAGTTTTTAACAATAAGTTTGCTGGAACAATTGGCACAGAACTTCCGCCGGGAATACATGCTTTAAGGCGTTTTCCGTTTGGAATTCCTCCACAATATTCATCTGAATAAATAAATTCTTCAACCGTAATTGTCATATCAATTTCATAAACGCCTGGTTTATTAATATTACCACAAGCTGAAATTAATTTTGTTCCTGTAGAACGACCAACTCCAATTTTAGAATATGCTTCTCCACCAATTTCAATAATTGGAACAATTGCAGCAATAGTTTCTACATTGTTTACAACCGTTGGTCTTCCCCATAAACCTTTAACAGCTGGGAAAGGTGGTTTTAGACGTGGATTTCCACGTTTACCTTCTAACGATTCTAACAATGCAGTTTCCTCACCACAGATATAAGCTCCACCTCCACGTTGAACATAAATTTCGCAATCGAAACCAGTTCCTTGAATGTTTTTACCTAACCAACCTGCAGCTTTTGCTTCGTCGATTGCTTCTTCTAAAATTTCTGCAACCCACGCATATTCTCCACGGATATAAATAAATGATGTATTAGATCCTAAACAGAATGATGAAATAAGAACTCCTTCAATTAATAAATGAGGAATATATTCCATCAAGAAACGGTCTTTAAACGTTCCTGGTTCAGATTCGTCTGCATTTACCACTAAGTGTCTTGGAACACCTTCTGGCTTTGCCAAAAAGCTCCATTTCATTCCAGTTGGGAAACCTGCACCACCACGACCTCTTAAACCAGAAGTTTTTACTTCTTCTAAGATTTCATCAGTTGTCATTTTAAATGCTTTTTCAGCATTTGCATAACCTCCGTTTTCGCGATAAGCTTGGTAATGACGAATACCTGGAACATCAATATTTTTTAACAGTAATTTTTGTCCCATTATGCTAATTTTTTCAATTCCTCGATTAATTCGTCTACTTTCTCGATCGTTAAATTCTCACGATACGTTTTTCCTAACTGTAACATTGGCGCGTAACCACATGCTCCTAAACATTCGGCTGGTTTTAATGTAAATAAACCATCTGCCGAAGTTCCACCAGCTTCAATATTTAATTTTGTTTTAATGTGTTCGATAATTTTGTCTGAACCTCTTAACATACAAGGTCCTGTTTGACAAACTTCTAACACAAATTTCCCTACAGGATTTAAGTTAAACATCGAATAAAATGAAGCTACTTCGTAAACTTCTACTGGTAAAATATTCAATACTTCTGCAACATAATCTAAATGAGGTGTGTCTAACCAACCACCAAACTCAGCTTGTGCCACATGAAGCAAAGGAATCAATGCACTTTGTTTTTTATCCTCTGGATAACGTGCAATGATTTTATCTACTTTTTGTTGTGTCTCTTCTGAAAATTGAATTGCCATTTTTAATAATTTTTATTAAGCATCTAATTCTCCAGCAATCAAATTCAAACTACTCATTGTAATAATGGCATCTGAAATCATTGATCCTTCGATCAATTCTGGATAAGCTTGATAATAAATGAAACAAGGTCTACGGAAATGTAAACGGTATGGCGAACGTCCACCATCAGAAACGAAATAATAACCCAACTCACCATTTGCAGCTTCTATTGAATTATAAATTTCTCCTTTTGGCATATCTACCTCTCCCATAATAATTTTGAAATGATAGATTAACGCTTCCATTTTTGTGTAAACATCTTTCTTTAGTGGTAAATAGAAGTCTGGAGCATCAGCATGATATTGCGTTGCTTCTTCTCCTTCTAATGCATCAATCTTTGCAATTGCTTGTTTGATGATGCTTAAACTTTGCCACATTTCTTGACCACGAACTAAGAATCTATCGTAACAATCTCCCGTTGTACCAACTGGAATATCGAATTCGAATTCTTCGTAACGAGAATATGGTTTCGCTACACGAACATCATAATCTACACCAGCCGCACGTAAATTTGGTCCTGTGAAACCATAATTTAATGCACGCTCAGCCGAAATTCCTCCAACTCCTTGTGTACGATCCATAAAAATACGGTTACGTAAAAATAAGTTTTCAAACTCTGTTAAGACATCTGGAAACTCTCTCACGAAACGATGGATTTTTGCCCAAGCTGTTTCAGAAAAATCACGTTCGAAACCACCGATACGACCAATATTTGTTGTTAAACGAGAACCACAAATTTCTTCGTAAATCTCATAAATCAACTCGCGGTATTTCATCATATAAAGGAATCCTGTAAATGCTCCAGTATCAACACCCATAATCGAATTACATACGATATGATCTGCTAAACGAGCCAATTCCATAATGATAACACGCAAATATGAAACACGTTTCGGAACTTCAATTCCAACGAATTTCTCAACTGTCATGTGCCAACCTAAGTTATTTAACGGTGCCGAACAATAGTTCAAACGGTCTGTTAAAGGTGTAATTTGATACAAGGGTTTGCGTTCAGCAATTTTCTCAAAAGCACGGTGAATATACCCAACTGTAGGAACCGCAGATTTGATGATTTCACCATCAATCTCTAAAATATTTTGAAATACCCCATGTGTTGCAGGATGCGTAGGTCCTAAGTTTAAGGTAATTGTGCTTTTTTCTAACGAACCATCTGGAAGATCAAGATGCTTTAATTTTTTAGTTTTCTCTTTTCCCATGGTTAATTTGCTTTTACATTAAAACCTCCATAATTGAAATCACCACCGCGACCAAACATATCGTCGTCTTTGTCTTTACGCGTTTGATCCTCTAATGGGAACTCTTTGCGTAATGGATGATAATCCATTTCTGGAACATTCATGACACGAATCAAATTTGGATGTCCTACAAAATCAACTCCATAGAAATCATACGCTTCGCGCTCTAACCAGTTAGCTGTTTCGAATAATTTAGTTGCTGTAAAAATCGAAGGTTTTTCGATTGGTAAAGCAAATTTTAATCGAACTTCAACTCCTTCGTATAGATTATAAACTAAATAGGTTACAACCAATTCTTCTCCAACATTATTAGGATAATGAATGGCTGTTAAATCCTTCAAAAATTTGAAAGACAATTGCTCATCATCATATAAATATTGTAAAATCTTTAGATTGAAATCTTTGTTAGCGTATAAAGTCAATACACCGAAATGCTCTTCGTATCCGTATATATCTTCTTGAAACTTCTGAACCAAACGGTCTTTTATAAATGAATTGTCCATTATTTCAACTTATTTAATTCCATAACTTGCTAAAAGTTGTTGATATTCTTCGCTACTTCTACGACGAACACTTTCGCTCTCTACCAACTCCTGAATACGCATTACACCATCGATAATTGCTTCTGGACGAGGCGGACAACCTGGTACATAAACGTCTACTGGAATTACTTCATCAATTCCTTGTAAAACCGAATATGTATCAAAAATTCCTCCCGAACTTGCACAAGCTCCAACAGCAATTACCCAACGAGGTTCTGCCATTTGAATGTAAACTTGCTTCAGAACTGGCGCCATTTTTTTAGAAATTGTACCCATTACCATCAACAAATCGCACTGACGAGGCGTAAAAGCCAAACGTTCAGATCCAAAACGTGCCAAATCGTATGTCGAACCCATAGTCGCCATAAACTCGATTCCGCAACAACTTGTCGCAAATGGTAAAGGCCAAATTGAATTTTTACGCGCTAATCCAACTACTTTTGATAGTTGCATCGCCATAAAACCTTCACCTTCAAAACCACCTGGAGACTCAACGATCTTCACATTGGTATTGTGTGTTACTGGTCTTTTATTATGAATCATTATACTATTATTTTAGAATTAAAATCGCTCTATTTTTCCCAATTTAGAGCTCCTTTTTTGCGTACATATAAGTACATCACAAAGAATAAACCAACGAATGTTGCAACTGCTGCAAATCCTTCCCAACCTAATTCTTTAAAATTTGCCGCATACGGGTAAAAGAAGATTACCTCAACGTCAAATAACACGAATAAAATGGCTACTAAGAAGTATTTAATTGCAAATGGCTGTCTTGCATTTCCTACTTTCTCAATCCCAGACTCAAAATTTTCTAATTTTTCGTCAGTTTTTCTAGATGGACCAAGCAAATGTGTTGCAACGATAGTACCGGCAACAAATGCAAAAGCCACAATAAAAAGGATAAGAATAGGAATATAACTAGATGCTGTTTCCATAACTACTTTACTATTTTTCCAACTAATATTTTATCGATAAAAATAATAATAAAATATTAGATTATTTATGTAAATTAGTTTTCAACAAGTTATGATTCTTTATATGATAAATAATTGATTATTTATTTATATCAGAAGTTTAGTTTTTATCAAAAAAAAGGAGAACTAACAACTTAGTCAATTCTCCTTGTGTATTTTATTAGATTATTAATTAAACCTTAAAAAAGTTAATGAATTAATAAATTTTGTAGATTTTGTAGTGCTTCGTGTACTGTTTTGATATGCTCAAATCGTACTAACAAAGTTGGATAATCTTCTCCTTTTTTGGGTGATTTTTCCTTAAAACTAATGTTTTTAGGGTTATTTTGAACGTAATTTAAAATTAATCTAAATTCGTCTGACTGATAAAACTCGCTTTGTGGTTTATTGATAAAATAAGCCAAAAGAACACCATTTTTCATTACCAAACGTTCGAAACCTAATTTTTTACTTACCCATTTTAGTTGAATTGATTCCAATAAATTTTCGGCTTCAATTGGTAATTTTCCAAAACGGTCAATCAAATTATTCTTAAACGTTTGTAAATCTGTTTCAGTTTCAATATCAGCTAATTCTTTATACAACAACAAGCGTTCTTCCGAACTTTCAATATATTCGTCTGGAAACATGATTTGTAAGTCCGAATCAATTTGCACATCCGAAACATAGGATTTCACTTCTCCCGATTTTTGATCTTCGAACAAATCTTTGAAATCTGTTTCTTTCAATTCTTCAATCGCTTCATTCAAGATTTTTTGATACGTTTCGAAACCGATATCCATCATAAATCCTGTTTGTTCTGCACCTAAAAGATTTCCTGCTCCACGAATTTCTAAATCTTTCATCGCAATATTGAATCCAGAACCTAAATCAGAAAACTGCTCGATTGCTTGCAAACGTTTACGCGCTTCGTCCGTTAAAACCGAAAGCGGCGGCGCAACCAAATAACAAAACGCTTTGCGGTTACTACGACCAACACGTCCACGCATTTGATGCAAATCTGCCAAACCGAAATTCTGCGCATCATTAATTAAAATCGTATTCGCATTCGGGACATCCAAACCAGATTCGATAATAGTTGTTGACACAAAAACATCATATCGACCATCAATAAAATCGAGCAAAACAGCCTCTAACGCCTTTCCTTCCATCTGTCCATGACCAATCGCTACACGTGCATCAGGAACCAATCGTTGTACCATTCCAGCAATATCTTTCAACGATTGCACACGATTATGAATGATATAAACTTGTCCGCCACGCTGCATTTCGTACATAATCGCATCACGGAAAATATCTTCATTAAAACCAACCAATTGCGTATCGACAGGTTGTCTATTGGGCGGCGGAGTTTTGATGACCGATAAATCTCGCGCAGCCATCAAAGAGAATTGTAGTGTACGCGGAATTGGCGTCGCTGTCAACGTTAATGTATCAATATTTTCGCGAAGTGTTTTCAATTTATCTTTTACACCAACACCAAATTTGTGTTCCTCATCCACAATTAATAGTCCTAAATCTTTGTACTCAATTTTTGGATTGACCAATTGATGTGTCCCAATCACAATATCAACTTGACCAGATTTTAAGCCATCTAAAACCGCTTTTTTCTTTGCTCCCGTTACGAATCGATTGAGATAAGCAACTTTCACAGGCAAATCTCGCAAACGCTCTGAAAATGTTTTGAAATGTTGAAAAGCCAAAATCGTTGTCGGAACCAAAACGGCAACTTGTTTTCCGTCTACCGCAGCTTTCATCGCCGCACGAATCGCAACTTCCGTTTTCCCGAAACCAACATCTCCACAAACCAAACGATCCATTGGTCGTTCAGATTCCATATCCGTTTTTACATCTTGCGTCGCTTTGTACTGATCGGGCGTATCTTCATAAATAAAAGATGCCTCCAACTCATTTTGTAAATACGTATCAGGAGAATACGCAAAACCTTTTCTTGCACGACGTTTCGCATATAATTTAATCAAATCGAAGGCAATTTCTTTTACTTTCGCTTTGGTTTTATTTTTTAAATTTTTCCAAGCTGGTGATCCAAGTTTTGAGATTTTTGGCTCTGCGCCATCTTTTCCTCTAAACTTCGCGATTTTATGCAACGAATGAATATTAACATACAGAATATCATTGTTTTGGTAAATCAATTTAATTGATTCTTGCCTAACGTTATTATTATTCAAGATGACAAGACCAGCAAATTTTCCGATTCCGTAATCAATATGCGTCACAAAATCACCAACTTGCAACGAATTAATTTCTTTTAACGTAATCGCTTCTTTTTTGGAAAATGAATTTCGAAGATTGAATTTATGATAACGTCCAAAAATCTGATGATCAGTATAACACGTTAATTTGATTTCTTCATCAATAAAGCCTTGATAAATAGAACCCAAAACTGGGATATACGAAACTTCTTTTCCAATATCATCAAAAATTTCTTCAAAACGTTTGATTTGATTTTCATTTGAACAAATCAATGCATTTTTGAAACCTTCTGTTTTGTGTTCATTCAAATCATCAATTAATAATTCGAATTGTTTGTTAAAACTTGGTTGAGGTTTGAATGGTGATTCTATTTCTTCAACTGTTTCAAAATAAGACTTCATCGAACACTCAATCACACCAAAAGATGAAATTTGTTGAAGAAAACCATTTTCATTCAAAAATAATTGATTCGGTTCTGCTTGTTTAATTTCTCCTTTCAATTCAGCAAAAGCTGACTCAGCTTGTTCAAAATTCTTGGTAATTTGTTTCGCTAAAACAGAAATATTTTTGGCAATAATTAAACTATCTTTCGAAATATATTCTAAAAAACTCTCTCGTTTTTCATTAATCGATTTACTTTCAAGATTCGGAATAATCGTAATTTCTTTTGTCGTTGCAATAGACAATTGATTCTCGATATCAAACGTTCTAATGGTTTCAACTTCATCTCCAAACAATGATATACGATAAGGATGTTCATTCGAAAACGAAAAAACATCTATAATTCCTCCACGAATCGAGAATTCTCCCGGCTCAGAAACAAAATCAACACGATGAAAATTATAAGAAGATAAAACTTCTGTCAAAAAATCAATTCCCAAATCATTTCCAACCTTTACTTTAAGCGTATTCGTTGAAAGCGCTTTTTTTGTTACCACTTTTTCAGACAACGCTTCTTCGTACGTCACGACAATTTTTGGTCGTTTAGAATGCGATAACACATTTAAAACCTCTGTTCTAATGACAACATTTGCATTGTTCACTTCCTCCACTTCGTAAGGACGCTTATAAGATGACGGAAAAAACAGAATTTGTTCTTTATCAAACAATGTTTCCAAATCATTCAACACATAAGCCGCTTCTTCTTTGTCATCAAAAATTAGAATCGTAGGACGCGCAACACGATCATATAAATGACCCGTTAAAATGCTCAATCCTGAACCTAAAAAACCTTTGATATTGACTTTATGTTGTGGATTATTTTTAAAATTGACAATAAGCTTCTGTACGAAATCTGAAGAATCGTATAAGCTAAAAACGTTATGAATAGTTTTCTGTTCCAAAGTTTTGCAAATATAAAATTTAATGACCTTAAGTATTAAACATTCTTCAAAAAAAGTAGATTTTAACTACCAATTTTTTATAAATAAAAAATTTTCAAAAAAAACAGTAAAAAAAGTTGTTTTATTTAAAAAAAATATTCTTAGCTTTGATTTATCAAAAAAAGAAAATGAAATTAGTTCACAACATTATCAACTTAATTGTTTTAGTCATTCTTATTCCAAGGAGTGGTAATTAGTTGTGTACATACAAGATAACAATTAAAGCCACTTCATAAAGAAGTGGCTTTTTTTATGAAAAATATTAAATAAAACATATCATGCAAAACAATTTCGTCATTATTATCATCATTATTTTAGTCTTAGTCT
Source organism: Empedobacter sedimenti (assembly GCF_030005555.1). Taxonomy (GTDB): domain Bacteria; phylum Bacteroidota; class Bacteroidia; order Flavobacteriales; family Weeksellaceae; genus Empedobacter; species Empedobacter sedimenti. The sequence goes on along the minus strand of NZ_JASCQG010000006.1, from coordinate 152,209 downwards.
TACGATTAGGAGAGGTGGTTTTGTGATGAATTTTTTGTACAAATTTTAATGAGCCACCTCTATAAGGGTGGCTTTTTTTATAAATAAAACTCTCGATTATCAATAAAAATTATGGAAAACAACAACCAAACATTAAACAAACACAGCCGAACCGTAACGCAAGATGACACTTTACCTGCGTCACAAGCAATGTTACATGGGATTGGCCTAACTAACGAAGACCTAAAAAAACCACTAATCGGAATTGCAAGTATGGGGTACGATGGAAATACTTGCAATATGCACCTGAACCAATTTGCACAATTGGTTCAGGATGGAATGAGAACCGAAAACCTAATCGGTTTGAAATTCAATACTATCGGAATTAGCGATGGTATCACAAACGGAACTTCTGGAATGCGATACTCTTTAGTAAGTAGAGAAATCATTGCAGATTCTATCGAAACCGTTTGTGCTGGACACTTTTACGATGGCGTAATCACAATACCAGGTTGTGACAAAAATATGCCAGGATCAATTATGGCAATGGGACGTTTGAACCGTCCTTCGATCATGATTTATGGTGGAACCATAGCTCCAGGACACTACAAAGAAGAAGAATTAAACATTGTTTCTGCATTTGAAGCATTAGGTAAAAAATTAAACGGAAATCTTGATGACAAAGATTTTTGTGGAATTATTCAGAATGCTTGCCCTGGCCCTGGTGCTTGTGGTGGAATGTACACAGCAAATACAATGGCAGCGGCGATTGAAGCAATGGGAATGAGTTTACCTTATTCTTCATCTTATCCCGCCCTTAGTCAAGAAAAGAAAAACGAGTGTACAACTGCGGCTCATTATCTAAGAATTTTATTAGAAAAAGATATTAAACCAAGTGATATCATCACGAAAAACTCTTTAGAAAATGCGATTAAAACAATTGTTGTTTTAGGCGGAAGCACAAACGCAGTTTTACATTTATTAGCGATTGCTGCTACAATGAATATCAAATTATCATTAGACGATATACAAGCAATAAACGATAAAACACCAGTCATAGCAGATTTAAAACCAAGTGGTAAATACTTGATGGAACATTTGAGTAAAGTTGGTGGAGTTCCTGCTGTTTTGAAATATATGTTACAAGAAGGATTAATTGATGGAAGCTGTTTAACGGTTACAGGAAAAACATTAGCCGAAAATTTAGCATCAGTTCCTGATTTAGATTTCTCTAAACAAAATATTATTCGTCCATTATCTAATCCTATTAAAGAAACTGGACACTTACAAATGCTTTACGGAAACCTTGCTCCAGGCGGATCAGTATCAAAAATATCTGGAAAAGAAGGTTTTTATTTTAAAGGAAAAGCACAAGTTTTTAATAGCGAAGTTGAAGTACTAAAAGCAATTGAAGATTTACAAATCAAAGCTGGAAGCGTTATTGTCATCCGAAACGAAGGTCCAAAAGGAGGTCCTGGAATGCCAGAAATGTTGAAACCAACATCTGCCATTATCGGAGCTGGATTAGGAGACAAAGTCGCTTTGATCACAGACGGACGTTTTAGTGGAGGAACGCACGGATTTGTCGTCGGTCACATTACACCAGAAGCTTTTGAAGGAGGACCGATCGCATTAGTCGAAAATGATGACCTCATCGAAATTGACATCAACAAAAATGAATTAAACCTTTTAGTTGATGAAAAAACATTAGAAAATCGAAAAAATAACTGGAAACAACCCGCATTAAAAGTAAAAAATGGAGTCTTATACAAATACGCAAAGCAAGTCGGAAACGCCTCAGAAGGATGCCTTACTGACCAATAAACCAACTCAAATTTCAGGTTCACAAGCAATTATTAATGCTTTATTAGCTGAAGGAGTTTCAACAGTTTTTGGCTATCCTGGTGGTGCAATTATGCCTATATACGATGCTTTGTATGATTACAAAGATAAATTAGAGCACATTTTAGTTCGCCATGAGCAAGGTGGTATTCATGCTGCTCAAGGCTATGCAAGAACTTCTGGAAAAGTAGGTGTAGCATTTGCTACAAGTGGTCCTGGTGCAACTAATTTAGTAACTGGAATTGCAGATGCTATGATAGATAGTAATCCTATCGTATGTATCACAGGACAAGTTTATGCTTCTTTATTAGGAACTGATGCATTTCAAGAAACAGATGTAATCAATATCACCAATCCCATCACTAAATGGAATTATCAAATTACTGATGCAGAAGAAATAAATGATGTATTAGCAAAAGCATTTCACATTGCGCGTTCTGGAAGACCAGGACCAGTATTGATTGATATTACAAAAAATGCTCAAATACAACTTATCGAAAAGAAAAAGTATGAGCAATGCACGCACGTTCGTAGTTATCGACCAGAACCAGAGATAAGAACTGAATATATAAAAGCTGCTGCTGAACTTATTAATCAAGCAAAAAAACCTTTTGCAATTATTGGTCAAGGAATTCTACTTGGAAAAGCAGAGCAAGAATTAAAAGATTTCTTAGAAAAATCTGGAATTCCAGTGGCTACAACTTTAATGGGATTAAGTTCTTTAGATACAGATCATCCACAATATGTTGGTTTATTAGGAATGCATGGAAATTATGCGCCGAATGTCAAAACAAATGATTGCGATGTATTAATTGCCATAGGAATGAGGTTTGATGACCGTGTAACTGGACGTTTGGACAAATATGCAAAACAAGCCAAAGTGATTCATCTTGATATTGATCCAGCAGAAATTGGTAAAAATGTAAAAGTTACAGTGCCAGTTTGGGGAGATTGTAAAAAAACACTTCCGTTATTAACAAACTTAATTGATTCTAATGATCACTCTCAATGGTTAAAAGAATTTAGGGATCTCGAAAAAGAAGAACGTACAGAAGTTATTGATAAAGAATTCCACCCTACAACTGATGTCCTTTCTATGGCTGAAGTTATTAACACATTAAATGAGTTAACAAACGGAGAAGCAGTAATTGTGACAGACGTTGGACAACATCAGATGTCGGCTTGCCGTTATGCGAAATTCAAAGATTCTAAACTTTTGGTTACATCGGGCGGATTAGGAACAATGGGATTTGGTTTACCTGCTGCAATTGGAGCATGGTACGGAGCACCAGAAAAAGACATTGTCATGGTTTGTGGAGATGGTGGTTTCCAAATGACGTTACAAGAAATGGGAACGATTATGCAATTCGGAGCTAAAGTAAAAATGTTAATCTTAAACAATAGTTTCTTAGGAATGGTTCGTCAATGGCAAGAATTATTCAACGACAAACGCTATTCTTTCGTAGATATTACAAGTCCAGATTTTGTTGCGCTTGCAAAAGCATATCAAATAGAAGGTCAAAAAATAGAGGCGAGAAATGACTTGAAAAATGCATTAAAAGAAATGTTAGAGCATGATGGTTCTTATCTTTTAGAAGTTATGGTAGGAAAAGAAAACAATGTATTTCCTATGGTAGAACAAGGTACAAGTGTTTCTGAAATTAGATTAAAATAAATTATTATGGACTCAAAACAAGAATATACAATTACGTTATATACAGAAAATTCCATAGGAATTTTAGGAAGAGTTGCAGGAATTTTTACTCGACGAAAAATTAATATTGAAAGTTTAAGCACTTCTCCTTCAGAAATAGAAAATGTACACCGATTTACAATTGTTATTGAAGAATCTGAAGAAGTCGTTCGAAAACTTTGCATGCAAATTGAAAAACAAATCGATGTTCTTAAGGCTTATTTCAATAATAATGATGAATTAATTTGGCAAGAACAAGCTTTATACAAAGTGCCAACCAATATTATTGCAGAGAAGGCATATGTAGAACGATTGTTACGTCAATATGGTGCAAATACAGTCGTAATTCGCAATGATTATACGGTTTTTGAAACAGCTGGTCATCGTGAGGAAATTGATAATTTGACACAAGAATTAACTAAATATGGCTTAATAGAATTTGTTCGAGGAGCAAGAATCGCGATTATAAAAGCAAGTGCTGGTTTCCACGAAAAATTATTACAATTCGAAAAAGACGAACCATCAAAAGAAGTGATCGAAAATGAATTCCTAAACGAAGGAAATTCAGTTTTCACAATGTAATCTCAAATAACCCGATTAATAATATTATAAAAATACAAAATGACTAATTATTTTAATTCTCTATCATTAAGAGATCAATTATATCAACTTGGACAAGCAGAATTTCTAAATAACTCAGAATTCGCAAAAGGTACTGATGCATTAAAAGACAAAAAAATTGTAATTGTAGGCTGCGGTGCACAAGGATTAAACCAAGGATTGAATTTACGAGACAGCGGTTTAGACGTTTCGTACGCATTACGCAAAGAAGCCATTGAACAACAAAGAGATTCTTGGAAAAATGCCACAAGTCATAATTTTACAGTTGGTACTTTCGAAGAATTAATCCCAAACGCTGATGTTGTAGCGAATTTAACGCCAGACAAACAACATACGCAAGTAGTTAACACTATTCAACCTTTTATAAAAGAAGGCGCTACACTTTTATATTCTCATGGATTTAATATCGTTGAAGAAGGTGTACAAATTCGTAAAGATATTACTGTAATAATGGTTGCTCCGAAATGTCCTGGTTCAGAAGTTCGAGCAGAATATTTAAGAGGATTTGGAGTTCCTACGTTAATTGCAGTTCACCCAGAAAATGATCCTGAAGGGAAAGGACTTGACCAAGCAAAAGCATATTGTGCAGGGACTGGTGGTCATAGAGCGGGAGTTTTAAAATCATCATTTGTTGCAGAAGTAAAGTCTGATTTAATGGGAGAACAAACCATTTTATGCGGTCTTTTACAAACAGGTTCTATTCTTTCTTTCGATAAAATGGTTGAAAATGGAATTGACCCAGGTTACGCTTCAAAATTAGTTCAATATGGTGTGGAAGTAATTACTGAGGCCTTAAAACATGGTGGAGTTAGTGGTATGATGGATAGATTAAGCAATCCTGCTAAAGTGAAAGCCTTTGAATTATCAGAAGAATTAAAAGACATTATGCGTCCATTATTCCAAAAACATCAAGATGATATTATTTCGGGTGAATTTAGTAAAACAATGATGGAAGATTGGGCGAATGATGATAAAAACTTATTAAAATGGAGAGCTGAAACTGGTGAAACTGCTTTTGAAAAAACACCTGCAGGCGACGCAAATATTACAGAACAAGAATATTTTGACAACTACACTTTAATGGTAGCTTTTGTTCGTGCTGGAGTTGAATTAGCGTTTGAAACTATGGTTGAAGCAGGTATTAAACCTGAATCTGCTTACTACGAATCATTACACGAAACACCATTGATTGCAAATACTATTGCTCGTAAAAAATTATTCGAAATGAATCGTGTGATTTCTGATACAGCAGAATATGGTTGTTATCTTTTCGATCAGGCTTGTAAACCTTTGTTAAAAGATTTCATGGCAAAAGTAAACGTAGACGTTGTCGGTAAAAATTACACCGAAGGAAAAGACAATGCTGTTGACAATGCAACATTGGTACATATAAATGATGTTTTACGTAATCATCCTGTCGAAACTGTAGGAAAAAAACTTCGTAAAGCAATGACTGCTATGAAAACGATAAAAACTGTGTAGTCAAACATTAAGATTACAAAAAAAGTTAACAGAACTAACAAACAGTGAATTATGGCAAATGGACTTAGAAATGAAAAACCTGAGACCTTAGGCGTTTCGCTTGACGAAGTAAACTTAGCTCAAATGAATTTGAAAGGAGTTGCCAAAAACACTCCTTTCGATTTCAATGAAAATTTAAGTCGTCAATTTGAAGCGAATGTCTATCTAAAACGAGAAGATTTACAAGTCGTCCGTTCGTACAAATTACGTGGTGCTTATAATAAAATCGTTCAGTTATCAGAACAAGAAAAAAATAATGGTGTAATCTGCGCAAGTGCAGGAAATCACGCACAAGGTGTGGCGTATTCGTGTCAACAATTAAACATTAAAGGTAAAATTGTGATGCCAACAACAACGCCTCAACAAAAAATAAAACAAGTAAAATGGTTTGGAAAAGATCAAATCGAAATCATTTTACATGGTGATACATTTGATGATGCATCGGCTTTTGCGCATCAATTATCGCAAGAAGGAAATATTACTTTTATTCATCCTTTTGATGACGAAAAAGTAATTGCAGGACAAGGAACGGTTGCATTAGAAATTTTGAATCAATGCGATCAACCAATCGATTATATTTTCGTGCCAATTGGTGGTGGTGGTTTAGCTTCTGGTGTTATTTCTGTTTTAAAATCATTAAGCCCAAACACTAAAATTATTGGTGTAGAACCAAGTGGTGCTGCAAGTATGGCAGAAGCAATCAAACAAAAACAATCTGTTGCATTAGCGAAGATTGATCCTTTTGTAGATGGTGCAGCTGTAAAAAAAGCAGGTGAAAAAACCTATAAAATCTGTGCAGAAGGTTTAGAAACTACTTGTGCAGTTCCGGAAGGAAAAGTTTGTTCGAGCATTTTGCGTTTGTACAATGAAGATGCAATTGTTGTAGAACCCGCAGGTGCTTTGAGTGTATCGGCTTTAGATTTATTTAAGGAAGAAATCAAAGGAAAAAATGTGGTTTGTGTGCTTAGCGGAAGCAACAACGACATTACGCGAATGGAAGAAATAAAAGAAAGAAGTTTGCAATATGAAGGTTTGAAACATTATTTCATTATCAATTTTCCTCAACGTGCCGGCGCTTTGAAAGAATTAGTGAACGAAGTTTTGGGTGAAAATGATGATATCACCTATTTTCAATACACGCAAAAAAACAACAAAGAAACAGGTCCAGCAGTTGTTGGCATTGAATTAGACAAAAAAGAAGATTTGGAAGGATTGATTTATCGTTTAGAAAATCATCATTTCGACTATCAATATCTTAACACAGATAATACCCTTTTTTCTTTAATGATTGGATAATAAATACCTCTTTTAAACATTCTTTCAATAAAAAAGATGATTCCGAAAATTTCAGAATCATCTTTTTACTTTTATTTATTTTTACTCAAATTTATTTTTTTGCTGCAACAGAATCTTTTTTCACAGCTGTCGTATCTGTAACTGGAGCTACAACTGGTTTTATATCACTTGCGTAACCAACAACAATTCCGTCCAATTTATCAACACGTTTTACTTTGAATGTTTCTGTTCCTTCTGCACCTTTAAAAGATACTTTGTAAACGGCTTCGTAAACGGTTTTATCACCATCTTCTAAAGGCGTCATTTTCTCAAAATTGTACACGTCTACTGGTCCGTATTGCTTAATAGGCGCATTCAAATCTTCCACTTTTACACCTTCTACTTTAGCAAACAACGAATCTGGTTTCTCTGCTCTGTACTTATAAACATCTAAAATTGCCTCTTTTACTTTATAATCTGGTAAATCAGCTTTCTTGTTACAAGCAGTTAAAGCTAAGACTCCCCCTACCATTAAGATTACACTTGTTTTCATAATTCTATATTTTTTTGTGTTAATTGATTATAACTAATATAGTGATTTTTCGAAATAATAAACAAGTATTTTTTTAAAATTCAAGTAGATACAAATAAAAAAGTCAATCTTGTACAAAGATTGACTTTTGAATAAGTTATATTGTTGAAGAAATTTTAGACATCAAATATTACATAAAAACCTTCGTGACCACGAACATTAAACACGGTGTTATCTTCAAAAATTAAGTATTGACCTTTTATTCCTTTCAAAACACCTTCTATCTCGGGTGATTTTTTCAAGTTCAATGATTTTACTTTTTCAGGATATGCTAAAACAGGATAGTCTAGCGTCCAAACTTCTGGCTCACCTACCAAAAATTGTTGAAAATCTGGATTCACTTCATTTCGAATTTCGTGATACTTTTCGAACAAATTAATCTCAGGCACATCATTTTTCAACATACGTTGCCAATTCGTTTTATCTGCAATTACATTTTTCAACGAAACCTCTATCATTCCAGCTTCGTAACGATTATCTGTTCTTGCAATAATAATAGCTTCCGAAGCTCCTTGATCTATCCAACGAGTCGGAACTTGCGTTACACGTGTTACACCAACTTTTATACCTGACGAATTTGCTAAATACACAATATGTGGTTGCAGTTCAAACTTTATTTCAAATTCTAAATCGCGTTGTGCAATTCCTAAATGGGCTGTAGAAAGTTCTGGATTAATGATACTTGGATTAGCTTCTGGAACTGTAAAAAAACAATTTTTACAATATCCCATCTGATAAATCTCTTTATCCTCGTGACAGTTTAAACATTCGTAATGATCGAATTTAATGGAGATTTTTTTACCCAATAATTGATTCATAACGATAAAATCATCTTTGAAATTCCAATAATAATTAATCGGATTTCCATTTTCGGTCGTCATTTTACGAATTTGTCCTTCAAACTGCATCTTACTATCTAAAGTTTTTTAATTTTGTGTAAATCTACAAAAAATTTTAGCGGATGGGAATAGTCAATAAGATAATGGAAATTATGATGCGTAGCCGAATGAATGTCATTGAAGAAAGCATCAAAAATCCTGTTGGTACGCAAGAACGTGTATTATTTGACAATATTAAGAAAGCTAAATCAACAATTTACGGAAAAGAATTTCACTTTGAAGAGATCAAAACAGCACAGAAATTTCAAGAGCAAGTTCCAGCTGTACATTACGAGGATTTTCAGCCTTATATAGAACTAGCAAGAAAAGGTGAAAAGGATGTTTCTTGGCATGGAAAAATCAAATGGTTTGCCAAATCTTCTGGTACTACAAATGCAAAAAGTAAATTTATTCCGATTAGTACCGAATCTTTAGAAGATTGTCATTATGCTGCCGGAAAAACCATGTTTGCTTTGTACTTAAATGCTTATCCAGAAACGGATATTTTTATGCACAAAAACCTACGAATTGGTGGAAGTAGCGAATTATACCAAAAATATGATACCCTTTTCGGTGATTTATCAGCTATTTTGATTGATAATTTGCCTTTTTATGCTGAAATGAAAAACATTCCGAATCGTGAAATTTCGTTAATGTCAGATTGGAAATTAAAGATGGATGCCATTATAAATGCCACAAAGAACGAAGATGTAGGTTCGTTAACAGGTGTGCCGTCTTGGATGATGGTTGTGCTAAATAAATTGATGGCAGAAACTGGAAAAAATTATTTGGATGAAATTTGGCCAAATCTTGAAGTGTTTTTTCATGGAGGAATAAGTTTCAAACCTTATGCCGAAAACTACAATCAAATTACTCATAAAAATTTAAATTACTTCGAATTATACAATGCTTCCGAAGGATTTTTTGGAATTCAAGATCAATTAAATAACAAAGATTTATTGTTATTATTAGACAACGGAATCTTTTATGAGTTTATTCCAATGGAAGATTTTGGAACAGAAAATCAACGCTATTTAACCATTGGAGATGTTGAAATTGGGAAAAACTATGCCATGGTTATCACGACAAATGGTGGTTTGTGGCGTTATATTATTGGTGATACAGTTCGTTTTACGTCTACAAACCCACATCGAATTGTTGTTTCTGGACGAACAAAACATTATATCAATGCGTTTGGAGAAGAGTTAATGATTGAAAATGCAGAAGAAGCTTTGAAAAGAACGTGCGATCAGACCAATTCGATTATTTCAGAATATACTGCGGGACCTGTTTTTATGCAAGGAAGAGAAAAAGGTTCGCACGAATGGATGATTGAATTTGAAAAAGAACCCGAAAACTTCGAAGAGTTTATTGATCATCTAGACAAAAATCTTCAGGATGTAAATTCAGATTACGAAGCGAAACGTTATAATAATATGACACTTAATCGACCAATTGTTCACAAAGCACGCAAGAAACTATTCATCGAATGGATGGCTTCTCGTGGAAAATTAGGTGGACAAAATAAAGTTCCTCGTTTGTCCAATACAAGAGAGTTTATTGAACCTTTGATAGTATTAAACAACAAAATATAAAAAAAGAGAATCATCATGATTCTCTTTTTTTTGGTTTATTAACTTGTTATTGTACACGAATTCGGATACTTGGGTTAACAAGTACTTTTTTCAGAATTCCTTTCAGTAAAATGTTGTCATTTACACTACATGTAATTGTATTTCCATTTGAATAATCAACTTTGACCTCATAAGTTCCATATCCAAATTTTCGGATATCAATTTCTTTTTCTGTACTAATCACTTTGGTTGAACTACTATTTAATCCGTCAATTTTATACCATTTGTACGAAGTATAATTGTTTCCATAAAATTTACTTGCTGATACTATATAAGTAGACGGATCTGAATTATCAATTTTATGATCAATCCAATCGGCACCTAACCCTTCAAAAGCACCTGGATTATAAGGATCATATGTTATGTTGTTATTATTTTGGTTAGCAATAGTACTTTGCTCACCAAAATGTAACGATTGACCAGAAGCATTAATATCTTTAAGATTACCAAAGTTAAAGTTAATTACCGTTCCTGTTACATTTACATTAGCACGAGTGCCAGCAGAACTACTCTGAACAAATGTCACCTCACAAGGCGTACCTCCTAAAGTCCAGTTTTCGATGGTTTGAGTTGTGGCATTTTGTAAGGTGTAAGTTTTGCCAGCTGATAATATTAAATCCTTAAATGTATTATTACCATTTATTAAACCACCAAATTTAAACTCAACTTTGTTGTATTTGGAGCCTCCTCTTATAATGCCATCAGCTTTGTAAAAGGTGAGATTGTAAAAAGTTTGTGTTGATGATGTATAAATACCATTATTAGAAGACCCATTTATGAATTGTATGTGAGAGGTTCCTGCATTTATCGTTGTTTGTGGATTATCAGTTCTAAATAATCCCGAAGGATTGGATAAAATAATGTCGGAACTGCCAAGATTTAATGTACGCTGTTTACTTCCATTTATGGCATAGAAAAAACCTCCAATCGTAACTTTATGATTGTTAGTATTCCATATACCGGCTTGTTGCTCAAGTTGTCGGTCGGTTTGGAAATCGTCTAATAAACTTATTGAATTTTCTTCTTCAAAATATAACATCGAACCACCTGTGATTACACCATTACTTTTAATGGTTTTTGCTTCATTTGTATGTCTATAATAGATGTTGGTAATTGCAATAGTTCCCATTCCGGATTGCCATTCACTTGAGCCATAAATATTAAGCGTTTGGTTTCCACTTTGTGTTAAGATAGGTGAAATACTACTCCCCGAAAATGTAATATTATGAGTGTATGATATATTATCAACTGATATAGTTTTGCTACTTGATGTAAAGCCAGATCCTTCATCAAAAAAAGTATTGTCTGCTGGTCCTGGTACGCAGTAACCACCAGTATCACCTGATTTTTTTGACCAATGTGCCCTATCATTCCAGTTGCCGCTACCACCTACCCAATATAGATTTTGTCCCATATATTCAGGAAATGTCCAACCTGAGTTGTTCCCATTATCAACCGAATTATTTGCAGTGAAAATTGTTCCACCAGATGCTTTAATATCCTTCATGATAACACCTGAAACATCTATTGTTACGCCTGTTGTAGCAATAATATTCGCTTGCGTTCCTAGAGTATTTGATACTATGGTTGACCAACCGCCACATTGCGGCGTACTTGCTAAAAACTGTGTTGAGATTGTTTGTGTCTTACCTGCCTCAAAAGTATAGGTTTTGGTAGGTGTAAAAAGTAAATTCTTGAAGTTATTATTTGCGTTTATAATTCCATTTCCTTTAAAATCTACTTGATTGTAATTGGCTCCACCATGAACAGATCCTAAAGGACCTCCAAAAGTGACATTGTAAAATGTTTGGGTAGGATTGGTGTTTAGACCATTACTTGCACTATTAGACGTAGTAAAGAAAATATGGGAAGTTCCTGCATTTACAGTAGTTTGCGGATTATTTGTTCTGAATGCTGCAACAGAATTTGGTAATATAATTGTAGAGCTCCCTAGATTTATTGTTCTTGGTTTAGATCCAGTTATTGCATAAAAGAAGCCTCCAATTGTTACTTTATAATTGTTAGTATTCCATGTGCCGGCTTGATGCTCAAGTTGTCGGTCGGTTTGGAAATCATCGAGTAAGCTGATAGAACTTTCTTCTTCAAAATACAACATCATACCTCCAGTGATTACACCATTGCTTTTAATGGTTTTTGCTTCATTTGTATGGCGGTAATAGATATTGGTAACAGCAATAATTCCCATTCCTGTTTGCCATTCACTTGAGCCATAAATATTAAACGTTTGATTTCCACTTTGTGTTAAGGTTGGCGCATAGGTACTACCCGAAAACGTGATGTTTTTAGTATATGAAATATTGTCTATTGATACCGTTTTATTACTTGAAGTGAAGCCTGAACCTGCGTCAAAAAAAGTGTTATCCGTCGGACCTGGGACACAATAACCACCTAGTCCACCAGGTGATTGAGACCAATGCGCTTTATCATTCCAGTTTCCGGAGCCGCCTACCCAATATAAGTCTTGACCTGTATAAGGGGGAAATGTCCATCCTGTATTATTTCCATTATTAACAGAATTTATAGCTGAAAAATCTGCTCCACCAGAGCCTGAAATATCTTTCATTATAACCCCAGAAACATTAATATTAACACCTGTTGTAGCAATAAGGTTTGCTTTAGAATTTGGAATACTTGAAATTATAGTAGACCAACCACCACATTGCGGTGTATTCGCCGAAAATAAAGAAAAAATTCTTTGCGTTTTACCAGATTCAAAAGTGTAGGTTTTTGTGGCTGAGAATAACAAATTTTTAAAAATATTGTCACCATTAATTCCTCCATTTCCTTTAAAGTCAACTTGATTATATGTTGCTCCACCATTCAAAAATCCAGTTGCACCTTCAAAAATGACATTGTAAAATGTTTGATTTGGATTTGTATGCATGCCATTATTTGTTCCAGTTGCATTCGTAAAATAAATATGAGATGTTCCAGAGTTAACTGTTGTTTGAGGATTGTTAGTTCTAAAGGAAGCGACTGAATTTGGTAAAATAATCTTTGAGTTTCCTAGGTTTATTGTTCTTGCTTTAGTTCCATTTGTAGCATATAAAAACGCCCCAATAGTTACTGTATGGTTGTTGGTATTCCATGTGCCAGCCAAATGATCAAGTTGACGTTCGACTTGAAAATCGTCTAATAAACTGATGGTGTTTTCTTCTTCAAAATACAGCGTCAAACCTCCTATCATTACACCATTACTTTTTATGGTTTTCGCTTCGCCTGTATGACGATAATAAATATTAGTAACAGCAATAGTTGCCATTCCAGATTGCCATTCACTAGATCCATAAATATTCAACGTTTGATTGCCATTTTGTGTTAACGTTGGTGCTGTGGAACTCCCTGCAAAGGTGATATTATGGCAATTCGCTGTATTATCAATTGTAATTGTTTTACTTGTAGCGGTAAAACCAGATTTTGCATCAAAAAATACATTATCTGTTGGTCCAGGGATTACTGAAGGTAGAGATGTGCCGCCAGGGGCAGTACGCCAATGGTTGATATCTGTCCAATTACCAGAACCACCCACCCAGTAATAATTAGCTGCTGATAAATTAAAACTTAAAAGCAGTACAAAAAAAGTAAAAAGTTTTTTCATGAAATTATTTTACTTTAAATACAATGTTCATAAATGTATTCTCCGTCACCATTGGATTAGATAAAATAGAATATTTTAAAACACCATTATCATCCAATGTAATTTTAGAAGGATCAAAAACTTGATTATCAAAATATGTTACAAAGTATTCTAAATCTGTTTTATTTAAGACTGGAATAGTAGTTGCTGAAGGGCTCTTTAATGCACTTTTATTAGCACCACTTACATTTCCAGATAAATCAAATTGACTTTTATAAATTTCGAACAACTTTACATTAAACATAGAAGTTGCACTATCATACCAAATCGTAGAAGAGGAATCTGTTGAAACACCAGCTATATCTGTTGGTAAAGCAATAGAAGGTGCATAAAAATAAGAAACCACTTTTTTATAGCCTAAATTTAACGGCTCCCACTTTTTCGCTGCATCGCCAGTCCAATACCATAATCCTAATGCGTCAACATCAGGCATTGAGTTCGTCGAAATAGCATTTGCATAAACAAGTGTTCCTGCTTTTAAATTTGTCGTAGACATAGCTTCTATTTGATTTCCACTCATCATTGGAAAAGCCACACCTGCTTTATCTCCACTTTTATAATTTGCATCGATAGACACATCAAGTGTTGCATTTGGATTAGATGTTCCAATTCCTACCTGCGCATATAAAATTGTAGTAAACACCACATTTACAAGAGCTAAAAACTTAATTTTCATATAAATTATTTGGAAATTTTGCGCAAAGGTATTATTTATTTCGCAATTAACTATTGTTGAAATACAATTCACATTCAAACTTAAAATAATTTATAAATTACTCATTATTAAACTTTAAATTTACTATTAGGAGAAAAAATACAATTAATGCGAAGTACAAATTTAACTGAACTTAAATTCCACCAAATTGTAGAAAATAAGTTTCAAATTTACAACAGTCTCTTTATGAGTCTGCCCTACGAAAAAATGCAAAACATCGGATCTTTAATTCCGTTTTTGTACGATGAAAGCCAAAAAGGTTTACCAGAAGGAAAATCGCCAAATGAAATCATCAACAATTTTTTTGAGAAATACACCGATTTAAAAACCGAACAAGAACAAATCGATTTGATGTTTCGAATGATTCAATACATCGAGCGCCAAGTGGTTTTGTTTGATAGTATTGAAGATGCAGCATTTCCATCGTTGCATTCCGAAAACGAAAAAGGAAGTTTGGAAAGCATTTACCATATTGCGCAAGCGCAAGGTAAAATGGAGCAAGTAAAAACCAGAATCGAAGATTTTGTAACAAGAGTTGTATTTACAGCGCATCCAACGCAATTTTATCCGACAAACGTTCAACAAATTATTCAAGACTTACGTGATGCAATTCAACAAGATTCGGTAAGTAAAATTGATTTATTGTTGCAACAATTAGGAAAAACACCTTTCATCAACGAAGAAAAACCGACACCTTACGATGAAGCAGTTTCGATTATTTATTATTTACGAAATGTGTATTATCAGACGATTGGACGATTGTACAACGAAATCAATCAATTGTTTTTTACAGAAAGTCAGCCGCTCAAATCTCCTGTCATTCAATTAGGTTTTTGGCCTGGAGGTGATCGCGATGGAAATCCTTTCGTTACAGCAGAAATTACGTGGAAAGTAGCAAGTTTGTTACGAACAAGTATTCTGAAAAATTATTACAATCATCTAAAAATTGTTCAAAGACGATTAACGTTCAAACATGTTACAGAGCCTTTAAAAGCGTTGAGTAATTTAATTTACGAAAATATGTTCAATGAAAATGGAACGATTACAATTGATGAAATCAAGACGCGTTTACAAACGATTCGTACAATTTTGATTGAACAACACAATGGTGTTTTCTTAGATATTCTGGACGATTTTATCACACGTGTTGATATTTTCGGATTACATTTTGCTTCTTTGGATATTCGTCAAGATTCGCGTGTTCATCAAAAAGTAATTAACCAAATTGTTGAAAAATATACTGGAATTAATCTGAAAGACTTAAGCGAACCAGAACAAATCGAATTGTTAACAAATCCGTCTTTTACAGCTAAACCAGAAGATTTTGAAGATGATATTGTGATTGATACGATCAAAAATGTTTATCAATTAAAAACGATTCAACAACGAAATGGTGAATTAGGTGTTAACCGATACATTATTTCAAATTCTGAAACCATTTTCGATGTTTTAAATGTTTATGCTTTATTCAAATTTTGCGGCTATAAAGACGATGAAATTAAGTTTGATATTATGCCACTTTTCGAGACGATTAGAGGTTTAGATGGTGCTGAAAATACGATGAATAAATTGTATAATTTACCTATTTATGCGCAACATTTAGAACGTAGAAAACAACGTCAATCGATTATGTTAGGTTTTTCGGATGGGACAAAAGATGGCGGTTACATCAAAGCGAATTGGGAAATTTATCGTACCAAAGAAATCCTTTCGAATGTTTCGGATAAAAATCAAATCGAAGTTATTTTCTTTGATGGTCGCGGTGGACCTCCTGCGCGTGGTGGTGGAAAAACGCACGAATTTTACGCTTCTCAAGGGAAAACAATTGCGAATCACGAAATTCAA
Organism: Empedobacter sedimenti; assembly: GCF_030005555.1. Classification (GTDB taxonomy): domain Bacteria; phylum Bacteroidota; class Bacteroidia; order Flavobacteriales; family Weeksellaceae; genus Empedobacter; species Empedobacter sedimenti. Next base: position 135,956 of record NZ_JASCQG010000006.1, on the reverse strand, counting down.
ATTACGATTCAAGGACAAACAATTACGTCGAATTATGGAACAATGCCGCAGGCAAAATATAATTTTGAACAATTGTATACGGCTGGTATTATTTCGGATGTTTTTTCGACAAGCACAAGTCAGATTTCGCCTGATGAACGCACATTGATTGATAAATTAGCTACAATTAGTTATCAGAAATACGAAGATTTGAAAGCGCATCCTTCATTTTTACCTTATTTAGAAAATATGAGTACGCTTAACTATTATGGGAAAACAAATATCGGAAGTCGACCAAGTAAGCGAGGTGGCGACAAAAAATTAGAGTTTGATGATTTGCGTGCCATTCCATTTGTGGGTTCTTGGAGTCAATTAAAACAAAATGTTCCAGGATATTTTGGTGTTGGAACGGCTATAAATGAATTGAAAAAACAAGGTCATTTAGAGGATGTAAAAGATTTATTCAAAAATTCGAGCTTCTTCAAAACGTTGATTCAAAATAGTATGATGTCGATGGAAAAAACTTATTTTCCGTTAACTTCTTATATGAAAGATGATCCTGAATATGGTGAATTTTGGAATATTTTGCACGATGAATTTGAATTATCAAAAGCATTATGTTTAGAAATTTCGGGCTACACAGAATTGATGCAAGATGAACCATTGAACAAATCTTCGGTACAAATGCGCGAAAAAATTGTGTTGCCATTATTAACGATTCAACAATTTGCGTTGAACAAAATTCATCACGAAAGTGAGTTCAAATCAATCTATGAGCAAATTGTGATGCGTTCGTTATTCGGAAATATTAATGCGAGTCGAAATTCGGCTTAATTTTCAGAATATCTTAATACCTTCGCAACGATGGAAAAGATTATTTTAGGGATTGATCCTGGAACAATGGTGATGGGTTTTGGTTTGATTGAAGTCAAAAACAACAAAATAAAGTTGATTACTTTAGACGAATTGTTGTTGCATAAACTTCCAAATCAGCAAACGAAATTGAAAAAGATTTTCGAAAAAACTTTAGCCATTATCGACCAATATCATCCTGATGAATTAGCCATTGAAGCGCAGTTTTTTGGTGTTAATGTACAATCTATGCTAAAACTTGGTCGTGCGCAAGGCGTTTGTATTGCGGCTTGTCTACATCGCGATATGCCTGTAGTAGAATATGCGCCAAAAAAAGTAAAGATGGCAATTACAGGAAATGGAAATGCATCAAAAGAACAAGTTGCAGGAATGTTGCAACATTTACTTGGCTTGAAAGAAATTCCGAAGCGTTTGGACGCTACAGACGGTCTTGCAGTTGCTGTTTGTCATTATTTAAACTCAAAAAATATCTCAGGTGAATCAAAATCATATTCAGGTTGGGATGCTTTTGTAAAAAATAATCCGAATCGAACAAAATAGATATATTTGTAATAGAATTGACCTTGTTAATTCGATTTTAAATCTAAAATACCAAATGAAAAAATATTTTATCGTTGCCTCTGTTTGTGCAACTATTTGTGGATCGTTGTTTGTTTCTTGTAAAGACAATAACGCAAAAAATAATACAGCAATTACTGAAATTGTTTCTAAAATTGAGCAAAATAAGTACAAAATTGGAGACAAAATAAGTATTCCTACAACAAACTTAGAAGGAATTACGAAGGTTGTTGTTTCTGTAGACGAACAAGTAGTTCCGGCTGATTTTACAATTGATGGAAAGAAAATTGGTTTAGGAAATCATATCGTTAATGTAAAATTCTTTAAAGGAGAAGAAGAAACTAACTCACGCGATTTTACTTTTGTCGTTTATGCAAATGAGCCTGCTGCACAATGGAACTATGAAATTGTAGGAACGTTTCCACATAATCCGGATTATTTTACGCAAGGTTTTTACTTCAAAAATGGAGATATTTATGAAGGAACTGGACTTCGCGAAGGAAAAACTCGCTTAATCAAATATAAATTAGGTGCTACAGAACCTACAAAATTATATCAAATAAAAGACGATGTTTTTGGAGAAGGAATTACAGAATTAGCTGGTTCTATTTATCAATTAACATGGCAAGATCGTGCAATTTATAAATATGATTTAGAATTTAACCAAACGGCTAAATTGGATATGCCAAATCAGATTATCGAAGGTTGGGGAATTACAACAATCGGTAACGAATTAGCTATAACAGAAGGTTCACAACGTATTCATTTCTTCGACGATAAATTTAATTACCTTAGAACTGTTCAAGCTTTTGATAGCACGCAACCATATAGTTATTTGAATGAAATTGAGTATCACGATGGTTTAATTTATGCAAATGTTTACCTAAAATCTGGACATGCAGATAACAGTAATATTGTGGTAATTGATCCGCAAACTGGCGCTGTAAAAGCTGAGTTTAATTTCGCTGAATTGAAAGGAAAACAAGGAAATCCACAAGCACAAGAATTGAACGGAATCGCTTTCAAAGACAACGGAAATATGTTATTAACAGGTAAAAACTGGGACAAAATCTTTGAAATTAAGATTAAGAAGTAGAATATGGCTATTTGGCAATATAACGTCTTCTTAGTTCCGTTGATTAATTTCGATAAAAAGTATCTAGAATTCATCAAACAAGAGGATTCTGATTACTTAAAAAGTACCGAATGTTTTTGGGAAAAAACCTTTATCAATAAAAATGAAATTGAATTAAAGATTGATAAATTCATTACAGATTATAAAAGTATAAGTGAGAATTTCCTTTATTGGAAAGGAGATCATTCAAACTATTATGATAATGATTGCTCTATAGTTTTTGATGAAAATGATAATATTAATTTTTTCAATTTCAGATTTGATTTAAGAAACGAAATTAATGTTATACGATCAATTGATGTATTGATCGAAATTGCGAAAGAGTATCATCTAAAATTTATGAATGTTAAGTATGATTTTTTTGAAGCTGAAAAAGAATTACTTATAGAAAACATTCATCAATCTAATGGATTTAAATTTCTTGAAGATCCTGAAAAATTTTTAGAAAATCTATAAAAGCAAAAAGCTCGACCTGCAAAATCGAGCTTTTCTTTTTCAAAAATCATCTAAAAAATTATAAGTAAAAATTTTTAGCTATAAAGATCTATAACCAAAATTGATCTTTCCAATCTGTGTTAGTTAAAAGTGAATTAAATTGTTCTTTAATCGCTTTTAACTTTTTTTGTGTTGCATTTTTCTCAAATTCTGGGAACATTTGTTTCTCTTCAAATCTGATATGTAAATCCAATTCTTCTTCGATATAAATCAAACTTTTCATCGGATTTTTTGCGTCTATTTTGAACAAACGCTTTATTCTTCTGTGCTCTTTCAACGCTCTTTTTACCAAATAATGATCTTCGTCTAAAAGTGAAAAAAGGCTTTTTTCTTCTATCTCAAATTTTTTAAACAAGATCTCTTCACCATACCAATTTACATAATCAATAATACGTTGTATATCTACTCCATTATCAATTCCGGCACGAATATTCCAACAAAAAAACAATGTTTTGTGATGTCTAGAACAAGCTTCATTTAAGTTTAAACTAACGTTGTATGCAACATTTGTTAAATTATTCTGTGGAATTTCTATTGTCAGTTTCATAGAGACATATTTTTAAATCGGATATTCGGATATTTTTATCTTATTTTGTAAGAATTTTTTTTAATGCTTTAAGAAAGCTAAGCCTTTTTCTATATCATCAATTAAATTAAACATTGACGTATCTTCAAGCATTTTACGTAAATCATTTCTGATTGCAAAAACGCGGCTATGTAAAGCGCATGGTTTATTGGCATCACACTCAACCAAACCAAGAATACAACTATGATACAAACCATCTCCGTCAATAGCTTTGATGATATGAACTAATTTAATTTCTTGTAAATGCTCAGGATTCATTTCAAATCCTCCCATTTTACCTTTAACAGAAGTAATTACATTAGCTTTTACTAATTGTTGCAAAATTTTGGCTGTATAGGCTTCGGGTGAATTAATAGAATTAGAAATTTGTTTCAGATTAACACGTTTTCCTGCAACAGACTCTTGTGCAATAAATACACAAGCTTTAATACCATATTCACACGCTTTTGAAAACATCTAATTTCTTTACTCTTTAATTATAAGGCAAATATAAGACAATATTTAATTCGGACAAATTTATCTATATTAAATTTATTAAAAATAAAAAAAAACCACTCAAAAATTTTGAGTGGTTTAACTTATTTGAAAAGAAATAATTCTTATTCTTCGTCTTCGTCTTGATCAGCATCCTTAACTGCATTACGAGAAGTACGGATTGCTACTACTACTGCGTTATCTGGATGAGCGAATGTATAGTTATCATTTTTCAATGATTCAACATACATTTTGTGACCAATTCTCATTGGTGTGATATCGATTTCGATTTCGTCTGGTAAGTTTGCTGGAATAGCACGAACTTTTAATTTACGCATGTTAAATCGTAAAACCCCTCCTGAAACCAAACCACGAGCGCGTCCTACTAAACGTACAGGAACTTCCATAGTAACAACTTTGTCTGCACTTAATTGATAAAAATCAATATGTAAGATTCTATCTGTTACTGGGTGAAATTGAATATCTTGTAAAATAGCTTCAATTTTAGTACCATCTGCTAACTCAATAGATGCTGTGTGAGCTTCTGGAGTATAAACTAATGATTTGAATGCTTTTTCTTCAGCAGAAAAGTGGATAGGCTCTCCTGAACCATAAACCACGCAAGGTACTTGTTCAGCATTACGAAGGTTACGTGTTGCCACTTTACCTAAGTCTTCTCTTTTTACACCTTGAATTGTAATTGACTTCATAATATATATTTAATAAAAATTGTTCTTTTTTTTTGCTAATCTATTAAATTACAAATCGTTGACTAATTGATTTGTTGCTATGTACTAAATGCATAACATCTGCGAAAAGCGGAGCGCAAGATAATACTTTTATTTTAGATACGGAAGTATTTTTTAATGGAATACTATCAGTTACAGCAATTTCGTCTAACATAGAGTTTTCTAAACGCTCATATGCAGGTCCAGAAAGTACACCATGAGTTGCAATTGCACGTACAGATAATGCTCCTTTCGACATAATTAATTCTGCAGCTTTAGCCAAAGTACCAGCAGTGTCAATCATATCATCAACTAAAATTACATTTTTACCTGTAACGTCTCCAATTAACATCATACTATCTACTTGATTTGCAACTTTACGTTCTTTGTGACAAATTACAATATCAGCATTTAAGTATTTAGCGTAAGTATTTGCACGTTTTGCTCCACCCATATCAGGAGATGCAATACAAATATTATCTAAACCTAATCCTTTTATATATTCAACAAAAATTGTTGAAGCAAATAAATGATCCACAGGAACTTCAAAAAATCCTTGAATCTGATCAGCATGTAAATCCATTGTCATAACACGAGTTGCTCCTGCTGTCATTAACATTTTAGCTACTAATTTAGCTCCGATTGGCACACGAGGTGCGTCTTTACGATCTTGACGAGCAAAACCAAAATAAGGAATTACAGCAGTAATACTTTTTGCAGATGCTCTTTTCGCAGCATCACACATTAAAAGTAATTCCATTAAATTATCATTTGGTTGCATTGTAGAACCAATTAAGAAAACGCGTGCTCCACGAATTGGTTGTTCGAAAGCAGGTACGAATTCGCCATCACTAAACTCGACGATTTTAGATTTACCAAGTTCTTGACCATATTGTTCAGCAATTTTTGTTGCTAAATCAACCGATCCTCTAGTTGAAAAAAGAAATGCAGATTGTTCCATTGTTTTGTTTGGGAAATATTTGTGCAAAAATAATTTAAATGTATTGAATAAAGTATAAAAAAAATATAAAATAATTTTCGGCACAATAATTGAAAAGAGTTCTGCACAAATTTGATATTGATGTTTTTAATAAAACATGACTTTTATTACATTTAAACGTTTTTTAACAGTTTAATATCAAAGTATTAGTTAATTATAATTTAATTTTGCAAAAAATATATCCTTATGAAAAAGATTTCATACTTATTAAGTGTTATTGGTTTAGGAATTTTCGCTCAAGCGCAAGATTCAATTCAAGCAACTAGCATTGAAAGTGTTGGTACTGAAACAAGCAGTAATTCATTTAACAAATGGTCTATTGAAGCGAATGGAGGTGCTGTAAAAGCTAGAAAAGCTTTTGCTCCTGGTTATTATTCAGAAACACCAAGTTTCTTCCACGCTGATTTTGGAGTACGTTACATGTTTAACAACAAATTTGGTTTAAAATTAGACGGTGCTTACGATAGAATCAAAGAAGGTGAAGGAGTAGCTCGTTTTCGTTCAAACTACTACCGTGTAGATTTACAAGGTGTTGTTAATGTTGGACGTGTTTTAAACTTTGAAACTTGGACTAACAGAATTGGATTATTAGCTCATGGTGGTGCTGGTATTTCTATCATGAATAATGACAAAACTGACGGTGTTAGCGGTAAAATCATTGATGACAATGATAACATGGCAAACGTAATGGTTGGTTTAACTCCACAATTAAGATTAACTGATCGTGTTGTTTTAACAGGAGATGTATCTTACGTTAGAAATATTCGTCAAAATGTAACTTTTGATGGAACATCTAATACTTCAGGTTCAGGATTTGGAGGTGAAATTTGGAATGCTACTTTAGGTTTAACATTTTACTTAGGTAAAAATGAAAAACATGCTGACTGGGTTTACGAACCAACTCGTTCTGACTTAGAAGATCGTATCTCTAATATCGAACAAATGTTAAAAGATACTGATGCTGATGGTGTTGCTGATTACTTAGATCAAGAGCCAGATTCAGCTCCAGGAGCAGTTGTTGATACTAAAGGTGTTACAATTGACCACAACGGAAACGGAATTCCTGATAACATCGAAGAGTACATCAAACAAAATGCAGGAGGAAATACAACAATCGTTAACGATGCTGATTTCTTAGAGCAAATGATCAACTCTGGTATTATCAATGTATACTTTGATTACAATTCTGACAAACCATACCAACAATCAGTAGGTGGTATCAAATTTGTATCTGAGTACTTAAAAGCTAAACCAAATGCTCAAATCGATATCTTAGGATTTGCTGATCCAGTTGGAGGTGATGCTTTCAACAAAGATTTATCTCGTAGAAGAGCAGAAAATGTAAAAGCTATCTTAGTTAGCCAAGGAGCAAACGCTTCTCAATTAACTACAGTTGCTGAAGGTGAAGATAAAGAATTCAAAAATTCTCAAGTTTCTTCTCATCAATTAGCAAGAAGAGTTGTTTTCCGTGTAAAATAACCTTTAAATATTGAAAATTTAAACAGGAATGTTATCTTTTATGATAAACATTCCTGTTTTTTTTTTATATTTACTTCCACTTAAAATACTATAGAATTTGAACCCCTTTAACCAACATTTTAATGCTCCTAGATGGGTAGTATTAATTATAGATATACTTATCGTTTTTGTTAGTTATATTGTGAGTAATTTTATTTTGAATAGTTTTTTAAATACGTTTAGTATTGAAAAATTAGTATTCAAACTACCTATTATTACAGCAATATACCTTGCGTGTTTCTTGTACTTCAAGACTTACAAAGGTATTGTTAAAAAAACTGGATTAAAAGATGCTGAAAACGTCTTTATTTCGAATACAACAGCCTTCTTAGTACTATTTTTTGTCTCTTTTATATTCCGACAATTCATTGAAAAAGACACTACTGAAACAAACAGTATTTCGATGATTTTCAGAATGTCTTATTCTGTCATATTTGTTCATTTACTTATCACTACAATCACTATGGTTGTTGCTCGATTATATTACAAGTGGATTTACGAATATTACTTTTCGAGAAGTAGTGTGATCAAAAAAGTATTGATTTATGGAGCTGGTGATTCTGGCTATATTACACGAAATATTCTACAAAATGACACTCAATCAAATTATAAAGTTTTAGGTTTTATTGATGATAACAATAACAAAGTTGGTAAAATAGTTGATGGAATAAAAATCTATCCAATTAGTGATATTACAGAACATTTTATTGATAAAAGTGGTGTTACTGAAATTATTATTTCAATTCAAAGTGTTAGTACAAATCGATTATTAAACATTTCGAAAACACTCGAAGAACTTCCTGTTAGCATAAAAATTATTCCTCCTATATCTAAATATATTGATGGAACATACAAATCAAATCAAATTACTCAATTAAAAATTGAGGATTTATTAGGAAGAGAATCTATTAAATTGAACAATCCCATAATTAATCAAAGCATTTCTGGTAAAAAAGTTTTAGTTACAGGGGCTGCAGGTTCTATTGGTAGTGAAATTTCTAGACAGATTGCAATGATGGATTTTGAGCAATTAACTCTTATTGATCAAGCAGAATCTGCTCTTTATGATTTGCAACAAGTACTTAAAAATCAATTATCAGAAGATAAACTAAATCGAATTCAATACATCGTTTCTAGTGTAAAAGACTACAAACGTATGAATAGTTTATTCGCAAAATATCTTCCTCAAATTATTTTCCATGCAGCCGCATACAAGCATGTGCCCTTAATGGAAAAATTTCCTTACGAAGCAATTAACACCAACATTTATGGAACAAAAATTATTGCAGATTTAGCAGATAAGTATAATGCTGAAAAATTTGTAATGGTTTCTACAGATAAAGCCGTAAATCCAACAAATGTCATGGGTGCTACAAAACGAGTTGCCGAGATTTATGTAAACTGTCTACATGAGAATTCGAAAACCAATTTTATCGTTACCAGATTCGGTAATGTATTAGGTTCAAATGGCTCAGTGATTCCTCTATTTAAACGCCAATTAGAAGGTGGAGGACCTTTAACAGTAACTCATCCTGATATTACACGCTATTTTATGACAATTCCAGAAGCTTGTCAGTTAGTTTTAGAAGCTGCAATTATGGGAAAAGGTGGCGAGATTTTTGTATTTGACATGGGCGAATCTATGAAAATAATTGATTTAGCAAAACGTATGATTCGATTAAGTGGATTTAAATACCCTGAAGAAATTGATATAAAAATCGTAGGTTTGCGTCCGGGAGAGAAAATCTTTGAAGAATTGTTAGCAAATGATGAGAATACAATGAAAACTCATCATGAAAAAATTATGATTGCAAAAGTTAGTACAAGCAAATGTCAAAATAATAAGATTCTTATTGAAGAACTTTGTTACGAATCTGCTAATATTGAAAAGCATGAACAAATTATGAATTTAGTCGCTAAAATTAAAGAAATCGTCCCTGAATTTAAATCTCAGAACTCAGAATTTGAAAAACTTGATAGCTTAATTTATGAAAAATAAAATTTCAAAATTTTTATTGATCTTTACATTACTGATCATTACCTCATGTGCATCTAGAAAAGAATTAGTTTATTTTCAAGGTGAACAAAATTCTTTTACAAAATACGAAGAATATATCCCAAAAATACAATCATCAGATATGTTGGCGATAAGCATAAGTGCAGCAGATATGAAAGCAACGGAACCTTTTAATCAACAAAGTGTGTATCAATTAAACTCAAGTGTACCAAATAGTCCTTATGCAAAAGTGTATACTGTTGATGAAAATGGATTTATCAATTATCCTATTTTAGGTCAAGTAAAAGTAGGTGGACTTACACGTACTGAAGCTGAAAATGAGCTAAAGATAAAACTTTCAAAATATATTGTAAACCCTGGTGTAAACATTAATTATACTAATTTTAGAATTAGTGTTTTAGGTGAAGTCGCAAAACCTGGAAACTTTACTATTCCAAATGAAAGAATTTCAATATTAGATGCATTAGGGATGGCAGGTGATTTAACTATAAATGGTGTAAGAAGTAATGTAATGGTAATTCGTGAACAAAATGGACAGAAACAAACTTATAATGTCGATTTAACTTCAAAAGAAATATTAAACTCTCCTGTATATTATTTAGCTCAAAATGACGTTGTATATGTTGAGCCAAATAATGCAAAAATATCAGCTTCTAAATTCACACCAAACTATTCATTGTGGATTTCTGTAGCTGGTGTTATTATTTCTGTTATTTCTGTTATAGCTAAATAAAAATGAGTAAGAATAAGTTTGACAACAATCAGTTTGACGAAACTGAAGAAACGATTAATATCAGAGCAATACTTGAACAATATTTATATTATTGGAAATGGTTTGTTTTGGGAATTTTTGTATCCTTAATTATCGCATTTGTTTACGTAAAATATGCACAAAAGCAATATCAAGTATCTGCAAAAATTTTATTAAATGAAAAAGAATCTGCAACAGGTGAACTAGCTGGACTAATGGACCAAGCAATGCTTGGGGGTGGCTCTGGTGGAAATGCAGAAGTAGGCGATCAAATTGATGTGTTAAAATCAAAACGTCTACTTACCAAAGTTGTAGAAGAGAATAATCTAAACATTCAATACTTTAGTAAAGGACGTGTTGCTGAAATTGAATTAACGCACGAAAAATCTCCTATTAAAATTATTTTTCTTAACGAATCAGATAAAGTTAAGGAGGACTTAAAAGCTCAATTTATTGTACAAATAAAATCAGCGACAAAGTTTATTTTAACAAATAAAACAACTTCTTCAGAAAAAGAATATTCATTTGGTCAAAAAATTAATGACAAAATAGGAAGTTTTGTTATTAGTCCTAACAATAATCTAACAAAATCAATTGGTAATGAATATGTAATTAATTTAAGTTCTATTGACAAAGTAGTTGGTAACTATCAAAAGAAACTTTCAATTTCTCCTAATAGTGAAAAAAGTTCAAAAATCATTAATTTTTCGTTAGTTGGTCCAGTTCCTGAAATTTCAAAAAAAGTAATTAATGATTTAATTATTAATTACAACAAAGATATTGTTGGTGATAATAAGAAATTAACTGAAGCAACATCAAAATTTATTGATTCTCGATTAGCTATTGTTAGTGGAGATTTACATGGCGTTGATAAGCAATTAGAACAATTTAAACAAAGTAATAATATTACAGATGTTACTTCTGAAGCTAATATTTTCTTAGAAAGTGCAGCTGATAATGAAAAGAAATTATTAGATGCTTCTACACAATTACAGCTTGTCGATTACATGAATGGAGCGCTTAATACATCTCGTACAGATTTATTACCTTCTAATATTGGTTTAGAAGATAAATCTATTTCTTCTGAAATTGCTTCATATAATGAATTAGTTCTTGCTAAAGAAGATATGTTAAAGTCTGTAACAAATGAACATCCAAACGTAATCAAATTACAGGAACAGATTAGTGATGTAAAAAGAAATTTAAAAAATAGTTTAAGACTATATAGAAACAATACGCAAACTATTTTAAGTACAATTCAGGGAAAACAAAATCAAATTGCTGGAAAAATTCAAAAAGTACCAAGTCAAGAGCGTGGTTTCAGAGACATTTCTCGTCAACAACAAATTGTAGAAGCGTTATACCTTTTCTTATTACAAAAACGTGAAGAAAATGAAATAAAATCTGCTGCAACACCTGAGAATATTAAGGTAATTGATTATGCTTATGATGAAAAAGTACCCGTATCCCCTAAAAAGAGTATTATTTTCTTAGGAGCCTTGGTTTTAGGTTTCGTTATTCCTTTTGTTTGTATTTATATTTATAAGTTATTAAATAATACGGTTAATTCTAAAGAAGAAGTAGAAGATATTGTTGGTGCTCCTATTGCTGGTCAAGTTCCTAAAAGTAATATTACGATTTTAGAAAACAATGATAACTCTAGTGCTGCTGAGGCATTCCGTATTTTAAGAACAAATGTCAATTTCTTATTAAAAAATTCAACTGATCCTCAATGTATTTATATTACATCTACAACAAGTGGTGAAGGAAAGTCATTTATTTCAACAAATCTTGCGCAGATTCTTACAATGTCAGGTAAATCAGTTTTATTAATTGGTGCTGATATTCGTAGTCCAAAGGTTTTAGATTATTTAGGAATTACAGATCAGTATATTAATAAATATGGTGTAACAGAGTATTTAATCTCTCAGGATGTATCAATAGATAATATTATCATCAAGAAACCTGCTCATTATAAATTTGATGTAATTTATTCTGGACAAATAGCCCCTAATCCATCAGAATTATTGATGAATGGTCGTTTCGAAGATATTATTGCTTATGGTAAAGAACATTATGATTATGTCATTGTTGATACAGCTCCTGTTAGTTTAGTTACAGATACTTTATTAATAGCTAATGAAGCAGATATTACAATGTACGTTGTACGCGCTAATTATTTAGATAAACGTATGTTAGCTATTCCAAAAGATTTATATCGTGAAGATCGTCTTAAAAACATGGCTATGGTTATCAATGATGTTGATTTCTCTAAAGGTTATGGATACGGATATGGATACGGATATGGATATGGTGACAACCTTAATTCTGGAGGATTCTTCAAGAACTTATTCAAAAGAAAATAATTATTATATAAAAAAACCTGAAGTTAACTTCAGGTTTTTTTATAATATGAAAATGTATAAATTTTATTTTGTATTCTCGTTAGCTAAACGTTCCAGGGCTTTTTCATGAGCAGACTTTACATCATTCTTAATCTTTTTATCTTGGGTAGATTTTCTTATTTTCTCTGCGTGATAGGCTAAATCATCAAGTGACATTTTATAACTAACATAAAAACCTCTGTTATATCGTGAATATGAAGCTAAACCCCAATTTGCAATTAACTGATTTTTGATTTTCTTTGTTTGATATTCATTCAAATAACGCTGTAATTTTGGAGAAAGTTCATCTTTTAAAATTGATTTAGCAGATCCATTCATTCTACTAAACCAGTATTTATTATCTAATTTAATATATGATTTAGCCCCTAAAATACTTTTGAAAGCAAGATCTCCAAGTAGTAAAACTTTCTCAAACTCAGATTTCTCATTCGTCATATAGTCCCAATACATTTCAGAAGTCATACCAACCATTGGACTCTTATCTATAGTCGCTTCATACAAGTCTTTTCCATTTTGATAAGCTGCAGCAACATTCTTAAATTCAATTCCAAAATCATCACAAGCTTTTTGATATCCCGTAAAAGAACCCGAATATTTCTCGAAATTATCAATAAAAACCCTATAAATACAATAATGTGAAATATCAATTAATGTTTTTTTAGAATCATCTAAAAATCCATTTACTAACTGAATAGGAAAGTTATAATATTCGTACGAGCTCATAAATTTAATTGTCTTAAAAGTAAAGTGTTAATTCTTCTACTAAGATAAGGTAGTTTTTATTATTCTTAAAATGATAAGTGTCAAAGATGATTAAGTTTCAATTAAAAATAAAAATTCCTTTAAATTTCACTTTAAAGGAATTTAGTGGAGCTGGCGGGACTTACAATAACTCTCTATTTTAAAGGAATTTTCTACAATCACATATAAAAACGGATGAAATCACGGATGAAAATCTAATTAATTAAAATATTTTTAATATACTCACCAACATTCTCTTTCTGAAAGTACACATGGTTATTATTGAATTCTTCAATACTTAAATTATCCTTCCAATTTACTTCTAAGTAGGATGTATTGGATACAATATAAGAATCTAATTCTATTCCAGCATTTTCAACTTGTGGTTGAATCTTATCCTTTAAGACTTTGAAAAATTGAATCTTTGGATCATTAATACCTTTCGAATTTCGAATACCTTTCGGATCAATGAACTTAATAGTTTGTTTATCACCTTGTACAATCCATAAAATAAAATCAGGATAAAAATTATTACCATCTGTAAAGAAACCTAATCCCTTTTTACTTTGATTTCTCAGTACATGAACTTCTTTACCTTCTAAATGTTCAGGTTTAGTTCCTATATAAGTAATTAAATCATCTAAGAACTGTTTTTCAGAAGCATCTAAAGGAATAGGACTTACTTGTAATTTTTCTTTATATCCTTTACCTACATAAACTAAAGGTTTATATAAATGTAATAAATTATCAAAAGCAGATACTTCAGTTCCTATTTGAATATTATCAAAAGCTGGATCCATTACCTCAGTCTTCAGCTGTTCAATTTTATTTTGATAGTATTCTATTTCTTCTTCCGTATTTAATCTGAAGTCATATTCTAGAAGGAAATTATCATCCGTACCACTTAATTGAATCGCTTCTACGTGGTCTGAATTGAATTCATTCTTATAGAATAAATAAAACTGCTCAATGTATTTCTTTAGTAAGGTAATGGCTAATTCTTGCCAAATCTGTACATTACTAAATTGCTTAAATTCTAATTTGTGCGCAGGTATTAATAAATTATACCAAGACACTTCATTTAAGATGGCTTGTAATTGATCTAATTCAATTTTAAGGTTGTGATAACCTTTATCCGCTTTAAAATTCTGAAGGGCTAAGTAAATAGCATTCCAATTTAAAAATGATATATGCTTTGAGCTTAAAAAGCTACTGTTTTTGTTTACTGCATTACCAGAGCTTTTCTTCTCTAATACATCAATTTTTGGATACCAATCTAACTCTACTATTTTCCCATCAAAAATGGATGCATTGTACACTAAGGATACAAGAACCTTCTGTTTAAAGTTTTCAGAATCTTTAACAGCAATTAGTTTTAGTCTATTTTGTTGTACAATGTCATTCTGAATCGTTGGAACTTTTATCGTTATCCAAGCCGAATCGTTCGTTGGCAAACCTTCTTCTTCTAAGAATTCTTTGAATTTCTCCATATAGTCGGCTTTTACACCGAAAATCTGAAGTGTTTCTAAATGTCTTAGGTATTTTTTCAACGCTTTGATATTATCAGGTTTTTGATAATCATCTAAACCTGTTGAACGCTTTAATGAGAAGTTATACCCTTTTAAACGAACACCTCGACCAAATAACTGAATAATTTGCGAACCTTCGCTTTTTCCTACGTTCATTAATCCCATCGACGATACACGCCAAGATGACCAACCTTCTGAGAACTTTTTAGAGCCAATTAATAAATTAATGGATGAAGTATCTTCGTTAATCTTTTTAAATAAAGAATCAGAGAAATCACGTTCTGTACCCAACACATTATTGGCAACCGCTAACTCATATAGTTTTTTCTCATCACCTACATTGATAACACCAAAATATTTATCTGTATCTCCTACTCGTAAACCTAACTCACCATCTGCACCTTTCAGATTATCTACATACAGATTAGCACCAATTGTGGTGTTATTGAATACCAATTCATTAATCAAATTGAAAATGGTTGTAGCATCTAGATTTTGTTCTTTGATGTAGGAAAATGATGTTTCAAAAATAGAATACCCATTTTTGTCTACCAATCCTGCTTTATCAGTGATGACAGCTTCTATATTCTGAATAGAAACCGTTGGATTCTTTAAGAATTCGGTCAGGAAATAAATAATTTCCAAAACATCCGAAACATCTTTTCCTCCTTCTTTACGAACTGCATTTACTTTGCCACCTACAAAAATCCATAAAGGCTTATGCAATAAAAAATCCCTCAACGAAGTTTTCTGTTCCTTAAAAATCAATTGTTGTTGAAAGAAGGAAACTAAATTCGCTGTTAAATATAATTGCTGATAAGCGGTATTATCTTCTTTTAAATTTAGAATTCGGTAATCTTTACCATATCCATCTTCATAAAAATATTTGTACGAATAATCAAACAAAATACTTTTAGCATATTCTTGTGTAAACTCGGTTTTCTTCGCTCCCGAAGCTGCATTAATTGCTTGTCCAAATGTTGCCGAATATTCAAAAGCAAAACCTGTTAAGCTCAATTGATCTCTAAATTTTTTCCATGAGTCACCAGACATTCCTCCGTGACCTTCATCAATCAAAACTAAGTTGTCGGTTTCGAAACTTTCCACTGCAACTGTTTTATCACCACTGTTTTCAGCTAATTTAGTGATCTCTAAGATTTCTACTTGTTTACCCGAAAACATACCAGAATCGTTCTTAGAGAAGTTATTCGCTCTAATATCAGAAAGCTTAAATTCCGCTAAATGTTGCTTGGTTAATCCTTCATTTGGCGTAATTAACAATACTTTGTTTTGGTGCCCTTGGTTGTATTGATTAGCATAATGCAAATATTGCTTGATGTTGATGTGCATCAATAAGGTTTTACCCGAACCTGTTGCATTCCAAAAAGCTAATTTGTTTAGGTTTTCTAAAGTAAATGGCTGTGCAATAAAAGTATCTTTATCTTTTTTCTTTCCTGCATTGGCTTCAGCTTGTTTCAGATTGAATTCTTTCACATATTCATTAACATCTGCCAACAACTTTACTTTGTTACTAAAATACTTATCCAAGTACACTTCTGTGAACAATAAAGAAAGGTATTGGAAATACTTCCAAGTAATCTGTTCCTCACGTTTTTCAGAAATTTGTTTGGTATAACGAACAATATTTTCGTCATAGGTTTGCAGCATCGTAGCCGTCATATGTTTGTTATTGTACATATGCGCAATTAAAGCTTGCAAATATTTGGTATTCCCTTCTTCGGTATATCCTTCGTTAGAAGAAAGCTTTAAATCGGTAAAAATTTCTACACCTTTTTTACCGATGATTTTTTTACCAATGCTATCAATTCCGAAAAGAGATAGCATATACTTATTGAGTACGAGCTTGTCGTGAAAGTTTGCCATATCTTATTACAATTCCGAAATATTAAACATTTGCTTGAAGAAGGTTTCTTCGATTAGTTTTACTTTGAAATTATCTTCACCAGTGCGCATATTGTCGAAATGATGATCGCCGTTGATGTAGATTTGGTCAAACTCCGAAGAACGTACGCTGTCGTAAATTTTACGGAAACGTTGTGCGGTTTCTTCATTGCTGGTGGTTTCCAGATTGCGCCAAATCACTAAAGTTTTGATGCCCTCTCTGGTTTTACCTTCTACAAACTTGATATCGCCTACACGTTGTACACGTTCTACATACAAGCCAATTAAATAATTGAAGGTTTCTACTAAATCTACTTTCGTAGGTACCAACTCGTTATTCTCTGTCACCTTTAATTGGTAATTGAATGGATTGCGGAACATTTGAACATTGAACAAATGATCTTGTGTTTCTACATCCAACATATAGTTTAAGAGGTACTCTTCTTGCGCTTGCTCCTCAAAGTTTAATAAAGCGGCATTGGTTTTATTCGGTAACTGCAAATTGTTTAAGGCATCTTCGTACGATTCTAAGACTTGGTATTTGAATAGTTGCGAAATACCCGCTTTATCTTGTGGTTTACCGTTTTTCCAGTTGTCGGTGTAGATGACTTTTTGAATACGTGGTTTGGTTACTGTATTAAAATATGTACCCATTTCTACCAAGATGTATTTACGATTACCACCATCTTCACGATTTAGTTTTATAGTTGCGTGACCTGTAGTTCCTGATCCAGCGAAGTAGTCTAAAATTAAACTATTTAGATTTGTAGAGTAATAAATACAATCATACAAATTGTAAATTGACTTGGGATAGCTAAATAGTGGTTTACCAATTATATTAGTTAACACATTAGTTCCATGAACACCAGCATTATATTTCGTGTCAGTCCAGTTACTAAAAATAGGTTTTGAAGATTCTTCATTATCAGAGATTAAACTTAGACTTAAATTTGGAGAACAAATAATATTATTGTTTTCAATCTCTTTCAAACAAGATTCATATGATCTTCTCCAAACTCTTTCTGTTCCATCCTTACTTTTAGGATAAATTCTTATTAAACCATCAACTGTGTTTTCTTCAGGGTAAGATTCATTGATTTTGGGTGGAACTTCTATACCTACAACATTATAATTACTATCAACCAAGACAGCATAAAAACTATTAGGTCTTCCAATTCTTAAGTTACTTTCAGCAGTTCCGGTTCTAATAAATCCAATTTTCCCAATACCAGCTTCTTTCTTTTCACCAAATAATACCTTTTTATTTTTGGGCGTCAAAAATATCGCATATTCATGAGTAGTTGAAATATTTGTCCCTGTTAATCCAGCCCCTGCAGGATGATGATTTACAATGACATTATTAATATCTTTATCAGAATGAACTTCACGAAGGATAAAAGAAATATTATTAAATTCTGTATCATCTATAGCTACAATTTTAACAGCTGAATTCGATAATAATTTTTTTGATAATAACTCTCTATTTTCTATTAATGACATCCATGAAGCACTTTTAAATCCATTTAAATATAATATCTCTGAAGCAGAAGTATTATAAGGTGGATCTATATAATTTAATGAAATACGCTCCTGATATTTTTCTTGCAATACATTCAATGCTTGGAAATTCTCAGAATTGATTAATAGCCCATTAGTTTCTTCGTCTAAATTGTCGAATTCGGCTAATAATTTATCTTTGAATTCTTCGGAGAAATGTTTGGTATCCAGAACCAAATAAGGTTCGTTGCGTAGAGATTCCTCACTACCGTTCGGAATGACAATGTCAAACAATTCTTTCCATTCGTCTAATTGTGCTTGGTTGGCCACAATTTCGGCATAATATTTTTCAGGAATACGGTCTAAGGTGATGCAGTAATGGGTACTGATCACAAACTTTTTCTTTAACCATAATTTCTTTTGGAAATCCTCTATCTGCGCTAAGAAGGTAATAATCTTAGAAGCAACGGTTTTCAACGCTTTTATCTTGGATAACTGCGCTGTAAAATAGGCTGGATTTTCGGTATTGATATCGTCGATGTATAAAACTTCATTTTTGATGTAGAAATCTAACTCACGACGTAAGAATCCACCTAAATCTTTATGGATGAAATAATCGAAACTGTTACGAGAAATGAAATCGTTCAGATGTTTCTCTACAATGGTACGATTCTTATTTTTCTCTGTTGGCGCTTTGTCAAATGCTAAAGCAAATTCAGCAGGAATATTGTTTTGAATCACTTCAATTGCCTTCGCTTCTAGGTCAGCTTGTTTTACCGTTTTCTTGTGCGGTTCATACGTAAAGTTGATGTATAATTGTCCATCGATTACTTCCACAGGTTGCTCCTCATAAATAGCAAAACGACGCTCTTGATCACCTTGTGCTTTATTGTTGTTTTGTTCCGTAGAAGCTTCCTTTAATTGGAAATGAACCGATTTTCCATCTTTTAATTTAAAGCTGTAATTCTTTAAATATTCCGATGTTTTGATATAATATTGGTCATGGTTTGCCCAATGTAGTTTTACTTCTTCCCCTTCATAAGGAATGGCATACACGTCTTTCTTGTAACGACGTAACGAAATAAAATCGCCGTCTTTGTAATAACGCTTAAAGAAATTCGCCAAATGTGAGAATACTTCCTGCTCTAAAGCATTGGTATCAATCGCATTATTCAGTTGCGCTTTTAACTCGATTACTTTAGGTAAAGTATCTGGCTCCACACCTAAATCTTGCGCAGATTTAATCGCTTTATCTAATTCTGCTTGAATAGAAGTAGAATCTTTTGATTGTGTTTGCGCTAATATGTCTTTAATATCTTTCGGTAATTTACGATCTATAAAATCCATTACCTGATCACGTTTTTGATTCATAATGCGGTAGATTCCAAAATCTAAATCCGCCTTATCCATCTCAAATATTTCTTTTAAAACGTCTTGAAGTTTATTATAGTTACTCATGTTTTATTATATCAATTCAAAAGAAATGGTGAACACTTCTTCTTCTGTTATTGTTCTGTTTAATTTATTCTTCGCTTCAGCAATCATTTGATCGCGTTCAGCTTCAATTTCCTCTTCACGATCAAACATTTCTCTTTTCAGGCGTGATACTTTTTTCTTTGCCTTTGCTAATTTTTCCTGCATCGCTAAAGCTTCCGCACCTGATAATCCTTCTTGCATCGCAGCTTTATCAATTTCTTTTTCTTCTTTCTTAGCCTCTTTTAATTCGGATTCTAATTCAAAAATCTTATCATCAGCCCAATTGTGGAATTTTTTAAATTCGCGTTGCATTAAAGCGGCATCTGTATCTTCGAGATACTTTAGCCTTTCTGCTTTAACTTTAGCATGAAATTTTTCAATTGCATCTAAATCACCTTTAAAAGTATCATTTATTGTAGAATTAAGCCCTAAAATAAAGCGGCAAATATCGTCATTTAAAACCTCGTTTTCGGTAGTAATACCAGAAAAAAGTAATACGGAATGTGATTCAATTTCAGAAGAAACCTCTAAATTACTAACTCTTAATACGCCTGACTTAGATTTTAGATTACTAACATCTGTATGAGTAACATTTACTTTACTCCAATCAAAAGAAAGATGAGCAGAAGGTGTTTTTTCCTTTTTACCCTGGATGATAATTTTTTGAGCAATTGATCCATTTATTAAAAATCGTTTAGCATCTTCACGTTTTTTATTTAATGTATATTTTTCACCATTATCTAAAATGAAGGTATAATCATCAAATATAAATTGTGCTCTGTTTTGAAGGTAAAACTGGGTTAACTCCCATAACCATTTTTCAAATTTCTCTATAAACACAATCGTGTCCGAATAAGTTGTACGTAGTTTATCAATTACACTTGCTTCAAAATGATCAAACAATTTAGATTGTACGTCTTTAACTTTTTGATTGATTTGGTCTTCGAATTCACTTTGCAGCTGGTTGAAATAGTTTTCTATCTCTTCTTTTGTTCGACACATTTTGTAAACTTCAATGATTCGTTTTTCAAAATCAACACCACTTTCAATTGAACCTAAAACCTCATCTGAAGAACCAAAAACACCATCGAATAAACGGAATTTATTTTCTAGTAATTCGTATACTCTAGTTTCTACTGCATTCGCTGCATTAATGAAATTTACAACCACCACATCATACTCTTGTCCATAGCGATGACAACGGCCAATGCGTTGTTCTACACGCTGTGGATTCCAAGGTAAATCGTAATTGACAATCATACTACAGAACTGTAAATTGATCCCCTCAGCAGCAGCTTCTGTCGCAATCATTATATCATATTGATCACTTCTGAAAGCATCTACTAAGGCTTGTCTGATATCAACGGCTTTAGAACCCGTTACTTTTCCTACATTTTTATCATCTGCAATCCAATCACGATAAATTTGATTTGATATAGGATCAGAATTATTCCCATTAAAGATTAAAATTCTTCCTGCATATTTTTCTTTCGATAAACGCTCTAATAAATATTGCTGTGTTCTAGTTGATTCTGTAAATATCAATGCTTTTTGCTTTGCACCTAACTCATTCAATTTTGTAAAGCCTTGTTCTAAAGCAATTAATAATTTTTCACCCTTTTCATTATGTTGTATGCTATTCGCAAGAATTAAAAATTCTTCTAGCTGCTTGATCTCCTCTTCTATTGCAATTTTATCATCTAAGGTAATTTCATTAAAATCATCATCATCAATAATTTCACCTTCATCAAATTCATCATCTAGATTTTCATATTCTTCTAGAAACATTTCATACAAATCATCTTCTACTACTTTAGATGATTCTAAAAGTATTCTTAACCTTTTTAATAAAGATTCTAGTGTTCTACTAATTGCGAAAGAAGATGAACCTAGTAATTTAAAAATTACTGACTGCATCAAATGTTTTTGAGCTGGCGGAAAAGCATAGGTTCTTTCTTGTCTTAGATATTCTAAAACCTTTTCATATAACTCCTGTTCTTTTTCTGTAGGAATAAATTGTTGAGTAATTGGGATACGTTCTCTATAATTGATGAATTCCTTAACATCACGACGTAACGTCCGATGTACAATTGAATTTAACCTGTTTTTTAACCCTTCAATATCTCGGTTACCAGATTCTAAAATATAATTGCGTCTAAAACTTTTAATGTCACCAAAAATCTCAGGATCGATAAAAGAAACTAAACCATACAATTCATCTAATCTATTTTGCAAAGGTGTGGCAGTAAGTAACACTTTTTTATAATCACGGATTGCATTTTGAATGGTTTGAGCAGTCACGTTACCATATTTGTATGCATTTCTTAAATAGTGTGCTTCGTCTAATACAACCAAATCCCACGAAGTCAATTGTATTTCTTCCGCGCATTTTCGAGCAAATTGATAACTACAAATTTTTATTGTATGGCCATTATCAAATGGATTTTTAATTCCAGATTTAGCTTTTTTATTGTAAGATATATTATCTAATACTTCAGCTTTTAAATAAAATTTATCTTCTAATTCGTTTACCCATTGTTTACGTAGAGAGGAAGGACAAATAATTAAAATTTTCTTTTTCCCTTCTGCCCACTTTTGGCTTAATAAAATTCCTGCTTCAATGGTTTTACCTAAACCAACCTCGTCTGCAAGAATAGCACCTTTAGAATAAGGAGATTTAAAAGCAAACAAAGCAGCTTCAACTTGGTGAGGATTTAATTCTACTTTTGCATCCATCAAGGTAGCTCCGAACTTTTCAGGACTATCTGATGTTGCTTTTTTAGACAATTCGTATGCGTAATATTTAGCTTGGTATTGGTTGATCATATTATAATCAATAATGTAATTCGGTTATGAATATACAAAAAAACCACATCAATTATGATGTGGTTTTTTTACAACTTGTTAACCAATTCAAGAATTTTTGGTTAGTTTTAATTTTGAATACTTTTTGCTTATCCGTCAATTTCTTTTTGTTCTTACGGTCCAAATAAAATTGATACTCGTAATGATTTATGATACTGATTTCCTTTAAACGATGAATAACATCGCCATTAAGACTTTTTGAAATATCTTTTCTCAACTTACTTCCTGATGTAAAGATCTTGTTACTTATAGGCAAATCCATGAATTTTGTGACGCAGCAGTTTCCTACAATCAATGTTTTTCCCGACAACTTATGCTTTATCACACATATATATTCATTGTTGGTAACTTACTATACGAACAACCTATTACACCAGAATTATCACAATAAAAGTCAAACGGAACCCATTCTTTCTTTGCTTCTAACCAATCTTCAGCAATACTTTGTTGGGTAATTACCTCAACTAATTTATATATATTATCCATCTACAAATAATTCTAAATTATTCTTCTTTAATAAGAATTCTATTGTCGATCCTTTCTTCAGGTAGTCCAGGTAAGCATTGTGATTACGGATAACGGCAACATTTGTTTGTTTTGAAAATATTTTGTTTTTATCACCATCGTAATCATGCAAATGAAGGTAATCATACGTATGTCGTAAAATTAATTTGAGTTCTTGCGTATCATCACCTTTTATTCCAACGTGCAAATGATTAAAACCAATAGAATCTTCCTCTATTACATAAAACATATCAAAACAGGATCGCAGAAATAAATCCTTTACTATATATTCATAATAATCCTTATCGTAATCGTCTTTGAAGTTTATACTCATTTCAATGTTATATTTATCAATGTCAACTGGTACAATAAAAGTGGATTTTACTTTTCTTACCTTCTTTTCCATCTTCTGGTTAAAATCATCAATATTAGATTTTAACTTTCTTTTTCTTTGAAAATACTCTGGAATGAATTTGTAATTGATTAACCAAGTTTCTGATCCATTGATTACTTTCTTTTTTACTACATCATTTACACCATATATTTTTCCAATTTGTCTCATAAGTGTTCTATACGAGACATCTATTATATTAGTTCTCCTATAAAATTCTATTGTATTCCACATTCTTAATTTTTTAAAATATTATTATTCACCATATTCTATTATTATATAATAAGATATAATGAGCCCCATTACTCATTTATTATAAATAGTCGCTTATGTCAGATAAGACATTAAAATTTTTAAATATTTACAATTAAATGAAATAGAGTTAATTAACCTTGTTTTATTCTACAAATAGTGACATCAAATTCTTGTAGTTATGTCACATCAATTTCTGGTAATTTCTTTTTTTCGCTCTTTTATGAGAAAACACTAACTAAAATCCAGATCATTTAACTGAAATCCAATCCGTAAAATGTCACTTTATAAACTAATAACGTGACATTTAGGCAATACAAAATACTGCCTAGTATGTACACATTAAGACTTTAAACCTATTTAATGAAAAATTTTAGAAATTTTTTTGGAGCGACCTGCTCGATAAGAAATTTATTGCGGAGGTACCCCTTATCTAAGCGGATACGGAGATACCCCTCCCCGTAGGGAGGTTGTTATCTACTTTTACCTTTCTTTTGGAGAATTATTGAGTTCTTCAAATCGTGAAGAGTAAAACGTACTGCTCGACCGATTTTGGTATACGGGATTAGACCATTACGTTTGTAATTATCTACGGAAGAAACTGAAATACCAAACATTGATGCAGCTTCTTCTTTTGTTAAGTAGGTATCCTTTTCCTTTAGTTCTTGTTTATTCTTTTCAAGTTCTTTTGCTACTTGTTCTTTTACGATTTGTTGAACGAAAGCCTCGTTCATAA
The DNA here is from genome assembly GCF_030005555.1 of Empedobacter sedimenti. Classification (GTDB taxonomy): domain Bacteria; phylum Bacteroidota; class Bacteroidia; order Flavobacteriales; family Weeksellaceae; genus Empedobacter; species Empedobacter sedimenti. Next base: position 111,544 of record NZ_JASCQG010000006.1, on the reverse strand, counting down.
TTAAGTTGTTCATGCGTTTTAATTTTCTACTCCAAAACTACCATGAACTAAAATTAGGGATTCCCTAATTCGTCATTCCTTAATTATTTTAGCTCCGATTTTGTTAAGAATTACGTCTACTTCATTACAACTCTTAGTGGAGTTTAGTGGATTATTTTTACCAATATTTCCTTTAACCATCGCATTTAATGCCGATTGAATTGTAGTAACATTATCTCCTGTTATTAAACTAACAATCCTAGCTTTCGCATTTGTCGATACCACTAATTTATTATTATTATCCAAATGATCTAAAATACCCAGCTTGTACAATGCAATTATTTTTTTAGCGATAGAATCAAATTTCGGATCATCAGCGTCAAAATTGTTTGGATCGTTAGCTGCTGCATCGATTCGATCTAATTTCCCCTTCAAATACTGAAGTTTCTTATATTGCTGAAGCTTTACATTATCAACCATTTTTGTATCAATCCAATCAAAGAAGAGATCGTTAAAAATAATCGTTTGAAAAGATCCACCATCATAAGATAATCTATCAAGTATTTTTTCTTGCTCCGCCTGGATCAAATTTTTTTCTTCGATGAGATCTTTACCCTTTAATTTGTTATTTAAAAGTAATTCAAACGTTTCAAAATGATTAAAGTCCCAATCAATACTTTCTTCCTCCCCTGAAGTAATTAATCTTTTGAATAGCTCTGTATAATCAACTGAATCTTTAAAGTCCTTTTCTATTGATATTTCTAATAATCCATCAAAAACCTCCCAATATTCTAAAAATTTCATTCGTTTGATATATTAATTTCTACATCTTTTAATACCATTTCCAGCAATCTAGCTTCTTGGTTTTTATTCATTTTAATGTAACCTTTCACCGTCTTCTCTTGTTTATGACCAGTTGCTAGCATAATAACATCTAATGGAACCCCTTTAGAATAATAAATGGTAACAAAAGATCGACGTGCTGTATGTGATGAAATCTTATCCATTCTCTTAATATTCTCATTATTTATTAATGGACGCTCTAACAAACTACATTTCTTAGCTATAGCTTGTAGTTTTTTATTAAACTTTTGATTCGAATATCGAATTGGCCAACCCAAAGGATATTTGTCTAAAATTTGTTTCAAATTTTTCATCAACGGAAAATGAACTGATATTTTGGTTTTCTCTTGAATAAATTTAAGTGATCCATCATCATCAACATAATTAGAAGTAATCTTATTTAAATCTGAAAACCTCTGTCCAGTAATTACTAAGGCTAAAAATTGATCTCGAACTAATTCAAGTGAACTATCATAATTCAAATCTAGGTTAATAAACTCATTCAACTCTTCTTCCGTTAAAGCAATTTGATAAGACTCCTCGTCCTTAGTTAAGAATGAATTAACTTTATAGTAAGGATGTACAGAATATCCTAATTCTTCAGCAAACTTCAAAACTGTCCTTATATATTTTAAACGACGATAAATAGTTGGTCCTTTATAATCTAATTCAAAAAATAAATCAATAAGGCTATTCCTTATATTAACATCAAAATTATCTAATGTAACTATTTCTTTATTTAGAAGTTCATAATTCACAATATTTGTCTTTGTTTGATTGATCGTTTGAATAGATGATTCTTTTAAATACGTTTTAGTTTTGATATACAAATTGAATGCTTCTACCAATGTTGTAATTTTAGGTTTTGAATCAATTTTACCACCACCAAAAAAATAATTCTTAAATTTCACTTTAAATTCTTCTTTCAGCGGAGGTCTTCCAAACCCATTAGTTAAAAAAATATATACATCCGTAGCTGATGATTTCATCTTCTCTAGATGAGAGTTAATTTCTAGACCAGTTTTATTAAAATTAGAGTCCTTAACTTTCATTTTTAAAGGATTCCAATTTTTTGGCAATATTTTCTTTTTAGAGCTTATTCTAATTTGTTGCGAATCCCATCTCACTACCATTTCTATTGTCGTTTCTAAGTTTGAAGATGGTTTTGCTAATACGAAAGTTACATTCATAATACTAAGCGTTTTTATAAAAATACAAAAACGGATGGAAAAACGGATGGAAAATTTAATAGTTGTTAATAGAAGAATTTTTATAAAAATATAAAACCTCCTAAAATTGAAGGTTTTATAATGGTTACATAACTAGTAACATTTAAAGTTGTGGAGCTGGCGGGATTCGAACCCGCGTCCAAACAAGCAACAAATAAGCTTTCTACATGCTTAGTTTATTATTAATTTTCGACGATATCCTGAGAATAAACACTCTGTCAACCGCTTATCATCTTAAATCTCGAAACCTATCCGATGCACTAAGGTTCCTATTCTTACTTTCCCGTGTCCCTGTATCAAACGCCGTAAGTCAAGGCTTTTGAGGGACATTCAGCTTCTATACCTAGTATAGACGTGGCGTATTCTTACTAAAATTCAGAATTATGCAGCTAAAGCGTACTCTTCGTTGCCAGTTAAAAAGTTGAAGTGCCTGATTAAAGTGAGTACACAACCTATCACTGCATGCTTACTTACCCATTGGCCCTGCTGTCAAAACCAGTCAGCCCCTTAAAGTAAGTTGTCAATCAATTATTAACGGATGCCAAATGTACAAATATTATACCAATTAGAATTAACTTTTCTTAAACATATTTGCTGGTTTAAAAGAAGTATCTTAGAAAAAATCAAAAATTTTAAAATCATGGCAAACTTAGTTAACGTACCTACTTTCAAAAATCAGTACTACAATTACATTAATGGTCAATTTACTCCTCCTACTCAAGGAAAATATTTTGATGTAATTACTCCTCTTACAGGAAAAGTTTTTACAAAAGCTGCTCATTCAACTGAAGAAGATTTGACTAAAGCTGTTGACGCAGCTCATGAAGCATTCAAGACGTGGAGTCAAACATCAGCAACAGAGCGTAGTATTATTCTGAATAGAATCGCGGATCGTATGGAGCAAAATTTACAAGATATTGCTGCTGTAGAAACTTACGACAATGGTAAACCAGTTCGCGAAACCTTAAATGCTGATATTCCTTTGGCAATAGATCATTTCAGATATTTTGCTTCGGTAATTCGTGCAGAAGAAGGGTCTATTAACGAGTTAGATAAAGATACTGTATCTATCATTGTTCACGAACCAATTGGTGTTGTGGCGCAAATTATTCCTTGGAACTTCCCAATTTTGATGGCTGTTTGGAAATTAGCTCCTGCTTTGGCTGCTGGAAACTGTGTAGTTTTAAAACCTGCTGAATCTACTCCTATCTCGATTTTATATTTATTCGAATTAATTGGAGATTTATTACCTCCAGGAGTTGTTAATATTGTAAATGGTTTCGGTGGAGAATTAGGTCGCGCATTGGTGACAAATCCTAAAGTATCGAAAGCTGCATTTACAGGATCTACAGCTACAGGGCGTTTCGTGATGCAATATGCAACAGAAAATATTATTCCAGTAACGTTAGAATTGGGAGGAAAATCGCCTAATGTATTCTTCGAATCTGTAATGGATCATGATGATGATTTCTTAGACAAAGCAATTGAAGGTGCAGTATTATTTGCTCTTAATCAAGGAGAAATTTGTACATGTCCTTCACGTTTATTGATTCAAGAATCTATTTATGATAAATTTATTGCGCGAGTTGTAGAGCGTGTAAATGCAATAAAAGCAGGTAACCCTCTTGATCCTGAAACAATGATTGGTGCACAAGCTTCTCAAATTCAATATGACAAAATTTTAAGTTATATTAATTTAGGAAAAGAAGAAGGTGCCGAATTATTAACTGGTGGAGATGCAAATCATTTGGAAGGAGACATCGAAAACGGATATTACATCAAACCAACGTTATTTAAAGGACATAACAAAATGCGTGTTTTCCAAGAAGAAATTTTTGGACCTGTATTAGCTGTTACAACTTTCAAAGATGAAGCAGAAGCAATAGAAATCGCAAATGACACAATTTATGGTTTAGGAGCTGGTGTTTGGACGCGTGATGCTCATCAGTTGTATCAAGTTCCACGTGCTATTCAGGCTGGTCGTGTTTGGGTTAATCAATATCATAGTTATCCTGCTGGAGCGCCTTTCGGAGGTTATAAACAATCTGGTATCGGACGTGAAAACCACAAAATGATGTTAGACCATTACCGTCAAACTAAAAATATGTTAGTTTCTTACAGCAAAAAGAAATTAGGTTTCTTCTAAATCAATAATTAATTAAAATCTCAAAAAATGAAACGTGTTGATGCAACAGAAAAAGCAATTAATTTATTGAATGAATTAAAAGCAAAACATGGCGATTTAATGCTTTATCAAGCAGGAGGTTGCTGTGAAGGAACGCAACCGCAATGTTTCAGAAAAGGAGAATTTTATCTTCGATACAAAGATGTTTGCATTGGAGAAATTGATGGAGTTGAATTTTGGATTGACAAAGATTTGTTCGAATATTGGAAACATGCACATTTCGAATTAGATGTGATTGATGCAATTGGCGCAGGAGGTTTTTCGTTAGAAGTTCCACTTGGCAAAACATTTAAAGTCAATTATCGAATATTCTCTCAAGATGAAGTTAATCAATTAGACGAAGTCAAAATCAATTTATAACAGAAAAGCCATTTGCAATGCAAATGGCTTTCTTATTTATGATAGAAATAATTTTATCCTAAAACTTCAATCGCTTTGTTGATACGCGCAATCGTTTCCTCTTTTCCTAAAGTTGCCATAATTACAGGAACATCTGGTCCTTGTAAAGCACCAACTAAACTAAGACGTAAAGGCATTCCGATTTTTCCAAATCCAATTTCTTGCGTTGTAACAAATTCTGCCATTGCATCGTGTAAAATTTCTGACGTAAACTCTGATGAATTTAAAACGTCAACAAATTTTCCTAAAATCTCTTTAGAATCATCTTTCCAAGCTTTTTTAGCTGCTTTTTCGTCGTAAGTAGAAGGAGCTATATAAAAGAATTGACCTTGTTCGAAAATATCTTTTACAAAGTTTGCTCTTTCTTTTAACAATTCAACCACTTTTACATCTAAAGCTGGATTCGCTTCGATTCCGTTTTCTTTTAAAACTTCTTCGAAAGATGGTAATAATTCTTCAACAGATTTTTGTTGTAAATATTGATGATTAAACCAAGTTGCTTTTTCTGGAGAAAAACGTGCTCCTGATTTTGAAACTTTTTCTAATGAAAATAATTGAATCAATTCTTCCATTGTAAAAATCTCTTGATCAGTTCCAGAATTCCACCCCAATAAAGCTAACATATTCAATACTGCATCTGGGAAATAACCTTCTTGTTTGTATCCTTTTGCAATTCCTTCTTCTGTTTTCCATTCCATTGGGAAAACTGGAAATCCGTGTTTATCTCCATCACGTTTGCTTAATTTTCCTTTTCCTTCTGGTTTTAGGATTAATGGTAAATGTGCGAAACGAGGCGCTTCCCAACCAAATGCATCATACAATAATTCGTGTAAAGCCATTGATGGTAACCATTCTTCTCCACGAATTACGTGAGAAATTCCCATCAAATGATCGTCTACAATATTAGCTAAGTGATACGTCGGCATTCCATCAGATTTAAACAAAACTTTATCATCTAAAGTTGCTGCATCAATCGTGATTTTTCCACGAATCATATCATCCAATAAAACCGTACGAGAATCATCAATTTTGAAACGAATCACATAAGGCGTTCCATTCTCAATTAAAGCTTTTGTTTCATCTTCCGTCAATGATAAAGAGTTTTTCAACTTTCCTCTTGTTGACCAGTTATAAATAAATGTTTCTTTATTTTCTTCTGCTTTTGCACGCGCAGCATCTAATTCTTCTGCTGTATCAAACGCATAATATGCATTTCCAAAAGCTAATAATTCGTCTACATATTGTTGGTAGATTTCTTTACGCTCTGATTGACGGTAAGAACCTAAATCTCCACCAAAACCAACACCTTCATCAGGAGTTAAGCCTAACCATTTTAACGAATCGATAATATATTGTTCAGCACCTTCCACATAACGTGTTTGGTCTGTATCCTCTATTCTTAATAAGAATTTTCCGTTATTATGTTTTGCGAAAAGATAATTGTATAACGCAGTACGGACTCCTCCGATGTGTAACGCACCTGTTGGACTTGGCGCAAATCTTACACGAACTTCTTTTGCCATTGTATCAAAATTTTTGCAAATTTAAGTCGTTCAATTCTATAATAGATATTTATTTTAAATAATATTCTATTTTTTATCTTCGTAAAACAAAAATTCAACAAAATAAAACCACATAAAAATGAAATTATATACAATAGAAACAGGAAGTTTTAAATTAGATGGCGGTGCCATGTTCGGAATTGTACCAAAATCGATTTGGAATAAAACCAATCCTGCTGATGATAGAAATTTAATAGATCTTGCCATGAGATGTCTATTAATCGAAGATAGCGAAAGATTAATATTGATTGATACAGGAATAGGAACTAAACAAGATGCAAAATTCTTTGGTTTTTATTATTTATGGGGCGATGCTACTTTGGATAATTCTTTAGCCAAACATGGTTTTCATCGCGATGATATTACAGATGTTTTCTTGACGCATTTACATTTTGATCATTGTGGTGGCGCAATTCAATACAACAAAGAGAAAGATTATTTAGAAGCTTCATTCAAAAACGCAAAATTTTGGTCAAATGCGAATCATTGGGATTGGGCAGTGAATCCAAATCCTCGTGAAAAAGCATCTTTCCTGAAAGAAAATATTTTACCTCTACAAGAAAGTGGACAACTTAATTTGATTGATTTACCTCAAAATGGAACAATTTTAGAAAATTCTCCACTCGGTTTTGATATTTTATTTGTAGACGGACATACCGAAAAACAAATGTTGCCAATCATTACATATAAAGGCAAAAAAATTGTTTACATCGCAGATTTAATCCCTACTGTAGGACATATCCCACTAATTTATGTAATTGGATATGATACTCGTCCTTTAATAACTTTAGAAGAAAAAGGAGATTTTTTACAAAAAGCCGTAGAAAATGAGTATATTTTATTTTTCGAACACGATCATGTGAACGAATTAGCAACATTAAAAATGACCGAAAAAGGTGTAAGATTAGATCAAACTTATTCATTTTCAGAAGTTTTTGATTCAATATAAAATCGTAATCTTAACAAAAATGATTTCACAAATTCAGAAAAATATTTTCATACCTTTGTGTTGTCATTTAAAAAAATTATAGAAGCATGGGATGTGGATCTTGTGGAACTTCTAGTGGCCTTCCGAAAGGATGTAACAATAATGGTGCTTGTGGCACTGATGGTTGTGGAAAATTATCAGTTTTTGATTGGTTATCGAATATGCAACTTCCAAATGGACAAGAAAAGTTCAATTTTGTGGAAGTTCGTTTCAAAAACGATCGAAAGTTTTATTATAAAAACGAAAACAACATATCTCTAAATATTGGCGATGTAATCGCTGTTGAAGGAACACCTGGTCATGATATTGGGGTTGTTACACTTACGGGTGAGCTTGTTAGAATCCAGATGAAAAAGAAGAATCTTTCGTGGACTGCGGAAGATGTCAAAAAGGTTTATCGCAAAGCGAACCAAAAAGATATCGAAACTTGGCAAGAGTTTCGTGACAGAGAAAAACAAACAATGGTTGATTCTCGAATTATGGCTAAAAATCTTAATTTGGAAATGAAAATTTGTGATGTTGAGTACCAAGGAGATGGAGCGAAAGTTACATTTTATTATACAGCAGAAGGACGTGTCGATTTCCGTCAATTAATCAAAGAATACGCAGGTAAGTTTGGCGTAAGAATTGAGATGAAACAAATCGGATATCGTCAAGAAGCAGCAAAAGTTGGAGGAATTGGATCATGTGGACGCGAATTGTGTTGTTCAACTTGGTTAACAGATTTCCGCTCTGTGAGCACTGCTGCGGCACGTTATCAACAATTGTCAATTAACTCTCAAAAGTTAGCTGGACAATGTGGTAAGTTAAAATGTTGTTTAAATTTTGAATTAGATTCATATTTAGATGCATTAAATAGTTTTCCGTCAATGGAAAGCCGTTTCGAAACTGAAAAAGGTTGGGCACATTGTGTCAAAATCGACGTTTTCAAGAAAGAAATGTGGTTTGCTTATGATAAAGGAGGAATTGTTTGGTACAAATTTTCGGTAGACGATATTCAAGAATTTTTAGCGATAACAGCTAAAGGTCAAAAAACTGAACCTTTAGAGGACTTGGCTAAAAATGTAGAAGAATCTAAACCAGATTTTACAGATGTAATTGGCGAAGATTCTTTAGAGCGTTTTGAACGTAAAGAAAAGCAAAACAAAAAACGTAAAAGAATTAAAAACAATACTAATTCTGGAAACGAAAAAGTTGCAGCGAATGCGAATAATCAACGACCTCAACAGGCTAAACCAAAGCAGCCAAATGAGCGAAAAGATCAAGCAAGTCGTCCTGAAAATAAACAAGGAAAGAATCCTAATCAGTCTAAAAAGAATAATCAAAATAGACCGAATAAAAATTCGAATCAGAATCAACAAAATCAGCCTAGAGAAAAGCAACAGCCAACTCAGGCAAAAGAGCAACAAGCTCAACCAAATACTGATCAGCAAAAGCCGCAAGGAAATAATCGCAATCGTAATCAGCAAAAACGAAAACCGAATAATCCGAACAACAATAGCCAACAAAATAATCAGGCTAATCAGTCAAGTCAACAACCAAAAAAACAACCTCAGCAGAATAATAATCAACCTGCTGAACCAAAAGCAAATGCTTCGGGAGAGAATCCAAATAATGCTCAACCGAATCCAAATAAATCGAAGAATCGAAATAAAAAAAGATTTAATCGTGGGCCAAAACCAGATAATACGCAAGAGTAGCTTGCTTTTTATTTTTGTCGTTTTATTGTTTAGCTGCGAAGCAAAACATTATTATCAAGACACAAAAAATGTAAAAGACCAATGGAAAAGTAATCAACCTCAAACCTTTACGTTTGATGTAAAAGATCCTAAACCTGCGGCTGTTAACATTGGATTTGTCTTAAGAAATAATACGTCGTATGAATATAGTAACTTATATTTGTTCACAAAATTCATCGATCCTAAAGGAAATGAAATGATTGATACCTTACAGTATTACATCGCAAATCCTGATGGAAGTTCGATTGGTAAAGGAATGACTACAAAAGAAATGATGTTGGTTTATCGAGAAAAATTACCGATTAAAGATTCTGGTCGCTATCAGCTAAAGATTTGGCAAGGTATGCGAACTAAAAATTTAAAAGGAATCGAAGACATTAGTTTGATTGTTGATAAAGCTGAATAATAAAAAATGGAAAACAATAACAATCCTAAAACAAGCACTACTTCTAAAGCAAAAAAGAAGTTCAATAGCTTTTCATTAGTTAAAAAAATAATCGTCACTATTTGGGTATTATTTTTTGCTGGTATATTGGGTATTTTCGGAATTTTTTGGGCTACATCTAACGGATGGTTAGGTGAAATACCTAATGTTCGCGACTTAGAAAACCCTGATATTTATGTTTCATCAGAAATTATTTCTTCTGATGGTGTTTTACTTGACCGTTTTGAAGCAGAGCGTAGAACACCAGTAGACTATAAAGATTTACCTCCGCATTTGGTAGATGCTTTGTTAGCAAAAGAAGATGTTCGTTATTTTGAACACTCAGGAGTCGACATCAAAGCTGCATTCCGTGCAATTTCTTCAGGTGGTGAGTCAGGTGGTGGTTCTACTATTACACAGCAATTAGCAAAACAATTGTATACAAAAGATCCTTCTTCTAACAAAGTAAAACGTGGTTTACAGAAGTTAAAAGAATGGGTAACATCTGTTCAATTAGAAAAATTATATACAAAAGAAGAAATTATTGCAATGTATTTCAATAAATTCGACTTTATATATGGCGCAAAAGGTATCGAATCTGCATCAAAAGTTTATTTCAATAAAACAACAAAAGAATTAAACCTTGATGAAGCTGCAACATTGGTTTCTATGTTTCAAAACCCTGTGAAATTTAATCCAATAAAAAATCCTGCATTATCTACAGAAAAAAGAAATCTTGTATTGGATCAAATGATGAAATACAATAAAATTTCTCAGGCTGAAGGAGAAGCTGCTAAAGCAACTCCATTGGTTACAGATAAGCAAGACATCATGAAAACTGATGATTCGCATTCAGCTTATTTCAAGACAGCTTTACGTAAAGAAATCACGGATTGGATGGTTGAATACGAAAAAGAAACTGGAAAATCATATAATTTAGAGAAAGATGGTCTTAAAATCTATGTAACATTAGACTCTAGAATGCAAACTCTTGCAGAAGAAGCTGTAAAAAAACAATTAAAAGTTTTACAAGATCAATTTTTTGGAGAGCAACGTGGTCGTAGTTTAGCACCATTTTACAATGTATCTGCTGATAAAAGAACAAGAATCTTTAAACAAGCAATGCAACGTACTGATTTGTTTAAGAAAATGAAGGCAGAAGGAAAATCAGAAGCCGAAATCGAGACTATTTTCAATACACCTCGTGATTCTGTACAATTCTTTACTTGGAATGGTATTCAATACAAAAAAGGAAAAACGTTAATGGACTCTATTGAGTACCACAAACATATTTTACAAGCTGGTTTAATGTCGATGGACCCTAAAGATGGTACGATTAAAGCTTGGGTTGGCGGAATAGATTGGAATTATTTCAAATTTGACCACGTAAAACAAGCGCGTCGTCAGGTTGGTTCTACTTTCAAGCCATTTGTTTATGCAACAGCAATTAATCAATTAGGATTAACGCCTTGTCATACTGTATCTAATGAGAGAATACCAGGTAAATGGTCTCCTCGTAATGCTAATGGTCGATATGGTGGATCTCAAGATTTGAGAACAGCTTTAGCTTATTCTACTAATATTGTTGCAGCTCGTTTGATTATGCAAACAGGTACAGAACCTGTTATTCAAATGACTCGAGATCTAGGAGTTGAATCTCCAATTATAAACGACCCTACAATTGCTTTAGGTTCTGCTGATTTATCATTATATGAAATGGTTGGAGCAATGAGCGCTTTTGCAAATGGTGGTATTTATATTAAACCTCAGTTAATTTTAAGAATAGAAGATAAACAAGGTAAAGTAATTCGTGACTATACGCCAAAAACACGCGAAGTTGTAAACGAAAATGTTGCTTATACAATGATTGATTTAATGAAAGGTGTTGTAGACAGAGGTTCTGGTGCACGTCTTAGAAATCGTTATGGTATGACAGCAGAAATCGCTGGTAAAACAGGTACAACAAACGAAAACTCCGATGGTTGGTTTATGGGACTTACTCCAAACTTGGTAACAGGTGTTTGGGTTGGTGCAGAAGACCGTTTTGCTCACTTCGAAAGTACAGCAACAGGACAGGGAGCTAATACAGCTATGCCTATTTGGGCTTACTATATGCAAGGCGTATACAAAGAAGGAGGTAAATTTGGCGTAACACAAAGTGATAAGTTTGAGAAGCCAAAAGATATTGAGAAACATTGGGATTGTTCAAATACATATGGATTCCATCAATATGATCAAATCTACGATCCAGGTCCAATTATAGAAGGTAGCGGAAGCGAAAGCGTCGGTGAAAACTATGAAATACCTGAAGAAGAAGGTCAATAATAATTTAAAACCACTCAACATTGAGTGGTTTTTATATGCATCAATTTCTCAAAATAAGGAAATAAAAAAATCCGTTTAGTCTTGCTAAACGGATTCTAGTATATATCTTAATAAGAACTATCCTACGATATTAATAATCTTTCCTGGAACAATAATGACGTTCTTTGGAGTACGATCACCTAATTGTTTGATTGTTCGTTCATCTTTCATTACAATATCCTGAATTTCATCTTTCGATAACGATAAAGGTAATTCTAACAAGAATTTCATTTTACCATTGAAAGAAACTGGATATTCTTTTGCATCTGCAACCAACCATTTTTCTTCGAAAGCAGGGAAATCTGCATTTGCAATAGAAGTTTCATGTCCTAATTTCGCCCATAATTCTTCTGCAATATGTGGCGCATAAGGCGAAATAATAATTGCCAAAGGCTCTAAAATTGCTCGTTTAGTTGTTTTTAATTTTCCTAATTCGTTTGCAGCAATCATAAAAGTAGAAACAGACGTATTGAAAGAGAAATTATTTACATCTTCATCCACCTTTTTGATAGTTTGATGCAACACTTTCATTTCTTCTTTAGTTGGCTCTTCATCAGAAATGAAGAATGTTTCTTCTGCTCCTGAATGATACAATTTCCAGAATTTCTTTAAGAATGAATAAACTCCAGAAATTCCTTGCGTATTCCATGGTTTTGATTGTTCAACTGGACCTAAGAACATTTCATATAGACGCAATGAATCTGCTCCGTATTGTTCACAAATATCATCTGGATTCAAGACATTGTAGTAAGATTTTGACATCTTTTCAACTTCGCGTCCTGTGATGTATTTACCATCTTCTAAGATAAATTCTGCATTTGCGAAATCTTCTCTCCATGCTTTGAATTTCTCTGTATCTAATTCGTCTCCTCCATCTTTCAACATATTAACATCGACATGTATTCCAGAAAAAGTGATAGAATCATTCATTATTCCATATTTATTATTTATTCTGGAATTTATAATAGTTGAAATTTTTTCACCCAAAATACTAAAATCTCTACGTAAAGGATTATCTCTATTCGAATCTATATATTTATCTATTATGTTTTTTGAAATGAAAAAAGTTGGAAATGGTCCATCGTTAAGAAGATTTGCTCCATTTGGATCAAATTTTAAGTTTATACGATAAGCAAACGCACTCATTCCCAAAATCATTCCTTGGTTAATCAGTTTTTTTGCATACTCATCAGTCGGAACTAAACCTTTATCGAACAAGAATTTTTGCCAAAAACGAGAATACAACAAGTGACCAGTTGCATGCTCAGATCCACCCATGTACAAATCGACATTTTGCCAATAATCAACTGCTTCCTTAGACACAAATTCGTTGTCATTTTTCGCATCCATATAACGTAACCAATACCAAGAAGAACCTGCCCAACCTGGCATAGTATTCAATTCGATAGGGAAAATCGTTTCATTGTTGATTAAACTATTGTCTACAACTTCGTTTGTTGTTGTATCAAAAGCCCATTTTGTCGCACGTCCCAATGGTGGTTCACCATCTTTCGTTGGTAAATATTCGTCAACTTCTGGTAAAATAATTGGTAATGCAGCAGTTGGAATTGTATATGGCATTTCATCTTTGAAATAAACCGGAACTGGTTCTCCCCAATAACGTTGACGAGAGAAAACAGCTTCGCGTAAACGGAAGTTTGTTTTTCCTTGTCCAAAACCTTTTTCTTCTAACGCTTCAATTGCTTTTGCAACTGCTTGTTTATAATCTAATCCATTTAAGAAATCAGAATCTTGTAATTCGAAACCGCCTTTTTCTGTAAAAGCAGTTTCAGAAATATCTTGTCCTTTGAAAATATTAATAATTGGTAAGTTGAAATGATTCGCAAAAGCAAAATCACGCTCATCACCAGCAGGAACAGCCATTACAGCACCCGTTCCGTAAGAAGCTAAGACATAATCACCAATCCAAATCGGAACTTGTTTTCCTGTGAAAGGATGAATAGCATAAGCGCCTGTAAATTCACCTGTAATATTTTTTGCATCAGCCAAACGATCTCTTTCTGAACGTTTTGAAGTATAATCGACATAAGCATCAACTTTCGCTTTGTGCTCAGCTGTTGTAATTTGAGAAACCAAAGGATGTTCTGGTGCTAAAGTAACATAAGAAACGCCGAAAACAGTATCAGGACGAGTTGTAAAAACCTCAATTTTATCTGCATATCCATCAACATCAAAAAAGATTGAAGCTCCTTGCGATTTACCAATCCAGTTTTTTTGCGATTCTTTGATTGGATCTGGCCAATCTAATTTATCCAAACCAGTTAACAAACGATCTGCATAAGCCGTGATACGCATCATCCATTGTGTCATTTTTTTGCGCACAACAGGGAAACCTCCACGCTCTGATAATCCATTAATCACCTCATCATTCGCTAAAACAGTTCCTAAATCTGGACACCAGTTTACTTCTGCTTCTGCTAAGAATGTTAAACGATATTTTAATAAAATAGCTTGTTGTTCTTTTTCTGAATAAGCATTCCATTGTTCAGCTGTAAAGATTTCGATATCATCGTCAGCAACAACGTCTACGTTAGCATTACCTTCAGTTTTGAAAGTTTCAACTAATTTAGAAATTGATTCAGCTTTATCAGTTGAATTATCATAATATGAATCAAATAATTGATTAAAAATCCATTGAGTCCATTTATAATATTCAGGCTCAGAAGTTCTGATTTCGCGATCCCAATCGTATCCCAAACCAATTTTTTTCATTTGGTTTTCGTAACCTGCAATTTCATTTCCTTGCTTATCAACACCACCTTCAATATTCGTAGTTGTTGTAATCGCAGGATGCTGGCCAGTCTGTATTGCATACTGCTCTGCAGGTAATCCAAACGAATCGTAACCCATTGGATGTAAAACATTAAATCCTTTTAAACGTTTGTAACGAGAATAAATATCTGACGCGATATACCCAAGTGGATGACCTACGTGTAAGCCAGCACCAGATGGATAAGGAAACATATCTAATACGTAAAATTTCGGTTTTTCTGATTGATTATCAGCCTTGAACGTCTTGTCTTCGATCCAAAATTTTTGCCATTTTGGTTCGATTTCATTCGGATTGTATTGCATTACTGAGGGTTATATTAAAATTAAATTAATGCAAATTTACATTTTTTATGTATCTTTTAGGTTAGATTAGCGATATTTGTACATTAATACACAACCCCTAAACTAATCCATGAAAAAAGAATTAATCATTTACTACCTTGGTGTAGTCGTCTTTTTTGTTGCGTTACTCCTTTCTGTTCGCCATTTGGTCAACACTACACGTGTTTTTGTTGGATATGAAGATAGTTTTAGCCCAACTTTAATCAAATGGAATTTGGATGAAAAAGATTCTACTTTGCGTATAAAAGATCCGTTATATTTAAAGAAAGAATATTTTTTGATTGATTATAAAAATGATAAATTCATCAAAAATGATACAATTTTGTATGCCGATTTGATGGCAGACTCTTTAACAGATAAAGGTTGTATTTTGAATGTGAAGCCTCCTTATTATATTTGGAAAGAGGCTAAAAATGATACTTTGAAAGTCTTTAAACACAATGTAACCCTAAAGTTTACGAAGAAAAAAGTTTATTAAACTTTCTGTAAATAGAAAGAAAAGGTAGATCCTTTTCCTACTTTACTACTTACATATATTTTTTGTTTATGTGCCTCTAAGATGTGTTTTACGATTGCTAAACCAAGTCCAGAACCACCATTGTTACGATTTCTAGATTTATCAACACGATAAAAACGTTCAAAAACACGGTCAAGATCTTCTTGTTTTATTCCAACACCTTGATCTTTGATTGAGACTTGTATTTTATCATCAAAATCATCAAAATCAATCACAACTTCAGTATTTGGATTAGAGTAATTAATCGCATTAACGATTAAATTAATCAGCACTTGTTGTATTTTCTGAATATCACCAACCACTTTTATAGGTTGATGAATAGGATAATTAAGAGAAAGTCTGATGTTATTTTTTTCTGCTTTAATTTCAAGTAAATCGATAACATCTTGCACCAAAGCAGTCAAATTAAACGTTGTAAACTCTATGTTTATACGACCACGCTCTAGCTCTGCAATCATGTCCAAATCTTTTACCAGATAAATCAAACGATCAACCGATTTATTGATTCGGTTTAAATACTTATCACGAATAGACTCATCTTCCACTCCACCTTCTATCAATGTTAATAAATAACCTTGTACAGAAAAAAGAGGTGTTTTTAATTCGTGCGAAATATTACCCAAAAAATCTCTTCGGTAATTTTCTCTTTCGTTTAAAACATCAATTTCTTTGGATTGATCTTCTGTAATTGTGGAAATTTTTTGGGATAATTCCTCAAAATCCATATTATTCGATTGAAATTGAGGAATGTTTTTTGAGATTTCAGTAAAATCTCGACGTCGTTGATTTTTTAAAAAAAACCAATACATTGCAGTTAAACCAATTAAAAGAAAAAGGAATAATCCGCAAAAAAATATTTTTTCTTGGAGAATAAAATTAATATTTCCAAACCATAAAAAAGAGAACAAAACAAAACCTAAAGCTAAAAAAAGTGTGCTTAAAAGAGCATAAAGGAATATATTTTGGACTTTGAACGTTGAAGCCATTAGCAGCTTTTAATCATTTATTTTGTAACCAATACCTTTGATAGTAGAAAAGCGATCGTTTCCAAATTTTTCTCGAAGTTTACGCATATGTACGTCAATTGTACGTCCGCCAACAACAACTTCATTTCCCCAAACTTTCTCTAAAATTTCTTCACGTTTGAAAACACGTTCTGGATTAGAAGCTAAAAGAGCGATTAATTCAAATTCTTTACGTGGTAATAAGAAATCTTCACCTTGATAGTTTACTTTATATGTTTCGCGATTAATTTCGAAATTATTCAGTTTAATAAACTCGTCTTTTGGTGTTTCGTTTGGTTGTTTTAATTTAAGTAAGGCATTTAGTTTACAAATTAAAACTTTTGGTTTGATTGGTTTTAAAATATAATCATTTGCACCAGCATCGTAACCTGCTAATTGAGAAAAATCTTCGGCACGTGCAGAAAGAAAAACAACTAAAGTATCTTTAAAAGAATCTAATTTTCTCAGCTCAGCACACATCTCCATCCCGTCCATTTGTGGCATCATGACATCTAATAGAATTAAGTCTGGGCGAAAAATTTTGGCTTGTTTTAGTCCTTCGATACCGTTTTGAGCTGTTTCGATCTCAAAACCTTCTTTTTTTAAGTTGTATCCAATAAACTCTAAGATATCTGGTTCATCGTCTACTAATAAAATCTTAATGTTCTTCATAATTGTTTGTAATAACTAAAAAAATTTAGCTGATGTAAAATTAAGCTTAAATCTTACGAGAATACAGCTGAAATCATTTCTTAACATTCATTTAAAATTACGACAATTTGATAACAATTCTCTAACAAAACCTTTACAATTTATAAAAATCATTCTCATCCGATTGCCACAACTTTGCAAGCAAACAAACACGAATTATTTTATAGCAATGAAACGCAATTTAACTTTACTTTTATTATTAGGATCAGCAGCATTATTTGCGCAAACTGATATTAAATTAGAAGGAACATTATTTGATCAAAAATCAAACCAACCAATCGCTGGTAAAACATTTACAGTAGAAGGTTTAAATATTACTGCTAAAACAGATGAAAAAGGTCATTACGAAATCTCAGTTCCAGATGATACTTACCAATTAGATATTAAGGTTGATGGATATCAAACAATCACACAAAGTTTAACTGACTCTAATACGTATAATCTTTATTTACAGCCAGCTGATATTAGTAATATTGATTTATCTACAGCTGTTGTAACTGCAACAAAAAACAAATCATCTGAAGCGAATTTATTGAGCATGCAGAAAAAATCTGTTAAGATGGTTGAGAATATTGGATCTGTAGAATTAGAGCGTAAAGGTGTAAGTGATGCGGCTTCTGCTGTTGCAAAAATGGCCGGAGTTACAAAACAAGAAGGTACAGGTGATGTATTTGTTCGCGGTTTAGGAGATCGTTATAACTATACTTCTTTAAATGGTTTACCAATACCATCAGAAAATCCGAGTAATAAAAACATTAAGTTAGATTTATTTCCTACAGATGTGATCGATTATATCTCGTTAAGTAAAACATTTAACGTACGTATGATGGCAGATTTTGGAGGTGCGAATATTGACATTGCTTCAAAATTATACGAAGGAAAAGGTTTATTTGAAATTGGAACTAATTTGAATTTAAATTCAAACGCAATTACAAGTAAAAACTACAATTTACAAGCTGGTCCAAACTGGTTTGGTTTCCAAAAAACAAACATTCCTGCAAACGCAATTTCTGGATATAACTTCAAAAATAGTTTCAATCCACAATCTAAATCAGCTGTAGCTGGTGGATTTAATGTAAAAGGAGGAAAAAGTTTCAAATTTGATAATGGATCTAAATTTGGATTCTTTGCAACAGCTTCTTTTGATAATTCGGCTCAAAGCATCGAAAATGGTTTAGCTCGTTCAGTTGATGCACAAGGAAATAACTTAAAAGGATTTAATGATTATACAAAAAACAGCTATACAACAAATACTACAGGTATGGTGAATTTGTATTATGATTTCAATCCAAACAATAGATTAAGAGCAAACAGTATTTTTATTAACAATACAACTCAATCTTTACAAGAATATAAAGGATTTATTCGTGATTTAGCAGAAGATAACAACGGGTTTATTCGTCGTGGAACATACGAGAAAAACCAAGTTTTTGTTAATCAATTGTTAGGTGACCACAAATTAAATGATACATCTGAATTTCATTGGGGTGTTTCTTACAACACAGTGAAACAAGATATGCCAGATCGTTTACAAAACACGATGCGTTTAGATAGAACGACTGGTCAATACACATTAGCTTCTCAGGATGCTTCGTTAAGTAACCGTTACTTCCAAAACTTAAATGAGAACGAAATTTCTGCAAACTTAGAGTATAACTTCGTTTTAGGTGGTGATTTAAAAGATTACAAAGCAAGAATCTCTATTGGTTACCAAGGTCGTCATAAAGAAAGAGATTTTGAAGCAAATCAATTTAACTTAAAACTTACGAGAAGTGGTGTTCAAGTAGATCCTAACAATTTGGATGCTGTTTTCAATCAATCAAACTTTGGATTAGATCGATTATTTACAATCGAAACATTTGATATGGATGGTAGAGGTGGTTACCGCTCTCAGACTTATAACGGACAAAAAGATATACAAGTTGGTTTTGCAGAAGTTGAATATAACTTTACAGATCGCTTAACTGCAGTTTTAGGAGTTCGTGCAGAATACCTTAAACAAAGTATTGATTGGTACACAGCTTTATCTCAAGGAGAAAATTCTTTTGATCAATTCGAATTATTACCAAGTTTAGCGTTACGTTACAAAGTAACAGAAAATCAAAACTTACGTTTCGCAACGTCAAAAACATATACTTTACCACAGTTTAAAGAAACAGCGATGTTTGTTTACGAAGATGTAACTGAAACTTTCCGCGGAAATCCAATGTTATATCCATCTACAAACTATAATGCAGATATTAAATGGGAATGGTTTCCTAAAAATGGAGAAGTTTTATCGTTAGGAGGTTTCGGAAAATATATTCAAGATCCGATCAATACAACTACAATTGCTTCATCATCAAATGATATTTCTTATGTAAATAGTGGTGATTGGGGATACGCTGTTGGAGCTGAGTTAGAGGTAAGAAAAGCAATTATCGATAACAAAACAACTAATCCAGAGCAGTTAACTTTTGGTCTTAATGCAGCCTACATGTATTCTAATCAAGAGTTAAACGATGAGAAAGTGTACAACGAAACATTGTTCAACGGACAACGTATCAATACGAACTTTACAAATGCAGAAGATTCGTTTACAGGAGCTTCAAAATTCATTACAAATGCAGATTTATCTTACTCTAAAAAATGGAGTAATGGTGCAAGTATTATGACAACGGTTGCTTACAACTATTTCTCTGATCGTATTTACGCTTTAGGAACTGAAACAAGAGGTAATCAAGTTGATAAAGGATTTAGCACATTAGACTTCATTTTACGTTCAAAATTGAACAAAAATATCGGAATCAATTTCTCTGCTAAAAACCTTTTAAATCCAACGATTGATCGCGTTCAAGAAAACTTAAACGGTGACGTAAAAACATTAAGCTATAAAAAAGGGATGAACTTCGGTTTATCTGTTAACTATCAATTTTAATTAAAAACAAACACAATAAAACAATTTTAAATTATGAAAAAATCAATTTCTAGATTATTCTTAGTAGGAGCTATTTCTTCATTAGCTTTAGTAAGCTGTAACAATGATGACGATAACAAAGGTAATGGAAACACAAATCCTTCTGGATTTGTTGCTAACCCAGCTGATTTCAAAGGAGAGTTAAAAAGTGGTGATAAAATTACTTTAGATGCAACTAAAACGTACTATTTAACTGGTAAAATCCAAGTAAATGATGGTGCTGTTTTAACTATCCCTGCAGGAACTAAAATCATTGCAAATGGAGGAACTTCATCTTTTATCGCAGTAGCACAAGGAGGTCAAATTTACTCTAATGGTACAGCAGAA
The DNA here is from genome assembly GCF_030005555.1 of Empedobacter sedimenti. Taxonomy (GTDB): domain Bacteria; phylum Bacteroidota; class Bacteroidia; order Flavobacteriales; family Weeksellaceae; genus Empedobacter; species Empedobacter sedimenti. Next base: position 91,182 of record NZ_JASCQG010000006.1, on the reverse strand, counting down.
AAACCAGTTGTATTTACATCAGAAAAAGGAACTCCAGGTTCTTGGGGAGGTGTAGTATTATGTGGTAAAGCACCAATTAACAAAGCTAAAACAGCAACTGCAGAGGTTTCTGAATTAACTTATGGTGGTGATGTAGCTACAGATAACTCTGGGTCAATTACATATACTCGTATCGAATTTGCAGGTGCTATTTATAACTCTGAGAAAGAATTTAATGGTCTTTCATTATTCGGTGTTGGTAGCGGAACAAAAATCGAGTACGTACAATTATACGCAGGATCTGATGATGGTGTAGAATTCTTCGGAGGAACTGTAAACACAAAATATATCGTATCTAACGAAAACGAAGATGATCAATTTGACTGGACAGAAGGTTGGGTTGGTATCAACGAATACTGGTACGGAAAAGAAGGTCGTAACAAAGGAAATAGAGGTATCGAAGCTGATAATAACTCAAGCAACCATACTTTAACTCCAATCGCTAATCCATCTATCAAAAATGCTACTTTAATTGGTTTAGGAGCAACTTATACAGGAGAAGGTGAAAACCAAGCAATGAAATTACGTGTTGGTACAAAAGGTAAATTTGAAAACTTTGTATTAGCTAACTGGGCAAAAGGTATCGATATCGAGCATGATGCTACTTTAGCTTGGATTCCTAACGATTTATTCCTTAAAAATGTACAATTCGTAAATGTAACGACAGAAGCTACAGGTAAAACTTCTGCTGGTTTAGCAGTTGATGTATCTAAAGCATATGCTAAAGCAAATAATAATGGTGCAGGTGCAGGTATAGAAGTACCTACTTGGGCTAAAGGATGGACAAGAGGTCTATAATAATCATTATATAAAGAAAAACTTTTCTTATAAAAAAGTTCTTCGTGTTTGTAAATCGCTTTTTCGGATTCTCCGAGGGAGCGATTTTCTTCTATTATAACTATTTTATTTTAAGTCATTAAAAATAGTTATTTAGAAAAATTCCACATAAAATAAACTATTCGTACATTTGCAAATAATTAGAGTTGATAACAATGGCATTAACAGAACAACAATTAGATTCGATTGGAGAAAAATTGGTTGAAAAATTCAAAACAGTTTACGATCCAGAGATTCCAGTTGATATATACGAATTAGGATTAGTTTACGATGCACAGGTAAATGCAGATGGTGAAGTAAAAGTTACCATGACCCTTACATCTCCAAACTGTCCAGTAGCTGAAAGTTTACCACGAGAGGTAGAACAGCGTGTTGAAGAGATAGAATATGTAACGAAATGTTATGTAGAAATCACATTTGATCCTCCTTGGGATAGAGATATGATGAGCGAAGAAGCAAAATTTGAATTAGGAATGTTATAAGAACATTCCTAATTTTTTTTGTACCTTAATCCAACAAAATTCAAAACACTAAAACTTATGGGAAATTTCGGACTAATAATATTTATCTTCTTATTTGCGATAATATTTATCTTCTTATTCATTTTTACAGTCAAGCAACAAACTGCGATTATTATAGAACGTTTCGGAAAATTTAATAGTATTCGTAATCCAGGATTGCAATTCAAAATTCCGATTGTAGACAGAATTGCGGGAAAAATGTCACTTAAAATTCAGCAATTAGATGTTGTTGTCGAAACGAAAACCAAAGATGATGTATTTGTTCGATTAAAAATTTCTGTTCAATATCAAGTCATCAAAACGCAAGTTTATGACGCATTTTACAAATTAGATAATCCTTATACACAAATTACCTCTTTCGTATTTGATGTTGTTCGAGCTGAAGTTCCAAAACTTCGTTTGGATGATGTTTTCGAGAAAAAAGATGATATTGCCGTTGCTGTAAAAAGTGAATTACAAGAAGCGATGAATTCGTATGGATATGAAATTGTGAAAACGTTAGTAACTGATATCGATCCAGATGAACAAGTAAAACATGCGATGAACCGTATTAATGCTGCGGAACGCGAAAAATTAGCTGCGCAATATGAAGGTGATGCTGCTCGTATTTTGATTGTAGAAAAAGCAAGAGCCGAAGCAGAATCGAAGCGTTTACAAGGACAAGGTATTGCGGATCAACGTCGCGAAATTGCAAAAGGTTTATTGGAATCTGTAGATGTATTGAATGGAGCGGGAATTACGTCGCAAGAAGCTTCAGCATTAATTGTAGTAACGCAACATTATGATACATTGCAAGCGATTGGAGAAAAATCTGGAAGTAAACTAGTTTTATTACCAAACTCACCAACCGCCGCTTCGGAAATGCTGAACACAATGGTCACTTCATTTACAGCAGCACATGAACTGAATGAGCATCAAATAACAAAGGAACAGCTAACTCAACAGAAAAATAAACCAAATCAAGATGATTCGTTTACTTTTCCAGAGCATCCTTAGAAAAATGTAATGAGTAAAATTCTTAATAGTAAAGTAATAATATTTGTTTTCTTATTAATAGTTTTCTATTTGTACTTTTTTAAAAGTGATTTTACAAATGGACAAAATCAAACTGAATTAGATTATTCTGTAAATATTATTTCTAATAATAATTATAAAGAAGATAAAGTAAAATCAGCATCTTTTACAATTATTGGAAATAATCCCGAAACGAATAAAATTGATTCTTTTAAAGATGGTAGATGGTTTTCTAACGTGAGTGATTCAATCGAAAAAGGAGATACCGTTTTTAAAATGAAAGGAAAAGACTATTTTTTAATTAAAAAGAAGAATTACATCTTAAAAATTAATTTAGAAAAGAATCAACAAGGAAAATTTATAGAAGTTTTAAAGAGATAATTATCAAAAGTAAAAGCCACTTCGATGAAGTGGCTTTCTAATATCTCAATACTTATATCTAAAATCTAAGTCTATCCAACCTGAACACCATTTGGCGTTTCAGCTTCTGGATTTACGAACGTTAATTTTCCGTCTGCTTTATCAGCGAATAATAACATTCCGTTCGATTCGATTCCACGAATTTTACGAGGCGCTAAATTTGCTAAAACCATTGCTTGTTTTCCTACGATTTCTTCTAACGTAAAATGTTCTGCAATACCAGAAACAATCGTACGAACGTCCATTCCTGTATCTACTTTTAGTTCGAATAATTTGTCTGCTTTTTCAACTTTTTTCGCTTCTAAAATAGTTCCGATACGGATATCCATTTTTTGAAAATCATCAAAAGAAATCAATTCTTTTTGAGGTTCTGCGTTTGGATTTGTCATATTATTTTTGACTTTACTTTCGTTTAATTTATTGATTTGTGCTTCGATTGCTTCGTCCTCAATTTTTGCAAAGATTAATTCAGATTGACCTAATTGATGTCCAGCTTTTACAAATTCGTCTGTTGATTCTAAATCATCCCAACTCATTTTTTCTACATTCATCATAGCCAACATTTTCTCAGAAGCGAATGGAATAAATGGTTCTCCCAATTGTCCTAATGCAGCAGCAATTTGCGTCGCAGCGTACATAATTCCTTTTACAGCTTCTGGATCATCACCTTTTTTCCAAGGTTCTTGTGCTTGTAAAAATTGATTTCCAAGACGAGCCAAATTCATATATTCTGTTAATGCAGCACGGAATTCATATTTCTCTAAATGATCGCCAATACGCTTTGCAAAATATTTGATTTCAGTTAATTCTTCAAATTCAATTGTTTTTGAAGGAACAATTCCTTCGTAATATTTGTGAGAAAGTACCATTACGCGGTTGATAAAGTTTCCTAAAATTCCAACCAATTCAGAATTATTCTTCGTTTGGAAATCTTTCCACGTAAAGTTATTGTCTTTATTTTCAGGCATATTTGCCGTCAACACATAACGCAATGTATCTTGTTGATTCGGGAAATCTTCTAAATATTCATGTGCCCAAACTGCCCAATTACGAGAAGTTGAGATTTTATCATCTTCTAAATTTAGGAACTCGTTTGCAGGAACATTATCAGGCATAATGTAATCGCCATGCGCTTTCATCATTGTTGGGAAAATGATACAGTGGAAAACAATATTATCTTTTCCGATGAAATGGACCAATTTCGTTTCTTCATTTTGCCAATAATCTTTCCAGTTTTTACCATTTTGCTCCGCCCATTCTTGCGTGAAAGAAATATAACCAATCGGTGCATCGAACCAAACATACATTACTTTTCCTTCAGCTCCATCAACAGGAACAGGAATTCCCCAGTTCAAATCGCGTGTCATTGCACGAGGTTTCAAACCATCGTCTAACCAAGATTTTACTTGACCATAAACACTCGATTTCCAATCATTTTTGTGACCTTCTAAAATCCATTTTGATAAGAAATCTTGGTATTGATCTAATGGTAAATACCAGTTTTTTGTTTCTTTTCTGATTGGAGTATTTCCAGATAAAGCAGAACGAGGATTAATCAATTCTTCTGGGCTTAATGTTGAGCCACATTTTTCACATTGATCTCCGTAAGCGTCTGGATTTCCACATTTCGGACATTCACCACGAATGTATCGATCCGCTAAAAATTCGTGCGCATCTTCATCGTAAAATTGTTCCGTAACATCTTCTGTAAACTTGTTGTTATCATACAACGTTTTGAAGAAATCTTGCGCAACTTCTCTGTGTTTATCTGATGTTGTACGAGAATAAATATCAAACGTAACACCAAAATTAGCCAATGTATTTTTGATATTTTCGTGGTAACGATCAACAATGTCTTGAGGCGTAACGCCTTCTTTTTTGGCACGAATTGTAATTGGAATACCATGTTCGTCAGAACCTCCAATAAATGCTACATCTTTTCCTTTTCTTCGTAAAAAACGCGCATAAATATCAGAAGGAACGTAAACACCTGCCATGTGACCAATGTGCAAAGGTCCGTTAGCATAAGGTAAAGCCGCTGTAATTGTATATCTTTTTGGTTGACTCATTTACTTAAAATCTATAAGTTACAAAGATACGATTTGTTGTTTGTTTTGTTAAAACCTTTTTCTAATTTTATAATCTTAATACAAGATGATGAAAGAACAACCTATTGAAACTACTCCTACCGAAGTTGTAAATGATACTATTACCAATCTTTTTACTTACGCAAATTACTTTTTGGTAGCCGGTTTGGTTGTCTTATTAACGTATATGACGATTCGCGATTTTAGAAAAAAACAACGTGAAAAAAGATTAGCTAAAGAACGCGAAGAATATAATCGATTTGAAGAGAAAGAAGAAAAAATTGACCAATAAGGATATTTGCGGTTTACATTTTTAAGTAAAACTCTTTCGTTAAATTGATATAATCTTGGGTGTATTGATGTCTTCCCAATTCAATTATTAAATGACTTTCTTGTAATTGTTTCTCTTGAAAACTAAACTCAAGAAGCACACGTTTTATAGCAGATTGTTCATTCCCTTTTATATACACCACTCGACCTAATTTTAACTCATTTTGAGAAGCCGTAGCACAAAAGTCGTTTATTTGATCGTACGGAATTATAAAACTTGCCAAACCATTTTGATCAAGTAATTGACTTGTTTTTGAAATTAAATCCGAAAACGTTAAGGTTTCTTGTTGACGCGCTTGCTTTCTTGAATCAAAACTCACCAAATCGTTAACGGTAAAAAAAGGTGGATTACTAACAATTAAATCATACTTTTTGGTTGAATTGTAATTTTGTAAGGAAGTATGAAAAAGTGACAGGCGATTATTGAACTTTGAATTTCCGAAGTTTTCTTTGGCTTGTAAAAATGCATCAATATCAATTTCTAAAGCATCAATGTTAACTTTAGGAAAACGTTGCGCAATCATCAAAGAAATTAATCCTGTTCCTGTTCCTATATCCAATACATTTTGCCCAACAACATTAGCCCAAGCTCCTAATAGAACACCATCTGTTCCTACTTTCATCGCAGTTTGGTCTTGAAAAATAGAAAATTGTTTGAACTGAAAAGGTTTTCTATTCATGATATGGAATCAGAATGTAAAACGTTGTTCCAACCGAGATTTCTGATTCGAAACGAATCGTTCCATCATAATCATCAATAATTTTCTTAACCATTGGTAAACCAATTCCCATTCCACTATTTTTAGTTGTAAATTTTGGAATAAAAATAGAATCTTGCGCTTCTACAGGTATTCCATCTCCGTTATCTTGTATGGTAAGATGTAAAAAATCTCCTGTTAATAACACATCAACTTTTACTTTTGCTTTTCGTGATTTTGGAATAGATTGAAATGCATTCTTCGTAATATTTGTAATGATTCGATTCAAATATTGTTTATCAAAATGCATTAAAATAGCCTCTGGAGAGTAATTAAACTCGATAAAATCCATCGGAAAAACATAAAGCGAGTTTTTAATCACTTCTACAATGTCTATTTTTTCGTCTTTACGAGAAGGCATTTTAGCAAAATCTGAGAAAGCTTCTGCAATTGCAGAAATGGTATCAATTTGTTGCAAAAGGATATTTCCTGTTCGCATTGTTTTTTCTTTAATATCAGGATCATTCGCATCAAACTTTCGCATATGATTCTGGAGCATCAATCGCATTGGTGTTAATGGATTTTTTACTTCGTGCGCTACTTGTCTAGCAAAATCTCTCCAAGCCTCTTCCCTTTCTTGCTTCGCTAATAAATCTGATTGTTCTCTTAACTTAAATAACATGTCGTTATAAGAATCGACCAAAACTCTTATTTCATCGCTACCATCGTATCGAATTGGCATATTATTTACAATTACTTCTGTTTCTCGAATACGATCTGCAAAAGACCAAAGCTTGTTTAATGTACGCTTTGTTACAAAATAAACGGCCAACGTACCAAACAATAAAATAACACCAAAAGCAAGTCCGTAACTTCCTATTAATGTAAACATGTCTTGTTGAAGAAAGTCTTGATTTGATTGATATGGTAAGCAAAGAATAGCAATATTTTCGTTGTAATAATTCTTGATATAGCTATAAGATGAAAATACTTTTGCATCTAAATCACTATCTTTATTTGTAATGATTAACTCATTTGTAGATTGTAATTTATCTAAAATATTTTGAGGTAAAACACTATATGTTGTAGGAACAGCTTGTGTTGTTAACACTTTATTACCTCTCAAATCATAAATAACAATATCCGTTTTATTGATATCTCCAATTCTCAAAAAACTTTCTTCGAGGATGGATGTCACATTATCTTTTGTTGCAATTCCTGGATAATTATCCATTTCATAATCAATTGCAGACTCTACAGCTTTTACTTTTCTTTTCAGAATATCTTCGTGATATTGCTTCGTTTGATCGTTAAAATGACTTGCTGTAATTAATAATATCGACCCTGCTGTAAACAGAAGAATTGTTACCATATAGATGATAATACGAACAGGAAGCGATAAATTATTTTTTCTTCTAATCATTTTATTTTTGGAATAATCTCTTTACGTATTTTCCGATAATATCAAATTCAAGATTTAGTGTATCTCCAGTTTTTACACGATTAAGATTTGTAAACTCCCAAGTATACGGAATAATAGCAACAGAAAATTGTCCTACTTTACTATCAACAACAGTCAAACTTATTCCGTTTAAACATACAGATCCTTTTTCTACTGTAACATTTCCTGTAGATGCTTCATCATAGTTAATCGTAACAATATAACTACCTTCATGATTATCTATTGATTCAACGTTCCCTACTTGATCTACATGTCCTTGAACGATATGACCATCAATACGACCATTAAACATCAAACATCGTTCTAAATTGATCAAATCACCTTCATTTAAAGTGTTAAAGTTCGTTTTTAACAATGTTTCATCAATTGCAGTGACCTTATAAAGACCATCTTTAAAATCAACAACTGTTAAACAAACTCCGTTATGAGCCACACTTTGATCGATTTTTAATTCGTCTACAAAGTCTGCTTCAATCCATAAATGAAGATTAGTTTGTTCTTTTTCTATTTTGATAAGTTTTCCAACTCCTTCTACAATTCCCGTAAACATGGTAATATTTTTTGTGAAATTAATGATAAAAATAAAGTAAATACAATGAAAAAGGGATGATTTTTACATCATCCCACTAAATTTATCTAAAAATAATTTAATTTATTATTCTACTGTAACTGATTTTGCTAAGTTACGAGGTTGATCTACGTTTTTACCTAATTTAACAGCAATCCAATACGATAATAATTGTAATGGAATAGCAGTTAAGATTGGAGAAAACTCTTCTGCAGTTTCAGGAATTACTACGTAATCATCTGCCATTGCAGTTACTTGCTCGTCACCTTCGTTTACAATTGCAATTACTTTTGCACTACGAGATTTAATTTCTTGAATATTAGAAACCACTTTTTCGTAATAACCTTTTTTAGTTGCAATAACTATAACTGGCATATTTTCGTCTAACAATGCAATAGGACCATGCTTCATTTCTGCTGCTGGATATCCTTCTGCATGGATATAAGAAATTTCTTTCAATTTTAATGCACCTTCTAAAGCTGATGGGAAATTATATCCACGCCCTAAATAGATTGCATTTTTATTATCCTTGTACTTATCTGCAATTTGATCAATTACACCTTCGCAATTATCTAAAATTTGTTGAACTAATTCAGGAATACGTTCTAACTCACGCGTTAATAAGTTGAATTTTTCTGTTGATAATTCACCATTTTGTTTTCCTAATTTTAAAGCGATTAATGCTAAGATTGTTAACTGAGCTGTAAAGGCTTTAGTAGATGCAACACCAATTTCTGGACCTGCGTGTGTATATGCACCAGCATCTGTAATACGAGCAATAGAAGAACCTACAACGTTGTTGATTCCGAAGATAAATGCTCCATTTTCTTTTGCTAATTTAAGTGCAGCTAATGTATCTGCTGTTTCTCCTGATTGAGAAATTGCAATAACCACATCGTGTTTGTTGATAATTGGGTTACGGTAACGGAACTCAGATGCATATTCTACTTCTACAGGAATACGAGCAAAATCTTCGATCATATATTCTGCTACTAAACCTGCGTGGTAAGACGTACCACACGCAACAATAATAATACGTTTAGCGTTTAAGAATTTTTCATGATGATCCCAAATACCTGCCATTTTGATAACGCCTTCGTCTACTAATAAACGTCCACGCATTGTATCACGAATAGAACGAGGTTGTTCGTTAATTTCTTTTAACATGAAATGCTCATAACCACCTTTTTCAATCGCTTCGATATTTAATTGTAATTCTTGAACATCTAAAGAAACCGCTTCGTTATTTTGAATAGTACGTACATCAACTTCTTTATCTAAAGTAATTGTTGCCATGTCACCGTCTTCTAAATAAACGGCATCTTTTGTAAATTCAATAAATGGAGAAGCATCAGAAGCAACAAAAAATTCATTTTCTCCGATACCAATTGCCAATGGTGATCCTAAACGACCAACAACAATTGTATTTGGTTGTTCTTTGTCTAATACTGCAATTGCATATGCTCCTACTACTTCGTTTAAGGCTAAACGAACGGCATCTGTTAGATTTAAATTTTGTTCTTCTTGAAATAACTGAATAAAGTTAACTAAAACTTCAGTATCAGTATCACTATGAAAAACATAACCTTTATCCGTTAATAATTGTTTGATTGCTTCATAATTTTCAATAATTCCATTATGAACCAACACTATACGACCGTTATTAGATAAATGAGGATGAGAGTTAACATCATTTGGTACACCATGTGTAGCCCAACGTGTATGTCCTATTCCTAAATGAGGTGTTTTATCAATATTTGCTGATTTATCTTCTAAATCAGAAACTTTTCCTTTCGTTTTAACCAATTCAAAATCTGAACCAGATGAAAGAACTAAACCAGCACTATCATATCCACGATATTCTAGCCTTTTTAATCCATTAATAATGATTGGGTACGCCTCGCGATGACCAATGTATCCTACAATTCCACACATTGTTTTTTATAGTATTTAAGTTTATTAAAATTATATTCTATTTTGTAGCGTAATATACTAAAAGTTTTAATTTTTTCGCTTCTACTTCAGATTTATTTCCGTGTAAAACGATTCTATAAGGATTGTAAGCTCTATTGTTTTGATAAGGGTTTGTACTGTTAATAGTCGTTGCATCAGAAATAGATGTAATAAAATTACCCATTGTTACGACCATTTCTTGATTTTCGAAAGCATTTCCTTTCTCAAGCATACTTTTCAGATGTTTTGTAATATCAATTGTATAATAATCTGTTTTACCAGTTACAATTGGATTAAAATGAACTGATGTTGGGTACGAATTATAAAACTCTAAAACATCCGAATACAGCTCATTGATACTTTTTCCATCTTTTGTATAACTATTCCAAGCAACTAAATAAGGCGGCTTTGGAAAACTGTATGCATCATCTATAAAAAACTTCAACTTAGCACCTGTAATAACTGCTCCTTTTGCTACATCGCTTTTAAGAAGGTCTATTTGAGATTGATTGAATTTAACTTTTACATTACTTCCGCTCATTCCACTTAAAAATAAACGTGTATCCCCAGCTGTTTTATTAGGGTTAGCAACTGCGTTACCAAAAGTTGTTCCTGCAAATTCATTCTTAATTTGATTCACTAAAACATTCGATCCTATTGTAGCATTCCATTGATTTTTAAACTCAAAACCATATGTTCCCGAAAGTCTTTCTTTGTAAGCTGTATCTGTCGGTTTCTTATCTGTCGGATTTTTATACGAATAATACATGTTTAGACTAATATTATTCGGATTGAAATTGATGATGAATCCATCACCCTCACCTACCGAAAACTCAAAACCTTTAATGTTTTCACGTATAAAAGTCGCATGATCCGCTAATAATCCAGTATTTCCGTTTTTTACAATTTTATCATAAAAGTAATTATTATCTAAACTTACTTTATAACCAACTGTTTCTGCAAAAATATTTGAAGTTCCTGACTTTACTTTTACAACTTTATTTGTTACTGTTTTACCTATAGTTGCTGTTCCAATTACTGGAGAATTTACTGAGATTGGAGATTGAGATCCGTCTAATTTTGAAAAGTATTTAGTATCTCTATACAACACAGTATTGATATCACGAACGTTTAATGTCATCGTAGCATCTTTATTTCCGTAAAGAGAATCTACTGCATATTTTGTCGTAATCATGATTGTATCTGTATCAATCGATTTTTTTCCTGGATTAGTCAAATTGATTGTATCTCTTGAAACAGGTGTTTTTGATGAACTATAATAAACTGGTAAATACAAATTTACAGAGTCCACTTTTACTTCTTTACCAAAATCTTTATTTCCAATTCCTTCTGGTCTTAATTGACCATAAAATTTAGAAGAAGTTGATCCAAAAACAGGCTCTTTATATACACCTAATGTAGCATTTTGTAAAACAAATCGGTCCGTTCTTATCGTATCTACTGTATCATTATACGCAATAACATCTAATGATTTTGCATTACCAATTGCTTCTCCACCAATTACATTATTTCCTAAGCCTATTGCTTCATCTTCACAAGAAGCTAACGCTCCCATTCCAATCATCGTTGCAACAGAGACAGAAAGGACATTCAAAAATTTTTTCATTAATCTAAACAGATTTTAGTTTGAGTTCATTACTTCCTCTAGATAAAAGTTATTGTAAACTTCTTTTGCATCATCTTTTGTGCAATAATCTAATAAAGGAATATTTTGTTGGTTGATATAGTTTTTTACATCTTCTGGTATAATTTCTTCTCCTTTCGCAACTGCATCTGCGTACTGTAAAGAAGCTTGTATCATACCTAAGTGTGTAGGTTTTTCCAAAAATTGTTTTACATCAGCTTCTACTTCATCAAAAGCTAATTTATTAACCAATTCTTTATCTAATTCTCCATCAAAAGCATTGTCAAATAATGACACAACAACTTTTGCATCTTGGAAAAATGGATCGTCTGAGTAATATTTTTTAAGATATAAAGGTACTAAACTAGACATCCAACCCATAACATGAACTACGTCTGGTTTCCAATTTAATTTTTTTACAGTTTCTAAAACTCCTTTCGCAAAGAAAATAGATCGCTCATCGTTATCAGAAAATAATGCGTTATCTTCTCCATAAACCTCTTTGCGTTTAAAATATTCTTCGTTATCAATAAAATACACTTGTAATCTCTCGCCTGGAACAGATGCTACTTTAATGATTAAGGGTTGATCCAAATCATTAATGATCATGTTCATACCTGAAAGTCGTATTACCTCATGTAATTGGTGTCTTCTTTCGTTGATTGCTCCAAAACGTGGCATAAAGATGCGAACATCCGCACCGTTGCTCTGCATAAGTTTAGGCAAATCTAATGCTTGTGAAGACATCGGATTTTCAGGAAAGTAAGGTACCATTTCTGTTGTTACATACAATATGCGCTTTCCTTCCATAATTTTTTATTCTCTTTTCCTAATGATAATAAGGCACAAAATTACAAAAAATTGTTGATATATTATTTGCTTATAGTAGCTTTGCGCTTATATTAGTTTTTTTTTAACAAATCCACGTTATGGATATATTTAACGAAAAGGAAAAATTAACTCCCGTTATCGTCGAGTTAAAAAAGCAAAACAAAACCATTGGTTTTATCCCTACAATGGGCGCTTTGCACGAAGGACATATGTCTTTGGTAAAAGCATCAAAAGCTCAAAATGATTACACAATCGTTAGTATTTTTGTCAATCCGACACAATTTAACAATCCAGAAGATTTAAAAAAATATCCCCGAACAGAAGAAAAAGATAAAGAATTGTTAACAAAAAACGGTTGCGATTTTGTCTATTTACCTACAGTAGAGGATTTATATGAAGCTGGAGAAGGTGCAAAACACTACGATTTTGGCACAATAGACAAAGTAATGGAAGGTGCGTCTCGTCCTGGTCATTTTGATGGTGTTGCAACAATTGTCTCTAAATTATTTAGAGTGGTACAACCTACAAGAGCATATTTTGGCGAAAAAGATTTTCAACAAATTCGTATCATTCAAGAAATGGTAAGCCAAGAAAGTTTAGATGTAGAAATTGTTCCAATGCCAATTCACCGTGCAGATTCTGGTTTAGCATTTAGCTCGAGAAATGCACGTTTAACAGAGCAACAAACTTCTGATGCACCTCAAATATATTCGATTTTATCACAAGCTGTAAAGCTTAAGAATGAAGGAAAAGATGTGGCTGATGTAAAAGCTTTCGTCGAAAATGAATTCAAAAATTCTCCTTTCGAATTAGAATATTTTGAAATCACAAATGAAGAAACGTTGTTGTCTATCGAACATTTTTCTGATGCAGAAAAAATTCGAGGATTTGTCGTTGCGTATGCAGGCGATGTTCGCTTAATCGATAATATTCAGTTTTAATAAAATAGATCAAATCCTTCAACCCAATTGAAAAATATTGGAACGGGTTTTGAAATTTATAAGTTCAGTGTAACTTTGCAAAATTATGATGGTAGAAGTTTTTCACTCTAAGATACATAGAGTTAAGGTAACAGACGCAAAATTAAACTATATCGGAAGTATCACAATCGACGAAGATTTGATAGATGCTGCGAATATGGTAGTGGGTCAAAAAGTACAAATCGTTGTTCAAGAGAACGGAGAGCGATTTGAGACGTATATTATTAAAGGAAAACGTGGAAGTGGAGAAATTTGTTTGAATGGACCTGCTGCACGTAAAGTACAAGTAGGTGATACCGTAATTATTATCACGTATGCAATGATGGATTTCGAAGAAGCCAAAACCTACGAACCTACAATTGTTTTCCCTAACGAGAACAATCGTTTAGATTAAGAAATTAATTTTCAAAAACTTATATGAAGAGTAAGATCAAACAATCGCTCTTCTTAATCATTGCTTCATTGTTAGCACTTTTTTTCGTAGTGATTACAGTGAAGCAAATTGATTTCGAACGAGTTGCAAACGTTTTAAAAGAAACCAATTACTTTTGGATTTTTGCATCTATGGCAATCAGTATTCTGACTTATTGGATACGCGCCGCTCGTTGGAATCTACTTTTAAAGCCTATGGGCTACAACACCCAAACCTCATCTGGTTTTTGGGCTATTGCTTTTGCATATTTCATGAATTTGACCATTCCAAGAAGTGGTGAAGTTGCTCGCGCAACAAGTTTCTATAAAATGGAAAAAGTACCATTCGAAAAATCTTTCGGAACTGTTGTATTAGAACGTGTTATTGATCTTTTATTTTTAGGATTATGTTTCGGCTTAACGCTTATTTTCAATTACGAAACTTTCATCAAATTTGTCGAAATTGGGAACAAAGAAAAAGCGCATCAACCTACAGCAGAACCTTCTTACTTAAAATATTACATCGCAATTGGGGTTTTTGTTTTAGGAATTGGACTAATCGCTATCTTCTGGAAAAAAATTAGTCAATTAAAGTTTTTCGAAAAGATTAAAACCTTTCTATTTGGACTTTGGGAAGGAATAAAATCAATCTCAAAATTAGAGAAAAGAGGTTTATTTATCTTTTATTCTTTTGCCCTTTGGATTTGTTATTTCCTAATGACTTACCTTGTTTTCTTTGCTTTTCCAGACACCAAAAATTTTGGAGTATCGGAGGGATTATTTCTTTTAATTGCAGGTTCTTTGGGAATGATTTTGCCTGTTTCGGGTGGTTTAGCTTATCCGTATGTGATGTCAATCGCATTTTCGGCAGTTTATCTTGCAAAAGGTGGAAATCAGCACGAAGGACGAGCAATTGGCGATTATTTTGGTTTAATACTTTATCTAGCCCAGGTTATTTCGATGATTACTTTTGGATTAATTGCAATTTACAAAATCGCACGAATTCGTCGAGATTCTACGAAATAGTTTTTTATAAAAATGTTAGACGAAAGAGATTATTTTTCACGTTTTGTAAATGCTTTATTAGAAAGTATAGAACGTTATTTACATAATCCTAAAAGTATTTCCGAAGAAGAAATTCAATTCGATTTAGCTAAAATAGCTGCGTATTTTGAAAAAGAACATCAAATTAATCTTCTTTCAAATCCTAATCTCACAAATAAAGAATTTTCTGTTGAAGAATTGGAATTATTGATTTCCTTCTATTATTTACAAAATACTCATTTTCAATTAGAGTCAAAAGAAATTGTATTAAAATTGATTCAACAATATAATCATCAATCTCAAGTTTTTTGTTTGAAAATAAATGAAATTCAAGCTTATTTTGAAAAATTATAATCCAAACTTTCTATTCCAAAGTTTTAGCATTTTACTGATTTCCCAAGGATTTATTTTATAAAATATTTTCATCACAACAAAGAAAATAAGATTGACTAACAATACAAAAAGTAATTCCATAGCAAGTAAGTTTTATTAAATATACATTTTATTTCTTTATCATTTCCAAATATTTAGGCGCTTGTTCCTCTAAAATTTCAGTTATTTTATCGTAATTATTTTCCTTTACCAATTTTTCAAACTCAAAATTTGCGTAGCAATACGTTACAAAATCATTTACTTTATTTTCAGGAATATGCAGGTTTTCAATAAAATAATTTTTGGTAAAATAATTCTCTAAATCTTTTATTCTTTCTACTTTATTGAAATACTCTTGTTGTTTCTTTTCTCTTTTTCTTTGACCTGAAATTGTCGCAATCCAAGCTACCGGATTTAACAATCCTACACTACCGGTCATCGAGGTTGCATTAGGATCAATTTTTCTGAAACGTAAATTAGGATCAATTCCCAGATTCAATCCTTTATACAGCTCATCTATTTTATCATATTTCAGCTTAATATTATTCTTTAAGTTTTTATCTAATGTAATTACATTAGCTTGCGCCAACTCAATCGTTTCAATATTTAAATGCACAGTTATCATTCCTTGCCCCATTAAATCTGATGTAATTTTAAGCGTTCGTTCTTTGTAAAAATCATGACTAAAATGCAATTCGTCTCCCACAGAAACCTTTATAGAAAACATTCCTCTATCATTGGTAAAGGCTTTCGCATTTGTCGCTTGATTGGTAATTAATATATGATCTAAAGCATCTTGCCCAGCAACGCCATCATCAATAATTATTTTTCCTGTAATCATAGTATTTTGTGCAAAAGCTAGCATACCTAATACTAAAAAGCAGATGGTTAAGATATATTTATTCATTTTCTTTCTCTTTAATTTTATTTAAATAAATTGGCGCTTGCTCTTTCAAGATGAGTTTAATTTTTGAAAAATCTTTCTTTCTCATCAATTTATCAATATTATTCGTTTCGTAGCAACTCCCAATAAAATCTACAATGTTTTCCCTCGCAATATTCAGATCAATGATAAAAAACGTTTCTCCAATTATACTTTTCAAATTTTGTACTTGCTCGTAAGCAGAAACCCTTTTTTTCAGCATCGTTCCTTTCTCATTGGATGATTTAAAAAGTTTTACAGCTTCTAATAAATTCCCTGCATACGGATTGGCTTTTCTGTGAAATGCAGCCCAATTATGTTTCTCTACTACAGTTTTCTTAAAAGCTTCATCGTTTACTCCTGTTGCATCAAGTATTTCTTTAGAAATCATTTTTTTCTTTCCAACATCCTTTAATAGATCTTTATTTAGTTTAGATACTTTAGTTTCATCCAACTCTATCACTTCAACATTTACATGAACTTCGACAAAACCTTTGTTTATCATCGATTTCGAAATTTTGAGATGACGTTCAGAAATTCCATTTTGCTTAAAAAATAAAACATCTCCTTCGTTCACATTAAGAGAAAACAAGCCTTCCGTATTCGCTTTTGTACGAGAATTCGTTGCTAAATTCTCTATCGAGAAACCATCCAAATTAATGATTTCATCCGCATCATCTACAATTATCTTTCCTGAAATTAAAGTACTTTGTGCATGAAGTGAAAATGCAGAAATGATGAATATAAAACATAGAATTTTAGTCATTTGTCATAGATTTTGAATTGATTTTACTTAGATAAATAGGCGCTTGTTCTTCTAAAATCAAAACAATTTGATCAAACTGATTCGCTTTTAATAATTCTTCAATTTTTGTTTCTACGTAGCAATAATTAAGAAACTCAAATATGTTTCCTTTCGGTATTTTTAAATCATTGGTAAAGTAATAGTCTGTAAAATAACTGATCAAAAACTCAATGTTCTCGTATTTCTTTTTCGGAACAAATGCTCTCAAATCTTTATGCGATTTTGCGTCTTTTGTAAACATATCCATCAACGCCAAAACATTTTCGTAACGATAAGCTCCACCCAATCCTTTCAAATAATTTGCGGCATAAAATGCTTTCACCACATCTAACTTAAATTCTTTGTTTATTCCAATACTTTTATTGAATTTCTCTGACTCCGTTTCTTCTTTACTTATATTATCTTTCCAAAACTTTTTCAGTGGTTTTATTTTTGTCTCAGCTAATTCGATCACTTCAATATTCACATGAACTTCAATAAAACCTTTGTTTATCATCGATTGCGAAACCTTTATCCTTCTTTGAACAATTCCTAATTGATTAAAAAGTAACTCATCGCCTTCATTTACTTTGATTGAGAATAAACCTTTCGCATTTGCAAAAGTTTTCGCGTTTGTTGTAGAATTTTCAATAGAAAATCCATCCAAATTAATGATCTCATCCGCATCATCCACAATAATTTTCCCAGAAATTAAAGTAGATTGAGCTTGTAACGAAATACAAAAAAGTAGTGATAAATTATAAAGTAGAATTCTATTCATTCACATGTAATTAATTGCTTAAAAGTAATCGAGAAAATGATTGAAAATCAATATTTAACTCAATTTTATCTAAAGCTTTAAATTTGTTAAAAAACGAATTTATTGTTAACGTTTTTTGATTGTTGTATTAAAATTTTTCACAATTACGACACCTTATCTTGTCGCGATAAAACATTATTTTTGTCTAAATTTGAAACTATGGCTAAAACAAAAACTACATATTTCTGCCAAAACTGTGGCACGCAAACCGCGCAATGGATGGGACAATGCAAAAGTTGTGGCGAGTGGAATACCATTGTTGAAGAAATTGTGGACAAAGGTGACGAAAAGAAATCGTGGAAAGATAAATCGGACAAAAAAGAGAAAACTTTTGCGCTAAATATTCGCGAAATAAATCCGTTGGGTGAAATCCGAATTTCGACAAAAAACCAAGAATTAGACAGAGTTTTAGGAGGCGGAATTGTTCCTGGATCAGTGATTTTAGTTGGTGGAGAACCGGGAGTTGGAAAATCGACATTGATGTTGCAAGTTGCCTTAAAGCTAGATACGATTAAAATCTTATATGTATCTGGAGAAGAATCTGTTTCGCAAGTAAAACTTCGTGCCGAACGAATTGGAATTGAATCAGATCAATGTTTTATTTTACCAGAAACTAATACGCAGAAAATATTTGCACACGCCAAAGAAATTCAACCTCAATTGATTGTAGTCGATTCTGTACAAACACTACAAACAACTTATGTAGAGTCATCTCCAGGTAGTATTTCTCAGATTAGAGAAACAACTTTTGAGCTGATTCAGTACGCAAAAGAAACCAATACTCCGATTATTTTAATTGGTCATATAACAAAAGAAGGTGTAATTGCTGGACCAAAAATTTTGGAACATATGGTAGATGTTGTGCTACAATTTGAAGGCGATCGCAACCATATTTACCGAATTTTACGTGCAAATAAAAACCGTTTTGGCTCTACTGCCGAGATTGGAATTTATGAAATGCAAGGAGCCGGTTTGCGTGAAGTTACAAATCCATCCGAAGTATTAATTACAAAAAAAGATGAGTTACTGAGCGGAAATGCGATTGCAGCAACGTTGGAAGGTGTTCGACCGATGTTAATTGAAATTCAAGCTTTAGTTTCTACTGCTGTTTATGGAACACCACAACGTACGGCGACTGGTTTTGATGCCAAACGACTGAATATGTTATTGGCCGTTTTAGAAAAACGTGCTGGTTTCCGATTGAATATGAAAGATGTTTTCTTGAATATTACAGGTGGAATTCGTGTAGATGATCCTGCGATTGATTTGGCTGTTATTGCTGCAATTCTTTCTTCGAGCGAGGATTCTGCTGTTCCTGATAATTGTTGTTTTGCGGGAGAAGTTGGTTTGAGTGGAGAAATAAGAGCTGTAAACCGTGTTGAACAGCGCATTATAGAAGCTGAAAAATTAGGTTTTGATGCTATTTTCATCTCAAAATACAATAAAATAAAAGATACAGATTTCGGAATTCGAATCGTTCGTATATCCAAAGTTGAAGATATTTACCGAATGTTATTTCAATAATCCGTTAAATTTTCAATTTTAAGTATTTAATATTTTTTCTATCGAGTCAAAATTTCATACTTTTAAATTCATTCTAAAAAAACTAATATGGATTTTGAAAACCAACCAACAAACGAATTCAACTCAAGTACGACTTCGTCATTTGAAAACACAGCTCCAAAGCCCGAAAACAATCTCGTTTTAGCAATTATTGCAACTGTACTAGGTCTATGTTCACCTTGTTGCATTGGGTTAATATTAGGTGTTGTAGCTATCGTATTTGCAAATCAAGTTAATACAAAATATGATGTTGGCGATTACGCTGGAGCAGAACAAGCTGCAAAAAATTCAAAAATATTAAGTTATGTTGCTTTTGGTTTAGTCGCATTAAATTTAATTTATGTGATTTTTGTATTTATTACACAAGGTAGTGATGCAATTCTTAACCAATACCAAGGTGTTTTAGATAGCACTGGAGGAGGAAGTATTGACGACTAAATAATATGATAATGAAACGGATTTTGGTTTACGGAATAGCTATTATTCTTCCGATATTAATTGTTATTTACTTTTATAGTTTTTATCACAACCAAAGTCCGTTTACAATAAAATGCATGTTTCACTCTGTTACTGGATTTTGGTGTCCTGGTTGTGGAGGGCAACGTGCATTTTCTTTATTGCTACACGGGCAAATTCTTCAATCGTTACGATATAATATTATGCTTCCGTTTGCTTTATTTTTATGTGGATATGTTTACTATATTCTTATTGAAGTTTGGATTTTAGGCAACAAAAAAGCAAATTCAGGACTAAGTATTCCGCCCAAATTTGCTTCTTATTTTTTAATTTTTTTACTAGTTTATTCAATCCTAAGAAACATACCTGTTTCTCCTTTTATTTACTTAGCACCAGAATATTAAGAATTAATTCTTTTTATTTTCAGTAGTTTGATTACGTCTGATCGATCTCTCTTCATCTTCTTTCAAATCTCCTCGACGAATTCTATTTTTGTCTGAATCTTTTTCATCACTAGGTAAAGTTACGGGCTGATTAGCCTCTCCTAAAACCCAAGTTTCTGAAGCATCCCACATCGCTCTAATTTTGATTGGTGCCGGATATAGATAAATTGGTTCTGGTTGAATTGCAGTTAAGAAATCTCCAGAATCCCACTTTCCGTTTCCATTTTCATCTACTAATAATCGGAATAAATATTCTCCTGGTTCAATAAAATTGAACTCAAAATAATTTTTACCAGGCTGATTATAAGATTCATCTAAAACTGTAAAATCTTTATCTGTCTTTAGTAATTGTAAAATAAATGGCTTTGTTGGTACATTCTGAACTGCTAATTTTAAATGACCAAAATCTCCGCGCGTGCCCATTTTTATTGGATAAGCTAACGTATCATTTTTTTCTCCTAAAATATCAGTTAATGCTTTAGGATAAATATTGACTTCAAGTTTATCATCCAATGCTTTGTCAAAACTAAATAACACATTTTGATTATTTGTCGAATCTATTTTTGCTTTAAAAGGAATTTCTGTTGTGTCTTTAAAAACATGAATTTTAGAAGCATCAATAGAAACAATCGGTGCAGAAGCTTGTAAAATAAAAGCTTTATTTGGTGCTAATTTTTGATCATTCATTGGTTTAAATTCCAACTTATATTCTTCTGTTGGTTTGTTGTACAAAACCGTTACTTCATCTTCTTTATCTTTGTGTTGAACTTTAAATTTCAAACGAGTTGATTTAGCCATTATCGTATCAACTTTAGGATTGAACCAAAAATTAATTGAATCTTTTTCGGGAAAAGCCTGAATTTTAGCTGTTGTAAAATCTTTCGTAATCGATGTTATATTAACTTTGTCCGTTGCTCCTATTGTTTTGAAAACAATCAATCCATTTCCTTTAAAAGTAGCTTCTGGTTTACGATAACTTGGTTTTTGATTGTATAAGTTCAAATTAATTTGTTTGTTTTCAGATAACTCAACTGGGTCATTAATAAACGCAAATTTTTCTTTCCCGTAATCAAACTGTACATTTTCTACTTTATCTTCAAATGCAATCAATTTATACTTACCAGCAGCTAAATAGTTCAGTTGATATTCACCTTTCTCATTAGCTCTGGCAATGTAATAAGGCTTTTTTTGCATCACAATACTATCTTTGTACGTATCGTCCATTTTATATAATCCTACTAAAACTTTCTCCGGAATTGTAAAATCGTAAGAAGAATTTACATGTCCTGAAACTTTCAACGAATCGATAAAATTTCCTGTAGAAAAGACATATTGATAATTTGATAACTTATTGTTTTCATTAAAATCTTGAACTGCATCTCCAAAATTGAAACTATACGTTGTATTTGGTAGCAATGGTTCTTGAAACTTTATCGAAATGTATTTCTTTGCCAATGCTTGTGGAGAAACAATTGGCGGAGTCTGAAACGATGGAGAAACTACAACATTTTTGCTGTAATCTTTCAGTACAATATATTCGTCAAAATTGATAATTGCCTCTTGCAAATTAACATCAACATTTGTTGCAAGTGTATCTGGATCAGCTTTTATAAAAACTGGTGGCGTTTCGTCCTTTGGTCCTCCTGTTGGTGTTCCTTGTCTTGCACAAGAAATAACAACAAAAATGGTTAATAGTAAAAGCGATAAACGAGTCGTCTTATTCATGCGTGCAAGTTAAGAAAAAGCTTGTTATTAAGCACAAGCAATGGTTATTACACTTATCTTAAAATTTTCTGAAAGATTAAATTGTTTAACAGCCGAAGCAATTGTAGCACCAGTGGTTAAGACATCATCAATCAAAATATAGTGCCCTTGTTTTAGATTTGGATTGATTTGAAACGAATCTTTCAAATTCTCTAATCGATGCTTTTTATCTTCATTCACTTGCGAATGATTATATTTTGTTCTAATTAAACCATCCGAATAATAATTAATTTGATTGATTTCTGCCAATGTTCGCGCAAAGTCTTCAACTTGATTATAACCTCTTATTTTTAATCGTTTTGGATGCAAAGGAATTGGAATTATTCCGTCATAATCACTCAAATTAAACTTAATTAACTGCGCTAAATCGATCCCAATTTCTGGACGATTTCTATATTTCATCTCATGCAAAATCATTTGTGTTGCGTTATGACTCTTAAAATGAAGCAATGAAAAAGCTTCTTCTACTCCACAAAGATTTTTTAATTGACTAAATGCATGATTATTTTGATCGAACTGCCAATGTGTAAAAGGCAACTTAGAACTGCACGAAACACACAGAAACTGCGAAGGTTGAATGATGTCTTGACAATCCAAACAACGCATCGGAAAAAATAAATCAACCAAAGAATTTACGATTGTTTTGATTTCCATTACCTTTGCAAATTAAAGTTTAGTACTAAATTTAATGAAAATCATTCGACTTACAAAAGCTTTTACGTTCGAAACTGCACATGCCTTATATGGTTACGACGGAAAGTGTAAAAATATACACGGACATTCTTACAAATTATTTGTTACAATAAAGGGAATCCCATCAGAAGATATAAACGATGTGAAACTTGGAATGGTAATGGATTTTGGTGACTTGAAGAAGATTATTAACAAAGAAATTGTCAATCTTTTTGATCACGCTATTTTATTGAACGAAAATTCGCCTCATAAAAGTTTAGGTGAAAAATTATTGTCAGAAGGGCACAATGTTGTGTTTACAAATTATCAACCATCTGCAGAAAATATGATTTTGTGGATTGTAGATAAAATAAAGCCATTATTACCCGAGAATATCGAATTAGTGGCCTTGAAATTACATGAAACTGATAATTCTTACGCAGAATGGTTAGCGGAGGACAACCAATAAAAATTCAATTAGAAGCTGGCAAAAAAGCCTATTTTTCTTCGGATCATCATTTTGGTGCGCCAAACGAGAAAGATAGCTTGGTACGCGAAAAATTGTTTGTACAATGGCTTGATGAAATAAAAGACGATTGTGGTGTTTTATTTCTGATTGGCGATTTGTTCGATTTTTGGTTTGAATATAAACATGTTGTTCCGAAAGGTTTTGTTCGTGTTTTAGGTAAACTATCTGAAATTTCGGATCGTGGTATTCCAATTTATTTTTTTGTTGGAAATCATGATTTGTGGATGAAAGATTATTTGGAAGAACAAATCAATGCAATTGTTTTTCGTGATAAGCAAGATTTTATTATTAATGAAAAAGAGTTTTTCATTGTTCATGGCGATGGAAAAGGTCCTGGTGATAAAGGCTACAAACGCATGAAAAAGGTGTTTACAAACAAAGTTTGTCAATTCCTTTTTTATCTACTTCATCCAGATTTAGCGATGTGGTTAGGTATTACTGTTTCTCGAAAAAATAAAATGATTTCGGGCGACGAAGATGTCAATTTTCTTGGTGTTGAAAACGAGTGGTTAATTATGTATAGCCGCAAACAATTGAACAGAAAATATTACGATTATCTTGTTTACGGACATCGCCATTTACCAATGGAAATTGCCATTGGTAAAGCGCGTCATATTAATTTGGGCGATTGGATCAATTACTTTACTTACGGTGTTTTTGATGGAAATAATTTCGAATTAAAAACTTACCTCCGTAATCAGGGAGAAGAATCGAGGGATTCTATCATAAAAATTATAGAGTAACAAACAAATCATATAAACCCAAAGTAGAGCTTCGTTTAACCACTCTATTTTGGGTTTACTTTCGCTAAAATATCTTGTTAGCATAATCATTACACTAAATGCTAAGAATGCTAAATAAGTATCATTATTTCCTCCGTATAAAACAAATGTTATAAGTATCGCTAAAAACATTAAATGTACTAATACAAAAGCTCTTTTTTTCTGCGCTGTTAATTTATTTATATTCTTGAAATGATGAATTGAAGAAATAATCAATATAATGAACAATGGAGCTAAAAAAAGTTGTTTCAACTCAAAATGAACCATTGTCAACATTAATTGTTCTTTGTAAAAGTTGAACATAAAATAATAGTCCAACAAATAACTTACTTGTGCTACAATAAGAATTGGCACTAAAAATCCTAAAAATCCTAAAATTGGAATTTTCGGTTCTACTGCTCTTAATGTTAAAAAGTACGTAAATACAACTAATCCTAAAAAAATTAAGGGAGGACTTAATAATATTGCGAAACTCATGAAAAGCCCAATGTCAAATGCATTGAATATCTCATTCTTTTCTGATTCAAAGTATAATAATTTAGCCGTTACATAAGTTACAAGTAACAAACTACCTGCTATTCTGTAATCCAGTAATCCTCCAATAAAAGGCATTAACCATAATATATAAAAATAGGTAGGATAGGATGATTTACTTATTAATTCGTTTGTATTGTCGATATATCCTACAAAACCAATTGTAAGTAAAGTAAGAAATACACCTGTTTTTTCTAAATTGCTCAGATTAATACTGTTAAAATTTGTTGCTCCTAGCACAAAAAACAGTACAATGATAAAAATCTGTATAAAAAAATTTCGTTTGTCAAGTAGATTAACCAACATTTTAATTAACTTTGATGCAAATTAAGCAATAAACTAGAATATGGGAGTTATAACTGATTTATTTTTTGCGATTGGTGATATTTTCAAATGGACTTTTGAAAATTTATTATCTCCGGTTGGTGTTATCTTCGGATGGTTATTTACATTCGTTGGATGTGCATTAATGGGATGGTGGTTAATGAAAATCGCTAGTTTTGGAACCGAAAATGAAAAAAGATACGACAGATAATTTATCCATGTCTGTATAAAAATATATTTTTCGAATTATTTCGGGAAACCCTTTGTCAAATGATGAAGGGTTTTTTATTATATAGCATTTTCATCTCCTTTGAGAATTAAAATCATTGTTTGATATATAATCTGAAAATCTAATAAAATAGACCAATTTCTGACATAAAAAATATCAGTTTCTATCCTACCCTCCATGTCTTTATCACAATCTACAGCTCCTCTAAAGCCCTTTACTTGTGCTAAACCTGTAATTCCTGGTTTTACGTAATTACGAAGATTATATTTTTTTATGATATCACTATAATAATTATCTTGAGAAATCATATGCGGTCGAGGTCCTACAATAGACATATCTCCATTCAGGACGTTAATAAATTGTGGTAATTCGTCTAGACTTGTTTTTCTTAAAAAATGACCAACTTTTGTAATTCTTTTATCATTAACAATAGTTGCTTTTATAGAATTTGTACCGTCATTTCGCATCGTTCTAAATTTATAGCAATCAAAAACTTCTCCATTCAACCCTCTTCTTTTTTGTTTAAAAATGACCGAACCTTTAGAATCTAACTTGATTAATAATGCTAAAACCGGGAACAACCAACTTAATAAAAAAACGCAGATAAATAATGAAAAAGTTACATCAAAAAAAGATTTCAGAAACTGATTATTGATCTCTTCCAAAGGAAATTTCTTGATTTTAAAAATAGGAAGCGTGTCTATATAATCTATCTCCAAACTCACTAAATCATTGTTTAAGGAATAAGGAATATAATTAACAACAATATGATTATTTTCGCAGAAATGAATAATTTCTAATTCATCATTATTTGAACTAATTCCGTTTTGTGAAATAAAAACTTCTTTTATTTCATTACTCAATACAATATCCTGAAAGGTTTCGATATTAAATTCATTAGAAACTTCATAAATTTTATATCCAAAATGTTTTCTTCCTTGCAAAATGCGTTTCAAACGTTTTGTATTAGTATTTTGCCCAACAATGAGTATATTTTTTAGATTTCTTCCTCTATCAAAATTGTAACGAGTGATAAAAAATGTAGCAAATCTTGAGATTAAGAGGTAAAAAAAGACACTTACAGCAAGAAATAAAATCAATTTATTCGAAAATAATTCACTCTTCTTTAAACCAGAAATCGTCACAACAATTATTGTAAAAAAAAAGGTTTGATAAATTATTTTTTTTAAAATAATTCGAAGATAATTGAGTCTTTTGATGGAATAAAGTTTAATGTAATCTGCAATAATAAACCACGTTATCAACAAAAGAAATATGGCTTTAAAATGCGCGTCAAACAACTGAGAAATAGTTGGAAGACTAACTAAATTTACACTATAAAAATACTTATATTGCAGTTTCAAAAAAAGATAAAAAAGTAACAATAAGATTGAAATGTCAAGTACAATCAATATATTTTTTACATGAATAAATCTAAATTTGAACATTCTATAAGTTTAACAATACAAAATCTTTTTCTCCTAATTAAACTCGATTTTAATCATTTTAGTATATTGAGTCTTGATAATATCGATATAATTTTATCAGAGAATTATCGTTTTAAAAAGAAGTCTTACAAATACAAGTCTATTAAATTTTGAAAATCTTACATGTTGTTGAAGCTTTGGGTGGTGGTGTTTACACTTATTTTAATGGATTGAGTTCTTTTTTTAGTCAAGACGAAATAACGAAAGAGCACGAGACAATTATCATCTACAACGATAAACGAAACGAAATAATACCTGAAAAAATAAAAGAAGATTTTGGTAGCAAAGTTGAGTTAATAAAAGTTGAAATGGTCAAAAACTTGAATCCAATTAAAGACTTAAAATCAACTTATCAATTAGCTAAACTTATTAGACAAATAAACCCTGATGTAGTGCATTTACATTCATCAAAAGCTGGTGTAATTGGACGATGGGCAAGTTTTATTTCTTTCAAAAAACACAAATTATTTTATACACCACATGGCTATTCATTTTTAAGAAAAGACTTATCTAAAAACTCAAAATCTATTCTAAAAAACATCGAGAAATACACGCAAACTTTCTTCGGAGGAACAACAATTGCATGCGGTGATACAGAATTTGAAATAGCTAAAACCTTAGGCAAAGCTCTAATGATTCGAAACGGAATCAATCTTTCCGAATTAGAGAAAAAAAGCAAGGGATCTACGAATAAAACGTTGACTTTTGGACTTGTTGGTCGTATTACATTTGCCAGAAATCCTACTCTATTCAATGAAATTGCCCTTCGATTTCCTGATTATAATTTTATATGGATTGGTGATGGTGACTTAAATGCTCAGATTACTGCTCCAAATATAGAAATTACTGGTTGGATGTTTAACAGCGACGAAGTTTACGAACAATTGAATAGAATAGATGCTATTTTGCAAACTTCGCTATGGGAAGGTTTGCCTATCGCTTTACTTGAAGCTTTGGCGTTCCGAAAACCAATTGTTGCAACCAATATCATTGGAAACAAAGATATTGTAGTACATGGTGTAAATGGTTTTTTGTTTGAAAATATTGAAGAATTAAAACCTTATTTCAAACAACTTGAAAATGAAAAAACACGATTTGAAATGGGCGAAAATGCTTTTGAAATTTGCAAAAGCAAATTCGATAACGAAAAAAACTTCAACTCGCTTATCCAAATTTATTCTTCTTTAAATGAACTAAATAATAAGCGTAAAACAACGATATAAATACTGTACAAAAGACTATTCCATCAAAACGCAGGAGAAAATCATCAAATAAATTTGAGAAGAAAAAATTGAGAGTAAAACAAAATGCAATAGCATTTTTAGATAGAATTGAAATTCTGAAAACATCTCCAAAAAAATAAAGCAACGCCATAAATCCTATTATTCCAAACCTCAAATAATAATCAATAAACTGATTATGAACTGGAAATTGATATTTTGTTAAAAATTGTTGATTCGTTTCTTCATAATAACGAAACAACTCATCTTTTGCTTTGGCAGAACCATATCCAAAAATAGCTTCTTTATTTCCCAATTCAATAGCAGTTTTCCAAATTGTAACTCTTGTTACCAATGCATTGTGTAATACGCCATCTGGATTTTCGACCTCATCTAATTTCCCAATTTTATCCATATTGGCAAAAGTTACTTTAGTATACTTTTCCTTCATATACGGATTAACAGTAAAAAAAACAGCTAGAATTACTCCAATCAAAACCGTGAAAATTCCAACAAAATAAACAGCTTTTGCTTTATACTTTTTCACAGCAAAAGCAATAAATAAACATAAGCAACAAACTATACAACTTCCCAAAGAAAGTCTTGTATTAATGATTAATAAAGCGATTATACTTCCTGTTAAATACAAAAAGTTCGCTACTTTTTTGGATGGAAACTGAGTTAACGCAAAATATAGATTTAATATGACTAAAAAAGCAACTTTCATATTAACACCTGGTGCATGATTACCAAAACTGTTTGTAAAAACATACCCCATTTCCCAAAGATCATTTCCATTCAAATACTTTGCTACAAAATCTGGCGCAATAATTACGAAACGAATCATTAAAAAGATAATTAAAACTGTCGTGATTTTTCGGTAATAA
The DNA here is from genome assembly GCF_030005555.1 of Empedobacter sedimenti. Taxonomy (GTDB): domain Bacteria; phylum Bacteroidota; class Bacteroidia; order Flavobacteriales; family Weeksellaceae; genus Empedobacter; species Empedobacter sedimenti. The sequence continues at coordinate 62,554 of NZ_JASCQG010000006.1, read as the reverse complement.
TCTGCTATTTTATACAAATTGTAGCTTTTGTAACTTAGTAGTATAAACAAAGGAAAAATAAGGAAAGACAATACTTTTTCTATTGGTTTAAAGAGATTTGAGGCTCCAATATTATTCCAAAGAAAAATAATTTCTAAAGCGAATGGAATAATCAACACAAAAAAATAAGGAAGAATTTTCTTCTCAAATTTTAGATGTTTTAAATTAACTAGATTAAAAAGTGCATAAACAAAGATAAGTATCGTACAAATTGGGCGAAAAAAAATCGTTGATAATACACTAACTATTAAGATGTTGTTGATTACATCAAACTTCTTTTTTGAAATCATCGTAATAAAATAAATAATATATTAACGGCAAAATCCCGATTTTATGACGAACAGCTGAACCTAAATCTGGCTCAAAAACACCTTGACTAATAAAATAAGCCAATAATAAACACATTAACCAGAGATCTTTCTTTTGATTGGGATAAGCTTTTAGTAAATATCCGAAGCGAATAATCACAATCCAAGTCAATAAAATTTGCCAAACAACAAAGGCCATTACTTGAGGTTTGTAAAAAAACCGCAGAGCATTAACGGGAAAATTCACCGTAACAAAACCATAAAATGTAGCAAAAGCTTCGGTGAAAAAATTGGTAACAGGTATTGGAGATACAATCATAGTATCTGCATTTTCGTCTCCAGAATTTATTCTAATTTCATTGATAAATTCACGAGACATTTCAGAAAAATATTCTCCTTTTCCAATTTTATAAACAAGTGAAAAGAGTATTATCGTAAAAATACCGAACGTTAAGGATAAAATCCAACGATTCGTAAACCTAATCTGAGTTATTAAATAAATAGCAAATGCGACAAAAGGTATAAAGGCAAAATATGGTCGGAAAAAACCTCCGAAAACGATAAAAAATAGCGTTGAAAATAAGATGGAAACACCTAATGAAAAGTGTTTGTATTGAAAAATATAGACTATTATTGCGGCAAAAATAAATGTAATAAACTCTTTTGATGGCTGACCTATAAAAATAACAACCATAATAAAGGATAAATAGATAAGTAGGTTTTTAATATTAAACTGAGCAAACTTATTAGGGATTCCAATAATCCAAAGTAATAAAAACAAAAAAGGTAATTGAATTAGAGCAACTAACCCGAAAGGTAATTTGCCTAAACCCGTTATCCAATAAAAAAACATGGTAAACGGATAACTTCCTAATAGACCTTTTTCATTATAAGGATCTGTAATAATATGTTTTGCATCAAAATAAAATTTTTCTGGTAAAATAGATGGAAAAAATAATCCAAATAAAATACAGACTACAACTAGTAATATAAATTGTATTTTATTCATGAATTAATTGATGTTTTCTATTAAAATTATTGACGATTCTAAACAAAACAAGCAATTTCGTCGTGATTTTAAAACCGACTATTTCTTTAAATTTATACACTTTATTCACGTTTTTGGTGTAATCTTTTTGAATTAAAAATTTATTCTCTTTAATAAATTCCCAGAACTCATTTTTATTCAGTTTAATGCAATCAGAATTCATCAAAAGAAAAACGTAATGCTCAGCCCAAAAAGCTTCATACACGTGATCATTTGAAGGTATTTGCTTTACTAAAACACCTTTTAGCATAAAGACAATATCCATCAAATGTTGCTCATTGATTGATTTAGTAATTGAATCTGAAACGTTTTTTCTGTAACCATAAATTGAGCGTTCAAAACAACTATAATTACAAATAAACGGTATCAAATTACTTGTCCAAATCATATCTTCTGATTTTAAACCTTCAGGAAAAAAAAGTTGATTATTAAGTAAAATTTCTCTTTTTATGATTTTATCCCACGGGCTTGCTACAAATAGTTCATTAAAGATCAAAACTCTCAAATCTTTAATAAAATCACCTGATCGGATAGATTTTGTATCATTAATATTATTCTCGTAATGTATAACTTCATTATTATAAATACGCGTTTCTTCGTGCAAAACTAAATCAGGAAAGTTATTGTTTTCGATGTGCTTTACTAATAATTTTAAATCGTCGTTACTTAATAAAAAATCATCGCTATCAATAAAAAATATATATTTTCCTTTCGCTTTTTGTAAACCAAGATTTCGGGCAACAGATTGTCCTTTATTTTCTTGATGAAGGATACCAACCTGTTCTCTATTTATTAATAATTTTTCAGCAATTTGAATTGAGTTATCTTTACTTCCATCGTTTACAAGAATAAGTTCAAAGTCTTGAAAAGATTGATCAATAATGCTTAAAATACATTTTTCAATATACTTTTCTACATTATAAACAGGAACGATGATAGATAAAAAACACATTGCTACTTGATTATTTTCTTTTTAAAAACATGAAATACAAAATCGAAAGGTCCAATCAATCCAAGAAAATGAGCATGTTTTCTATAAATTTTTAGAATATCGCTCAATTTTTCTTCTTTTCTGACAACCAAAAAGATTGAATTTGAAATCAAACGTTTGTAATATTTTTTTTGATGATTTAATACAATATTTTCTGTGTTTAATGTAAAAGTGTGTGTATTATTTAGATCGTGATGTCTATAAATCGCTTTATTTTCAGCATCATCTATATACAACGATGTTATATCTGATATAAAATAAAACATCTCTTCTTTTCCTAAGTTTTCCCAAAATCGTGTATCCTCTCCTTTTGTCAATTTTTCATCAAAATAAAAATCTTGAAATCTCTTTTTATTGAAAAATATTGCTGAACTATTTGTTGCGAAATCAATCTCTAAACTTGCTTCAAAAAAATCATAGAACCCATCTTTATCGACATGAAATTTTTTGAAAATATTTCTATCCTTCTTCGCTCTACCAAAACCTGTCGAAATAACAAAAACATTATTCAAATTTTTGATAACTTTTGCAGCATTTGCTAAATGGTCATTAAACCAATAATCATCAGCATCTAAAAAGGCTATCCAATCGTACTTTGCTTTTTGTATTCCTAAGTTTCTTGCAGACGAAACTCCTCCGTTTTCCTTGTCTATTAATCTAATTCTTGTATCTGCAATACTTTTAACAACATTAGCACTATTATCTGTAGAACCATCATTGATCACTAAAATCTCAAAATTTTCAAAACTTTGATGCAGGACAGAATCTAATGTGTTTTCTATACTTTTTTCCTTGTTATATAATGGAATAACGACAGATATCATGGATCTTAATTTCCTTTAAATGTATTGGTGATATTTATTTTTTAAGAATCGATACCAGTTGAATAAAGCAAAGCAAAGTAATAGTATTGTTGGAAAAATCAATTTATAATTGTTAGATAAACTAGTAACTTTTTCGATGTTAAGAGATTCTTTTATCAAATAAATTGTCGATTTTGATTGTAAAATTTGTGTATCAACATCAGATAATTGATCTACATATAAACTCTTTGTATCAACTAACTTACTTAACTCACTATAAGTGTTAATATTAACTCCTTTTTCATCTTTTAAAGTTGTATTTCCTAGACTATTTAATAGATTATTAATTTGATCTATAGACACAGCCAACTGTTTTTTCTTCTCAATTAAATTTTTCTGTTCAAACTGTTTTTTTTGATCGAAGTAAGAACTTCTATTTAATTTTTGAAGAATATAATCGCCTACTCTTTTTGACGATTCATTATTATTTGTTTCAAAACTGATTATATGATAATTAAAAAGGGATTTTAAATTATCATCTGACATTTCTTTTTTGATTTTTTCACTATTTTCAAAATAAGAATTCACAAAGAGTTGCTTTTGTTCACTATCAGAACCAGAATGTAAAAGCAAATCATCAATTGAATAAACTGGTTTTACACTTACCTTTACCAAACCTTCTAACTCTTTATAAGCATGTTTAGTACTATTGATTATTTCTATTTCTTTGTACAAATAATCAACACTTTTAAAGTTTGGAGCCACTAAAAGTTCAGAATTTTCATGATGAGAAAATGACCTTTCTACAAAATATCCTATGGCATAACCAATGATTATTAAACCTGAAATAATGATAAAATTCTTTTTTAAGAAACGGATAGATTTATAAATCAATAAACCTATATTAAAAAATAATTCTTTAATCTTTCGAAATAAGTAAACTAAATCAATTTCTTGATTTTTATCTTGATTATTGTTCATTGTAAATTATCTTTTTATACTATTTTTTAATTTTTTCTTAAAATTAATCAACTTGTCTACAACTACAACAGCTTTATAATATTTCTGTTTTGTTTTTTGAAAATATAATTTTTGACTTTCTCTCTGCCAATTAGCTTTATTTTCTGTAAAAGTTGACCCACCTTCTAAATGAATAATTTTAACAGAAGGTAAGATAAATGATTTATAATTAAGCTTTTCTATTCGATGTGTTAACTCAACTTCTTCAAAATACATAAAAAAGTCCTCATCAAATCCACCTACTTGATCAAAAAGCGCTTTTTTTACAAAAAAATCTGCTCCAGAAACGAATCCATTTATTTCTAAAACCTGTTCTTGATGTGCAAAACTCCAATTATCTATATAAATAAATCTTAATATTAAACCGAAAAAAAGTTCATTTATTTTAACTAACAAGCTTGGTTTTATACGAAGAAATGACATATTTGGTTGTAAATCTTTTGTCAATAAATTTCCTCCACAAATTCCTGCATCAGGTTTTTTTTCCATAAACTGAAAGAAATCAAAAATCGCATTACTAATCAGCAATGTATCCGAGTTCAATAAAAACAAATATTTACCAATTGCATACTTATTTCCTAGATTATTTGCTGCTCCGAAACCACTATTTTTATCATTTAAAATCAATTTAACATAAGGAAAAATATCATTTAATTTCTCTATTGAACGGTTTGGTGAATTATTATCTACAACAATAATTTCAAAATTAACGTCTTTTGTATGTTCATAAATAGTTTCAATACAATCAATAATTAATTGAGTTGTGTTATAGTTCACTATAATTACTGAAACATCCATAAGTTATACTTTTTTTATTCGTTTTGATAGATCATTCATTAACTCTAACACAATTTGATCTTTCAGTAAATATAAAGAGATTAAATAACCTAAACCTCCGAACAATAGAGAGAAAACTATTGTTAAAAAATTTGTAATATCAAGTTGCGTAACTAAATATATTATACCAGTTAAAACTCCTCCAGCAAAGAAATAATTTAAGTTTGTTCGATTAAAAGCCCTCGTTTCTACTAAAAATTTTCTAGTCAAAATTAACATCAATACAACTCCAAAAATCTCTACTAATAACGCAATTAAAGACGTTGAAATCTCTTGGTATTTTGGAATAAAAATAAGGTTTAAACCAAAACTTATCAAGGCAGAAATAAATACAATTATTGTGTAATATTTTTCTTTTCCCTGCGGATATAACACCATAAAAGCTAAATAGTAAGCTATACCTACAATAAAAACTAAAAATGATAATATTTGCATGGGAAGAATGGCTTCAACAAATTCATTCCCTGCCATTATAAATATAATTTCTTTAGATAAACTAAAAATGATTAAACTTGCCGGAACTGAGAAGAATAGAATATATTTTAGTGTTTTATCTAAATAAATTCTATAATTATCGTATTGTTTATTCTCATACAAATAAGATAATCTTGGTAACATGACCGAGCCAAGTGTTGTGACGAAAAGTATTGCAAAACGAACCAATTTATTTGCTGTCGAATAAACTCCCACATGTTTATCTCCTGCAAAATATCCTAACAAAGTATTATCTAATTGTAGATAAATACTAATTGATATTGTTGCCAAAAAAATAGTTAATATCCCTTGTAAATGTGCTTTATACTTTAAATCCTTAAATTTTACAGAACTTAAGTCGATATATTTTCTGAGATAAAACAAATTAAAAATATTAGATACAACAATAGATAATGTTATAATTAAACCATAAAGAATGTAATCTTCCTTTGATGTAACTAAAAGAAAAACAAGTAATAACATAATCAGTTTCACAACAATAGTTCTGATTGTTATATACTTCTGATCTTCAACACCTTGATAAAACCACTCAACACCTAAATTTGTAAATAAAATTGAAGGAGACAATACCAAAATAATATATTGATAAACAGATAATATTGGTAAAAAATACATTAAAGTAAAAAGCGCCATATATGAAATCAAAGTAACAATTATCAAAATAATCATTAACTCTACCAATACTTTTGTGCGTTGCTCCAAATTATCTCTCACTTTTGCTATTGCTCTAATCCCATACATTGGAATTCCTAGAGCCGAAAAAAGTAAAAAATAAGTTATAATAGAATTTGCATACTCATACTTCCCAATATTCTGAACACCTAAAACTCTGTTTATATAGGGGAAAATTATTAAGCCAATCAAAGTCGTCACAAGAGTTCTTGTGATATTCAACAAATAATTAACCTTAATATTTCTAACTTTCATTCTGCAAATTAACTCAACTTTTTATGAAATTTATTTTTAACAATATAATCTATTCGCATTTATACTATTTCCAAAACGCAACTTTCTTCCTTTTCTTATAAAAACATCTTCATATATTTTTACATTTCTCATCTAATTTATTCCGTAAATTTGTTTTTACATTTTAAACCAAATTATTTGAATTATGTTCCTCGAAAATACCTTTAATCATCATCAAAAAAGTGGATGGATAGAAGTCATCTGTGGCTCAATGTTTTCTGGTAAAACTGAAGAACTTATACGCCGCCTAAAACGTGCTGAATTTGCCAAGCAACGTGTCGAAATCTTCAAACCTACTGTTGATACACGTTATGCAGATCGCGAAGTTGTTTCGCACAATCAAAATTCTATCAATTCTACTCCTGTCGAGTATTCTTCTGCCATTTTACTATTAGCAGACGATTGTGATGTTGTGGGAATTGATGAAGCTCAATTTTTTGATGACGGAATCGTAGAAGTTGCCAACGAATTAGCTAATCAAGGAAAACGTGTTATTGTTGCAGGATTAGATATGGACTTTAAAGGTCGTCCTTTTGGACCAATGCCTAACCTATTAGCAACAGCAGAATACATTACAAAAGTTCATGCAATCTGCGTTCGTACAGGAAATTTAGCCAATTATTCGCACCGTAAAATAGACAGTGATCGCCTTGTAGAACTTGGCGAAGTACTAGAATATGAACCTTTAAGCCGTGCGGCTTTTTGGGAAGAACACAACAAACAAAAAGTTGAAAAGTTATAATCTACATCAAATAGCAAGTATCATCAATGGTACTTTGATTGGAAATGAAAACGAAATCATTGACCAAATATTCTTTGATTCTCGGATGATCGTCAATCCAACGCACGGAATTTTCTTTGCTTTTCACGGAAACCAAAAAGATGGACATTTGTATTTACAAGATGCTTATCAAAGAGGAATTCGAAACTTCGTGGTCGAAAAAGCGTTGACTAATTTTCCGAATGCAAATTTTATCGAAGTCGAAAATCCACTTCTTGCATTGCAAAATTGGGCAAAAATTCATCGTAAACAATTTCATTTTCCAGTGATCGGAATTACCGGTTCCAATGGAAAAACGATTGTCAAAGAATGGTTGAATCAATTGTTATGGAAAAAATTCTCGATTGTTCGTAGTCCAAAAAGTTACAATTCTCAATTCGGAGCAGCGCTTTCTGTTTTGCAAATGGAGGAGAAAAACGATTTGGGTATTTTCGAAGCTGGAATTTCTTTACCAAATGAAATGCAAAATCTCGAAGAAATTATTCAGCCCACAATTGGTGTGTTAACAAAAATTGGAGAAGCGCATTTAGAAAATTTCAAAAATCAAGATGAATTGATTCAGGAAAAACTAAAATTATTTTCGAACGTAGAAAAATTAGTTTTCAATATCGACAATGAAAAAGTTCTTCAAGCTATTCTTGAAACTCAACATTTAGCAAAAATAGATAAATATACATATGGTTACTCCAATTCTGCCACTGTACAAATCAAGCAAATACTAAGTAATCAGACCAATACACAAATTTCTATTTTACATAATCAAGAAGAATTTACCTATTCGATTCCTTTTATCGATGATGCTTCGATTAAAAATAGTTTAATTTGCTTAACGACTTTAATCAGTTTAAATATTGATTACAAGCAGCTTAAAAACGAATTCAATCAGCTTCTACCAATCGAAATGCGTTTGGAAATTAAAGAAGCGATTAATCATTCAATTTTAATTAATGATACCTTCAATTCTGATCTAAATTCATTAAAAATTGGTCTAAATGTGTTAAATCAACAACCTCGCGATAAAAAATCGTTGGTGTTGACGGACATTTTACAAAGTAACTTGTCTGACGAAGATTTATATCAACAAGCAGCCGATTTAGTCAACCCTTATCATTTTGATGAAATTGTTTTGATTGGAGAAAAAATTTCTCAGTTCAAGCATTTATTCGAATCTTATGTTCGTTCATTCAATTCGACTGAAGAATTTTTAGAACAATTCAAACATCAGCATGTCGACAACGAAGCTATTTTATTAAAAGGCGCTCGTCCGTTCAAATTAGAAAAAATTTCGAATGAATTAGAAACTCGTTCCAACGATTCTGTTCTCGAAATTAATTTGCAACACCTAATCGAGAATATAAATGTGTATCGCTCATTGCTAAAACCTACCACAAAATTGATGTGCATGGTGAAAGCGAACAGTTATGGAACAGGAAGTTTTGAAGTGGCAAATACCTTACAAAATAACGGTGTAGATTTCTTGGGCGTAGCAATTGCAGACGAAGGAAAAGAATTGCGCGAGGCTGGAATTACTGTTCCAATCATCGTCATGAATCCAGAGCAAAGTAGTTATTCTACGGTTATCGATTATCAATTAGAGCCAGAGATCTATAGTTTGCGTGTCTTGAAATTATTTATTCAGAAACTACAAGAAAAACAGATTTCTTCGCCTTATCCAATTCACTTAAAAATGGAAACAGGTATGAATCGTCTTGGCTTTCACGAAGATGATTTCGAAGAATTAATTGCCATTCTAAAAGATAATTCGCATGTCTATATTCGCTCAATTTTCACGCATTTAGCAACTGCCGATATGCCAGAAGAAGAAGATTATGCGAGATATCAATTGAATCGTTTTGATAACAGTTATGCGGCAATTACAACTGCGTTAAACATAAAACCTATCAAACATGCATTAAATTCTCCTGGAATTGTGGCGTATGGTGAGCATCAATATGACATGGTTCGTTTAGGAATCGGGATGTATGGCTACTCTGAATATACTGATTTTATGGAGAAATATTTGAAACCTGTTGTGCGTTTCAAAACGGTAATTTCTCAGATTTCAGAGATTGAGAAAGGCGAAACTGTAAGTTACGGTCGCCGTTTTACAGCGGAGCGTCATACCAAAATTGCAACTTTACCTGTTGGTTATGCAGACGGAATTCGCCGTTCGCTTGGTTACGGAAAAGGAAAAGTGGGAATTAATGGACATTTGGCTACAATTACCGGAACTATTTGTATGGATATGATGATGGTTGATGTAACCGATATTCCGTGCAAAGAAGGTGACGAAGTAACTATTTTTGGAAACTCGCCAACTTTAGCTGATGTTACCGAGTGGTTGGGAACAATTCCTTATGAAGTCTTGACTTCGGTTTCCCAACGTATAAAACGCGTTTATTACAAAGAATAATATACAGATAGAGTTACTGAAAAGTAGCTCTTTTTATTTTAGTTTAAACTTCCATCAAATTAATTATCATTCATTCATACGCAAAATAAATCCTTATCTTTATTCCACAATTAAGATAAACTTATGCGCAAATTTTTCGCTCTTTTACTATTCATTTCAAGTCTTTCTTTCGCTCAAGAAGTTAAGAATGATTCGACACGATTAAAAGTCGGTGTTGTGTTGAGCGGTGGTGGAGCAAAGGGTTATGCACACGTTGGTGCTTTAAAAAAAATTGAAGAAGCAGGAATTAAGATTGATTACATTGGCGGAACAAGTATGGGCGCTATTATTGGTGGTTTATACGCTGCGGGTTACACGCCTGATGAATTGGAGAAGATAATGCATCAATTGGATATTTCTTCACTTATAACGCAAAATAAAGATCGTGCTGAAATTCCCTTTTTTGAGAAATCATACAAAGAAAAATACATTTTAGAATTACCTTTTGATAAATTCAGATTAACGATTCCAAACGCTATATCTAAAGGGCAAGGTCCGCTAGATTTATTAACATATTTGTTCCGTCCAGTTCATGACATTGATGATTTTAACAAACTTCCTACACCATTTGTTTGTATCGGAACTGATATCGAAACGGGGGAAGAAAAAGTTTTTCGTTCAGGCTTTTTGCCGCGTGTTGTTTTGGCTTCGGGTGCTTATCCTACAATGTTAGATCCTGTAACAATTGATGGCAGAATGTATGTAGATGGTGGTGTTGTAAACAATTTTCCTGTAAAAGAGGTGAAAGAAATGGGTGCTGACATTATCATCGGAGTCGAGTTAGGTGATGGATTACAAAAGCGTGACGAACTAAATTCTGCAATTGATATTTTGAGTCAAATTATGACAATGAGTATCGTTAAAAAGACAAATGAACAAATGAAAATGGTTGATTTGTTGATTAAACCTCAATTAAAAGAATATGCTGTAACAAGTTTTGAGGATGTTGATTCTATCTACAAAAAAGGATTAATTGCAGGTGATAAAGTTTCGGATCAATTAAAAGAAATTGCAAAAAAACAAAACGCAATTAACAAGACGAGAAATGAAATAAAGTTGGATGATTATGTTTTGGTGAAAGATATAAAAGTTGATGGTTTAAAAAATTATAACGAAAATTATATTGAAGGAAAATTAGGGATTCGAACTCCTGAACTAATCAGATATGACGATTTAAAGAATGGAATTTCGAAGTTATACGCTTCTGGAAACTTCAATAATATCACCTATAAAATTTCTGAACTTGACGAAAATGAGAATATTTTAACCTTAAATGTTCAAGAAAATAAGACCAAACAATCCATTCGTTTTGGCTTGCATTACGACGACTTATTCAAAACTGGGCTTCTTTTGAATTTCACTTCAAAGAATTTATTTCTTAAAAACTCTATTTTATCAGCAGATGTTGTTGTAGGTGATTATGCTCGATATAATGTCAATTTTTTCATTGATAATGGTTACTATCCAAGTATAGGGTTCAACTCGTTTTCACACTATTTTGATAAAGAAATTGACTTAAGAAACTTCTTTCAACAAGATAATATTTATAAAAAAGTAAACTACAATTTCCGAGAGTACATCAATCAATTGTACATTCAGTCTACTTTGAAAGAAAAATATGCTATCGGAGTTGGATTAGAACATCAATACACCAAAGTTTTCACCAATAATTATATTCAAGCAAATGATGATTTTCCTGCAAAAACGGAAGGTTATTATTGGAAAGCTTATGGATATATAAAGGCTGATAATCGTAATAATGCCAATTTTGCACGAAGTGGTTTAAAATTTGATGGAACTTTCAAGTATATATTTGATTCTAATGTAAATGGATTCGAAAATAACTATTTGTTAGAATCTAGTTTAGAAGCAAATTTTCCGTTAAATAATTTCCTAAGTTACAGATTTACTGCTAACTTTGGAACCTTTTTTAATGATAATGTAACAATGCCTCAAAAGTATTTTTTAGGAGGTTATGTTGAACAAGATTTTTTTAATTATTCTAAGTTTTATGGTCTTCCATTTGGTTCTGCTATTGGCGATAATCAATTAATTTTTGGATCACATTTACAAGCTCGAATTTTGAAAAATCATTACACAAGTCTTTTTATGAATATTGCAAATATTACAGATCGATTTGAGCAACTAAGTTTAACAGATTACAAATATCTTGGATATGGCGTTACCTATGGTTATGATAGTCCATTAGGTCCTTTAAATTTCATTTGGAGTTATTCGCCTTACACAAAAAAAGGATTATTTAATTTAAGTTTAGGTTACTGGTTTTAGAGCAATGATAGAATTATTTTACGAAACAGATTTTGAGCTAAAAGATGCTCAAACATGGATAGATTGGATCGTAGAAAGTATGAAGAACGAAGGAAAAACGATAGAAGAATTAAACTATATTTTCTGTGATGATGAATACTTACTTCAAATTAATCGTCAATATTTAGATCACGATTATTATACAGATGTTATCGGTTTTGATAATTCTGTAAAAGATGAATTGATGGGAGATATCTTTATAAGTATAGAACGAATTAAAGATAATGCAGAGCAAAACAAGGTAACTTTTGAAAATGAATTAGCACGTGTTATCATTCATGGAACGTTACATTTCGCAGGCTATTTAGATAAAGAGCCAGACGAGAAAGAATTAATGACTTCTAAAGAAGATCAGTATTTAGCAACATTTAGTCATTATCTAAATGCATAATGTTCCACGTGGAACATTTATTATTTTAACAAGAAAAATAAGTTTACAAATCAAATGATATTTCAATCAGAATATGATGTAATTGTAGTTGGTGGCGGACATGCTGGTGCAGAAGCAACAGCCGCAGCAGCCAATTTAGGAGCAAAAACACTTCTAGTTACAATGAACTTACAAACAATCGGGCAAATGTCTTGTAATCCTGCTATGGGTGGAATTGCAAAAGGACAAATTGTTCGCGAGATTGACGCTTTAGGTGGATACTCTGGTATAATTACCGACAAAACTGCGATTCAATTCAAGATGTTGAATCTTTCAAAAGGTCCTGCCATGTGGTCACCGCGTGCGCAGTCCGATCGTATGCGTTTTGCAGAAGAGTGGAGACTATCTTTAGAAAGAACAGAAAATGTTGACTTCTTCCAAGATATGGTGAAAAACCTAATCATTGAGAATGGTAAAGTTTGTGGTGTAATTACTGCTATGGGAATGAAAATCCGTTCAAAAGCTGTTGTACTTACAAATGGTACATTCTTAAATGGTTTGATTCATATTGGAGAAAAACAATTTGGTGGTGGTCGTATGGGAGAATCAGCTGCATTCGGAATTACGGAACAATTAGTAGATTTAGGCTTCGAAGCTGGACGAATGAAAACTGGAACTCCTCCGCGAGTTGATGGTCGTTCTATTGATTATACGAAAATGGTTGAACAACCAGGTGATGAAAATCCTTCGAAATTCTCATATACAAATACACCAAAATTAACCAAACAACGTTCTTGCTGGATTACTTATACAAATCAAGAAGTTCACGATTTATTACGTGAAGGTTTTGATCGTTCTCCAATGTTTAACGGAACAATTAAATCAACTGGACCAAGATATTGTCCATCTATCGAAGATAAGATTAATCGTTTTGCAGATAAAGATCGTCATCAAATTTTTGCTGAACCTGAAGGTTGGCACACGATGGAATTCTACATCAATGGTTTCTCAACTTCTTTGCCAGATGATATTCAAGCAAGAGCTTTACGTTCTGTTCCAGGTTTTGAAAATGCAAAAATATTACGTCCTGGTTATGCTATAGAATATGATTTCTTCCCACCTACACAACTTAAACATACATTAGAAACTAAAATAGTTGACAACTTGTATTGTGCTGGTCAAATTAATGGAACAACAGGTTATGAAGAAGCTGCTTCCCAAGGTTTAATGGCTGGTATAAATGCAGTTTTAAAAATTCAAGGAAAAGAACCGTTTATCTTAAATCGCAACGAAGCTTATATTGGTGTTTTAATCGATGATTTAATTACAAAAGGTACAGAAGAACCTTATCGAATGTTTACGTCTCGTGCAGAATATCGTATCTTATTGAGACAAGATAATGCAGACGAACGTTTAACAAGAAAGAGTTTTGAACTTGGTTTAGCATCTGAAGATCGTTTAAAAAGAATGGAAGAAAAGTTTGACAAGGCTGAAAAGCTTGTGAACTATTTTGAAGAAAATTCAGTAAAACCACAAGAGATCAATGACGTTATTGAAGAACGAGAAGGTACACTTTTGAAACAACCAAACAAAATGATTTCGGTTATTACTCGTCCAGAATTAAAACTTACAGACTTTACAAGATTGAATCGTGTAAAAGAATTTGTAGAAGAAAATAACTATGATCAGGAAGAGCTGGAACAAACAGAAATCCAGATTAAATACAAAGGTTATATCAAAAAAGAACAACAGAATGCTGATAAATTACACCGATTAGAGAATTTAAAAATTCCGACAAATATTGATTATAATACATTTGGATCGATGTCAATTGAAGCAAGACAAAAATTAACCAAAATAAGACCTGCTACTGTAGCGCAAGCATCACGTATAAGTGGAGTTTCGCCGGCAGATATTAGTGTATTATTAATTTACATGGGAAGATAATATGGAAAATGTTCCACGTGAAACATCTCAAGAAAATCCTTCTTTTGAAGGATTTTCTGGTGTTAAGAAATTAAGTTTAAAAGATTATTTTTTGACAGGTGAAAACTTCGAGATCTTTGAAGATTCGAAAACAGGAGTTTTATACACTCTCCCCCAACCTATCGAAAATTTAGGTAAATATTACGAAAGTAAAAATTACATTTCGCACACCGATGGAAAAAAATCTGTCTTTGAACGTTTTTATCAAATTGCAAAATCAATTAATTTAAATGATAAATTAAACTTGATTAATAAGATTGCAAAAGGTAAAAAAGTATTAGACTATGGTTGTGGTGTTGGTGATTTTTTAGAACATCTACAAAAAAATGGTTACGATGTTTTGGGAATGGAGCCAAATGATTCAGCACGAAGAATTGCACAAAGTAAAATTGGTATAGAAAAAGTTACTTCTACAGAATTAGAACAAACAAATGAAAAATTTGATGTAATTACGCTGTGGCATGTTTTAGAACATATTCCAAATTTGAATGAAATAATTACTCAACTTAAGAATCATTTAACAAAAAGTGGTACCTTAGTAATAGCTGTTCCAAATCATCAATCGTATGATGCTAATTATTATGGTGAACATTGGGCAGCATATGATGTACCTCGTCATTTATGGCATTTCACAGAGACCAGCATGCACAAGTTATTTAGCAACTTTGGTATGAAAATTGAATCTATACATCCCATGAAGTTAGATTCGTTTTATGTGAGTCTACTATCTGAAAAATATAAGGGAAATAAATTGGGATTTTTGAATGCAATTCGAGTTGGATTAAAATCAAACTCATTAGCAAAGAAAACTGGTCAATATTCATCTTTAATCTATACAATCAAAGTCGAAAACTAAAATAAAGCGTTTTAAAAGACTTTTTTGATCAGAAATGAATCTTTGTATTGATTTTTAAAAATATTGATTTAAAACTAATTTATAGAAGCCATTTTTTAGACGAAAAGTATAATAAATAAGGTAAAAGCTATGAAAAAAGGTATTTTATTATTTGGAATTTGCGCAACAGCATTATTAAGTTCTTGTGCATCTACAACAACTGCTAAACAAACAATAGAAACAGGAAAAGAAGTACGTGGTGCTTGGACATTAACTACTGTTGACTATTCGGGGTTATCAAATAACGAAGTTCAAGGAAATGTAAAAGTGAACGAAACTGTTGCAAAAGTTTTTGATACTGCAAATCCAGAATGTTTTGAAGGTTCTACATGGAATTTAGTACAAAACAATAAAAAAGGAACATACACTTTCAATAATGGTGGTGGTGACTGTCCTGCTGGAACGGCAAACATTATTTGGAACTTAGTTCAAGATGGTTCAACAACATACTTTACATTTAAGGATGTTACTGGAATCAAAGCAAAGCAAAATACTGCTGGATACAAAATGAGAGTTGATCAAGTTGATGCGAATTCAATGCGATTAGTTCAAGATGTAAATGCGAATGGTAAAATTGCTCAAGTAATTTATACATTCCAACGTTAATCAATTAAACTTAAAAATTATGAAAAAATTAAATACAAAAATAGCTGCAATCGTATTAGGTGGATCATTTATTATGTCTTCTTGTACGGCGGTACAGAATGCAAATAACACACAAAAAGGTGCTGGTATTGGTGCTGTTGCTGGAGGTGTTATTGGTGGTATCTTAGGTAATAACATTGGTAAAGGTGGAAACACTGCTTTAGGTGCTGTTATTGGTGCTGCAGTAGGTGGAGCTGCCGGTGGTGTTATTGGTAACAAAATGGATAAGCAAGCTCAGAAAATTGAGGAAGTTTTACCAGGTGCAGAAGTTGTACGTACTGAAGAAGGAATTAACTTAATTTTAGATGAAAATTCAAGAGTTACATTTGATTATAACAAAGCTTCATTAACTTCTGTTGCTAAAACAAATTTAGATAAGTTAGTAGAAGTTTTCAACGAATATCCTGATACAGATTTATTAATTGTAGGACATACTGACAATGTAGGTTCACAAGGTTACAACTTACCTTTATCTCAGAAACGTGCTCAATCTGTTAAAGATTATTTAGTAGGAAAAGGAATTTCTTCTTCTCGTTTAACATCTAAAGGAAAAGGTTTAGAAGAACCAATTGCTGATAATACAACTGCAGAAGGACGCGCTCAAAACCGTCGTGTAGAGATTGCAATTACTGCAAATGAAAAAATGAAAGCTGACGCTGCAAAAGAAGCTGGTCAGTAAGAATCATTTACATTATAAAAAAAGAAAAGCGTTCATTTACTGAACGCTTTTTTTATTTGGAATGATTTTGAAATTATTTAAAATTAACTACAAACCATTTATTATTTATCTTTTCTAAAGTTACTTGATAGCTCTTTGATGTTTGATCTTTCAAACTTGTGCTAACTTCAACAAGCGCAACTTTTTCATCAGCATCTAATACTTTTGCTTCGTTAATAGAAGCTTGTTCTAAAGCCTTTATAGCATCATCTCCAGAGAATTTTTGATACGTAGACCATTCTCCACTTCTTGTTAAAGCAAAAGCTCCAGAATAATTCTTTTTAGCAATATTATTCATAAAACGATTTGAAAGAGATTTTACCATTCCAGCTTCTTTGCTTACATGCGCAGGAGCAGTTGTAACAACAGAAGTAGAATCTACAATTGTTGCTCCACCAATCAATTCCGTCGGTACTTTTATTGCTTTACGATTCGTTAAATAACGCTCAGAATTAGGTACGCGAACCAAAATATCTAAACGATCATTCTTAATCTTAGATGCATCTAGCGAAGAATAATTAAACTTAATGGCACTTTTACGATACAAATCATCCATAGAATTAGGATCTATCGTAGATCTAAAACTATATACAATATTACCAGAATTAAAAACCTCAATTGTTGCAGTAACTGCTTCTTGCAATTGAATTTCTTGTCCTTCTGCATTATAGAAAAAAGGAGAAATTGAAACACCTTGATCATCTTGTTTCAAACTAAAATCAAAACGTTGAACAGCAGAAGTAGCCTCAGTAGAAACTTCTTCAGGTTTTATTGAACCAACTTTAGGAATACCATTTGCCAAAGGCACTTGATTACGATTCCACGTTAATTTATTCTCCAAAGCGGTTTTCTCTGCAATATCAAAAACCTCATCTACAGTTTTTCCATCTAACAAAGTACGAACCGCAGACCAACGTCCTTCCTCATCCATAGTAGGACTTGTTTTATATTCAAAAACAATCTGCAATGCTTCTTTAAACTTATCTTGTTGCATAACAGGTAATGCTTTTGAAATTTTATCTACCGTTTCGCTAAAAGTTTGCGGAGTTGAAGAATCAATTTCAATATTATCATTTTTACAACTGATAATCATTAAAGCTAACGAAGCAATGATGAATAAACGTTTCATAATCTATGAATTAAAGCGGTTTAAATTAAAGTTTTATAAGCAGTAAATATACTAAATACTTGTATTGATAAAGAAAATATTTTGAATAAAAATAAAAAAGTAGGTTGAAAAAATCAACCTACTTTCTATATATAAAACAACTAAAAACTGAAAAAAATTCTATTTTAAATTTCCATAGGAACTTCGATTAACATTAGCTGAGAACCAGCTTTTACGTTAAACGAAAGTTCATTTGTATTTGTAATTTCGATTACATCACGACGAGAAATTGTTTGACCATCAAACTCTACTTCACCGTCTACAACCATAAAGAAAACACCATTACCTTCTTTCTGTACTTTATATGTTTCTTGTTTATCTTCTGTATAATTACCTAAGAAAATCCAAGCGTCTTGATAAATCCAAACTCCTTGATCATCTGCATTTGGAGAAAGAACTTGATATAATTCATTCTCTTTAGCAACTTCACGAACAGAAATTTGTTGATAACGAGGTTCTACATTCATTTTATTTGGGATAATCCAAATCTGGAAGAAATGTCCTTCTTGATTCTCGTAAGCATTCATTTCACTATGAAAAACTCCAGTACCAGCACTCATAACTTGTACATCCCCAGACTCAATAACAGAACCTGTTCCCATTGAATCTTCGTGAGAAATTCCTCCTTTTGTCGGAATTGTAATAATCTCCATATTATCATGAGGATGTTTTCCAAATCCCATACCTCCTGTAATAATATCATCATTTACGACACGTAAAGCACCAAAATGAATACGCTCAGGGTCGTAATAATTAGCAAAACTATATGAATGTTTTGAGTTTAACCAACCATGGTTTCCTCCTCCTCTTGATTCTGATTTAAATATTTGATATTGCATAGTTTAAATTTTTATTCAAAGTTAAGTGTATGAAAATAATATGATGTTGATCTGTGTTAATTAATAATATAAATTACAAAAAATTATCAATTAGATAAAAATAATTTTACAAATATTAATGAAATGTTAAAGATAATTTCTATTTTAGCATTCTATTAACACATGAGTCACATATATGATATCTAACATTAACGGTTCTACTTTCGATTTAATTCTATGGATTATCGTACCTATCGTTATTGTGATATTAATTGCAGTTCTTTTGTATAAAGTATATAAAAGGCTAACAAAATAAAAAAAGGTTCCGAAATTTTCGGAACCTTTTTAATATCTAATTATTCTTTGACCAATCTATAATCTTATCACGAATAAATTCGGCTAATTTTACTTTACTTTGATGTGTCCAACCTGCAATGTGCGGCGCTAAAACAGCATTATCAGCATTAATCAAATACTGAAATTCTACTGGTAATTCTGAAGCAACCAATTTTTCAAAACTTGATTTTTCAAACTCTAAAACATCTAAAGCTACACCAAGAACGCGTCCATCTTTCATAGCATCAACCAAATCTTTTGTCACCACAGATTTTCCTCTTGCTGTATTCACAAAATAAAATGGCTTTTTGAATTTAGAAATGAACTCAGCATTAATCATTCTTGTAGTCTCAAGAGTTTGAGGTGTATGTAAACTAACTACTTCAGCACGCTCAAAAAAATCTTTCAGAGAAACTTGTTCAGCAAATTGATTTCCTTTATTTGGCAAAATATCATAACAAATTACATTAACATCAAAACCTTGCAAACGTTTCGCAAAAGCGTTACCCATATTTCCATAACCAATAATACCAACTGTTTTACCTTTTAACTCATCACCACGATTTTCTTCTCGCTTCCAAATTCCATTACGCACTTCGATATCGGCTCTGCGTAAATGATGCATCAACATTAACAACATACCTACAGCATGTTCACCGACAGAATCGCGATTACCTTCTGGTGAATTAAACAAAATAATTTTTCGCTTAGCAGCATAATCTTCGTCTATATTCTCAAGTCCTGCCCCTACTCTACCGATAAACTTTAAATTAATTGCTTTACTTAAAAAATCTTTATCTATTGGAAAACGGCTTCTTACAATTAATCCATCGTAATTGGCAATTTTCTCTTCAATACTTTCTTTAGACGAAACATAATCTTCATCAACAATAAATCCAGCATCACGAAGACCATTGTTTAAACATTCGTGATTAGAATCTATTGCCAAGATTTTATAAGGTAAGTTCATGATAAATTTTTATCAAATTTACGACGAAACAAGATGCTAAAAGAAGAAATAGTGAAATAAAATCACTATTAACAAATGGTTGAAAACGTAGTTAACAACAAGTTAACTAATTAATATACAATAAAATAATTTGTTAATTAATAAATGATATTCAGTGCACTTGGAATGACTTTAACTTTTACTTGAAGTGAACTAGATTTAAAAATCTCACCATCAATTTGATAAGTAATTGGTTCTCCATCTAAACTTTCAATCTTGAATTTCTTAACCTTCTTGTAATTAGCCTTTTCCAATAAATCAATCTTTTTGGCTAAAACTAAAACCGAGAAATAGAACTGTTCAAAAACATCCAAGTCCTCAATCATCAATAAATCAAGCTCTCCATCAGCTAAATCAGCTTTTGGAGTAAAAGAAATGCCGTATCCTGCAATGTTAGAATTAGAGCAGAATAAATAATAAAAACTCTTCTCGATAATAACATCATCTATATAAAGACGGAACAATTTAGATTTATAATTGAGTAACGTTTTAATCGAAGCATCAAAATATCCTGTAATGGTTCGCTTTTGATTTTCCTCATATGTTTTGATAACTTCTGCATCAATACCAAAACCAAGATTACTAAAAAAATACTTATCCTCTACTCTACCAACATCAATTGTATGAATCGTATTCTTCTTGATAATTTCGATTGCTTTGTTAATATCTTTTGGAATTGCAAGATTTGAAGCCAAACCATTACCTGATCCGGCAGGTATAATTCCGAGAGGAATTTTAGTATTTACCAAAGCGTTTGCAACCTCATTTATAGTACCATCGCCACCACAAGCTACAATAACGTCTGCATTTTCTGCAATAGCTTCCGCAACCAACTGTTTTGCGTGAAACTGAAACTGCGTTTCTTTCACAACAATCTCATCAGAAGAATCAAAATTAGCTTGTAAAAAATCAAGAGTGATTTCATGTTTTGCACTTCCTGAATTAGGATTAACGATGAAAATATATTTCATAATCTATAATTTGAAAATTATCAAACAACAAAATTAAGAAATCTAAAAGAATCAAATAGTTTAACGTCTTTTTTTGAGGAAAAACTATCAAAATCTTTCTAACTTTGTGCTATGAAAATTAAAGAAATTCAAAACGAAATAGTAGAAGAATTCTCATTTTTTGATGATTGGGAACAACGATATGAATATTTAATCGAGTTAGGAAAAAGCTTAAATACTTTAGCAGAAGAAGAAAAAACAGATGATAAAATTATCAAGGGTTGTCAATCTTCTGTTTGGTTAGATGCAGAATTAAAAGATAACACAATTGAATTTAAAGCTGATTCTAACGCTATTTTACCAAAAGGAATTGCAGCATTATTAGTACGAATGTACAATCACCAAACACCTAAAGATATTTTAGAATCTGATACAGATTTTATCAATGAAATTGGTTTATCAGAATTTTTATCTCCAACTCGCGCAAATGGATTATTAGCAATGGTAAAACAATTCAAATTTTATGCAATTGCTTTTCAATCAAAACAAAATAATGCTTAAAAAGCAACATAATTCATCAACCATAACAAAATGAACGACTTTTTAGGACAAGCATTTATATTCCTATTCTCTGCAGTAATTTGTGTTCCTATCTCCAAAAAGTTAGGAATGGGCTCAGTTTTGGGCTATTTAATTGCTGGAGTTTTGATAGGTCCTTATGTATTAGAGTTTGTTGGTAAAGATGGTACAGACATTATGCACGCCACAGAGTTTGGTGTTGTAATGATGTTATTTTTAGTTGGATTAGAACTTGATCCAAAAGAATTCTGGAAGATGAAAAATAAAATCATCAACCTTGGAGGAATACAAGTTTTAGGAACAATCGTTATTGCAACATTGATCGGAATGTTTGCCTTGGATATGAAATTATCTCGAGCAGCATCTATTGCTTTTGCTGTAACGATGTCGTCTACTGCCATTATTATGCAAACCTTAAACGAAAAAGGTTTGACGAAAACTAGCATTGGTAAATCTACCTTCTCTGTATTATTATTCCAAGATATCATGGTGATTCCAATATTAGCAATTATTCCGCTGTTAGTTGGTGATTCGCTAATTCAATCTATTGGAGACGATTCTAAAAGTTTATTAGTTGGTGGACCAGCTTTTATGAAAACTTTGGTAATCATCGGAGCATTAGCATCAATCTATTTTATTGGAAAGTATATCATTACACCCTATTTTAAATATGTAGGACAATTACAGGTAAGAGAAATCTATACTGCTTCTGCCCTACTATTAGTGATTGGTGTTTCTGTATTGATGCAAAAAGTTGGAATTTCTCCCGCATTAGGTGCTTTTATTGCTGGAGTTGTTTTGGCAAATAACGAATACAAACATCAATTAGAAAGTGATATAGAACCTTTCAAATCATTACTTTTAGGTATATTTTTTATTGCAGTAGGATCTACAATTAACTTCAAATTGATTGCTGATAAACCAATGATGATTCTTGGATTAACATTTGGTATTATGGCAGTTAAATCTTTAGTATTATGGTTTATTGGGATAAGATTTAAATTTAATTTCGATCAAAAAATACTATTCGTTCTACTTTTATCACAAGTAGGAGAATTTGCCTTTGTTATTTTGTCTTTAACAAGAAACCTTGAAATCTTAAACAAAGAATGGTACGATATGATGTTAGCAACAACTGCTATCACAATGGTTATCACTCCATTATTACTTGTTTTGAATGAAAAATTAATACTAAAATACTTTGGAGTCAAAACCAAAGCTGAACCAATTATTGAAAACGATAAAATAAATCCAAACTCTGCAGATGGGCAAATTATTATCGCTGGTTTCGGAGATTTCGGAAATACAATATGTCGTGTCTTAAAAAGCTCTGGAATCAAAGCTATTGTTCTTGATAACGACAGCGAACGAGTAGAAAAAATGCGCAAACAAGGTTTTAATGTTTTCTATGGTGATGCAACAAACGTAAATCTGTTAAAATCAGCAGGTGCAGAAAATGCAAAATATTTTGTTGCAGCACTTGATCCTCCAGATATTAATCAAAAATTAGTGTATATCGTCAGAAAAAACTTTCCTAATTTAGAGATTATTGTTCGTGCTAAAAACAGAAGTTATGCCTACAATTATATAAAAGATGGTTTGAATGAAGTTTACAGAGAAAATTTCTTTTCGTCGGTTTATGTTGGACGTCAGATTTTAATTAAATATGGTTTTTCTTACGAAGAAGCCTCTAAAATTGGAGAAATTTTTATCAAAAGCGATCGAAAATCGTTGCGAAGAATTGCAAAACACGCCGAAAACTCTGATGAATATTTTGAAGCATCAAAAGATGAATTTGAAAAGCAAATGAAAATGGTTGCAAAAGAAATCAATAGTAGAAATAATGTCGACAACGAATAAAAAAAAGTTATTAGTTATACGTTTTTCTGCATTAGGAGATGTCACAATGATTGCGCCTGTATTACAGGAATTTATTGAACAAAACCCTGATATAGAGGTTTATGTAGTGTCGAGACCGTTTATGCAAGCTATTTTCAAACAGTTTCCTCAAATCAACTTTATTCCTGTTGATATTGATAAGAAGTACAAAGGAATTTTCGGTTTGTATCAATTATATAGAGAATTAAAAAAACATAATTTTGATTACGTTGCTGATTTACATAGTGTAATTCGTTCTAAAATTATTACTAAATTCTTTCAATTTAATAAGACTAAAACTGCTGCACTTGATAAAGGGCACAAAGAGAAAAAAGCTCTAATAAGAGAAAAAAATCGAGTTTTTAAACAACTAAAGTTAACAACAGAACGTTATGCAGATGTTTTTCGCGAATTAGGTTTTAAAATCAATCTAAGTCATCAATTAGTATCCAAAGTTAATAAAGAAGACAAATCGATAGGAATAGCTCCCTTTGCAGCATATTCAAGTAAAATGTTTCCGTTAGAAAAGATGAAAATCGTTGCAAATAAATTAGCCGAAAATGGTTATAAAGTTTACTTATTCGGAGGAAAAAATGAAGCGAGCGAACTACAATCTTGGGAAAAGTTAAACGCCAACATACACTCATTAGCTGGTAAAACTACTTTTGAAGAAGAAATGAATCAAATAGCAAAACTACAAGCGATGATTTCTATGGATAGCGCTAATATGCATTTAGCCTCGTTAATGGGAACAAAAACCATCTCTATTTGGGGAGGAACACATCCTTATGCAGGATTCTTAGGTTATGGACAATCGATGAATGATGTAATACAAGATGAAACAATGACAATTCGACCAACATCCATCTTTGGAAAAGATCCTAAAAAGTTTAAAAATTATGATTATTTTCAAAATCTCAGCGCAGAGGATGTTTATCATCAAGTTATTAAAAAACTAGAAAATCAATAAAATATGAAGCATCTATTAGATGCTTTTTTTTATTTTTATACAAAACTACAAAACATGAAATCGAAACTTTTTTCACTAATTCTTTTACTTTCAACTACACTATTTGCGCAAGAACCAAAGGTAATTTTAGTTACATTAGATGGTGTACGTTGGAAAGAAGTTTTTCGAGGAATTGAAAAATCAATCCTTAATGACAAAAAATATACATCTACTATAAAGCAAACAACAGTAGATTTTTGGAACGAAGATTCTATTAAACGACGCGAAATTTTAATGCCTTTTACGTGGAAAACGATCAAAGACAAAGGCATTATTTTAGGAAATCGTGACGCCGAAAATTTTGTTAATCTAAGTAATAAACATCTTTGGTCTTATCCTGGATACAACGAGATTATCACAGGAAAAGCAGATGATATTAACATTGTAAACAATAAACCTGTTAAAAATCCAAATGTATCTGTTTTTGAAATAGCAAATCAACAAAAAGAATTAAATGGAAAAGTAATGGTTGTGGGAAGTTGGATGATGTATCCAAATATTTTTAATCAAGAACGTTCTAAAATTCTGATTAATGCAGGTTATCAACAAAGTTTCAATCCTAATAAAACTGAAAAAGAACTACTTATTGAACGTTTTCAACAAGAAACTCCACGCGAATGGAGTGGAACAAGATTCGATATTTTCACGCACGAATTTGCTTTAGAGGCAATGAAAAATCAAAAACCTAGATTACTTTTTATCGGTTATGGAGAAGCTGACGATTTTGGACATGATGAAGACTATGATCAATACATAAATGCGATTAATAGAAACGACAGAATGATTGAAGAGTTATGGAACTATGTGCAAAGTGATCCGTTTTATAAAGATCAAACAACAATAATTATCACAACAGATCATGGACGTGGAAATGGAAACGAATGGACGGATCACAATGATAAAGTTACAGGCTCAGACGAAGGTTTTATCTTGATGATTGGAAATGGCATTAAACCTAATAAAATTAAGCAAAAACAAACTTCTGTTAATCAAATTGCTTCTACTATTGCTGATTTATTGAAACTAAAAACATGGAATTATAAGGATTCTGGGAAGTCGATATTGAAGTAAAATAATAAGTTTATGATAAAATACAATTAAATATTTAAATCACTTTAAAATTTATTACTATGAAAAATTTAAAAGAATTAAGAATTAAAAAAATGAAAAATATTAATATTTATTTAATCATTTTCACCTTTTCTATCTTGTTTTTATTTATCTACTTTTTCAATGAAGGTTCTGAATTAGGAAAACTATTAGCAAATAGATATTAAAACTAAAAAGTAACTAATTTTTACATATAAAAAAGAACCCCTCTAAGAAGTTTTAGAGGGGTTAATATATTTTAATGTATTTGTTCTTGATTTATCAGTTGATTTTCTATCTTCTGATCAATTTCTTTAAAGAAACCAAAACCTTTCAGAATAATGATTAATCCGAAGATTAAAAGGCAAATTCCGACTCCTTTTCGTACCATATATACTTTCTGATCTGTAAAGCGTTTTTGTAGCTTTCCCGCAAGAAAAATCTTCCCTAAATCGATTACAAAGTAAGTGAGTAATACAATTCCCATATACAGCATAAAATCGCTTGGACGAGGATATTGAATCATGATCGAAGAAACAATTACAAACCAAAAAACAATCACACCTATGTTCAATAAATTCATGATAAAACCATTGATAAATGTGCGCAAATAATTGTTGCTTATCATAGTAGCTTCACCTTCAATATGTAGTTTTGGTTTAGAGAAATACATAAAAATTCCATAAATCAAAACAAAGAATCCTGCGATAATGTATATGCGATAAAATCTGGGATGATTGGTTACATAATCTGTAAAATCTTTACTCCCAAAGTATGCCGCTGCAATACATAAAATATCAGCAACTATTACTCCTAGATCTAGTACTACTGCAGTTTTCCAACTTCTACGTAGACTGGTTTCAATCAGTAGAAAAAATACAGGTCCAATTAAAATAGTACTTAATAAGAAACCTATTAGTATGGCCGAAAAAATTATTTCCATAACTCAATTAAGGTCTGCAAGATAAGTCTAAAATATGAAAATTAAGCATCAACCAATTCAAAATCTAATTGCTTCTTGATTAAATCAGCATTTAAAACTTTGATTCTAACCGGACTACCTAATTGATACTTCACGCCAGTTCTTTTACCAACTAACGCGTGATTCTTCTCATCAAAAACAAAATGATCACTTTTCATGGCACGAGAACGAATCAAACCTTCGCAACGCGTTTCTGGAATTTCAACAAAAATACCATAATCTTGTACACCTGTAATAAATG
The DNA here is from genome assembly GCF_030005555.1 of Empedobacter sedimenti. Taxonomy (GTDB): domain Bacteria; phylum Bacteroidota; class Bacteroidia; order Flavobacteriales; family Weeksellaceae; genus Empedobacter; species Empedobacter sedimenti. The sequence continues at coordinate 35,813 of NZ_JASCQG010000006.1, read as the reverse complement.
CATCAAACGTCTGTCCAACAAACTGTTCCATGTATTTTACTTGCATATATTTGATTGATTCGCGTTCTGCCTCTGCAGCAATTTTTTCGCGAGAAGAACAATGTTTTGCTTTATCCTCGTAAATTGATGCTGCAGGAGATTTTTTTCCGTCCAAATAATCTTGTAACAAACGATGCGCAATCATGTCTGGATATCGACGAATTGGAGAAGTAAAATGTGTATAATGATCAAACGCTAATCCGTAATGTCCTATATTTTCTGTTGTATATTTTGCTTTTGCCATTGTACGCATTGCTAAAGTTTCTACCATGTTTTCTTCTGGTTTTCCTTTTACTTCTGCTAACAATTTGTTCATTGATTGAATGGTTGTTTTACGATCTCCAATCTCTAATTCATAACCAAATTGACGAATAAAGTTCTTAAGATCTAATAATTTATCTGGATTCGGATCATCGTGAACACGGTAGATATACGTATTATCGTTCTCTTTTCCATGTTTATCTAAACTAATAAATTCTGAAACTTTTTTGTTGCACAACAACATAAATTCTTCAATTAATTTATTCGAATCTTTTCCAATTTTGAAATAAATTCCAGTAGGATTATGAACTTCATCAAGATTAAATTTAACCTCAACTTTATCAAAATTAACTGCACCAACCTTCATGCGATGAGCACGCATATTTTTTGCTAAACGATCTAAAGTCAAGATTTCTTCTTTATAATCACCATCTTTTCCTTCGATAATTTCTTGTGCTTCTTCGTATGTAAAGCGTCTATCCGAATGGATTGCTGTTCTACCAAACCATGATTTTTTTACTTTTCCGTTGTCATCTAATTCAAAAACACCCGAAAAAGTATACTTATCTTCATTTGGACGTAACGAACACGCTACATTAGATAGTACTTCTGGTAGCATTGGTACAACACGGTCTACTAAATAAACAGATGTTGCACGTTTATAAGCCTCCTGTTCTATCAACATTCCTGGACGTACATAATGTGTGACATCCGCAATATGAACACCAATTTCCCAATTACCATTCTCTAATCTCTGAATAGATAAGGCATCATCAAAATCTTTTGCATCTTTCGGATCTATGGTAAAAGTTGGTACTTTACGCATATCACGACGTTTTGCAACTTCTCTCTCATCAATAGAAGTATCTAAATGATTTGCTTCAGCTTCTACATCTTCAGGAAATTTCTCTGGTAAATCATATTCTAACAAAATAGCATGAATTTCTACATCCGTATCATCTGGACTACCCAAAACTTGCGTAATTTCTCCGAATGGTGAATTAGATCCTTCTGGCCAATTTGTTAAACGAACAACAACTTTCTCGCCTGGTTGAGCATTGTTAATCTTCTCTTTTGGGATAAAGAAATCATGGTTACCATTTTGCATCGAAACAAAACCAAAATTTCCGTTCTTTCCTAACTCGAAAATACCTGTAAATTCAGTTTTATTACGTTCTATAATTTCGACAATTTCTCCTTCTGCTTTCGTTTGATTGGCGTGTTTTTTTGGATAAACATACACACGAACCGTATCGCCCATTAATGCATTTCTGGTTTTTCCTTTTTGTACAAAGACATCTTGTTCAAGACCATCAATAATAATGTAAGCACTTCCAGAAGAAGTTAAATCTGCAATACCAACCATATAATCGTTGGTTGCATTTATTTTATACTTACCACGTTCTACTTCAGAAATCTTTTTGTCTGCTAACAAGACATTTAGATTCTTCACCAATAATTCTACATCAATACGATTTGTTAATTGTAATGCTGATGCGATCTGCTTATAGTTTAAAGGTTTATTTGGGTTTTGAAATAAAACTTCGATGATAGACTTCGTAAACTTTGTTATGTTTTTGTCCTTTTTCGCCTTTGTATTTTTAAAATTTTTTCTTGGCATAATTTGATTTGTATCAAAATCTCAGGAATAAACTGAGATCGATTTATAAAAATAGTTAATAAATAAACATCTTAAGTTATTGAAAATCAAATAATTTTTAATAACTATTGATAAGATGTTAATAAACAACATAACCACTGCAAAGATAACATATCCTTTTTCTAAAATAACAATTAACAGCCAATTCTATGTTACGTTAAGGATAAGAATATTTGTAACGCTTTGAGTTATTGCGAAAATTGAGCCAAAAGAGTAAAACAATCAAGAACAGCTGAATAAATATTTATACTTTTGCTATGCTAATTATACAAAGATGACAGCAAAAAATAACTATCAAACTTACTTGATTAATTTAGATCGTGCGAAGGAACGATTAGATTTGATGCAAAACGAATTTGAGAAATGTAATTTATCATACGAAAGAATTTCTGCTGTTGATGCCAAAACACTTGATTCAAAATCATATAAAGTAAACAACAAATATGATCGTGATTTAGTTCCTGGAGAAATCGGTTGCTATTTGAGTCATGTGAAAACGCTAGAAACTTTTTTGGCTTCTGAAAATGAGTTTGCTGTAATTATAGAGGATGATGCTATTTTGGTTGATGATTTTAAATCTTCTATCGAGAAAGCGATGAATCAATATGATGATTTAGAAGGAAAAGATCATTGGGATGTTTTGAAGTTATTTAATGGAAAACGAAAGCATATCAAAATTGCTGATGTTGACCAAAAATATATTATTGCAGCTTGCGGAACAAGTATTCCGATCACTACAATTGCCGCAATTTGGACACGAAAGGCTGCGGAGAAGTTTTTAAATAAAGTTAAAACTCCACTTCCTACAATTCAGCGACCAATTGATTGTGATTTACAACATGCTTGGGAATTTGATTTGAGAATTTACAATCTTCTTCCATCACTTGTGAAACCAGCGCCAGTAGAAACGCAAATTCAGATTGATCGAAATCTAAAAAAAGCTAAATTATTAAAACAAATTAGCTATGAAGTCAATCGTGTGTTTCCGAAATATTTCTATTTAATCAATCATCATGGTTTCAAAAAATTCTATGATAGTTTTATTGCAAAGAAAAACGAACGTATTTCTTAGTTAACAATTTAAAAACTAAATAAATTACTGAATACAAACAAATTAACAACCTTTATCAACAGTTATAAACAATGTTAATTTCGATATAAAATACAAAAAAAAGCAGTTTCAAAAATTTTGAAACTGCTTTTTTACTTATAATAATTCGATACTTTCTTCTTTTAATTTCTCTTTTACTTTTCCGTCCCAAATACTCGCTTGTACTTCACCAATGTGTCTCGATTTCAACATAAACATACACATACGCGATTGCCCAATTCCACCTCCAATAGATTCTGTTAACTGATCATCTAACAACATCGAATGAAATAATAAGTTTTTACGATCCAAAGAATCTCTAATTTCTAATTGTTTCGTCAACGCTTCTTTATCCACACGAATTCCCATCGAGGATAATTCAAAAGCAGATTCCAAAACTGGATTCCAAACTAAAATATCACCATTCAAACCTCTAAAACCAGCACTATTTTCTGTACTCCAATCATCATAATCAGCGGCGCGTGCATCATGTAATTCTCCGTTACTCAATTCTCCTCCAATTCCATAAATAAAAACGGCTCCAAATTCTTTACAAATTGCATTTTCACGTTCTTTAGATGTAAATGTTGGATACTTTTGTAATAAATCTTCAGATGAAATAAAGGTAATTTGTTCTGGTAAAACAGCTTTCAATTGCGGATATTTCGCCTCTACATTTTGCTCCGTTTGTTTGATTACTTCATAAATTGATTTTACTGTCGAAAAAAGATAATCCAATTGGCGATCTTGTGGAACAATTACTTTTTCCCAATCCCACTGATCCACATAAATAGAGTGAATTGGCGAATAATCTTCGTCCGGACGCAAAGCGCGCATATCTGTTATAATTCCTTCGCCTGGTTCAATTTCTAATTCTTTCAAACGAATACGTTTCCATTTCGCCAAAGAATGTACAACCACCGCATTTTTATCATTCAAAGATTTTATAGGGAACTTTACAGGTCTTTCGATACTATTCAAATCATCATTAATACCTGTTCCATCCAAAACTACCAATGGTCCAGAAACTGGAATAATGTTTAATTCTTTTTGTAATCCTTTCGAAAATTCTTCTTTTACAAAAGAGATTGCTTGTTCTCTACGTAATAATGCTCTGCTCATCTTTTAATCTTTAAATGATTTGTTTTTTTAACTGATGTAAAAGTAGAACAGCTTCTATCAATAAATTTACTATTGACTTAAATTGGTTTAAAAATAGTTAATTTTAAATACAAAATATTATTTATAATTAAATATTTAAACTTTATAAGTGATTTAAATTTAATTTTTAAAATAAAAATCGATCAACTCTTACGAATTGACCGATTTTGTATCTTATATTAGATTTATAAAATTATCCGTTATATGAACAAGCAATTTTATCTACGCGCCCTTGGTGACGACCACCTTCAAATTCTGTTGCTAAAAATGTATTTACAATTTCCTCTGCATATTCATACGCAATAAAGCGTGCAGGTAAAGTTAACACATTTGCATTATTGTGTTGACGAGCTAACTTGGCAATATCCGTCATCCAACATAATGCAGCACGAATTCCTTGGTGTTTATTTGCAGTCATTGTAACGCCTTGCGCACTACCACAAATCAAAATTCCGAAATCTGCTTTTCCATCTTCTACAGCTTGTGCCGTTGGGTGTGCAAAATCAGGGTAATCAACACTCGCTGTTGAGAACGTGCCAAAATCCTCAACCTCAAACCCTTGACTTGTTAAAAAGGGTACTAATTTCTCCTTATAATCGAACCCAGCATGGTCCGCTCCGATTGCAATTTTCATTTAATTAACAGGTGTTTTTGTTGTTTTTGTTTAAATAATTGTAAATCAAATGTTAAGTAAAAGTAACAAGTTGTTAAAAGATGATTGAATAAATCTAATAACTTTTCGATAGAAAAATTTGGAAATCTGATTCAAAAAATCAATTAGAAATAAATCAATACAAGTCAAGTAAAAGTTTTCATTTTGGCATAAAAGATTTACACACCGTTATGAATAGTTTTCACAAAACTTCTTTTTAACAAAAGTTGTTTATCAACTAAAATGATAAATTGTTGATAGCATATCTAACTCTTTCATTACAAAACAAAATTACAAATAATAGCTTGTTAATTGCTATTAAATAAAATTTATCTCACTTTAGTTATCCACATATTAACAGTGCTAATAATAATAACATATTTTTCTTTTTTTAAAATTTAAAAATTAATTAAACTATATATATTATTATGAATTGTTAATAGTTGAAAATTGTGTTGAATGATTTTGAGATCAAAAATGAAACTTTGATTACTTTTGTGAAGTACAAATTTCAAACAAACTATGAAAACAATCAACGACTACAATTTTGAAAACAAGAAAGCATTAATTCGTGTTGACTTCAATGTTCCGCAAGATGAAAACTTAAATGTGACAGATGATACACGTATTAGAGCTGCAAAACCAACGATTGACAAAATATTGAAGGATGGTGGCGCTGTTGTTTTAATGAGTCATTTGGGACGTCCTAAAGGCGAATTTAATGACAAATATTCATTAAAACATATTGCATCAAAAGTTTCAGAAATTCTTGGCGTTGATGTAATCGTTGCAAATGATGTTATTGGCGATGATGCGAAACAAAAAGTTAGTAATCTAAAATCAGGCCAAGTTTTGTTATTGGAGAATGTTCGTTTCCATAATGAGGAAGAAGCTGGAGACAAAGACTTTGCAAAAGAATTGGCTCAATTTGGAGATATTTATGTGAACGATGCTTTCGGAACTGCGCACCGTGCACATGCTTCGACTGCAATTATTGCTGAGTTTTTTCCAGAAAATAAAGCTTTTGGTTTGTTAATGGAGCAAGAGTTAACAGCTATTAACAAAGTGTTAGCTGATGGAGAAAAACCTGTAACAGCGATACTTGGAGGTGCAAAGGTGTCTTCTAAAATTACAATTATCAACAATATTTTACCAGTTATTGATAACTTGATTATTGGTGGTGGAATGACGTATACATTTGTAAAAGCAAATGGAGGAAAAATAGGTAATTCGTTGGTGGAAGATGATAAATTAGATTTAGCGAAAGAAATTTTAGCTGAATGTGAAAAACATAATGTAAAAGTTTACTTACCAATTGATAATTTGATCGCAGATAATTTCAGTAATGATGCAAATACGCAAGTAACAAATGTTGGTGAAATTCCTGACGGTTGGATGGGAATGGATGTTGCTGATGAAACAATCAAACAAAATGCAGAAGTGATTAAAAATTCAAAAACAATTCTTTGGAATGGTCCATTAGGTGTTTTTGAAATGTCAAATTTTGCGAAAGGAACTGTTGCCTTAGGTGATGCAATTGCAGAAGCTACTGCAAACGGTGCTTTTTCACTTGTTGGTGGTGGAGATTCGGTTGCATTCGTAAAACAATTTGGTTACGACGACAAAGTAAGCTACGTTTCTACAGGAGGTGGAGCTATGTTAGAATCGTTGGAAGGAAAAGAATTACCAGGAGTTGCTGCAATTTTAAAATAAGACAACAATTTTTTAAGATAAATGAAGCTGAGCATTTGCTCGGCTTTTTTTGTGAATTTTAAAGTCATACTGAACTCGTTTCAGGATCACACTTTATGAGAAACTGAATTTATTTCTATTTGGTAATTGTTAATAGTAATAAATTGTTATTTAATGAATTAACTTCTTTTCAACCGAGTTATAAAAAGAATGTTCATAGCTTGGTTTATTACTCAAATTGTTAATAGTAAATTATTCAAAATAAATGAATTAAGAAGTTATGAATAGACTTTATTAAAGTTTGTGAATAATGATAAATTTAAGTTTGAATAAGGTAATTTGAAACAAAATTGTTAATTATAAAAGACTGATAAATAATAAATTAAAAAGTAATTAAGATAGTTTATCAAAAATTGTTGAAACTGAAATCTCCCTACAATTAGCCATTTTATTTGTAGAAAAGGATTGTTATATTCGTAATGATTTAATAATCAATCTATGAATGAATTTAACCAACGACTAAACGAAGTAGAAAGTCATTTGCAGCATAATGATCTTGATTTAGGCTATCGCCGATTAATTGATTGTGTGTTGGATTTGGGTGAGAAATCTTTTTACAAAGAGATTATTTCCTATTCGGATCTTTATTACACCGAAAATTCTACGAACGAAAATAAAACAAAGCAGGCTTTACAATTGGTAGAAAAGTTGAAACAAGCTTCTCCTCCGCCCTTTCAGAAAGAAGAAACGTTGATATCAACAAACAATATTGAAAAAGCTTATCATCGTCGAAATTTTAAACTTCATCCGATTACTTTTGATTTGAAATCACGCGAAGTTGTTGGACTAGTTGGAGAAAATGGAAATGGAAAAACAACTTTATTACGTTTGATTTGTGGTGAATTGAAACCAACTTCTGGCGAAATAAATTATCATTTTTCTAAAGCAAAACCGTTTAGTTTCGAGCTGAAAACTAAATTGGTTTATGTACCGCAACGAATAGAAGTTTTATATGGTTCGTTGATGGAAAATCTACAGTTTACCTTGACATGTTATGATATTTACAGCGAAGAAAATTGGTTGTTGGCAAATGTGATGTTAGCGCGTTTGGGGCTTTGGCCGTACAAGGATTTGCAATGGCGACAATTGTCGTCTGGTTATAAAATGCGATTCGAATTGGCACGAACGTTATTGCGTCGTCCAAAAGTCTTGTTATTAGACGAACCTTTGGCGAATTTGGATATTTTGGCGCAACAAATTATTCTCGAAGATTTGAAATTTTTATCACAATCTATTCGCAATCCTTTTGGAGTTATTTTGAGTTCTCAACAATTGTATGAAGTTGAAAAGGTATCGACAGAAGTTCTCTTTTTGGAGCAAGGAAAGCTTAAAATACAAGGAGATACAAATGAGTTGGAAGGTGATTTTACAATTGTTGAAATTGATGTTGAAAACACAAAAGAAGAGTTATTAACAGCTTTATCTAACATCGAAATTAAGCAAATAAAATTCAATGGAGGTTCGTATATCGCGTATTTTGATGATGAAATTTCGATGAATAAGATTCTGTCCGAAATAGGAAAATCATCATTGAACGTAAAATATATTCGAGATATTTCGAAATCAAGTCGTCGCTTTTTTGTCAATTAAAACCACCTAACTATGTTTAAAAAAATAAATCAAACTTTAATTACAAAATATCCACTGATTTGGAATCTGAAATTTATTTGGATTTTGTTGACGGTTTTAATTTTCAACTTGATTGCATTTATCAATGGTTTTTTGTTTTTTTCTAAAAAATCTCAGCTGCAAGAAAGTGGACTTTATGAAGTGTTTTTTAACTCAGGAATTGCAATTTATTATGTGTTAATTGGTGTAATTATAGGTGTGATTTGGCTTTATTTTTATATTAAAAATAATCGTTTCAAATCCAATTATCCAACCTCAATAAATTATTTGTTCAAAGAATTCTTAGCTGTATTCTTTATATTCTTTTTAATGTTTTATGTGCCAAATTCGTTCAAAGCTGGTCTGAAATTACGAGTTTCAAATTATATGAGCGAAGAACAATATTTGAAAGATATTGACATTATTAACAGAACGCAAGGTTTTACGCTTCAATCAGGTTTTGGGTACGATAATTATTCGAGAAATTTACCTGTTCCAGCTTTTGATTCGTTGGTTTCGGAAAAGGAAACAAGAGAGTTATATGATAAAAATAAAAAAGAATATTTAATAACAAATCCACATGATTCGTATGATGTTTTTTTGGAGCCGTATTTCCGAAATCCTGAATATGAAACGTTATTAAGAGATTATTTTCCCGAAAGATTTAGTTATTCTAAAATTTATTTTAATCAAACTTATCAACCTTTAAAAAAGAATAATTCATCTACAGAGTCATTTCAAGAAGAAACTACTTATGCTTTAGATTCTGTTGCAATAGGTATAGATTCTGTTGCGTATGCAAGTCCTGTAAATGCTTCAGAAAAACCACAAACGTATTTTAACTTAGCAAGTTTGTATAATTATAGTTTTTTGGCTTTTCAAAATCCAAAAGATTCTGCTTTAAATCATCAATTTTATGATAAACAATGGATTGCTTTGTTGCAAAAAAATGATCGAAAAGCTATTGAAATTTTATTGAATAATTATACCGATTTACTAAAAAAACAAGAAATTGGTTATCAGTTCAAACATAAAAATTGGATTGATTATTTGCCTCAATATCCGTATTATTTTATTGATCATAAACTAATTTATTTAGATGATAAACAAGCTCCAGATAACAAACTGAATGATTATATCAACCAAGATAGTTTGAACAAGGTGTATGAAAATATCGAGTTTGCGAAATACAATTCCACATGGTTAGAGTATATTCAATACTATTTATTAATTGCTTTAATCATTACAGTTTTGATTATTACGTTCAGATTTAGTTCGTTCAAAGTTTGGTTAATTTCGTTGATTGGTGCAGGAATTTTGGCAATTTTAGGAAGCGTTTTCGGCATTTCTATCGAAGCAAGTATTGGCTATACAAGATTTTCACCTTACATAATTTTATTTGTTTTTTACATTGCATTTATAGCGATTACACTAGTTGGTTTACGTTCCAAAAAATATAAAGTATTAACAGGTGTTAATCTTAATTGGTTTGTTGCAACTAATATTTTTATAGGAATAGTGATGCTTAGTTTTTACACAGATTTGCGAACAGAAATGTTGTATGATCCTAAAGCTGTAACAAGTGTTTATGATTTAAAACAAACAAATGAAGAATTATTAATGTTACAACAGTTTGCAGAATTTTATCTCTACATCAATCCAATTTTATATTTAATAAGTTTTTATTTCATCATCAATCTTTACAAAAAATGGCAAGCAATGCCAGAAGAATAGTTAAAAAAATCCACTCAATTTTGAGTGGATTTTTTTTAATTTAATTCTTTTCCCAATAATTTTCCAGTTGATTCGTAAGCCGAAGCAATACGACCATACTCCATCACAAAATCATTTTTACCAGAAGTTCCTCTTACTTTATCAGATTTTATAGAAAGTAAAACATTAGAAGGATTTGCAGTTTCTACAAAGTTTAATGTAGTACTTAATTTTGCAGGTTCTATAACTATACCTGCATGATAACCAGGATAAATCCATTCTGAATTAACGATTAAAGTATATTTAGCTGATGAATCTTTTACAAAACTATATTTTTTTGATTTAGATGTACCTTTTATAAATTTATCCAGATAATCAACATCTTTACTTTCATTCCAGCTAGTAATCCATTCTTTCCAATATTTTTCGCCTCTTTTAGGATTTTCTAAAACATCTTTTTCGCGCTTTTCTAGATATTCAGCTTCTGTCTTATTTTCATCATAAAACTTAACATTATCAAAGATAAGTTTGACATTAATCTCTTTTTGATCTTTTAGAAAATCTGTATTTCCAGATAAAATTTGAATTTTTTGTCCGAAAGATAGAATGCCTAACATTAAGCAAATAGCCAATAAATAATTCTTCATAGTGTATTTTTTTTTTGTTAGAATAAAAATATATTATTTTTAAATAGCTGTTATATAAATTATTAAAATAAATAGTTATAAGTAGTATTACGTACTACATTTGTCTTAACAAAGTTTAACAATATTGTATGAAAGTTTTAAAGTCTAATACAATTGTAATTGTTAATTTTAGAGGAAATTTGAATCAAAACTATAAAAACTAATTTCAACGAAATTTTGGATATACAACTTTTAAACCAACAGATTGAAGCGAAAAGCGAAAGTATTGCTCGCTTAACTTCGGAAATTAATAAAACGATTATTGGACAAGAAAAAATGATCGAAAGTCTTTTGATTGGCTTGTTAGGTAATGGACATGTTTTATTAGAAGGTGTTCCTGGATTAGCAAAAACATTAGCTATCAAAACATTATCTGATGCTGTTGACGGATCTTTTTCTCGTATTCAGTTTACACCAGATTTACTTCCAGCAGATGTTGTGGGAACATTAATTTATAATGTAAAAGAAAACGATTTTCGTATCAAAAAAGGACCAATTTTCGCTAATTTCGTTTTAGCAGATGAGATTAACCGCTCGCCAGCAAAAGTGCAATCTGCGTTGTTAGAGGCAATGCAAGAGCGTCAAGTAACAATTGGTGACGAAACATATCCATTGCAAAAACCTTTCTTAGTTTTAGCAACACAAAATCCTGTTGAACAAGAAGGAACTTATCCTTTACCAGAAGCTCAAGTTGACCGTTTTATGATCAAAACGGTGATTACTTATCCAGAATTTGAAGCAGAGCGTTTGATTTTGAGAAACTCAATCAATCAAACTTTTCCAAAAATTGAAAAAGTGATTACCATTCAAGAATTATTGGATGCGCGCGAAATGGTGAAACAAGTTTACATGGACGAAAAAATTGAAAAATATATTTTGGATATTATTTTCGCAACTCGTTTTCCAGATAAAGTTGGATTAGAAAAATTAGTACCAATGATTTCTTTCGGTTCTTCGCCTCGTGGATCTATCAATTTAGCACAAGCTGCAAAGGTGTACGCTTTTTTACGCAAACGTGCTTACGTAATACCAGACGATGTACGTGCAATGGCAAAAGATGTGTTGCGCCACCGTATCGGAATTAGTTACGAAGCAGAAGCAGAAAATGTAACGCCAGAAGAAATTATCGATAATATTCTGAACGTAGTTCCAGTTCCTTAGATCAATCTCAAAAATTAATTAAATTTTGGATGCAAAAGAAATCATCAAACGTGTAAAACGTATTGAGCTAAAAAGCAAGCGCAAAGCAAGCAACCTTTTTATGGGTGAATATCAAAGTTCATTCAAAGGAAGAGGTATGATTTTTAGTGAGATTCGTCCTTATCAATACGGAGATGATGTTCGTAATATTGACTGGAATAAAACTGCACGATATAGCGAACCATATGTAAAAGTTTTTGAAGAAGAACGTGAATTAACCATGTATTTGTTGGTTGATGTTTCAAATTCTGAAAACTTCGGAACGCGCAAGCAAATTAAAATGGAAACAATTGCTGAATTAAGTGCAACTTTAGCATTTTCAGCAACAACATATAATGATAAAGTAGGTTTGATTTTATATTCGGATCAGATTGAAAAATTTATACCACCAAAAAAAGGAAAACAACACGTTTTGCGAATGGTGAGAGAAATTGTTTCGTACGAACCAAAAAGTAAAAAAACAGATTTAGCTGCAACGCTAGAAACTTTTATGAATTTAGCTCGTCGAAAATCCAATGTTTTTATCTTATCAGATTTTATTGATTCTTCTGATTACGAAAAAGCGCTACGAATTGTGGCAAAAAAACATGATGTAACAGCAATTAGAGTGTATGACGAAAAAGAACAATCTTTTCCAGACATAGGGTTGGTTCATGTACAAGATAATGAAACGGGAGAAATTCGTTTGATTGACACTTCTTCCAAAAAATTGCGTCAACAATATGCACAATATTACCGCGATTTGGATCAACGTTATCAATCCATATTCAAAAAAAATAATTCTGGCGCATTAAGTATTCGCACCGACGAAGATTACATTCGCCCATTGTTAAATTACTTTAAAAGTCATAAAGCCTAATGAAGAATTTATTGCTTTTAGTAAGTTTTTTCATCTTTCAATTTTCTTTTGGACAAACTTTAACGCCAAAAGTAGATCGTACGTCAATCAAAATTGGCGAACCGATTAAATACGAAGTAAAAGTAGATTACAAAGAAGGAGATAAAATTATTTTTCCAACGATTACAGATTCTCTAAGTCATCACATTGAAGTTTTAGGGAATAAAATTGATACTGTAAAAACAGACGGAAAATCAGAAATTGTTCAACATTTAGAATTGACTGGATACGATGCCGGAAAATTTAATATTCCGTCAATTTCTATCCAAAAAAACGGAGAAGTTTTAACTACAAAACAGCTTGAGATTGATATTCAGGATATTGCAGTTGATACCACAAAAAATGCAATTTTTCCAATAAAACCAGTCATGGAAGAAGAATATTCTATGCGCGATTATTGGAACAAATATTGGATTTACGGAATTGTAGCATTGGCTCTTTTTATCATCGCAATAGTATTAATTATCTTATATATTCGTGCAAAATCTAAAATTTCAGGTGAAAAAGGGTATAAAACACCTTATGATGAAGCAAAAGCAAGCTTAAAAGCTTTAGATGCTAAAAAATACTTGAAACGTGGTGAGCAAAAAGAATATTATACACAGTTATCATTTATTGTAAGAAGGTATTTAGGTAGAATTTATCACTTTTCTGCTTTAGAAATATTATCAGATGATTTGGTGAGATATGTTGCAACAAAACCAGATATTTTACCAGAAGATGTACAGAAATTTAAACAATTTTTGTTTGATGCAGATTTAGTCAAATTTGCGAAACAACAATTTGACGATCCAACAAATGAAACACATCGAAAATGGGTAGAAGAATTTGTAGATCGTGTAAAACCTTTAGAAATTCCGGAAAACGAAGATCTAAAGAAAGATCAAGTAACAGGAGAAAAATATAAACAGTTTAATAATAATTAGGAATGCTAAATTTTGAGTTTCAAAATCCTTGGATCTTGCTCTTATTGCTTGCTTTACCATTTTTCATATTCAGAGAAATTCGTAAAACAAGCCAGAAAAAAGCATCCTTAAAATTACCTTCGTTAGTAGCATTTGGTGGGGCTAAAAGTTCGTTAGCAACTTACAAACCTTTGTTATTTTTGATGCGAATAATTGCAATAGCTTTGTGCATCGTAGCCTTAGCAAGACCGCGTTATGTGGATGTAACTACAAAAGTAAAATCAGACGAAGGAGTAGATATTTTATTAACTGTAGATACATCATTGAGTATGTTAGCGCGTGACTTGAAACCAGATCGTTTAACTGCGCTGAAAGATGTGGCTAAAGATTTTGCAGCTGGTCGTAAAACGGATAGAGTTGGTTTAGTAGAGTATTCTGGAGAAGCGTTGACAAGAGTTCCATTAACAACAGATCGTGATGTATTGACCCAAGAAATTGAATTATTACATTCGGGTAGTTTATCAGACGGAACTGCAATTGGAGTTGGTTTAGCAACAGCAGTTAATCATCTTAAAAATAGTAAAGCAAAATCTAAAGTAGTTATTCTAATTACAGATGGTGTAGAAAGTATTAACCCTTCAGGAGATTTGATGTATGTTTCGCCAAGACAAGCAGCAGAAATTGCTGAACAAAAAGGAATAAAAGTATATACAATAGGTATCGGAACTAATGGAATGGCACCAATGCCAGTTGGGTACGATATGTTGGGAGACTACATGTTTGAGCCGCGTCCTGTAGAAATTGATGAAAAATTATTGACAGAGATTGCAGATAAAACAGGAGGATTATATTTCCGAGCTACAAACAATAAAAGTTTAAAAGACATTTACCAAGAGATTGATAAGTTAGAAAAATCAGAAATTAACGAAGTCAAATATTATAATTATACCGAATTGTTTGCACATTTTTTATTACCTGCATTTATTTTATTGGTGTTAGAAGCAATTTTACGTCGAACAGTTTTTAAAGAATTAATCTAATGCAGTGGGGAGATTTAAATAATATTTGGTTAATGATTTTACTAGTTGTCGTTATTTATTTATCGATGGCAGTTTATCAGTGGCGCGAAAGAGTAAAGAAAACCTTTGCAGACAAAGAGTTGTTTCCTTTTGTTTTTCCTATCACTTCCTCTAAACGATATGGATTCAAAATCGTAGCATTTTGTATTGCCTTGTTTTTAATGGTAATCGCTTTGATGGATCCTTTGTATGGTAATCGAGATGTGCAAGTAAAACGGGAAGGAATTGATATGGTTTTCTTATTAGATCTTTCTAGCTCTATGAATGCGCAAGATGTAGCTCCTTCTCGCTTAGAAAAAGCAACTAAATTAATTACAGAAACTTTAGGACAATTAGGCGGCGATCGTGCTTCGTTGGTTGCGTTTGCAGCAAATGCTTACACAATTTCTCCATTGACAAATGATTATGCTGCGATAGAAAGTTATTTGCAAAATGTTAATACTGAGTTAATTTCGAGTCAAGGAACAAATTACTTAAATGCAATTCAAGAAGTGGCAAAAACGTTCAAAGGTTCTGCAAATACAAGTAAATTAATTGTCTTAATTTCGGATGGTGAAGATAATGAAGACACTGTAAATCAAGCTTCAAAAATAGCAAAAGATAACGGAATTCATATTGTAACAATTGGTGTTGGAACAGAGAAAGGAGGACCAATTCCTGTTTACTACAATGGCTATGCAGAGGATTATAAAAAGGATGAAACGGGAAGTACTGTTATTTCTAAACTTGAAGATAAAAATCTGCGCGAATTGGCGAGAACAACAAATGGAACTTATATTCATTTAGATAATACGCAAGATGCTTTATCCGAACTTTCTATGTATAAAGCAAAGTTGGATAAAAACGAAATTGCTAACTCTACAACGCGTGATATGAACCACATTTATCAATGGTTTTTAGCTGTTGCAGTAGCGCTACTTTTTGTGGAATTATTAACATCTGAATATAAGATTTTTAACAAAAAGAAATAGTAAGTTTGTATGGTAAAATGATGTACTTTTTAAAACAAATAGGATTTTTAGGAATAATGCTTTTATCTGTTTTTGGTTTTAGTCAATCAAAAGCGAAAAGCTACATTATCGAGGGCAACGAATATTATCAGAAAGGAAAATTTGATAATGCCGAATATGCCTACAAAAAAGCTGCAATAGAGGATCCTACTTCTGTTAAAGCAAACTACAATTTAGGAAATGCGTTGTTCCAACAAAAACGCTACAAAGAAAGTATCACACATTACAAACGTTCTGCTGAAATTTCAAAAACAAATGGTGATAAACATTTAGCTTATCACAATTTGGGGAATGCATTTATGCAAGAAAAAGATTATCAAAATGCTGTTGATAATTATAAAGAAGCCTTGAAAAGTGATCCAAAGGATGATGCAACTCGATACAATTATGCTTTAGCAAAGAAAATGTTAGAGAAAGAAAAAGAGAAGCAGAAAGACCCAAAAAACAAGGATAATAAGAAAGATCAGAATCAACAGAATAAAAACGATCAGAAAAATCAACAACAAAATAAACAGAATCAACAAAACCAAAATAACCAACAGAATAAGCAAAATCAGTCGCAACAGCAACAATCTGATCAGCAAAAACAACAAAATCAAGGAGGAAATCCTAAATCTGGTGGCGAAAATGGAAATGATAAAGGTCAAGGAAGTAATCAATCTCCTGAAATAAAACAAGGAAATAAAGGAGGTGATGACCAAAATAATGCTAAGAATAGTATGGGAGATGGTTTACTGAAAGCATTACAAGATCAGGAAGCCAAAACTCAACGTAAAATTATTCAGCAAAAAGCAGAAAAACAACGAACAACAACATCTAAGGATTGGTAATGACAACAGCAAGAGTTTATCATAGCTTTTTATTGTTAGCCTTAACGTCTATCACGGCGTTAGCACAACAAATTTCTTTTAAATCTGAATGTGATAAAAAACAAGTCAGTTTAGGAGAAGCATTTAGTGTGGCTTTTTATATCGAATCTAATACAGATGGTTATTCGATTGATAAACCTATGAAATATCCAAGTCATAATGGTTTACAAATTGTGGGCGAACAACGCTCTCAAAACGTTTCTTACGTTAACGGAAAAGGAGTTATAGAAGACGGAATTATCTTAGCTTTTGTTGGAGAAAAAGAAGGTAAATACCGAATAGGAGCTGCTAAAATTGTGATTAATGGTAAAACGTATACATCGAAACCTGTAGATGTTGTCGTAAAAGGAACTGGACTGGCACATAGTAGCCTAAGAAGTAACAATAGTCAGCCTGTTTTTTTACAAAGTAATGTATCTAAATCAAATCCTTATGTAAATGAGCAAGTAGGATTATCTGTTAAATTATATGTAAAAGATTTATCTTATCTTAATCGTAAACAAAACTTTAGACAAGGTAATTTAGATGGATTAAGCCCAAAAATTGTAAAAAGTTCTCCCGAAAATATCAAACAAGAAATTGTAGGTGGAAAACAATATTTTTCTGAAGAAATTGCACGTTATTATGTTTTTCCTCAGAAACCAGGGAAAATAGAAATCGAACCTTTTTCGGTAGATGTTATTGTGCCAACAACATACGGAGCAGAGCCAGTTGAAGTGCGAAGTAACAAAGTTGTAATTAATGCAAAAGCATTACCAGAAGAAGGAAAACCAAAGAACTTTAGTGGTGCTGTTGGTCAATTTAAAATGAATACTTCGGTAGATAAAAAAGAAGTTTCTGCTAACGAAAGTGTAAATTTTGATGTAGAAATTGTAGGTTCAGGAAATTTTAATATCATCAATTTACCAGAAGTTAAAACCTCTAGTAATCTTGAGAAATTTGCGCCTAAAAAACGTGATGCTTACAAAACGTATGATACTGGAATGAAAGGGAAAGTAGCTGAACAAACCGTTTTAGTTCCTAATTTTGGAGGAGAATACACCATTTCGCCTGTAGAATTCTCTTATTTCGATCCAGTTAAAGAAAAATATTTTACCTTAAAATCAGACTCGATTAATTTATCCGTTTCAGGATCAAAGGCGCCAAAAGATTTAGCTTCGGATAATTCTGAATCTACTTCGGATAATATGATTACGGACAAAATCGAAGAGATGACGAATGACGTTAAGGAAGGAAAAAGTGGATGGCTTTGGTTAACAGGTGGTGTTATTGCTGCTAGTGCTGTTGGTTTGTTTGCAATGAGAAGAAAAAATAATTCTTTGCCAGAGAAACAACCAGAACTTGAACCTAAAATCAAACCTCTTAACGAGCAAAATAATTTTGATGCATATCAACCAAAAACTGAAACGCAGAAATTTACGTTAGTCGAGAAACCTGTTATAAATTCTAATTCAGTTACAACTGGATTAGCAGAGCTAAAACTGAAGGTTAATGAAGTTGATCAAAAAGATTTTTATCAATTACAAGAAAATATTTTGTGTAACGTGGCGATGTGTAAAACGAATACAGATTTGGCAAATTTCTCAGACCAAAGTATTGTAGATATTATGCTAAAAAATGGTACGCAGCAAGCTGTTGTTGAACAATGGCAGTTGTTGTTGAATAATGCAAGACAAGCAAAATATGCTTTTGGTGGATTAAACCAAAATCTAGATGAAGTTTATGAAGCGACAGTAAATGTTGCCGAAGAAATAATGAGGAAATAAATAATAATAAAATATAAAAACAACAAAGGCTAATCAAATTTGATTAGCCTTTGTTGTTTTAGTCTTTTCTCCCAACATATTGTATGCCAGAAAGTAATTTTTTTGTATTTACTTTTATCTCACTTCCATCAATGCTTACACCATCTGTACTAATTTTTCCGTTTGATCCTACTTTTGTTTTTCCGACAGAAACACCATCTTTTCCGACAGAAATATTTTCGTAATCTTTTTGACTGATTCCTACGCAATCAACCGGATTATTAGCCGAAACAATTACTTGTTCGTCTTCATAAGTTACGCAACCAACGTTAATTTGATATTTTCCGACCAACTGTTTCGGAATCGTATAAATAGATTTTCCATCACTATTTAAGTAAGAAATGGCGTATATTTTTTTGTTTGGAATCAAGTTTTCTATCCAAATTTTCTTCGAAGATTTAGTATCCTTCACAATGTTTACATCGTTCTCACTATCACGATATTCATCAGGAGCAGTTAACGCAACTTGGTTATATCTTCCTGTTACTTGGGCGTTCGTACTACTTGCAAAAGCCGTTACAAGTATAGTAGCTAAAAAGAGTTTTTTCATATTTGATTGATTTTGTTGTGTATTAAGATTATTCAAAAACAACTCCAAACTTCAATTCGTCTATCAAATTTGACAATTCGGTAACTTTTAATTCTTTTCTGATTGAGATTGAAAGACCTTTGACTCAACAAAAAACAAAACAATTATGAAAACAATTTTCTTAACAATCGCAACTTTATTATCTGTTTCAACTTTTGCACAAAAAAATGCTGAAACAGAATTAAGCAAAACATTAACAGAATGGAACAAAGGAAATCATTCTTCTGAAGCTAATTTTAAACAATTAGTAAATGATTATCCTAAAGAATGGTTGCCAAAATATTATTTAGCTTTATCAGAAACATTGAAAGTTTTTGAATCTACAGACAGAGAAGCAAATGATAAAATTTTGACTAACGTTAAAGAAATGGTGGAAATTTTGGAAGCTCAAAATCCACAAAATATAGAAATTTTAAATTTGAAAGCCTTGTATTTAACTGCAGAAATTGTTCAGAATCCGATGCAAAATGGCGCAATTTATTACCCAGAAGTATTGGCAACTTATCAAAAGGCAAAATTATTAAATCCTACTAATCCGAGAACTGTTCTTGGCTTGGCAGAGTTCAATATCAATGCTGCAAATTATAGTGGAATGGATATTAAACAAGATTGCGTGAATGTAAAAAAATCTTTAGCTTTATTTAACGCAGATAAGCCGAAAAAAAATGAACCAAATTGGGGAAAAGATCGTGCTGAAGCATTGTTGAATAATCAGTGTAAATCTGTTTTGAAATGATAGCTCTAATTTTTCAATTTGTAAACGAAGTTGTTTATTGGCTAATCAATTTAATAGCTTGATATGGATAAGACAAATAAAATATTAAACATTGCTTTTTCTACGATTATTACACTTGTAATTTTATTATTCGTGTTTAACAATCATGAATTGAATTTTAATATTCGGTCGTCTTATGATTTGGGATTGATTATAGGTTTTTTCGCTCAATTCTTTGTATTAGGCTTTGTCGTTTATCAATTCATTAAAGGATTGCTATTATCTGATCGAAAAACCATTCTAAGGAATGTTATAGTCTTGTTGTTAATGAATTTTATACTTTATTGTATACTATTTTTTACATCAGATAATGTATCGATAACAGATTTTTTCAAATCGGATGCGATAATTTATTTTATTGGTTATTCTGTTTTCAGTTTTTGTGCAGGATTCATTAATACAGGCGTTTTTAATCAGTTTAAAGCACAATATTTAACAATAGGAAATCCAGTAAAAGTTATTGCGATTCATTTCCTAAAAGCAATTATCTACACGCAATTATTGTATTTTGTTTTTGTAAAATTTGTGAATTCACTTTTTACCAAAGCTATTTTTTACGACAATTACATCAACTATATTTTAGTCGGCGTTATTACAATAATCTTACTTTTCTTTTTTTATTTTCTAGAGAAAAGACGTTACCGATTAGAGAAGAAAATTGATATAGAATCAGTAAAAGCTGAAACAGCAACAGCAAAATTCGAATCATTAAAAAATCAATTAGATCCGCATTTTTTGTTTAATAGTTTGAATGTTTTAACAGGTTTAATCGAAGAAAATCCAGATAATGCAATAGATTTTACAACATCACTTTCTAAGATTTATCGTTATGTTTTAGAGCAAAAAGACAAAGAAGTTGTCCCAGTACAAGAAGAAATAAATTTTGCTAAAACCTATGTGAGTTTACTAAAACTTCGTTTTGAGAATAGTATTGACTTCGAAATTGAGCAAACAACTTTCTCCGATCAAGAATATATTGTTCCGCTTTCGTTACAAATTTTATTAGAAAATACCATAAAACACAATGTGGTTTCGGAACAAAAACCATTAAAAATAAAAATTTATAAAAAAGATAACTTTCTAATTGTTGAAAACACTTTACAACCAAAAGAAACCATTAAAGATTCGACAGGAATTGGACTGAAGAATATTATCAATCGTTA
Organism: Empedobacter sedimenti; assembly: GCF_030005555.1. GTDB lineage: Bacteria > Bacteroidota > Bacteroidia > Flavobacteriales > Weeksellaceae > Empedobacter > Empedobacter sedimenti. The sequence continues at coordinate 14,898 of NZ_JASCQG010000006.1, read as the reverse complement.
TCAATTAATTTCTAATCGTGAAGTTAACATAGAAAAAACTGAACAATTATTTTCAGTAAGAATACCAATATTAACACAAAAAATGACTATTATGAATACACAAAACAATACAGACGAACAACAAGCTTATCAACGAGCAATTGAAAGAGCAAAAGAATTGAAGAAATTTTATGCACATTTCGGAACTTACATTGTAATGAGTATCTTTTTCTTTGTATTAAATTATTTTACGAGCTACGGACATTGGTGGTTTTATTGGCCAATGTTAGGTTGGGGATTAGCAATTGCTTTACGTGCAATTAAAGTCTTTGGATTCGGAAGCGAATGGGAAGAACGAAAAGCCAAAGAAATTTACGAGAAAGAACAAAACAAAAAATGGCAATAATCGAATGAAGATCATTTTAATTGAAGACGAGAAACCAGCAGCACGTTTGTTAAAGAGACGTGTAGAGAAATTGGGTTACGAAATTGCAGAAATGTTACATTCCGTTGAAGAAAGCGTTGCTTGGCTGAAAACGAATCCACAACCAGATTTAATTTTTCTTGATATTCAATTATCAGACGGTTTATCGTTTGAGATTTTCAATCAAGTTGATGTTTCGTCAGCCATTATTTTTACGACGGCTTATGACGAATATGTATTAAAAGCCTTCAAATTAAATTCGGTTGATTATTTACTAAAACCTGTTGATGAAGAGGAATTGAAGTTTGCACTAGAAAAATTTCAGAAACAACATCAACCAAAATCTAGTTTAGATTTATTGGAGATAAAGAAGTTGTTCACAAATCAATCAGAAAGTTATAAAGAACGTTTTTCAGTGAAAATCGGGACGTCTATTAAGAGTATAGAAAGTGATAATATTGAATGTTTTTTTAGTGAAAACAAAGCATCTTACATACATACCAAAGAGAATAAAAACTATTTAATTGATTTTTCGCTAGATAAAATAGAAGAACTAATGGATCCGAAGAAATTCTTCAGAATTAACCGTAGCCAAATTATTCGAATAGACTCTATTAAAGAAATTACAATATACTCTAATTCAAGATTAAAAATAGTTTTAAATACTTATAACGAGCAAGACATGATTGTAAGTAGAGAAAAAGTGACAGATTTTAAGAATTGGTTAGAATAATTGATCAGAAACATGATTTTTTTCAGAAATCTTTAGAAAAGGTTCAATAATATTCATACAAATCGTTTATTTTTGCTTCAATCAATTAATTATCACGAATAAACGAATGGATAGTATTACATCTTTTTTCCAGAAATTCTCTATCAACCAAATAGGAACGACTTTTGCCGTACTTTTTGCGGTAATTGATATTGTTGGTAGCATACCAATTATTGTATCAATTCGTAGTAAAGTTGGGCATATACAATCAAGAAAAGCCTCTTTGGCAGCAGGAATTTTATTGATTTCGTTTTTATTTTTCGGAACCAAAATTCTGAAATTAATCGGTGTTGATGTACAATCGTTTGCCATAGCTGGTGCTTTTGTGATTTTTATCATCGCAGTAGAAATGATTTTAGGAATTGAGATTCAAAAAGGTGTCGAAGCCAAGTCTGCATCCATTGTCCCTATTGCTTTTCCGTTAGTTGCAGGAGCAGGATCTTTAACAACAGTACTTTCGCTTCGCTCGCAGTTTGCAGATATTAACATTGTGATAGCGATTATTTTAAATATGTTAATCGTATATTTGGTGCTGAAATTTGCAGGTACATTAGAAAAATGGATGGGACCTGGAGTTTTATCGGTACTGAAAAAAGTATTTGGAGTAATTTTATTGTCAATTGCAATCAAATTATTTACGTCAAATATTGGTGCATTGTTTATGAACGAAATTAAAATTTAAAAATTCATTATCTAATGAAAACATATATTTATATCGCGACAATCGTTTTGTTGATAGGATTAGGTTATAACCTATATGAGATGGATTACAAGGCTGGATTTATGGCTGAAGAAAACTTTCGTAGCGTTTTAGGAATTGGAGCTTCTGTTTGTGGATTGATTTTAGTATCAGTTTACTTTAGCTTTTTTAAATTGCAAACTAATCTTAAAAAGTAAACTACTTTTAGTAGAAATAAAACAAAAAAAGATTAACTATTTGGTTAATCTTTTTTTGTTTGTATCGCTTCGTTCAATTTTGGAAGTAAAGTTTTTATTGCCTCTTCTATTTTCTCAAAAGGTTGATGTTTAGTCGAAGTATAAATCATCACCAAATCAACCGAATAGTTTTCGTTAGGTTCAACTAACAATTTATTTAATCTGTAAGCTTCTTTCGCACGACGCTTCAATAAATTTCTATCAACTGCGTGTTTGAATTTTTTCTTACCAACACTTACTCCTACTTTTATGTTGTAATCTGCTTTCGGCTTGATTTTGTAAACAAATCTGATCGGATGAGAAACAAATGTTTTTCCATCAGAAAACAATTCATCGAACGCTTTTCTGCTTTTAAGTTTCTCATTCTTACCAAAAGTCAATTTCATATTGCTAAATTCTACGTAAATTTGTAACTGCAAAAGTAAGTATTCTAAAAGTTTTAGAATTACGTAACTTTGAAAAATAATTAATATTTATAAAAACAAAAAAAGAACAATATGTATCCAGCAGAAATAGTAATGCCAATGAAGGCACAGTTAACTTCTAACGGTTTTGAAGATTTAACAACTCCAGAACAAGTAGAAGCTGCAGTAAAACAAGAAGGAACAACTTTGGTAATGGTAAATAGCGTTTGTGGTTGTGCTGCAGGAGCTGCAAGACCAGGAGTTGTAATGTCGTTGAATAATGATAAAGTTCCTACACATTTAACAACAGTTTTCGCAGGATTTGATAAAGATGCTGTAGCAAAAGCACGTGAGTTTTTTGCACCATTTCCTCCAAGTTCTCCAGCTGTAGCTTTATTCAAAGATGGTGAATTAGTACATATGTTAGAGCGTCACCACATCGAAGGACACTCTGCAGAAGCTATCGCAGAAAATTTAAAAGCAGCTTACAACGAGTTTGCTTAAGTCAAAATTTGAAGATTATTTCAAAAATATCTAAAAGTGGAGCAATTAGTTCCACTTTTTTTGTGTCCTAAATTCTATAAAAAATAGGTTTGAAGAATTTTAATTCAACAAAAACTTAGAATAACCGAATTAACATCATATCATTATAAAAGTCATATAAATGAACGAGTTAAAACAATGAAATGGAAGAAATAGTATCAAAATAATCTGTAAATTAGCATTTCGAAATTTTTAATACATTATTTAATAAACAAATGAGAATAGCAGTCGTAGGCGCTACCGGAATGGTCGGCAGAGTTATGCTCCAAGTTTTGGAAGAAAGAAATTTTCCAATCACTGAAATTATCCCAGTAGCATCAGAAAGATCAATAGGAAAAACTATTGAGTACAAAGGAAAAGAATACAAAATTGTATCAATGCAGGATGCTGTAGAAATGCGAGCTGATATCGCAATCTTTTCAGCAGGTGGAGAAACTTCCAAACAGTGGGCGCCTAAGTTTGCAGAAGTCGGAACAACTGTAATTGACAATTCATCGGCTTGGAGAATGGATCCAGATCGTCCGTTGATTGTACCAGAAATCAATGCAGATATTTTAACAACAAATGATAAAATTATCGCAAATCCTAACTGTTCTACAATTCAGTTGGTAATGGTTCTTAATCCTTTACATAAAAAATACGGAATTAAACGTGTGGTTGTTTCTACTTATCAATCAGTTACAGGAACTGGTAAAGATGCAGTTGAACAATTGAATGGAGAAATTGAAGGACGTGATGTTGCAAAAGTTTATCCATATCAAATTTTCAAAAATGCATTGCCTCATTGTGATGTTTTTGATGAAGAAACAGGTTATACAAAAGAAGAATTGAAATTAACTCGTGAACCACGTAAAATTATGCGTGTGGACGAAATGAATATCACTGCTACTGCGGTTCGTGTACCTGTGCAAGGAGGGCATTCGGAGTCTGTGAATATTGAGTTTGAGAATGATTTTGATTTAGCCGAAGTTCGCAAATTATTAGCAGAACAAGAAGGTGTAACAGTACAAGATAATCCTGATACAAATACCTATCCAATGGCGTTCTATTCAGAAGGAAAAGATGATGTTTTTGTAGGACGTATTCGTCGTGATATGTCTCAACCAAACGCTTTAAACTGTTGGATTGTTGCGGATAATTTACGCAAAGGTGCTGCTACAAATGCAGTTCAGATTGCAGAGTATTTAGTAAAACATAATTTAGTTGGATAATATTTTCAATTAATAATATAGATTAAAGTCGCTCTTGTAGCGACTTTTTTTATGTTTAATGAATAAGTTTTCAGAACTTTAACAAATATTTTACGCTATCAAAGCAACCATAAGCGTAATTTTCGCATCTAAACAGTAAGAAAGAAAAAGTATTTTGGACGAAAAACAACTCATAAAAGCTTGTATCAACAATGATTCGAAAGCACAGCGACTGCTTTACGAAAAATATGATGCGCGATTTTTTGCAGTTTGTAAACGTTATTTTACCGATATACAACAAGCAGAAGATGCGTTGGTAAAAGGCTTTTTGAAGATTTTTCAGAATCTTGAAAATTATTCGTTCGAAGGAAGTTTTGAAGGATGGATGCGAAGAATTATGATTAATGAATGTTTGATGGAGTTGAGGAAAAATAAAATTTTTCATCTTAATGTTGACGATTACTCCTCTTCTATTTCATCTAACCAAGAAGCTTCGCAACAAATAGAAGAAGATGATGTGATGAAACTCCTCGATTATTTACCCGAAGGCTGTCGTCTCGTGTTCACCCTCTACGTTATAGAGGGTTATAAGCACAAAGAAATTGCCGAAAGTTTGGGCATTACTGAAGGAACATCGAAATCGCAACTCAATTTAGCGAAGACGAAATTGAAGGAAATGTTAAGTAAGAATGAAAATATAAAATCAAATTTATCGTGAACACAAACGATCCAATAGAAGATTTATTTCGATCAAGAAGCAGCGAAACTGTCGGTGAAAAACCGAGAGATTTGGTGTGGAAGCGTATTGAATCTGGGTTGAAAGACAAAGAAAAGAAACAAAAGCCAATGCGCGAGTTTGTTTCGAGTGTTTGGTTTTCAGCTGCTGTTTTCGCGTTGATTGCGATTCCTTATTTTGTGCTTTTTATCGAAAATTTGAATTCAGCGAATAATCAGGAAGATTCGGTTGAGTTTGTTAAAACAAGTTTTCCTGTTATAGAAAATGAGAGTTCTGACCAAGTAGAGCAAATAAAGAATATAGAGATTCAGGATAAATCGATTGAAGAACCAATTGAGGTTGCTAAACATACTGTAGTAAAAGAAAAACCAGTATATAGAATTGTAGAAGAAAAAGCAGCCAGTGGATCTGTTATTGAAGCGGAACCAGTTCCGTCTTATTCTGTTGCTTCGGCAGATGCGGCAAGAGTTTTAGCCGCTCCACCAGCAATGGAAGCTCGATCTAAGGTTTTGGATTCTATAGAAAAAGAAGGGCAATTTGCGAAAGCGAACAATCAAAATTTAGGAATTTTGAAAGATTCAGCTATTTCAGATAAATTAGCTAAAAAAGCTTCTGGTATTGTAATTAGAGGCGCGTCTAAAATAAAAGAAGACACTTCTGATGTAATGAAAATGAAGGTTGTTGCAGAAGAAAATTCTTCAAATGCATTGTTAGAAGCTGCTTCGGTAGCTGAAGTTTCTTCCAAAAAAGTAAACGTTAGAAAAGCTGAAATTGACTATAAACACGCTAAGTTTTCGGTTAAATCGGATATTTTACGTACCAATTTCACTCTCCAAAATAAATCGAAAAGCAAAGTGACATTTTTTAATAAAGAAATTGTAATTAACTTCGAAAAAATAAATGGAGTAATTGTTTTTACAACAAACGAACCTAAAATGGATGCAACACTTTTAGGTATTTTAGAATCGAATAAAGTAGAGATTTTTAATGCATATAAAATAAAATAAATAATTTTTTATTTTATTAAAAGTGAGTAAGTTTATAATTAATTACTCTAAATACTAAACAATGAATTTATCTATTAAACAAACGGATTATTTAAAAGCCTTATTGTATACATTTACTTTGTTGATATTACTTTGTGTTTTGTTTAAAACGAGTGAAAGATTATACGATATTTCATATGAATCTGGGAAAAATATATCTAATATGATTAAATAATAAAAGGTTCGCTAAAAGCGAACCTTTTATTATTTATTTCCAAACCGAAGTATTGCGGTTTCTTTATCATGATTCATTGCCAAAATCAATTCGTCTAACGAGTTAAATTTCTTTTCATCTCGTAAATGACCTAAAAATTCAAGGCGAATTGTTTTTCCATAAATATCTCGATCAAAATCCAAAATATTCACTTCTACTCGATGCTCGCGCGAATTGGTAACCGTTTCTCGAAATCCGATGCTTAATAATCCTAAATATTTTTGATCTTCCACAAAAACATCAACCACATAAACGCCATCTTTTGGAATCAATTTATTTGGATCAACTTGCAGATTCGCGGTAGGAAAACCAAGTGTACGCCCAATTTTATCTCCATGTACCACTTCTCCAGAAAGCGGATAATTGTAGTTTAAGGCTTTGTTTGCGTACGCAATATTTCCTTCGATTAAGGCATTTCTAATTTTTGTAGAACTCACCGCCACATCATTTTCTTCGACCGCTTGCAATTGAATCAAATTGAAACCATATTCTTTCGAAAGAACTTGTAATTGCTCAAAATTTCCTTCTCTATTTTTACCAAAATGATGATCGTAACCAATTACTAACGTATCAATATTGATTTTATCAACCAATAAATTCTTGACAAATTCGACAGAAGTTACTTGTGAAAAATCTTTTGTAAACGCTTGAATAATCAAATGTTCTAACCCAAATTGACGCAAAACATTTTCTTTTTCCTCTAAAGTGTTCAAAAATTTTAGATCACAATTTGGCTGTAAAACCATTCGAGGATGTGGATTAAACGTAATCAAAACACTTTCTCCATCAATTTCTTTTGCAATTGTATTGAGTTGTTTTAGAATAGATTGATGACCTATGTGCACACCATCAAACATGCCCAAAGTAAGGACGGGACGCTTGATAGGTTTGATTTCTTCTAAGGATTGATAAACGTTCACTAAAAATGATTTTGCACAAAATTAAGGCTTTCAAATTGAACTTCAAATCTATTTTTTGGAGTGCTTAATTTTAATTGATTGATTTTTAGACAAAAAGATTAAAATAAATTTGGAATTATTAAATTCTTTTATTAAATTCTTTTATTAAATTCAACCTAATATTAACCATAAAAATATTAATTATGAAAAACTTATTCTTATTAGCTACTTTATTAGTAAGCTCATTTTCTTTAGCAAACACTTCTGAAAAAGAAGAATCTATTACACAAAATTATACAATTGAGTATAAATTTATAGATAATACATGTTATGCAAGGTTTTGTTGGAATAAAACTGAGACAACTAGAGAGTGTGGTGAATGGCAAGAAGTGCCTTGTAACACAACAATTGAAGTAGAAGCTAAAGTTGAAGAGCAACCAAAATAAACTCTTTTGGTTATTTAATTGATAATATAAAGACTCATTATTTATGGGTCTTTAATTTTTAAAATAAACTGATATTATGAAAACTAAACTCAAATATAAAATATTATTTACACTTATTTTTTGTTGTATAATAACTTATGCCCAAAATTATCATGTGATCTATTCACAAAAAATAAATTTTGACAATTTGAATTTTGAACATGTAAATGCTAAGTATTATGATTTGTACGCTAATAACAAAGAATCTCTATATATTGAAAATAAAGAATTAAAAGATTCTATTAAACTTAAAAAAGTTGATGGTGAAGTTAATTTAACAAAACCGAGAAATAAAACTCAAAATATTTATTATTTCTATAATGGTAAAGATTTTTATATTAATGATTATGTCAATAATGAAGATAATTATTTAGTTAGAGATATTTTTCAGCATAATTGGAAGATAGAGAATGAAACCAAAATGATTTTAAATCAAAAATGTCAAAAAGCAACAACAACTTTCAGAGGACGAAATTATACAGCATGGTTTTCTACTAAAATAAAATATCCTTTCGGACCTTGGAAGATGAATGGATTGCCAGGTTTAGTTTTAGAAGTAAATGATAATCAAAATTTTTTTAGAATTGATGCAGTTAAAATATCAAAAGAAAATTTTGATTTTGAATCATTTACAAATAAAATTAATTTGTTTCAGAGTATAACAATTGAAGAATTTAATATAAAAGGGGACCAAAAATCACAAGAAATTGTTGAAGATTTAAAGAAAAAATATCCAAATTTTAAGTTAGACAAAAACTGTGATACTTGTAACAAAAGTTTAGAAATATTTTAATTATGAAAGCATTAATATTGTTCCTAATACCAATTTATTCACTATTTGCTCAAAGCTATAAAGTAGAATACGAAAATAGAAGTTTACTGTCTGATCAATCAAAAAAGAAGTTATCAGAAATGATAATTGAAGATTACGAATCTCCTAAAACGTACGATTTGTTTATTAATCAAGAAGATTTATGTTTATATAAAAAAAGAGAAAACTTGCGTAACTCTAGTATAGAAACAAGAGGTAATTATATTCAGAATTATGTGATAACAAATCCTATGGAGAAGATTATATATCAAGATATAAATATCGAAAATAGAAATTATAAGGTAAAATCTCCTCTTAAATTGAATGATAGATGGGTTATGCAAAGAGAAACTAAAATGATAAATGGTATTGAAGCTACAAAAGCTACGATGGAGACTTCTAAAAATAATACAGAAGTGTGGTTTGCCAAAAGTATAAAATCAAAATGCGGACCTAGTAATTTTGTAGGTTTTCCTGGATTAGTATTAGAAATATTGATAAAACCTAAAGATGAAAATGAAGCAACAGGTATTGTTAGAATGAAAAGTATTGAAACACTTAAAGATGATTCAACAATAAAGTCTTATTTCAATAATATTTCTGATAAAACAATTTCGATGGAAGAATTTAAGAAAGAGTACGAAGAATATCAAAAAAAGGTACAAGAAATGTACGGAAAAAAAGTTGATAGAGATTAATATTTTCTATTTTGAGATTCATTATTTATAAAAATCTGATTACTAATCAAAATATTATGACAAAAATCTTAAAAAGTATATAAATAATACAATGTTTTTAACTTACCTTTGCACCCAAATAAAATAAACTAAATCATTTCATATAATGGCAAATCAAAAGAAAGGTAAGATTGCACAGGTTATTGGACCTGTAATTGACGTTATTTTTGATAACGCAGAAGGCCTTCCAAATATTTATGATGCATTAGAAGTTCCTCGTCCTGGAAAAGAAACATTAATCCTTGAAGTTGAGCAACACATCGGTGAAGATACTGTACGTTGTATCGCAATGGATAGTTCTGATGGTTTACAAAGAGGGCAAGAGGTTTTCGCTGGTAACGGACCAATTATGGTTCCTATTGGAGGAGATATTAACGGACGTGTATTCAACGTAGTTGGAGATGCTATTGATGGTTTAGGAAATTTGGATAAAGAAAATGGATTACCAATTCACCGTCCAGCTCCAAAATTCGAAGATTTATCAACAGCAACAGAAGTATTATTCACAGGTATTAAAGTAATTGACTTAATTGAGCCTTACGCAAAAGGGGGTAAAATTGGTTTATTCGGTGGTGCCGGAGTTGGTAAAACAGTATTAATTCAGGAGTTAATTAACAACATTGCAAAAGGACACGGAGGTTTATCTGTATTCGCAGGTGTTGGTGAGCGTACTCGTGAAGGAAATGACTTAATTCGTGAGATGATCGAATCTAACATTATCAAATATGGTGATGAGTTCGTTCATTCTATGGAAGAAGGTGGATGGGATTTATCTAAAGTTGATCGTGAAGTGATGAAAGATTCGAAAGCTACTTTCGTATTCGGACAAATGAACGAACCTCCAGGAGCACGTGCTCGTGTTGCCTTATCAGGTTTAACTTTAGCTGAGTATTTCCGTGATGGTGATGGACAAGGTCAAGGACGTGATGTATTATTCTTCGTAGATAATATCTTCCGTTTTACACAAGCAGGTTCTGAGGTTTCTGCCTTATTAGGACGTATGCCATCTGCCGTAGGTTATCAACCAACATTAGCAACAGAAATGGGTGCTATGCAAGAGCGTATTACATCTACTAAAAACGGATCTATTACATCTGTACAAGCAGTATATGTACCAGCCGATGATTTAACTGACCCTGCGCCAGCTACAACATTCGCGCACTTAGATGCTACAACGGTATTAGATCGTAAAATTGCTTCATTAGGTATTTACCCAGCGGTAGATCCATTGAACTCTACATCTCGTATCTTAACACCAGCAATTATTGGTAAAGAACATTACGAAACAGCACAACGTGTAAAAGAAATCTTACAACGTTACAATGCTTTACAAGATATCATCGCGATTTTAGGTATGGAAGAGTTATCGGAAGAGGATAAATTAGTTGTACACCGTGCACGTCGTATCCAACGTTTCTTATCTCAACCATTCCACGTTGCAGAACAGTTTACAGGTATCCCAGGTGTTTTAGTTGACATTAAAGATACAATTAAAGGATTCAACATGATCTTAGACGGAGAAGTTGATCAATATCCTGAAGCTGCATTCAACTTACGCGGAACAATCGAAGAAGCGATTGAGGCTGGAGAAAAAATGTTAGCAGAAGTTAAATAATATTTTTATATAACAAATATAGAAGAGTGCTTACGTTTCTTTTACTCTAAAAGTTACTAAGTACTCTTTTTTTTAAACAATAGGATTATGTACTTACAAATTATTACTCCAGAACACGTAGTTTTTGACTGTGAAGTAGATGCTGTTACATTACCAGGAAAAGATGGTGAATTTCAGTTATTAAACAACCACGCTCCTATCGTTGCAACTTTAGGTGAAGGAACAATCAAAATTAAAGTTCACACAAAAACTTTCGAAGATTTCGATAATCAATCAGGTAAAGTTTACACATCTCCATCAAACGAATCTACATTATTGTTAGATATCAAAGGTGGAACAATAGAAATGAACAATAATAAAGTAATCGTTTTAGCGAACTAATACTTTTTTAGAAAGACAATATTACGAAGGAGATCAATTTTGATCTCCTTTTTTTGTTTTCTTACCAAATATTTCGCAAATCTTCATAAAAAATATTCTATAAAAACGATTTTAAAAAGTTTTTGACTGAATATTATGGGCTTAAAAGATATTTTATTCTTTATAAATTGATTTTATAGATTTATTTTCTAAAAACTAATTATAAATTTTATTATTTAGAAAATTATTCTAATTTCACATTAAATATAAAACTACAAAGTGTAGTTAGAAATGAATAATTTTTTTAAAGATGAAGTACAATTCTAAAAAACATTCTTTTGGACACGGCGTCCTGCTTCAGAGCATCTATAATTGCATCAATAGTAAAATTCGAATGTGCAGCTGCTAATTTCAGCTAACTAACCTACCCTACAATTTATTAATAGTAGTCACATTCAACACAATTTTATTATGTCAACAGAAAAACAATTACATTTCGATACTTTACAAGTACACGCAGGTCAAGAAGTAGACCCAACAACAGGCTCTCGCGCTGTTCCAATTTATCAAACATCTTCTTATGTATTTAATGATGCCGAACACGGAGCAAATTTATTTGCTTTGAAAGAATTTGGTAACATTTACACAAGAATTCAGAATCCAACAACCGATGTTTTCGAGAAACGTATTGCTGCGCTCGAAGGTGGTGTTGCGGCATTAGCTGTTTCTTCAGGACAAGCGGCTCAATTTATTGCCCTGAATAATATTTTAGAATCAGGTGATAATTTTGTTTCAGCTTCTAACCTTTATGGCGGAACGTATAATCAATTCAAAGTTGGTTTTAAGCGTTTAGGAGTTGAAGTTCGCTTTGCTGAAGATGCAGATCCAGCTAAAATTGAATCATTAATTGATGACAATACAAAAGCGATTTATGCAGAAACCATAGGAAACCCAAGTTTCAACGTTCCAGATTTTGAAGCAATCGCTGCAATTGCAAAAAAATACAATCTTCCATTAATTGTAGATAATACGTTTGGTGCAGGTGGTTATATTTTCAAACCTTTAGAACATGGAGCAAATGTTGTCGTAGAATCTGCAACAAAATGGATCGGTGGACACGGAACTTCGATCGGTGGAGTTATTGTGGATGGTGGAAATTATGATTGGGGTAATGGTAAATTTCCACAATTTTCTGAACCATCAGAAGGTTATCATGGTTTAGTTTTTTCTGATGTTTTCGGAGTTAACGGACCTTTTGGGAATATTCAGTTTATTATTCGTGCCCGCGTAGAAGGTTTGCGTGATTTTGGTCCTGCAATTTCTCCTTTCAATTCTTTTTTATTGTTACAAGGTTTAGAAACGTTGTCGTTAAGAGTTCAGAAACATTTGGACAATACGTTAGAAATTGCGCGTTGGTTAGAACTTCATCCGCAAGTAGAAAAAGTGAATTATCCTGGATTAATTACTTCTCCAAGTCATCATTTGGCAAAAAAATATTTAAAAAATGGTTTCGGAGCTGTTTTATCATTCCAAATTAAAGGAAATGCAGACAAAGCGAATCAATTTATTGATAGTTTAGAATTGATAAGTCATTTGGCAAATGTTGGCGATGCAAAATCATTAATTATTCATCCTTCTGCAACAACTCATCAACAATTAAGCGATGATGAACAAAAATCTGCTGGAGTTTTTCCAGGATTATTGCGTCTTTCTGTCGGAATCGAATATATTGATGATATCAAAAATGATCTTCAGCAAGCTTTTGATAAAATTAAGTAAACAAAGTATTTTAGCTATAAATTAATTCAGTGAATTTTCATCAATATAATTATACAAAGCCATTTCAATTAGAAAATGGTCAAATTCTCGAAAATTTAACCATTGCTTATCATGCAGCGGGAACATTGAATCCCGAAAAAAACAATATCATCTGGGTTTGTCATGCTTTAACGGCAAACTCAGATGTTTTTGATTGGTGGGCTGGTCTTTTTGGAGAAAATGAATTGTTTAATCCAAAAGATCATTATATTATTTGTGCCAATGTGATTGGTTCTAATTACGGAACGACAAATCCGTTGTCTACAAATCCTGAAACAAATTCGCCTTATTACCGAGATTTTCCTACAATTACGATAAAAGATATGGCAAATGCGCATCAATTGTTAGCAGATCATTTAGGAATTTCGACTATTCATTTGTTAATTGGTGGTTCACTCGGTGGTCAACAAGCGTTAGAGTTTACGTTGCTTGATCAAGTTAAAGTGGATAATTTGGTTTTGTTAGCGACAAATGCAGTACATTCTCCTTGGGGAATTGCGTTTAACGAATCGCAGCGTTTGGCTATCGAAGCCGATTCAACTTTTGAAGATAAAACTGAAGATGGAGGAAGAAATGGATTGATTGCGGCGCGCACAATTGCGATGCTTTCCTACAGAACTTACGAGATTTATGAAAACTCGCAGAAAGACGAGAATTCTGTTTACAATGATTTCAAAGCGTCTTCTTATCAAAAATATCAAGGTCAAAAATTAGCAAACAGATTCAATGCACATTCCTATTGGACACTTTCGAAAGCCATGGATTCACAAAATCTGGCTCGAAATAGAGAATCTTTAGAGAAATCTTTGGCTCAAATTTCTTCGAACACTTTAGTGATTGGAATTTCTTCGGATATTTTGTTTCCGCCAAGTGAGCAAAAATTTATTGCGAATTATATTCCAAATGCTGAATACATCGAAATAGATTCCATTTTTGGACACGATGGTTTCTTGGTCGAATTACAAGAATTAAACATAATTTTGAAAGATTTTGTATAATAATATTGGATTAATAACTATATGAAGCTCGATTTATTCGAGCTTTTTTATTTATAAATAGATTCTACTCCGTAGAATTTCTCCCGAGCAGTTAACCACAAAGTATCCGCTGTTGGTTAGCTTGAAACAGCAAACCATCACCGTCTAATCATTTCTTGCAGTAAAATTGATGTAATTTAAGGAAGCTGTCCCCTCGAGGGGACTACAGGGGTGTTCACAAGTTCTAAGTATTAAGTAATAAGTTTTAATTTAAAAAATTCTTCATTCACCCATACTTGCTGAACTTGTTTCGGTATCACAACTTAAGAATATACATAAAATGTCATTGCAGAAAAGTCGAGAGTCAAATCGGCGTAATGAGCGTTAAAAATGATTTACTGTTCGCATTTTATATGCGAATGATCTAAATCATTTAGCGAACAGCCGTTTTTGACCGACTTGTAAGCATAGACTTGATTTTTTTGTTTCGTTTTTTCATCAAGGAAAAAATGAAAGTAAATCTCTAAAAGACTCCATTTTTTCATATAAAACACTCTTTCATTAGTAATGTTATAAAAAACTTTCAAAAATATTTCCCATCGTACCAGTAACTTAAGGAAATAATGTAAAATAAATGTAAAGTTGGTTTGGAAAAACGAAAAAATGGGTTGTATATTTGCAATCCCAATACGAAAGACGAGTAGTATTGAAGTTGACATAAGGACTTAAAAATACCGCCAAAATTATTTAAAAATAAATTTGCGAGTTTATAAATAAGTTTTACCTTTGCAAACCAATTCCGAGAGGAGTTTGGGAGTGAAGTTAAAATTGACTTATTAAAATAAAATTTTCAAATTTTTTAAAATAAAATTTGGTAGTTAAAAAATAAGTTTTACCTTTGCAACCGCTTACAGAAACAGAGAAACGCAGTAAGTTTGAAACTGAGAAGTTC
>NZ_JASCQG010000005.1 GCF_030005555.1 Empedobacter sedimenti | reverse complement strand
GTTAAGCCTGCCTGCGCCGATGGTACTGTTACTTACGGGAGAGTAGGTCGTCGCCAGTTTTTATTGAAAGCCTCAAGTGAATAACTTGAGGCTTTTTTTGTGGTTATTGTTTTTGTAAAATGTATTAAGTAAAATGTACAAAGTAAAATGTATAACATAAAACGTAATACTTCAGACATCCCTATAATCCAAAGGGACTTGCCCTTCGACTCCGCTGCGTTTTGAATTTCAATATACTATTATTCTTTTAAAACAAGTTTTAAGATAAATAATGATTTAAGAACTAACTTGCATTAAAAAAATATGTTAAATACAATTTTTCTAAGACAAGCGACAATAAATGATTTTTTAGAAATATGGAATGTTATTCAACAAGCAATTCTCAAACGTAAAAATGAAGGTAGTAATCAATGGCAAGATGGGTATCCAAATTTGGAAATTATAGAGGATGATATCTCTAATGGTTTTGGTAATGTAATTGTAAATAATGAAAATTCAATTATTGGATATGTTGCGATTATTGATGAAATAGAACCTGCTTACACAGCAATTGAAGGTAAATGGCTAAATGATGATCCTTATATCGTCATGCATCGATTAGCTGTTGCACAAGATATTACTATTAAAGGATTGGGAACTTGGACTATGCAAGAAATTGAGAACATAGCTTTGGAGAAGGATATACATTCTATTAAAGTTGATACAAATTTTGATAATATAGCTATGCTGCGAGTATTTGATAAGTTAGATTATATTTATTGTGGAGAAGTTAATTTTGGAGGAGGAATAAGAAAAGCTTTCCAAAAAATACTATAAAAAAAGCCGATTACAAAAAGTAATCGGCTTTCAATTTATACTAATCCAGCACGCTTTAATAAAGCATCTGCTGTTGGTTTATGACCTCTAAATTCTTCGTACAATTTCATCGGTTCTACCGTTCCACCAGATGATAAAAGTTTATAGAATTTTTGAGCTGTTTCTGGATTAAAAATTCCAGTTTCTTGGAAAAATGCAAAGGCATCTGCATCCAAAACTTCGGCCCATTTATATGAATAATAACCAGATGAATATCCACCTTGAAAAATATGAGAGAAGGATGTACTCATCATATTATTATCAATTTCTGGATACAACTCTGTTTGTTTGAAAGTTTCTTTTTCAAATTGTTGTAAATCATTAATTTCAGCCAAATCATTTGCATGATAAGCCATATCCAATAATCCAAAACTCAATTGACGGACAGTTTGATAACCTTCCATAAAACTTGAAGAAGCTTTTACTTTTTCAATTAATTCTTGCGGAATAATTTCTCCTGTTTGATAATGTTTTGCAAATAATTTTAAAGCTTCTGGTTCGTAACAGAAGTTTTCGTAAAATTGAGAGGGTAATTCAACAAAATCCCAATAAACATTTGTTCCAGAAAGACTTTCGTACGTTGTATTTGGTAACATTCCGTGTAGCGCATGTCCAAACTCGTGGAATAATGTTGTCACTTCCTGAAATGTCAATAATGATGGCGTGTCTTTCGTTGGTTTTGTAAAATTACAAACAATCGAAACGTGTGGACGTTTGGTATTTTTATTTACGTTTGAAGCTTCTTTATAACTTGTCATCCAAGCACCAGGGCGTTTTCCTGCACGCGGGAAAAAGTCTGCATATAATAAACTTAAGAATGCACCATTTTTATCTAGAACTTCATAAGTTGTTACTTCATTGTTGTATTTATCTATGTTGTGAATTTCTTTAAACGTAATTCCATATAATTTTGTTGCCACATCAAAAGCTCCTTGAATCACATTTTCTAACTGAAAATAGGGTTTCAATTCTTCGTCAGAAAGACTGAATTTTTTCTGTTTTAATTTTTCAGCATAATACGCATGATCCCAACGTTGCAATGTATCAATCTCATCAGTTTCTTTTGCAAATGCAGTTAATTCCTCAATTTCTTTTTCAGCAAATGGTTTTGCTTTCATTAATAAATCATTCAAGAAATCTAAAACTGTCGTAGGTGTTTTAGCCATACGTTCTTCCAAAACATAATCAGCATGCGTTTTATAACCTAATATTTTAGCACGTTCGTGACGAAGTTTTACAATGCTTTTGACATTTTCTTCGTTGTTAAATTCATTATTTTGATAAGCTTTTACACCATTTGCTCTAAACAATTTTTCTCTCAATTCACGGTTTTCTGCGTATTGCATAAACGGAATATAGCTTGGTGCTTGCAACGTAATCAACCAACCTTCGTGATTTTTTTGTTCTGCATCAGCTTTTGCTTGATCAATCGCATATTGAGGTAAACCTTTCAAATCATTTTCATCAGTAATAATCAATTCGTATGCATTTGTTTCAGCTAAAACATTTTGCCCAAATTGCAAAGAAAGCATTGCTAATTGCTTGTCAATTTCACGTAATTTATTTTTGTCTTCTTCGTTTAGATTTGCACCATTTCTCGAAAAACCTTTGTATTTTTTTTCTAGCAAATAAGCTTGCTCATCGGTTAAATTCAACGAATCCTTTTGATTATAAACGACTTTAATTCGTTCAAATAAATCTTGATTTAAGCGAACATCATTTCCAAATTCAGATAATAAAGGCGAAACTTCTTGCGCAATTTCTTGAATTTCATCATTCGTTTCAGCAGAATTAAGGTTGAAAAAAATAGAAGAAATTCGTCCTAATTTTTCACTAGAAAGTTCCATTGCTTCAATTGTATTTGCAAAAGTTGGTGCTTCAGGATTCGCAGTAATTGCATCTATTTCTGCTTTCGCTTCTTTTATTGATTGGATAAAAGCAGGTTTGTAATCTTCATTTTTGATTTTAGAAAAAGGAGCACTTTCAAAAGGTGTTTCAAATTTTTCTAATAACGGATTTGCCATTTATAGTGTATTTTTTTAGTTAAAATATAGTTGTTTAAACTCTTTCAAATTCTAATCCAAATGTAAGAAATCTGACAAATCGTCAAATTCAATGTGTGATTAATTTGGAGTTATTTAAATTTGTTTTAAAAGTAATCAATTATGAGTGTAGCCTTAATATTTAATCAAAAACCAACAGAAGAATGGCAAAGAAATTTGCAAGAATTATTGCCAGATACGAAAGTTGAAGTCTATCCGAATATCTCAAATCCAGAAGATGTAGAATTTATTGCAACTTGGAAACCGCACAGAAATTATGTGGCTGAATTTCCAAATCTAAAAGTTGTGCAATCTGTTGGAGCTGGAATTGATCATTTGTTGCATACCAAAATACCAGATTCAATAAAAGTGACACGTATTGTTGATCCTGCTTTGAAGCAAGAAATGTTTGAACATGTTTTGGCTTGTGTTATGACTTCAATGAAAAATTTGTTGACGTATTATAAAGACCAAATTCGTAAAGAGTGGAAGCCAAATACGTATCAAAATATCAAGGAAACAACAATTACAATATTAGGATTAGGTGAAATCGGAAAGTTAGTAGCAGAGCAATTTGTTGCGTTAGGTTTTCAAGTCAAAGGTTGGTCGAATTCGACTAAAAATATAAATGGAGTAGAATCTTTTGCTGGAAAAGAAGGCTTGAAAGCTGCGATTTCTAATACTAATTTTATCGTCAATATTTTGCCTTTGACAGATAATACAGAAGGAATTCTAAATAAAGATTTTTTTGCACAATGTTCAGTTAATACAGTATTGATTAATGTTGGTCGTGGAGCGCATTTAGTTGAAAAGGATTTAATAATATCAATTGAAGAAAAGCAAATAAAAGAAGCTTATTTAGATGTTTTTATAGAGGAGCCATTGCCAGAAAATCATCCGTTTTGGTCGAATGAAAATGTTTATGTAACTCCTCATATTGCGAGTGTTACGAATGCAACAACAGCTTTACAACAAGTTGCTGAAAACTATAAAAAGATGAAAAACAACAAAAGTTTGTTGAATGTGGTTTCTTTAGAAAGAGGTTACTAGTTTTTACAAAATGACGCTTATATAGGTTAAAAAGACGCTTGTATATTTTTGGTTGTCAAAAAAATCGATTAACATTGTACTTGCTTTTTAGACTTAAAAAAAATGAGTGAATATATTCAACTTTATTCGATTGATAATATCTTAAGAACTTATAAAGAGGAAGTAACAGATAGGAGGTTAGCTATTTTTGATGTTGGACCAGAGAACAATTATTATTTTGTAAAGCATAAACCTTATAAGTTTACATCGCTTGGTTTGATATTAATTACAAAAGGAACATGTGAAATTACAGTTAATCTTGAACCAACTTTGATTAAGCGGGATGATATTATCATTGTTTTGCCAAGTCAGCTGTTCGAGATTATAGAACATTCAGATGATTTTTCGGTACAAGCAATTTTTATCGATTCAGATTTAATTATTGAAGCTGGTTTTCATGTGAAGTCCAACAATTTGGTTGAATTCCTTTCTTCTAAATATCCTAAAATCATTTCGTTAGATAAAAAAGTTGTGCGAGATATGCGTTATAATTTGAATAAAATTAGTAAGTACACGATAAAGAATGACAATCTTTTTGCAAAAGATCTTGTACTTCACCATTTTTCAGTCTTGATGTACGAGATGGGAGATTTCTATAATCGAGCTGTTAAGGCGAAAAGTACAATAAAAGAGGTTAGGAAAGAAGAATTAGCCAAACAGTTTTTGTATCTGGTTTCTACACATTTTAAACGTCAGCGGAATGTACAATTTTATGCAGATGAAATGTTTATTAGTCGTAAACACTTAACTAAAATTATTGTTGAAGTATTTAATAAATCACCCAAACAGATTATTGCTGAAGCAATTATTTTAGAAGCGAAAGTATTATTGAAGAATCCTAAATATAGTGTGTCAGATGTCGTGACAGATCTCAATTTTGTAGATACTTCTGTGTTTAGTAAGTTCTTTAAAAATTATACATCAATGTCACCTTCTGTTTTCAAAGCTTCTTAAATTGATATAGATCAATGGTTTTTATAAAAATATAATAATGCGTCTTTTTGACATATTATTCCGTTTATTTCGCTAACTTAAATTGTTAAAATGAATCGACCTTTGTAGCATAAATTTGTTTAGATGCGTCTTTTTTATCTATGACGTAAAAATAAGTTTAGATGAAAAGAATTTTATGGAGGTAGATTTTACAAAAAAAATATACGCGCAAATCTCAGCAATTGGAGGTTATGTGCCTGAAAATAAAAGAACAAATTCTGATTTAGAGAAGGTTACAGAAACTTCTGATGAGTGGATTGTAAAACGCACTGGTATTAAAGAGCGTCGTATTTTGGACGAAGGTTTAGCAACTTCGGACATGGCAGTTAGTGCAATTGAGAACCTAGTAAAAACTTACAATAAGGATTTAAAGCAAGTTGATGCTTTAATCGTCGCAACTTCTACACCTGATATGTTGATGCCAGCAACGGCAAATATTGTGTGCGAAAAGTTAGGAATAGAGAATGTTTGGGCTTTTGATATGAATGCAGCTTGTTCAGGATTTTTGTACGCGTTGGACATGGGAGCTTCGTTGATTGAAAGCAGACGTTACAAAAATGTTTTGGTTATCGGTGCAGATAAAATCAGTGCGTATGTTGATATCAAAGATCGTTCTACAAACATTTTGTTCGGAGATGGAGCTGGTGTTGTTTGGCTAGAGCCTACAAACGAAGAAGGAATTTTAGACGCTTTGTTACTGAGTAACGGTACTGGAAAAGAGTTTTTAAATATTGAAGGAGGAGGATCTTTGTATCCTGCAAGTTCTCAATTATTGGTAGACGAAAAACGTTATATCAAACAAGATGGTAAAGTTGTTTTCAAGAATGCAATTCAATCAATGAGTGATACTTGTCTTAATGTGTTGAAACGAAATGATTTTACTGTAGAAAATGTAAATTGGTTAGTTCCACATCAGGCAAACAAACGAATTATTGATGCTGTTGGTAATGAGATTAACATTGAAGAAGGAAAAACTTTGGTTAATATTGAACATTACGGAAACACAATTGCCGCTACTATACCACTTTGTATGTGGGAAAATACTTCAAAATTAAAGAAAGGAGATTTATTGATGTTGACAGCCTTTGGAGCAGGTTTCTCTTGGGGAGCAAGCTTATTGCGTTGGACAATTTAATCAATAAAAATCATATATTTTTGTTCATAAAGAACGGCAAGAAATTGTCGTTCTTTTTTATTTATATATCGTCTTCATACAACCCGTTTTCTTCAATTTCTTTTAAAACATTCAAAGCTCTTTCTGAATCTTCTTTTCTAATTTTAACTTTTACTCCTCCCATTGCATTTGATAAATAAAAATTAATACCAACAGATAGTTCATCAAAAATAAAGGCTTCAATATTTTCACTTTCTAATTTAGAGCGTAGAATGTGTGCTTCTATCGGGCTTTCAAATGTTTTTAAAGTAATCAGTTCCATAACTTTTATGTTAAATATTTGATTGAATGTTATTTATAAAAATAGTTCTTTTTATCTTAATGTTCTAAATTATTTAGAAAATGAAAAATGTATTACAATGTTTCGCTTTAATTATATTGATGATGAATACGACAAATGCACAAAATTTAAAACAAATTGTATATAAAGATGGTTCGCAAAAATTGAATGGTTTAGTAACCGATAATACAACAAAGAAAAGTCCAGGAGTTTTGATTTTACCCGCTTGGAAAGGAGCTGATAACGAAGCAAGACAAGCCGCAATAGATTTAGCAAAAGAAGGTTATATTGCGTTTGTTGCAGATATTTATGGTGAAGGAAATACTCCCACAGATAATGCCGTTGCAGCTAAAATTGCAGGAAAATATAAGTCTGATTATATAGCTTATCAAAAAAGAATTGATTTAGCATTGAAAGAGTTAATCAAAGCTGGTGCAGATCCAAGTAAAATTGCTGTAATTGGTTACTGTTTCGGTGGAACAGGAGCTTTAGAAGCAGCTCGTGCACAACTACCTGTTGTTGGTGCAGTTTCTGTTCATGGTGGATTAGCAAAAGATTTGGCTCGAAAAAATATTCCTCTTAAAACGAAAGTTTTGATTGAACATCCTGCTGAAGATGAATCTGTAAGACCAGAAGATATTTCGAATTTAGTAATTGAAATGAACGAAGGAAAAACAGATTGGCAAATGATTACTTACGCAAATTCAAAACATACATTTACCAATCCAGAATCACCGGATTACAATAAAGTAATGGCAGATAGAGCTTGGCAACATACACTATTGTTTTTGAAAGAAGTGTTGAAGTAAAAGTGAGTCTAAAAATTAGTTGAATTTTAGTTTTTTATCATAGTAATTGATTTGATATTTTTGATTTTCACTTTCAATAACTAATTCAAATGGATGTTGTTTAATCGCAGTTTTAGTAGGAAACCAAGTTGTTTTGATTAGATAGTTTGGTAATAATATTTTCCCTTCATCTGAGCCATTAGTACCAAAAGTTTCAAAATCTCCTTTCCAGAATTTAGATGTTGTTTTCTCTTCTAATAACTGATTGGTAGCTTCAATATCGGACGTAGGTAAACCAATTTCAGAAATTCCTAAAATAGAATGTTGATCAAATTTTGCGTCATTTTCATAGGCTAAATTGTTGTGTGTAATTATCTCAGCAAGATTTCCAGCTCCATCATAGAAATAAAAAGATTGTGCATTCCAATTTTCGAAGTTTGCAATCTGTTGATCAGCATCGGTATTTAGGATTTTAGTTTTATTTTGTATCCAATCAAATGCCTTTTCGAATTGATTTTTACAAACTAAGAAACTGAAATGATAAATATGTTCTTCATCCGATTTTACAAAAGTTAATTTTGTCCAACCAACTTGTAAGCTAAACAGATTTTCGTTTTCTTCAATCAACTCAAAAGCTAAAATAGTCGTATAAAATGATTTCGTTTTTTCTAAATCATTTGTATATAATTGTAATTCTCTTATTTTCATTTTGCGATTTTTTATAAAAGTAAATCAACAAAAAAGAAGAAAATAATAAGTTGAATTGAATTAATTAATCGCGTTATAAGAAAACTGTTTAATCTACTTTATACTCTAACAAGGTGAGATATGGATTACCTTTTAACTCAAGAAGTTTTGCAAAAGCAGGTTCAGTTTTGTAACCATTCTTTTTAAGTTCGATGATTTTGTTTTTGAATGATTCGTCAAATTTTTCAAGTAGTTTCGCCTCAATGAGTATATGTCGATAGGCATTTTGCTCGGTTGGAATCTTATTCTGTAAATAAATCTCAATTTCAAACGCATCAATTCTAAAATTACATGTCAAACAAATTTCGTTATTACTTGTTAGTAGATTAATTTTAAATTCAAGATAATGAGAAAAATTTTCTATTAAATAATTTTTAGCTCCTTCAAAATTAGAGGTTTCACCAATAATATCAATGTCACTATTTTCAATATTGATTTCAATCGGAATTGTACCTACGACAATAGGTTTGTATCTGTCAAGTTTTTCTAAAATTTGATAATTGCTCAACAGATGAAACACATTTTGTTGTACTTCATTTCCGTGTTCTAAATAATCAATGGTAAGAAAATTTTGCATCATTTTATTCTCATCATAGTTACCAAAGAAGTAGCAGCATGCGTTTCTTTGTTCGTTGTTTCGTCAACTACAAAAATCTCTGTGCGTATGGTACTTATCTTTTTTCCGCCTTTTATTACATAGGCTTTTGAGATTAAATAATCACCCAAAGCAGGTCGCAAATAATTTACTTTTAACTCAACTGTTACCACGTAGCAATCGTCGTCATAATGAGAAACAGCAGCATAACCAGATGAAACATCAACCAAAGAAGCAATCATAGCACCATTAAACATTCCATGTTTACGTGTCATCATTTCTTGTTTCGGAATTTTGATCGAAACATAGTCCGTTTCGCATTCGATAAGTGATGCGTTATAAAATTTTAAGGTTTCCGAACGATTAAAACTTGCTTCTACTAATTCTCTTTTTTCTGGCGTCATATAAAATTGCTTTCAACAAATATAGAGATTTGTCGAAAGCAATTTCAGTTATGCAGTTACGTTATTCAAGTTTTCTTCTCTGATAATCGTGTTTTGATGCGACAAAATTACTTTATCCAAACCGCGGTAATAATTTCCTTTGTCGATGGTAATCAATAAATTATTTTTCGGAATTTTATTGATAATCTTATCATTCGGGAAATGTTGTTTCGAGTTTTTGAAGGTAATAAATACATCATCTTCAGTTAGATTTTTGACATCATCTTCCGAAATAATATCAATCAATTCATAAGGTAAATAAAGTTGATCGAAGATATAATGAAACGTTTTAAGACGTTTTCCGTTCAATTCTTTGCTATGTTGCAAAAAGTTTCTCAATCTATGAACTACAGCGTAGAAATTACCTACCAAAGGTGGTTTGGGAATATTACGCTCGAACAAGCAACCATCAATCAAACTAAGCGGAAGTTTGATATTCAATTCATCTGTTTTTACATTGTATAGATGACGATAATCCAAACTTCTTCTCTTGAACTCTTCGATAATATGATCTTTTAGCGCAGGAACCGTAATAGGCAATTGTTGGTTGATAAAATCGACCAATTTTTCATCTGATATAGGAGCTAAATTAAGCTCAGAAATGTTTTGTGACATACAATAAATAGTTAAAATAAAACAATTATTGTATTTCGATAATAGGGGATTTTTCGTTGTTTTTGGATGAACTCCCGTATTGTTTTACCACCGTGGAGACTCCTCTCGGTTGGTATCGTTTTCTACGATTCGAAATACGGTTCAAATATAATCAAAATTTTGACTTTTAGAAAATTTTACAAATAATTAAGATAAATTTATGTCGATACCGAAAATTATTTTATACATTTGACTAACAAAGTAATTAAAAAATGAAGTTTACGTGCTTATATATGATGTCGATTCGCAAACAGGTTTGGAATATCCAGACGTGGGAAAGTCATGTATACTAAAAAGAGATTTTATTTTTTAATATATTTTATGTTTCCCCGTCGAGTTTCGATGGGGATTTTTTTTGAACGAAAACAACAATTACCCATATAAAATTAAAAACAATGCAAAGTTTACAACAATTAACGATCCCAGTTTGGCCCTTAGAGGACAACACAATCTTAAACAATGTTTCGGTAACATTTCAACTTTTTGGGCTTCCATTAGGAACTGCTCCAGTCATTTTGATTAACCATTCCTTACACGGAGATTCAGATTGTACCTATCATTGGGATGGGGTCATGGGAAAAAACAAAGCGATTGATCTTAATGAGTATACGGTAATCTGTATAGATATTCCTGGAAATGGTGTTTCCGAAACCATAAAGTACGATTATATTCCGCGCGATCACATTACAGCACGCGATGTAGCGGTATTGTTTTGGTTGACGTTATTTGAATTGGAAGTAGACGAGATTTTTGCTATTATTGGTGCAGACTTAGGTGGAGGATTAGCGTGGGAAATGGCATGTTTGTTCCCAAATAAGGTGCTGAATATTATTCCGATAGCAGCAAGTCCTAAAACAACAGATTGGTTGGTAAAAGAGCCAATAGCTAAAAGCGAATACCTGAAATCTATTTTCTATTCGATAGATATATCACGCAATAGAGGCGATATATTGCAAGTTTCGCAATACATCAAATCGAAGATACATGTGATTTATGTGAAGAGCGGAAACTTGTTCAATAAAGCAGAATTAAAACGTTATTACGCCAAACTGCAAGAGTTTAACAAACATGTGCAGTTTCATGAAATAGAACAAATAGAAGACAACGAATTATTGAAAGCGAACATCGATAAAGTTGAAAAAATAGTAGACGGCATCCTCGAAAAAGAGTTTATCAATAATGTAGCGTAAACCAAAAAGCTCCTGAAAAGGAGCTTTTTTTGTGGAGTGTTGGGAGTGGTTTATTTTGTGTATATTGGAGTTTGTTTTATGTAAAATGCATATTATAAATATATTTTCAAAAAAATAATGTATTAGAAATTGTAGAATATCTTATGAAAAAGAAGGGAAAAATTATGAATGAAACTGTAACAGTTGATAAAGCGATTTCAAAAGGGCATAAAATGATTAATTTTCCAATTATAATAATTATGTTTATGATTATTGGTCCTACGCTTTATTTTGGTAGTCAAAATCTTATTTCAATTTGGATTTTTATAGGAGGATTTGTTCTTGCGTTAACTCTTTCTTTGTTATGGTGGAGTATTATGATTACTAAATGGAAACTTTGGGCTTTTGAAAATGTTAGAAATGTTCATGAACTAAAAAAGCGAGCAATTCAAGAAAAATTTATTTGGGCAAATGATAATATTTTTGATAAGACAGAAATTCGTACTATAAAAAACAAAGAAAAATTGAATACTTTATTAGCTAAATTCAATCAAGAAGATGTTTTTCAAGACGATTTGACTATTGCTAATGAAACGATTATTTATTATTCAAAAAGTACAATAATTGCTGAGATGGTGATTATGTTTATGTCTTTTGGTATTGGTATTTATTCGCTTCTAATAGATAATAGTTATATTGCTGGTTCTTTTTTTTCTATTTTAGGAGGGTATTATGCATACAAGAATTATAAAAAATGGACAAATAAAGAACCTCAAATCATAATTAATGACAAAGGGATTAAAACAATATCAACAGCTTTTTATAGTTGGGATGATATTTATAATGAAGAAGTTATTAGCAAAATTTCTAGAAAACGTACTTTTTTTTACTTAAGTTATTGTCACCCAAATGGTGTAGAGTTTTTACAAATTAATGAATATGATACAAATATAAGAAGCTTAAATAAATTACTTATTTTATATCGTGGTAGGAATAAGCAAAAAAAAATGAGCCGTTAACATTTTACTATTAAAGTATTATAAAGCTATTTATAGGTAAAATATACAATAATACTCAGAAAGCTCCTTTGTATGAGCTTTTTTTGATTTTATTTTATCCATGTTGCCAACAAGTTCCACCTCCCTTGACTTTTCTTCTACAGCTTCCGCCTGATTTGGTAGGGTAACCGCAAGTACTTGAAGAATAAGAATTATATGAATTTGAAGTCTTTTTCTTTCTATTTTTTTTAGGAGTAGCTTGTTTAGATGCGATAGAATTTACTTGATTGTTGGAAATATAGTTTTCTGATGTTTTTAAATTCGAACTATTAACTTTATCTTTTTTATATTGAGTAGTATTCTTAGTAGAATATTCCCAAGTATTATTATCATAAACTAATATACTTTTACCTTTTTTTAGTTTAAAAGTATGTTTAATATTTTTTAAAGAATCAGTACTTTTTATACTATCTAAGATTTCTTTTTTTATGGTTTTTTTTAAATTTTCCTGATTTATATCGTTTGATTCGCTACTACAAGAAAATAAGATAAAAGGAATTATTAATAAAATTTTTTTCATATTGTGCTAATAAGTGTTATCTCAAAGTTGAAGTACTTCAAACATATTAAAATTTTTTCAAAATACCATTATTGCAAAACTACAATTTTACAAATTTCCACACACTTTGTTTGTTGTTTCTTCGACAAGAAAATTATTTAAATTTTTATCTTAATACTATTGTTGTATATGATGTTAATTGACAAAATTAGATACTTGATAGACAGGTTTCTATTCTTCATTTTTATTAAGCCAATTCAAATGCTTTTCATTTGCAGTTTTATTGATGATTAAGAATTCAATATCAACAATTTTAGAAGGTTTCTTCTTTTCTTCATTGTTTAGAGTTGGAACAGCTACACTAGATTCACTTCTGTACGAACTTTTAGTTTTTCTTATTTTGATTTGATAAGTTTTAAAATCAAATTCGAAAATGGTATAACGATTTGTTTCGTTAACCTTTAATTCGGCTGTCTTTTTTATGTTTTCGATAAATGTTAAGAAATCACTTTCATTCAATTTTCTGTTTTCAGCAATCAAAGCAACAAATTTATCATCATTAGTTTTCAAAATAGAAAATGTAGGAAACCAAAGATTTTTGAAACAGATTAATTGATCGCTTTCTCTATAAATATTTTTAGAATACAATGAGCCTATTTTGATTTGATCATCACCTTCTAGATAATATTCTTTTTTAAGATCTTCTTCAGTAATGTTTTTTTGGGAAATAGTGTTTTGATCAATTATTTTAGGATTGATTAGAGGATTCTTTTCATTTAATAATAAATCTATATGATCTAATTGAATTTGACATTCTGAATTATTGCTTTGACCGAAAAGAAATAAAGGTAAAAAGAGTAATGCGAATAAGATTTTCATTGGTTGGTTTTATTGTTTTACGAATGTATTTATTTATACTTAACTGAAGTGAATTTTTTAATGAAATAAACTCAAATTATGATTTTGTAATAAGTAATACTTTTCGGATTGTGTAGTAGGTTTCGATGGAGATAAATTACCTTTGTAAAAAATCCGCTATGTTTTCTGCCATCAAGACAAAACTAAATTCAGATCCCGTTTACAATCCTCATTTTATCTTAATGTGTATGAGTTCGTTGTTATTTTCAGCGAGTTTTAATATGATGATTCCAGAGCTTCCGGCTTATTTAAGTAGTATGGGCGGAGCCGAATACAAAGGTTTTATTATTGCATTGTTTACACTAACTGCAGGAATTTCGAGACCATTTAGTGGCAAATTAACAGATAAAGTGGGACGTGTACCTATTATGGCAGTTGGTTCTATTGTCTGCTTTGTGTGCGGAATTTTATATCCAGTTTTAACAACCGTTTCTGGGTTTTTATTTTTGAGATTGGTACACGGCTTTTCGACAGGTTTCAAACCTACTGCAACAGCTGCTTATATTGCAGATATTATTCCGCGCGAACGTTGGGGCGAAGCATTGGGCTTACATGGAATTTGTTTCAGTATCGGAATGGCGATTGGGCCTGCATTGGGAAGCACAATTACGTTGTATTCATCGATTAATGTAATGTTTTTTACGTCTTCGTTTTTTGCGTTATTATCGATATTGATTTTATTCAATATGAAAGAAACCTTACAAAATAAACAGAAATTTTCGTTCGGATTACTAAAGATTTCGAAGCAAGATATTTTTGCAAAAGAAGCTTTACCAGCGGCTTTGATTACGTTTCTTTCGTATGTCGCTTATGGTTCTATATTAACGTTAATTCCTGATTGGACCGAACATTTAGGTTTTCAAAACAAAGGCGTTTTCTTTATTGTATTTACGATATCATCGATGATGGTTCGTTTCTTTGCAGGTAAGCTATCTGACCAAAAAGGGCGTGTGTTGGTGATAAAATTAGGCTTGGTTTTATTGATTATTGCATTGGTTATTTTAGCTTCGATTGATGCAAAAATAGGATTGATTTTAGGTGGTTTGATGTACGGAATTTCGACCGGAATTCTTTCACCTGCGCTAAATGCTTGGACGATAGATTTTAGTAAACCTGATGAACGTGGAAAGGCAATGGCGACGATGTATATTGCGATGGAAGCGGGGATAGGACTTGGCGCATTGTGTGCGGGTTGGTATTTTCAGGATTATTTGGATCGTATTCCAATGGTGATTTATGTTTCGGCGTTTATCTGTCTTTTGGGAACTGTATATATGTTGAAATTTAAGAATAAGCCACAAACAATTTAATAGAATGAAAGCAGAATTATATCAATTTATAGCACAACAAATCGACGATAAAATAACGTATTTGAATGGTTTGATTGACGATTTACGCGCCTCGAACAACGATACTAAAAGTAGTATGGGTGATAAATACGAAACATCGCGCGAAATGATGCAACAGGAAATTACTCGAATTCAAAATCAATTGAATGAAGTGTTGATTCAGCAAGAAATATTTTCCAAAATTAAAATTGTGGAAAACAAAACAATTGGTTTAGGAAGTTACGTTGAAACTACGATGGGAAATTTCTGTATGGCGTGTAGTTTTGGTGAAATTATTTTCGAGAATAAAAAGATTTTTGTTTTATCAACACAAACTCCTTTGGCTAAAATCTTAGTTGGAAAGTCCGAAAAAGAATCATTCGAAATGAATGGTAAGTCTTTTCAGATTACGAAAGTTGATTAAAAAAACTTTCATTAAGTTATCATTCTGAACTTGCTTCAGAATCTTATCATTTTATGGATGCGAAGCTGAACTTAATTCAGCTTGACAAATCGTGTTTAGTAATTAAAATTCTATTTATCTAAATGTCATTCTGAACTTGTTTCAGAATCTCATCCTGATTATTCATATAATGTTTATCGAAGAATTCCTGTTGTTTAAAGTTTTGAAGCTGAACTAAATTCAGCTTTAATCTCTTTATTATTACAAATTATTTCTCATTTAATTACTTTTTATTTAGATTAATTTCAAATTATAGAATGGATATAAATTAGAACTTTACTTAAAAATAACTTCTATAATAAGACCGTTTTGTCCGTATTTGAATAAATTTGCAAATCTTTCAGACTTACTACTACTAAAAATTAATGATTGATTGAATTTATGAAAATGAAATGGTTAGTAAGTTTAGGTTTTTCCTTTGCTTTTTTTAGCACTTTAAATGCGCAGGTAGGGATTCCGGCTTCAAATGGAAATTCTACGAAACCCACTCCTTGTGGTATTTGTGTCCCGAATGGTTGGACATTAATTACAGGAACTCCTGATATTTCCACAAAAGATATAGTTGCTGGTAGTGATACATCTGGTGGAGGTAGAGCTTGGAGCTATGCACCGCTTCCTGTACCACCTAATAATCATACAAGATGGATTACAATTCGTGATGTGGGAACAAGACAAGGAGAGGAAGCAATACAAACAACGATGACAGGTTTGATAGTAGGACGAGATTATGAAGTTGTTATTTACTCTTTAACTGCTATGGCAGCAAATACAGGTCGTTATAGTCCTTCTTATATTGATAAGTATGATTTTCAAGTAGGTTCTTATCCTCGTGTTAATGTTAATCAAATTAATAGAGATACAGATGGAGCATGGGGGACAAATCGATTAGTATTTAAGGCACAGAACACGACAATGCCTCTTAAATTTTTTCCTGGTTTTAATGCTAGTACCTCGTCTTTTGAATCTGTGAATATTTCTGTTACATTAAACGCTTTAAACACTTTACCAGTTGGTGAAAATATAGAGGTTTCTGGACAATCAAAAGATCAACCTGTTACGCTTGATGTTGCGACTAAGGCTGTGGAATATGATGCTGGTCAATCAGTTCAAAAGCATACAATTGATTTAGATGTTAACACGCCAGGTATTCAAAATACTTTTAATGACCCTAAAGGGACATGGACTGCTAATGCAAATGGTTTTGTTACTTTTACTCCAACACTTGGTTTTGAAGGGCAAGCGACTATTGAATATACAATTCAGGATAACTATGTGTTAGATGGAGTATCTTCTCCAGGAACATCAGTTCCAAAAACAATTAAAATAAACATTCCGCCTTGTACAACAACTGTAAAAGGGGCTGATTTTTTTATTGAAAATGGGGCGACAAAAAGCTTTGATATGCCTGCAACAGATTATGGATTTCAGTTTGATATTTATAAACTAGATAATTCATTCATGTTGAATATTAATGGAGTGGACTTGACAAATGAAGAAATTGATTTTCAGACAGGTGATGGTTCAAAACAAAATATTGAATTCTTAGATGGAACTAGACATGGTGTTAGTTCTGGTGTTAATCAAATTTACGAAATCATTGGAGATAAAGATTACCCTACTATTAGAGTTAAAATTTCTCATGACGGAGTGCTGACTTTATATGCTCGTAAGTCTAATGCTGATAAGAAGCTGTATGAAATGAGATTCTTTGGTAATGTAGCTAGCACTTCAACTCCTGTTGCATTTAATTCGATTATATGGAATACTACAGCTAATAATACAGTTATTGCCTCTCAAAAAATAGTTGGTGCTACAAATATGACGGGTTATGGTAGTGGACTTAAAAAAATTGTTTGCCCATGTACAAGAGCTCCACAATTAGGTACGCCAACTGGAACTACAAATGTTGGAATTTCAACTAATACAATCATTAATCCTAATTGGCCAACCGAAATTCCTAATGCTGCAATTGTTTTAGACTCTAATACAAAAGGAATGGTGATTTCGAGAATTAAAAATGTAGAAACTGACATTAAAGCGCCAATTGAAGGAATGATCGCTTATGACGAAACAGATAAATGTATCAAATTATTTAATGGAGATAATTGGGATTGTTTAAATAATGCATGTAATCAATAATAATGATGAATAAAATACTATTTACTTCATTACTTTCTACCTTACTATTTACAAATGTTAATGCTCAAATGATTATTGCGGAAGACAATAATTATCCTACAGGAATGGTAACAGAGTCGTCTTTGTTACAATTTGAAGAAGGGCGTTCGAGAGGAATTATTCTTCCAGCAAACGATAAAGCACCTCAAAATCCCGCAAACGGAACTTTTATATTTGATATGAGTGATATAAAAGTAAAAATGTACGAAAACGGACAATGGATTAATTTGACGGATAGAGGTGGTTATCCTATTAGTTACAATGATTATGATATTGGAGAAGGAGTAATTATTGGAGCTGAAAGTTCTACAGCAGAAGGGGTTTTGATATTAGAATCTACTGATAAAGCTCTTGTTTTACCTCGTGTTAATGATTTGACTATAGATGTAATCAATCCATATCCAGGTATGATGTGTTACGATATGGCATCTAAAACAGTTGCTATTTTTGATGGAATACAATGGAGTTATTGGAACTAATTTTTTGAACAAAAATCTAAATCTATATTATTAATTAAACCATATTAAATCCGGAGAAAGAAATTTCTTCGGATTTTTTATCGATTTGAAAAATCTGTTCAATAAACTGAATAAAATGAAAAAAGGACGTAGTTGCGGTACGTCCTTTTTAATTGAAAAGTATGTATTAGAATTGTGCGGCTTCCGTACTTTCAGCCATAGCCGTAGTAGACGAAATGCCTTGTTGCACGGTGTTTTGTACGTAATCAAAATATTGTGTTCCTACAAAAGATTGGTGTTTTACAGCTGCAAACCCTTCTTCTTGTAACGCAAATTCTCTTTCTTGTAATTCAGAATATCCTGCCATTCCTTTTGCTTTATATGCTCTCGATAGCTCGAACATAGAAGTATTCATCGCATGGAAACCAGCTAAAGTAATGAATTGGAATTTGTACCCCATTTCAGCTAAATCTTCGCGAAATGTTTCCATTTGCGCTTCTGTTAAATGTTTTGCCCAATTAAATGAAGGCGAACAATTATAAGCTAACATTTGGTTTGGGTATTTTTCTCTGATGGCTTGTGCAAACTCTCTTGCCATTCCCAAATCTGGATTAGATGTTTCCATCCAAATTAAATCTGCATATGGTGCATAGCTTAAAGCACGATCAATTCCTTGTTCTAAACCATTTCTTACGTTATAAAAACCTTCAGAAGTTCTACTTCCTTCAATAATAAAACGTTGATCTCTTTCGTCAATATCCGAAGTGATTAAATTCGCTGCTTCTGCATCAGTTCTAGCAACTAATAGAGTTGGAACACCACAAACATCTGCTGCTAAACGAGCTGCAACTAATTTGTTAATCGCTTCTTGTGTCGGAACTAAAACTTTTCCGCCAAGATGACCACATTTTTTGGCTGATGATAATTGATCTTCGAAATGAACGCCAGCAGCACCAGCTTCTATCATTTGTTTCATCAATTCGTAAGCATTCAGATTTCCTCCGAAACCAGCTTCTGCATCTGCAACTATCGGAACCATATAATCAATGTTTCCTTGATCAGTTACAGATTGTATTTCATCTCGACGACGCAATGCATTGTTGATACGTTTAACGACCATCGGAACAGAATTAGCTGGATAAAGCGATTGATCTGGATACATTTCTGCCGAAAGATTAGCGTCTGCAGCAACTTGCCATCCCGAAAGATAAATTGCATTTAACCCTGCCTGAACTTCTTGTATGGCTTGGTTTCCGTTTAAAGCGCCAAGTCCAGCCATAAACGGTTTAGAGTTTAGCCCATCCCATAATTTCTTAGCACCTAAAGTCGCTAAAGTGTAATCGATGTCCAAAGAACCTCTTAGTCGAATAACATCTTCTGCCGAATAAGGACGAATTACGTCTTTCCAACGTGGATTAGTTGCCCAATCCTGCTGAATTTTTAGAATTCTTTCTTGATTGCTCATAATTGTAATTTTGTGTTTTGTTGTGTATGTGTGTTGTGTGTTTCCTGGGTTATAGTGTGCTTTTAGATATACTTATAGGCTTCTAATGTTAAAAATTCTGTAAATTTGTGAGATAGAACCAATTCGTCAAAAATCTTGATCGCTAAATCAAATTTTCCGTTCGTATAGTTTTCTTCACCTATTAATTCTCTTATTTTTTGAACCTCTTCGGCTCTTATTTTTTTGTATTTATCGATGTTAAATTCACATCCATCTTCTAATTTGATTTGTTGATGCAACCATTGCCAAACTTGCGTACGAGAGATTTCAGCAGTAGCAGCATCTTCCATTAAGTTGTACAATGCAGCAGCGCCACGACCTGATAACCAACTTTCGATGTACAAGATTCCGACATTTATATTGTCTCTAATACCGTGTTCTGTTACGGTTCCTTTTGGTAATTCTAACAAAGTTTCTGCTGTTGTCACTACATCTTCTCGTTTATTCGAAATTTGATTGGCTTGAGGCATATATTCATTAAAAACATTTAAGGCAACTTCTACTAATGCAGGATGCGCTACCCATGTTCCGTCATGTCCATTCTTTACTTCGCGTAGTTTATCATTCTTCACTTTATCAAATGCAGCTTTATTTGCTTCATCATCATTTTTGATCGGAATTTGAGCTGCCATTCCTCCAATTGCATGTATATTTCGCTTGTGACAACGCTGAATTACAGCTTGCGAATATGCAGACATAAATGGAGAAGTCATCGTTACTTGCGAACGATCTGGAACGATAAAGTTGGGATGTTTTTTGAATTTTTTGATGTAAGAAAAGATATAATCCCAACGACCACAATTTAGTCCTGCAATATGTTCTTTTAATGCATAAATAATTTCATCTAATTGAAATGATGCTGTAATCGTTTCAATCAAAACAGTCGCTTTGATTTTTCCTTGTTTAATGTCTAAGTAATCTTGTGCAAAGACAAAAACATCATTCCACCACTGCGCTTCTGAGTGATGTTCTAATTTAGGAAGATAGAAATAAGGCCCACTTTGCTTGGTAAGTAACGTGTGTGCATTATGGAAAAAATATAAACCAAAGTCAAATAGTGAGCCTGATATTTCTTGCTTGTTGATTACAACATGTTTTTCATTAAGGTGCAGTCCTCTTGGTCTTACCAATAATACTGCAGTGTTATTATTTAATTGATACGTCTTTTCTTTAGATTCTAAAGAAATTGTACCATTTACTGCGTCTCGTAAATTTTGTTGTCCCTGAAGATTGTTATCCCATGTAGGAGAATTACTATCTTCAAAATCGGCCATAAAAGTTTTCGCGCCAGAATTTAAGGCGTTGATAACCATTTTACGATCAACTGGACCAGTTATTTCAACTCGTCTGTCTTGTAAATCAGTTGGAATAGGAGCTGCTGTCCAATCACTATTTCTGATTTCTTTTGTTTCTGAAAGAAAAGAAGGAAAATTTCCTAAATCAAAAAAGATTTGTCTTTCTCTTCGTTCAGCTAAAAGTTCCAAACGTCTATCGTTGAAATTTTTGTGCAAAGCAACAATAAAATCGATTGCTTCTTTCGTCAAAATGTCCGGATAACTATCCAGCACATTGTGCGATAATTTTAATTCACTTGTAATAGTATCCATTTTTTGTGTTTTTGTTGTAATTTTGGTTTTGGTTATTCGAGCGGAATTTTACTTCCAGCGAACGTTCGCTAAATTATAAAAATTCGTTTAGATTTACCAAATATTTTTGAAAAAATTATGCAAGAAGAATATATTAAACTAATTTTTGGACTAAAATTGAAGCAAGTTAGAACTTCTAAAGATTTGTCTTTGTTTAAGTTATCTAAATTAACAGGGCTTTCAAAATCTTATCTCAATGAGATTGAAAAAGGAAAGAAATATCCAAAAACTGATAAGATTGTTTTGCTTGCAGAAGCATTGGAAATACCTTATGATGAGATTGTTTCGTTGAAATTAGATAAAAATTTGGCTCCTGTTGCAGAAATTTTACAATCAAATTTGTTGCAAGAAATTCCGTTAGAATTGTTTGGAATTGAAGAAAGAGATTTAATTGAGATTATTTCGAATGCGCCAATGAAGGTCAATGCATTTATTTCGACGCTGATTGAAATTGGAAATAATTATAATTTAACTAAAGAGAGTTTTTATTTGGCGTCATTGCGATCTTTTCAAGAAGCAAATGATAATTATTTCCCTGAAATTGAAAAATCAGCCAAAAGTTTTTTACAAGAATATTTAGTTGATTCGGATTATTCTGTCACAAATGAAGCGATGGAAGAAATCTTGAAAGAAGAATATAATTATTCGATAATTTACGAAGATTTCAATACATTAGGAGGAAAGGATTTGGCAAAACTTCGTTCCATTTATATCAAAGAAAAGCATTTGCTATACATAAATTCGATTTCAGATAAAGATCAGAAACGTTTTATTTTAGCCAAAGAGTTAGGTTATAATTATCTTGAATTAAAGGAGCGTTTGTATACATTTTCTTGGGCAAGTTTTGAAAATTTTGATCAGTTATTGAATAATTTCTATGCATCATATTTTGCAGGAGCATTATTGTTACCAGAAGCAAAATTATTGAAAGATATGCAAGATTTATTTGCTGTTGAACATCATGATCTATCTAAATTTCAAGAAATTTTAGGAAAATATACCGAATCTCCTGAAACAGTTTATCAACGTATGACGAATTTGTTACCAAAACATTTTAATATTCGTGATTTATTTTTCTTGCGATTGTCTACAAAAGTTGGCTCAAATTCTTATAAATTGACAAAAGAATTACATCTTAATCAACAGCAATCGCCACAAGCAAATGAAACGGATGAACATTATTGTCGTCGTTGGGTTTCGTTAAATGTTTTGAAGGAATTGGAAAATCAACCTGATGATCACCACGAAATTTCAGCTCAAATTTCGTTGTATCCGTTTAATAATAACCAAAAATATTATGTAATATCTTCTGCGACAAAAGATCCGTTTAACCCTAATTATTTGCGAAGTGTAACAATTGGTGTTTTATACAAATCTGCTCAACGAAAAGTTAAATTTATGAATGATTCTTCGATTCCTGTGCGTGAAGTTGCTGTGACGTGTGAAAATTGTGGAATGGAAAATTGTGCAGAAAGAGCTGCAGAACCAATTCGTTTTGAGAAAAATATTCGTTCAAAGCGATTAAATGTAACGATTAATGAGTTTATAAAAGCTCAGAGTGTATAAAATAAAAAGTCAATCCATTTGGATTGACTTTTTAATATTTTTAATTAGTGTTTTAAATCCCAATCTACAGCAAAAACCGCTTGAAGCGCAGCTGTTTCTGTACGAAAACGTTGATGACCAAGACTTATTCCTGCAAAATTATGTTCTTCAGCAGCGAAGATTTCATCACGAGAAAAATCGCCTTCAGGTCCAATCATAATCAATATTTTTTGAGGATTCTCTGAAAGTACATAGCGTAAAGGAGTTCGTTCGATATCTGCCTCACAATGTGCAATACATTTTGTAAAACCATCAAAATCAGATTTAATAAAATCATTGAATTTCGTTAAATCATTAATTTTTGGTAAATAAGCTTTTAAAGATTGTTTGGTTGCGGATTGAACAATTTTTTCAATTCGTTCGATCTTAATGTTTTTTCGTTCCGAATGAAAAGTCTGCAAAAAAGTAATCTCATCAATTCCAATTTCTGTTGCTTTTTCTAAGAAAAATTCTAAACGTTCCATTGTTTTTGTTGGCGCAATCGCAAGGTGTAAATAGTAATTTTTTTTCTCAAAATCAGTTTTCAAATTAATGATATTTCCTTCAACTACTTTTTTAGAAATTGAATTGATTTCTACTTCAGCTAAATTTCCTTTTCCATCTGTTACATGTACAATATCACCTTCATTTCCTCGCAAAACTTTTGCAAAATGATGACTTTCTTCTTCGCTTAAAATAGCAATATTATCGTGTATTTCTCCAAAAAATAACTTCATTAAATATGGTATTTCGCCACAGATTTCGCTGTGATTTCTGTAAATATTTCGTGATCAAATTTTAAACTTCCAACCATTGCTATCATCGCAGCGTTGTCTGTTGTGTATGCAAATTTCGGAATGTAAGTTTTCCAACCAAATTCAGTTTCTCCGTCTTTTAAGCGTTGACGAATTTCAGAATTTGCAGAAACTCCACCTGCAATGGCTATTTGCTTAATTCCAGTTTCTTCTGTTGCCTTTTTTACTTTATCCATCAAAATATTCACGATAGAACGCTGAATAGAAGCGCATAAATCATCAATATTTTCTTCGATAAAGTTAGGATTAGCTTTGACTTCTTTTTGAATAAAATATAAAATTGATGTTTTGAAACCGCTAAAACTAAAATTTAAACCATCGACTTTTGGTTTAGCAAATTTAAATTTTGTTGGATCACCAATTTTTGATTTTTGGTCGATAATTGGACCTGCAGGATAAGGTAAATTTAAAATTTTACCAGCTTTATCAAAAGCTTCACCAGCAGCATCATCAATCGTTTCTCCTAAAATTTCCATCTCAAAATAACTGTTAATTTTAACAATTTGTGTATGTCCACCACTCACGGTTAAGCATAAAAATGGAAAGGTAGGTTTTTCATCGTTGGCATCTTCAATAAAATTTGCCAAAATATGTGCTTGCATGTGGTTAACTTCAATCAAAGGGATATCTAATGATTGACTGAAAGACTTTGCAAAACTTCCACCAACCAAAAGTGATCCCATCAAACCTGGTCCACGTGTATACGCTATTGCTTTTAGTTCTTCTTTTGTGATATCAGCCTGTTTAAGGGCTTGATCTACGACGGGAACAATATTTTGTTGATGTGCTCTCGAAGCTAATTCTGGTACTACGCCACCATATAACTCGTGAATTTTTTGGCTTGCTACAACATTAGAAATGATTTGATTTCCTTCAATAATTGCTGCTCCAGTATCGTCACAAGAGGATTCTATGGCTAAAATGTAGTTTTTAACGCTCATAATTCCTTGTAGAATAAAATTTATAACCTATTTTTACACTGCAAATATCGTAAATTTAAACCATTGAAAATAGTCAGAAGAATAGGAAGAATTTTTTTGCCACTCATCATATTTGTTTTAACGTTAGTTTTAGCAATAGCTGTGGCAATCCAAATTCCTGCTGTTCAGACCAAAATAGCTCATTTCGCACTCGAAAAATTAAACAAATCTCTCAATACAAAAATTAATGTAAAATCTGTTAATATTGATTTTTTTGGGAATATTTACTTCTATGGAGTTAGCATAAAAGATGATCATAATTATGATTTTATGAAATCTAGCGAAATGGAAACTACGATAGATTTGTGGTCGTTACTGCCTGGAATTAAAAAAGATCATATTGATTTGAGCCAAGTAAAATTGACTCAGCCTGAAATTAGAGTGATTACTTATAAAGGAGATTCGATTTCTAATTTTATCAAATTTGTTAATGGGTTCAGTTCAGATAAACCAAAAGATCCAAAAAAGATTTTCAAACTTGATGGGAATTTTATTTTAGAAGATGGTAAAGTTTCAATTGTCAACCAAAATTCTGGAAATGTTTGGTTTGATTCGAAACAACTTAATATGACCGTGAAAAACTTTAAGTTAGTTGATTCGGATATCACGGCTAATTTAGAGAATTTTTGCTTTGTTGCGACAAGAAATAAAGAAATTTATAACGTTCAGAATTTTACAGGTAAAGTTCATTATTCAAAAAAAGAAATACGTGTTGGGAATCTAAATCTTCGTACAGACACGTCTGTTTTGAACGGAAATCTGCTGTTGAGCTATGATGAACCATCAGATATGTCCGATTTTGAGAATAAAGTTCGTTGGGATGTTTTCTTTGATCGAGGCTCTAAAATTAATTTCAAAGAGATTAGATATTTTACACCATTATTTGATAAAAATTCTTCGGTTGATGTATACGGAAAAGTTGAAGGAACGCTAAATAATCTGACTTTCTCTGATTTTGAATTAAAAGGAGAAGATAATTATGTTGGTGCTTCGCGTTTACAATTGCAAGATGTTTTACATGGGGCTTCTTTACGTTTTTCTACAAAAAATGTCAAGATAAACACATCTTATCAAAGGGTTACAAAATTGCTTCCGAGTTTTGTGTCTAAAAAGATTCCGAATATGTTAATTCGTTTCGGAAACTTAAATTATCGTGGTGATTTATCGCTTAATCCAAATGAAATTATGGCGAATGGTTATGCGGTTTCCGGTTTGGGTGATGCAGATATTCGTGCGCAAATCAGAAATTATAAAAATCCGAAAGCATTAATTTACAAAGGAACGTTAGATGCGAAAAATCTTAGTTTAAGACAGTTAACACAAGCAAAAGACTTGGGTTATGTAAGCGGTAAATTTAGATTTGATGGACGTGGAACTGATCTTAAAAATATTAATTTAAATCTTGATGGATCGCTACGTTACATCGATTTGATGGGGAAACGTTATCAAAATATTACGGTTGATGGTTTAGTGAAAAACTACCAATTTGATGGACTTTTTGATATTAAAGATCCAAATCTAAATGCGAAATTAAATGGTAAAATTAATTTTAGTGGAAAACCTTATGTCTTTGATTTTAAGTCAAATCTAAATCATGTAAATTTAGATTTTCTAGGTTTAACAAAAAATCTGAATGCCGTAGTCCGTGGTGATGTTACAGGAGATTTTAGATTAACAAATATTGATGATTTGAATGGAAATATTGATGTTAAAAATCTTTATTTCAGATCTAAAAAAGATACATTACAGCTTGATCATGTTATACTAAATTCGCAAATTAATGGTTCACACAAGTTAATGACGATTGATGTGCCAGAGTACATGAAAGCTACACTTGATGGACGTTTTAAAATCACTGAGATAGGAAATGTAGTAAACAATGCCTTGGTAAATTTAGTTCCATCTTTCCGTTATAAAAAGGTTTCTCCTAACCAGTCTTTTGCGTTTGATGTTTATGTTCAACAAAATTTATTAAAATATATTGACCCTTCTATTCAGATTGAACCTGATACGCATATCAAAGGTTTTATAGATGGTTCAAAAAATCAATTGCAAGCAGATTTACAAACGCCAGGTATAAAATATGCAGGTATTCAACTGTTTCAGTCTGATGTAAATTTGAATACAATTGCTGAGGTTCCGACGCTTAATGCAAGAATTGATAGTTTAAAAGTGAGTGGTGTAACATTAAATGCGCTGAATATTAATTCGGTTCCGAAAAATGATACATTAGTTTTAACGACTGATTTTAATATTGGACGAAAAAATCCTATTTTATTTAATCTAAATTTATTCCACACGCTTCAAAATAAAAATGATTTGATTTTTGGATTTTCACCATCAACAGTGATGATTGATTCTACAAAATGGACAATTAATCACTTAAATGATGCAAATTCTAATCGAATGATTTTTAATCGAATTAATAAATCATTGAAAGTCGAAGATTTTTCTTTAGAATCTGAAGATCAATACTTAAAAGTAAGTGGTTTATTTACAAACAAAGAAGACTTTAATTTCAATGCTGATTTTAAAGATTTGCATCTGGAGAAAATTATTCCGAAAACATTGCTAAATAACCTTAAAATTGTCGGAGTTGCTAATGGTAAAGTAGATGTGGTTCGTACAAAAGAAAAACTTGAACCTACTTTACAAGCTAAAATTGATAGTCTGGGGTTAAATGATTTCGAGTTAGGAAATTTAACCCTAGAAGGTGGATATAATGTAGCTGATAAAACATTTAATTTTGATGCGAGCTTACAGAAAGAGCAAATACAATCTATGGTTGCTTATGGTAATATTATCAATAAACCAACAGGACCAGAGGTGGATGTTGATGCTAACTTTGATGAGTTTCATGTCGATTTCTTAGAAGGATTCTTGAAGTCAGTATTCTCTAACATGAGAGGAACGCTATCTGGTGATGTTAAGTTGAAAGGACCTGTAATGCAGCCAGATATTACCGGAACTTTGATGGCTAAAGATCTTGGATTGAAAGTTAATTTCCTTGGAACTGATTATCTTTTTGAAGGTGAAAACGAATTATTTGTAACCAAACAAGGTACAGGTCAAGGTATGATTATGCTAAATGATGTTAATTTTAAAGACACAGCATATAATACAAAAGGTAAAGTAGATGGAGCCATTCTTTTCCGTAGCTTAAGTAAATGGGGTCTCAACTTACAATTTGATGCAGATAATTTATTGGTGATGAATACCTCGATGAAAGATAATGAATTATTCTACGGTAAAATATTTGCTAAAGGCGACGTATCAATGTTAGGACCGGTAGAAGGATTGGAGATTGCTGGAGATGCTACTGTTGTAGGTAATTCTGAGTTGACAATTAACACAGGAAGTACGACGATTGAGGCTGAAAATAATTTGGTGCGATTTGTTCCTGATCAACATTTGGATGATAAAAATAAATCGAAGGATGCACGAGCACCGAAAGGAATGGCAATCGATTTAACAATTAATGCTTATCCAAATGCAATGGTTAACTTAATATTTGATGCCAGAACAAATGATAAAGCATCTGCTCGTGGTACTGCAGAAAATTTAAGATTCTTGATGAATAATTCAGGATTGAGTTTAACAGGAGTGTACAATATTGACAGAGGAACATACGAGTTTAGACAATTTCCTTTAATCCCGAAAGATTTTAAAGTGAAAAAAGGTTCGTCTGTTCAGTTTTCTGGAAACCCACTTGATGCAACCCTTAATATTGCGGCAGAGTATCAAAAATCAGTTTCAAATGTAGGAGATTATTTAGGAATTGGGTATTCTCAGATTTATGATGCTATTTTATCGATTAACATTTCAGAAACCTTGAAAAAACCTATTATCGATTTTGGTCTTACTATTCCAAATGCAGGGTCAGATATTAATTCACAGTTGCAATCCAAATTTAGATCGAATACAGAAGAACAAATGCTACAATTTAGTTATATTTTATTGACAGGTAAGTTTGGCGATGCTTCTGCAGTTCAGTCTGGTGTTACGAGTACAGCTGCAGATATTGGACTTTCTACCATTGCTGGTATGTTATCTTCTATTGCCAATAATGTAGATGTGCAATTAGAATATGTAGGAGGTAGTGCGCAATCTAATACAAATGATAAAATTAGAACTTCGGTTTCATATCGAATTAACAATCGATTAAGTATGCGAGGTTCTTATGGTATTGCAGTAACTAATAGTAGTACGGTACAAGAAAACTTTGATGGTAATTTTGATTTAACTTATGATATTTCTAAATTAAATAATGGGTCTTTATTGCTACGAGCTTTTACAAAGCCAACTACATTTGGATTACAGCCAGGTATGTCGAGTAATCTAAATCAGAGTTTTGGTGTAGGTATTCAGTATAATAAAAACTTTGACAACTTCAGAGAGTTTTTAGGCTTAGAACAACGTGTCAAAAAAGAGAAAAATTCGATTTCAACTTTAGGTAATAATACGAAAGATACGATTCCGGTGTATAAAGTTCCGAAACAAGAAGAAAAAAGAATTG
The DNA here is from genome assembly GCF_030005555.1 of Empedobacter sedimenti. Taxonomy (GTDB): domain Bacteria; phylum Bacteroidota; class Bacteroidia; order Flavobacteriales; family Weeksellaceae; genus Empedobacter; species Empedobacter sedimenti. Next base: position 147,732 of record NZ_JASCQG010000005.1, on the reverse strand, counting down.
ATTCTATTCGTCATAATCTGAAAGATTCTACAAAGGTTAGTTATCAAAAACCAACTACAATTAAGCCAAAACCAAGTCGTCGTGGACTAGTGAAAATCAAATAAATAAAAAAGAGTTTATTGTGGTTAGACAATAAACTCGCGCAAACAAACAAAAGTGATTAGTTCTTTCTTTTTTGAACTATTATTTTAACAAAAGTAAAATATTAAATAAATCATTAAAAAATATTTTGAAGATTATGACTATTATTTATAATTTTGCTAAAAATTAATTAGATTTTTTATTAAAATAATAATAATAGTCAAAAACAAAGAAAATGAATTACATAATTGATGATGTTGATAAGAAGATCTTGATGTATTTGATTGACAATACAAGAATGCCGTTTACAGAAATTGCTAAAAAGATGAATGTTTCTGCTGGTACAATTCACGTACGTGTCAAAAAATTAGAGGAAGCGGGAATCATCAAGGGAACTACTTTGATTACGGATTACGATAAAATGGGATACCAATTTGTAGCGTATGTAGGTTTATTGTTAACTAAAACCAATAAAACACAAAAAGTTATTGATGAGTTGTATAAAATTCCTAACGTAACTGTTGTACATGTAGTTTCAGGTAAATATAATATTTTCTGTAAAATTAGAGCAAGAGACACTTCTGATGCTAAAGATGTAATCTACAAAATTGATCAAATTGATGATGTTTTAAGAACAGAATCTATGATCTCTCTAGAAGAATCTTTTAATGACAAGAATAGATTAATGCATTCTATTTTTCATTAAGAAATACCATATTTTTTAATCATCCACAAAATGACTGAAGAAGAAAAAGCTAAATATTTTCAGGTCGCTCTCTGTTCAAGTCTTGTACTTTTCGGATTTGATGGGGAAGAACTAAAGGTATTAGTTTATAAAAAATTAAATGACCCTTATAAAAATGCCTTGGTTTTGCCAGGGAAATACATTGCACCAACTGTAAGTAATGATCAAGCAATTCACGAGTTGTTGATCGAAAAAATTGCTTATGATGAACATCAAACGTACATCGAGCAGTTAAAAGCTTTTACAAAAGTGTTTCGTAATCCATTAGGACGTGTAGTTAATGTTGCTTATTACGCATTGGTAAAATTAACTCCACAAATGATAGAAAAAGTAAAATCGCAGGGAGGAGAATGGTACCCTTATGATCGTATTCCGGATTTAGCTTTCGATCATAACGAGATTGTGCAATATGCGAAAGAACGTGTAAAGCGTCGTGTAAAGCGTCGCCCAGTAGGGTTTAATTTACTTGGAGACGAATTTACAATTGCGCAATTACAAAGTTTGTATGAAAAAGCATTGAACAGAGAATTAGATAAACGTAATTTTAGAAAGAAAATCTTCAATTCGAATTTAATTATTGAAACTGGTAATACAACAGATCCTAAACAGTATCGTAAAGTGTCTAAGCTGTATCGTTTTGATGAAGAAAAATATGAGAAATTGAGTTTGAAAGGCTATGATTTTCTTTTTTAAAACTAGAAAATGATGACAAATCAAGTAAATACAAATAACGATAAAGAAAGAGAGGATATCTTTGATTCAGATGTTTTAATGTCAGACAATACAAAGTCAAACGATTTGAAACATGAATCAAATAATAAATCATTTTTATTCAAATCAATGATTTTTATAATGATTTTCCTGATTTTAAGTATTTTATATAGAGGGTATCAATTGTTAGTGACAAATGATTATTTATTTCGTCAAATGTTAAACAATGATGCACCAGAAATGCCAAAATGGTATCCAATTACAACACTTATTTTAGGTGTAGTATCTTTAGTAGGAATCTTTTTAGTTAATTCTTATAAAAGAATCGGTGTTTACATGGTTGTAGCCTCGTTGTTTATTGCATCAGCAATGCAACCAGAATTTATGGCAGATGGAACGCTTTTTACCATGTTTACATTATTTGTTTTCATTGGTTATGGATTAGCAATTATTTATCCATATTGGTATAAGTTTAAGTAAATTATTGAGTTAATATAGAACTTAGAATAGGATTTGATTATATCAAATCCTATTTTTTTTATTAAAATAATAGAACAAAACTTATTTAGATTGAGGTTATTAAAGTCATTGAGCTTTTAAATTAACAAAAAATTGCCAAAATAAAAGTGAATATGAGAATTTAACGGCTATATTTGTTCTGTGTGGAAAAAATATAAATTAAAAGTACAATATGGATTGTATTTCAGTATTTGATATGCTTAAAATTGGCGTTGGTCCTTCAAGTTCTCATACTTTAGGTCCTTGGCGCGCAGCAGAAGCTTTTCTGAAAGAATTAGAAGCCGCTTCAATTTTTGAAAAAATAACACGTGTCCGTGTAGACTTATATGGATCATTATCGTTAACAGGAAAAGGTCATGCAACAGATTATGCCGTAATGTTAGGTTTAAGTGGTGCTGATCCAGAGTATGTTCCTATTGATGATATCTCTTCAATTATTAATACAATTAACGAGACAACTACGATCAATTTTGGAGGAAAATTTAAGATAAATTTTGATCCAAAAACTGATATTGTATTCAATAGAGAATTTTTACCATTTCACGCAAACGGATTAACGTTTACTGCAGTTTATGGAGAAGAGGAGTTTTCTTCAACATTTTATTCTGTAGGAGGTGGTTTTTTTACTAAAGAAGATGAAGAAACTTCAAATACAGAAGTTACAGGTGCTTTCCCTTTTCTATTTAATACATCGACAGAATTATTAGAATTTTGTTCGAAAGAGAATAAGTCAATTTCTGAAATCATGTTCGAGAACGAGAAATCGATCAGAACAGAGGACGAAATTCATCATGAATTAATGCGTATTTGGGATACAATGCTAGAATGTATGTACATTGGTTGTCATACAGAAGGTATTTTACCTGGAGGATTGAACGTGAAACGTCGTGCATATGATATGCATAAAAATTTGGTAGGAAAAACACCATATTCTAACCCACAAGAATGGATTACGTCAATACGTAAAACCAAAGTCTATTTCAGACAAATCCTAAAATGGGTAAGTTGTTTTGCTTTGGCTGTAAATGAGGTTAATGCATCTTTAGGTCGCGTAGTTACTGCGCCAACAAATGGTAGTGCAGGAGTTATTCCTGCTGTTTTGATGTATTATTTGGTTATTGAAAATCATAAAGCAGGTCAGAAAGAAATTGAACAATTCTTAACAACTGCAGGTGTAATAGGTTCTATCTTTAAGAAAGGAGCAACTATTTCGGCAGCAATGGGAGGTTGTCAAGCAGAAATTGGCGTTTCATCAGCAATGGCAGCAGCAGCTTTGTGCGAATTAATGGGCGGAACTCCAGCTCAGGTTACAATGGCAGCCGAAATTGCAATGGAACATCACTTAGGTTTAACATGCGATCCGATTGGTGGTTTGGTTCAAGTTCCATGTATCGAACGTAATACAATGGGTGCAATTAAAGCAATAAATGCAGCAGAATTAGCATTGGATACAGATCCTTTACATGCAAAAGTTCCGTTAGATAAAGTAGTAAATACGATGTGGGAAACTGCAAAAGATATGAATAATAAATACAAAGAAACTTCTGAAGGAGGTTTGGCAGTAGCGGTTAATATCGCAGATTGTTAGTAACGTATTTATTATCAATACAATGAATAATTGTAAAGTGTTTTGTAAGGATTATGAAAGTGTGTTGTGTGTTTCAAAAATAATCCTTACATTTGCACAGCCTTTTAGAGTTAAGGTACGGATGTTAAAGAATATTCATTTAGGGATTTTTTAGGCTGCTCAGCCATTTAATTTTATTCTTTCATATCTGTTGGTTAAATAATTTAAAATAAAACCGGTGATATGGAATATAAATGAATTTCATTATCTCGGTATCGTATCTAACATGATTACATTCAAAGAATTAGGACTTCAAGAAGAAATCCTAACTGCAATTGAGAAAATGGGCTTCGTTAACCCATCTCCAATCCAAGAAAAAGCTATTCCTCAAATCCTTTCATCAGATCAAGATGTTATTGCATTGGCGCAAACAGGAACAGGAAAAACTGCAGCATTCGGGCTTCCGGTTTTAAATCAATTAGACAGTAATTCAAAATCAGTACAAGCAATTATTTTGTGTCCTACTCGTGAATTATGTTTACAAATCGCAAAAGAATTAGAATCTTTTTCTGCAGATATGCGTGGAGTACGTGTACAAGCAGTTTATGGTGGAGCTGATATCGTTAAACAAATTAGAGGTTTAAAAGATAATCCACAAATCGTTGTAGGAACACCAGGTCGTACAATGGACTTAATTAAGCGTGGTGCATTAAAAATTAATGACATCACATGGACAGTTTTAGATGAGGCAGATGAGATGTTGAACATGGGATTCCGTGACGAAATCGATTCTATCTTAGAAACTACTCCAGAAGAAAAACAAACTTTATTATTCTCAGCTACAATGCCTTCAGAGGTTCGTCGTATCGCTTCAGAATACATGCACAATCCAGTTGAGATTGCTGTAAGTAAAGTAAATACAGCATCAAAAAATATTGAGCATCACGTTTACTTAGTACGTTCTTCTGATCGTTACTTAGCTTTAAAACGTTTAGCTGATTATTACCCAAATATTTATGGTATCGTTTTCTGTAGAACTCGTCGCGAAGCGAAAGATGTTGCAGATAAATTGATGCAAGATGGTTACAATGCAGACGCATTACATGGAGATTTATCACAATCACAACGTGATCACGTGATGGAGAAATTCCGTAACCAAAACATTCAAATCCTTGTTGCAACAGACGTTGCTGCACGTGGAATTGATGTAAACGAGTTAACTCACGTTATCAACTTTAATCTACCAGATGATCCAGAAGTTTATGTTCACCGTTCAGGTCGTACAGGACGTGCTGGTAACAAAGGGATATCTATCATCATTTCTGGTGGTCGTGAAGCTCGTAAAGTAAGAGATTTAGAAAAATTAATTGCTTCTAAAATCGAACCTAGAAATGTTCCGACTGGAGCTGAAATTTGTGAAAAACGTTTAATTTCTTTAATCGAGAAAATCGAAAATATTGAAGTTGACGAAGAGTTAATCGCACCTTACATGGATACGGTTAATGAAAAATTAGCAAATTTAGATCGTGATACATTATTGAAACGTTTCATGACAGTTGAGTTCAATTCGTTCTTAGAGTATTACAAAAACACTAGAGATATTACATCTGAAGGAGATCGTGGAGATAGAGCAGATCGTACGTCTAACCGTCGTGGAGGTCGTGATTTTTCTCGTTTCTTTATCAATATTGGTCAAAAACACAACTTACGCGTTCCTAACTTAATTGGTTTAATTAATGAACAAACACGTAACCGTAACATCGAAATAGGAAAAATTGAAATTTTACGTAATTTCTCTTTCTTCGAAGTTGATACACAATTTGAATCATTAGTTTTAGAATCTTTCAAAGATGCTCAGCGTGATGGTGTAGATTTAGATGTACAAATTTCTAAACCAGAGCCAAGACGTGGTGATGGTGATCGTCGTGGGGGTGATAGAAGAGGAGGAGATCGTCGTCGTGATGGCGGAGGTAGTCGAGGATTCAATAGCCGTCGTGATAATGATCGTGAAAGAAGTGGTGGTTACCGAGGAGGTGATCGTGATTCTAGAGGAGGTGATAGAGGTGGATACCGTGGAGGTGATCGCGACCGTGATTCTAGAGATTCTAGAGGAGGAGATCGTGGTGGTTACCGTGGTGGAGACCGTAATAGAACAGGTAACTCAAGAAGAGGTAGAGATTAATAATTTCTCAATAATAAATAGTAAAAAGGATGAATTTCATAAATTCATCCTTTTTTCATTTCTAATAGTGTGGTTAATTGAATAATTTTTCTACATTTATTCAAAACCACAAGTAAATGACAGTACAAGAATTGTTCAACTCGATTCGATTAGCTATCGAATCAGAAGATTATGCAAAATTAAATGAGGTTAAAATTTTTAAACCAGAGAAGTTTAATTGGGTAAGGGATATTTTTGAACCTCACAATGTAGCTAAGTTTGGGAATCAAAAGGGATTGATTTGGAAGTATAATGAGCAAAGAGAGGATTATACATTTCAGGATTTGTCTGATAAATACAATCAGTTTCTAAATTTTTTGAGAAAAAATGGGGTTGATAGAGGAGATAAAATGTTTTCGCAAGTTCCATTGTTACCAATTACATGGATTGGATATTTGGTCGCTATAAAAGGCGGATTAATTATTATTCCAGCTGCAACAACTTTAGACGCTCGCGATTTAGCGTTTCGTTTTCAATCATCTTTCCCTGAAGTTGCTTTGGCAGATCAGGCAAATGCATCAAAAATTGATGAGGCTGAAGCTAAATTTGATCAGAAAATTAAAATTAAGTTGATTTCTGATGGTGAACGTGAAGGTTGGATCAATATCAATGAGTTGTGGAAAGAATCTACACTAGCTGAGGCTGCTGATACTAATGCTGACGATGATTTATTCTATTTCTTTACATCTGGTACGACAGGAATGCCAAAAGTAGTTGTACATACTCATTATACTTACCCTGTTGGAGGTTTTACAACTTCGTCTTGGGTTGGAATGAAACCAGGAGATTTACATTACAATATTTCGCAACCAGGTTGGGCAAAATTTTTCTGGAGCAGTTTTTTCGCTCCTTGGAATATGGGCGCAACCATTTTAGGGTATCATGCAGATAAATTTGTTCCGAAAGAGCAATTACAAACTATTCAAGATTTGGGCGTAACAACTTTTTGTGCACCACCAACAGCTCTGCGAGTTTTGATTTTAGAAGATTTGAAAAATTATGATTTCAAACTTCGTCAATGTGTTGCTGCTGGTGAACCACTTAATCCAGAAATTATTGATGTTTGGAAAGAAGGAACAGGAATTTTAATTCGTGATGGTTATGGACAGTCAGAATCAACAGCGATGATTGCGAATTTACCAGATCAACAATTGAAGTATGGTTCGATGGGAAAACCTCTATTTTTATATAATATCGTGATTGCCGATGATGAAGGAAATATTGTCCAAGATTATGAAGAAGGAAATATTTGTGTGATACATGACGAAAATACAATTGATGGTATTTTCAAAACCTATTTGATTCAGAAAGATAAAATGTCGAAGGTTTTTAAGCATGGATTGTACTACACTGGAGATAAAGCGTACAAAGATGAAGATGGATATGTTTGGTTTGTAGGACGTGATGACGATGTCATAAAAGCATCAGATTTCCGTGTTGGTCCTTTTGAAGTAGAAAGTGTGTTATTAGAGCATGATGCAATTATGGAAGCTGCTGTTGTTGCAAGTCCACATGAGTTGAGAAGTAATGCGGTGAAGGCTTTTGTAATTCTTGCACCTGGACATGAGGCTTCAAATAGTTTAGCTTTAGATATTTTTCGTTTTACGGAAGACCATTTGGCGCGTTACAAAATTCCTCGAATTATTCAGTTTGTCGAAACATTACCAAAAACACTTTCAGGAAAAATTCGACGTGTAGAATTACGTAATCAAGAAGCAGTTGATAAAAAAGATAAAGTTAAATTATTGAACGAATATTTTCATGAGAAATATTAAATCACCATAAATAAAAAAACCACTCATATTGAGTGGTTTTTTTATCAAATAATTTTATAATTTTTCTTCGATGTATTCCTGTATTTTACTTGTAATAATAGGAACAGCAATCATAATTAGACCAGCAATTACTACTTTCGTTACTCCTTTCATAGGATACTTTTCTGCAGCTTTATCACCAACCCAATTCAAAGCATTTTCTACTCTTGAAGATGTAAAACTTGTATCAGATTTTAAATTTGTCACAAGATTAACTGCTTTATTTACAAAAGAGTTTTCGTGCTTATTCTCAGCATGTTTCATTTGTAATTTTATTTTACGTTTTGCCATTCGCAAATCGTCCAAATTTTTTATTGCAGATAATTGTTCTTTATTCTTCATCGTCGTCTTCGTCATCTTCTTGGTTAGACATTGCTTCCATTGCGTTTTCTATTGTAATATTTACAAGAAACAATTTCAATTTCTTTCTAAATAAAATACACAATACCATTACGAAGAAATAAATTCCTGTAACTGTAAGGAAACCTAATCCTGTGTCGTTAAAATAACTTCCTAAAATAAATCCTAATGCTAAACTCCCTAATAATAATAAAAACAAAGAAAACACGGCTATAATTAATACATAAATTCCGCTCGCTAACATATTACTCAGCGAATCTACGAGATCGTATTTAGCCAAAGTTATTCTATTATTAATATAGATTTTTAGTTCATTAAACATAAAATTGATTTAATTTCAGACAAAGTTAGTTATAAATTATAAGGATTATTGTGTTTTAAATGAAATTAAACTCCAACGTTTTCTTGGAACTCGTCTTTTAAATCCTCTTTTGTTTGATTAGCTTTTGATTTTAAATCTTTTCCAGCTTCTTTTGCTTTAGCAACGAATTCGTCTTTTTGCTCAGCTAATTTAGCTTTAACTTCTTCTAATTTAACTTCTAATTCTTTTTTCGTTTTTTTAGCTTTATCAGAAAAATCATTCGCATATTTATCTAACTCTTTTTTGTATTTGTCAGCTTCTTTTTTCAGTTTTTTACGTGTGTCTTTTCCTGATTCTGGTGCATATAATAAACCTACTACTGCTCCGATTGCTGTTCCGATTGCTAAACCTGCTAATAATTTTGTCGCATTATTTAATTTACTCATAATAAAGTTTTTTTTGAGATTAAACGTATTTATATTTACACCAATAAATTTACAAAAACAATACCAAAGAATCTAATTCGAATTTAAAAAATTACAATAAATGTTAATCTTATCACAAAAGTCTCAAAATATGCCAGCTTCTCCAATCAGAAAGTTGGTGCCATACGCTGATGCAGCGAAAAAAAGAGGAACTAAAGTTTATCACTTAAACATTGGGCAACCTGATATAGAGTCGCCAAAAGCGGTATTAGAAGGATTAAAAGAATTTCCTTCGAATATTATTTCTTATACGCATTCTGAGGGTACATTAGATTACCGTCAAGCTTTGGCAGATTATTTTAAAAATCGTGGAATTGATCTTGGTCCAGAAAATTTTATTGCAACTTTAGGAGGATCGGAAGCGTTATTATTTATCTTCGGAATTATTGCAAATCCAGGTGATGAAATCATTATTCCAGAACCTTTTTACGCAAACTATAATGGTTTTACGTGCGAAAATGATGTAAATATTGTTCCTGTACCTTCTGGAATTGAGCAAAATTTTGCTTTACCATCAATTGAAGAGTTTGCAAAGAAAATTACAGATAAAACACGTGCAATTTTAATTTGTAATCCAGGCAATCCAACTGGATATGTTTATTCTAAAGAAGAATTAACGCAATTAAAAGATTTAGTACTTAAACACGATATTTATTTAATTGCAGATGAAGTTTATGCTGAATATTTATACACAGAAGAAGAATTTACATCTGTTTTAAGTTTCCCAGAATTAAAAGATAATGCAATTGTAATTGACTCAGAATCAAAACGTTTTTCTTTATGTGGAGCTCGTTCTGGCGCTTTGATTTCTCGTAATGAAAAATTCTTAAAAGCTGCAATGTTATATGCACAAGCTCGTTTAAGTCCTGTTGAAATTTCTCAATACATTGCAACTTTAGCCCACAGAAATGTTGGTACTTATTTTGAAGATTGTCGTACAGAATATTTAAAACGTCGTAATACATTAGTAGCAGGTTTACAGCAAATTCCGGGTGTGGTTTGTCCAAATCCAAAAGGAGCTTTCTATTGTATGATTCAGTTGCCGGTTGATAGTGCAGAGAAATTCGCAATTTGGTTATTAGAATCGTTCTCATCAAATGGAGAAACAGTTATGTTAGCACCAGGAGCAGGATTTTATTCAACTCCAAATTCAGGAATACAAGAAGTTCGTTTGGCTTATGTTTTGAAAGAAGAAGATTTAGTTCGTTCAGTCGAATTATTGAAAGAAGCTTTGGAGCAATATCCAGGAACAATTAGATAAAAAATATTTGTCAGTTTTGACTTATTGTCATAAATTAATATGACAATAAGTTGCTGTCAGAAGTAGAAAATATAAGTAAGATGGAAATCATCGAAAATTATTCATTAAAATTATATAACACATTTGGAATAGAGGCAAAGGCAAAATATTTTGCTGATGTTGCAACTATTCAAGATTTACGAAAAGTGTTGGTTTTTCGTCGTCAAAAAGATTTACCGATTTTATTTATTGGTGGAGGAAGTAATATGCTTTTTGTAGATGATTTTCCGGGTGTTGTGTTAAAACTGAATTTGAAAGGAATCGAAATTATCAACGAAGATGATGATTTTGTGTACGTTAAAGCGCAAGGAAGCGAGAATTGGCACAATTTTGTTGAATGGACGTTGCAAAATGATTTCGGAGGATTAGAAAATCTTTCGTTGATTCCTGGAAATGTAGGTACTGCGCCGATGCAAAATATTGGTGCGTATGGCGTTGAAGTCAAAGATTATATCGAAGAAGTTCAAACATTAGTTTTGGAAACAGGAGATGAGCGCACTTTTACAAATGAAGAATGTCATTTTGGTTACCGTGAATCTGTTTTCAAAAATGAGTTGAAAGGACAATATGTTTTGGTTGCAGTTACATTTAAGTTGACGAAGAAAAATCACCAACTTCATGTAGAGTATGGTGCGATAAAATCTGAATTGGAGAAGGAGCAAATTTTTGATCCAACGATTCAAGAGATTAGTGCAGCTGTGATTAAAATTCGTCAAAGTAAATTACCAGATCCTTCGCAAATAGGAAATTCAGGAAGTTTCTTTAAGAATCCTGTCATTTCGAATGAAGAATTTGCTGAAATAGAAAAACTTCATCCGGAAATTTCTCATTACAAAACTGATTCAGGTGTGAAATTAGCCGCAGGTTGGTTGATAGAACACGCAGGTTGGAAAGGAAAACGTTTTGGTGATGCGGGAGTTCATGATAAACAAGCTTTGGTTTTGGTGAATTATGGCAATGCAACTGGACGCGAAATATATGATTTATCTGAACGAATTATAGAAGATGTGAAAGCCAAATATGGTGTAACATTGGTTAGAGAAGTCAATATTATACAATAAATTAAATCCCGCTGAAAAGCGGGATTTTTTTATTCCTCTTTATTGATTTTTAATTTAGAAATTCCAAGAATTAAGATAACTCCGAAAGCTATGTATAAAAGTTTTTCGAGAATAGTTGTAACTATATTTAGCTCATAAATTGAAACATCAAAATAGTTTTTTATAGCTAATTTTATTATTGATAATAGTAGGATAGAAATGGTGATGAAAATTAGATAATTACTAAAAATTATTTTTTTTCTGTTTGCAATAAATGCGCTAATTAATAGAAGAATATCAAATATAAAGTGTAGTAATATTATTATCTTACTATATAAAATTAAAAAATCTGCATCCATAATTTATTTTTTCTACTTAAGACTTACTACCTAAAACGTATAACTTTTTATAATCTCCACAATTTTATCCAAACCATCTGTTAAGGCAGCAGGACCAGGTTGTAAAATCAATTCAGATTTTATTTCGTATAACTGATTTTGTTGTACAGCTTTTACATTTTCAAAACCAATTCGTTGTTTTACTTTTTCTGGTTTAAACATTTTTCCACACCAAGAACCGATAATAATTTCAGGATTACGTTCGATCACTTGTTCATCTAACAGAATACGATCTTTTGCTAAGGCTTTATTTTTGAGTTCCGGAAAAGCTAATTTTCCACCAGCAATTTCTATCAAATCATTTACCCAAGCACTTCCCGAAATAATTGGTTCGTCCCATTCTTCAAAAAAAACAGTTGGATGATAGGGAAGGAGATCTGCTTGTTGTTTTACTTCCTCGAGTTTCTTCTCGTAAGATTCGACCAATTTCAGTCCTTTTTCTTGGCAACCAATCAACGAAGTAAATTGCAAAATCATATTTAAAATTTCGTCAACAGTTCGATGATTAAAAATAAAAACATTAATTCCTCTTCTGATTAATTCTGCCGCAATATCAGCTTGTAAATCCGAATATCCAACAACCAAATCCGGCTTTAACTCTATAATTTCTTCAAATTTTGCATCCAAAAAAGTGGAAACTTTAGGTTTTTCTTTTCGAGCTTGCGGCGGACGATACGTAAATCCACTAATTCCTACTAAACGATGTTGTTCGTTAATGTTATACAGAATTTCGGTTCCTTCTTCTGTTAAGGAAACAATGCGTTGCGGAAATCGGTTTTTCATTACTTTTTTTGTGTTATTAGCTTCATTAAAAGTAATTATTATAGCTCAGAATTACTTAATAAGTTTGTTTAATTTTCTTCAATAAATTTCGGTTTACAGGCTTTTCTTCCAAAATATGTCATTATACAAATAGTCAATAATAAGAAATAAAGCGAATAAGACCAAGATGAGTCAAAATCATATAATTTTCCAAAAATAGGTGGACCAAATGCAGCGATTAAGTACCCAATAGATTGTGCCATTCCCGAAATTTTTATGGTACCTGCGATTGTTTTACTTCGAATTGAGAAAAAAAGAATAGAAAGACTAAAAGCTAAACCTCCTGCAAAACCAATCAAGATTGCACTTAGATATATAAATTGGGTTTTGGTTGTAATCAGTAAAATTATTCCAATGCAATATAGTATAGTTGTTAAGTTTACCATGACTTTTGGGTTCTGCATTTTACTTGCAATCATTGGGCTGAATAACATGGCTGGTAACATAGCTAATTGTAAGATAGAGAAAACCCAACCTGATTCTACTTTACTCATTCCGAAATCTATTAATAAAGTTGGTAATAAGGCTACAAGACAATAATAAATTAAAGATTGAGTCCCCATAAAAACACTGATATTCCAGGCTTGTGAAGAGCGAAAGATATTGAATTTTATATTTTTAGGAGTCTTTGCTACTTTTGATTGAATGTTTTTACCAAAAAAAGATTCTAAAACGACAATAATTAGCGCAATTAGAGCTCCAATAATCCAAATGCCTAATGAACCTTTCCATCTACTTTCTGTCCATTTCCCGATCGAAATACTTAGACCCGAAGCTAATGCAGCAACTAAACTCATCGAAACGGAGAAAATACCAGTCATTATTCCAATTTTATTAGGAAAAAGTTCTTTAATATAGGCTGGAGTTAATACATTTCCGATACAAATTCCTATTCCAAGAAGCAACGATCCTATATACAATAATTCAATATTACCATAAATTCTGAGTGATAAACCAACAATTAGGATAAGAATTGAAAAGATAAGACTATGTCTAATATTAAATTTAGAAATAGCTTTACTAACTAAAATAGAGCAACTTGCAAAAACAATTAAAGGGATAGATGTAAGTAAACTAGCTTGTAAATTATTGATATGTAATACAGATTTTATTTCGTCTAAAATTGGACTTACTGCTGTGATTGGAGCACGTAAATTAATTGAAACGAATAGAACTACGCCAATACTTAGCCAAAATGTAGTTTTATTATTATTTTCTATTTTCATGTTTGTATGATTAATTCTTTTGCAAATTTACAATTGTCGTTTTTATTAACTTTGCCATAAATTACATTTGAAACGACATTGTTATGATAGAGAAGGGTGAATATTCTAATCAAGTAAGCTCTGATACATATGTTTGGTATGAGAAAAATTGGAAACATGATGAGATAGAACACTCTCATGAATATTTTCAATTAAACTATGTTGAGCAAGGTTATCAATATTTTCATATTGAACAGAAAATTTTTCTTGTACCTCAAAACTATGTCATTTGGATTCCTGCAAATAAAATACACTTTACAACATCACATTCGAAAAAGGTGAACCCTATGGTTATTTTGTTTAAATCTACTTTTGATGATGAGTTTTATAATAAAATACACGTTTTTAACGCACCTACAGTTCTAAAAGAAATGATGTTTTACGCAGAGAAATGGAATAAAATACTGAATGAAGATGATGAACAACAACTATTTTTAGAGGCTTTACTTCGTAGTTTACCAAATTTTTGTAACGAGAACGAGAGTTTGCAATTGCCTATTTTATTAGATAGCAGATTACTTTTGGTTAGCGCGTATATGAGCGAAAATTATTCAAATAATTTGGATATTGAAGATCTTGCAATTAAGGCTAAAATGTCAGTTAGAAATCTGCAACGAATTTTTAAGAACGAAACCGGAATTACAATTCAGAAATATATGCAATTGATTCGTATTTTAAAAAGTGTAGAACTAATCGATACGATGAGTTTTACTTTAAGCGAAATAGCATATAAAGTAGGTTATAAGAGTTTATCAGCTTTTACAGCATCGTATTTTTCTGTGATGAAATCGAAACCTAAAATTAAGAAGTTGCATTAAAATAAGAAATTCATACCATTTACATGATATGAATTTCTGTTTGAAAATATTATGAATAAATTATTAGTTCACTAAAACTCCAAATTCTGATCCAGCAGCGTAATCTTGTCCATTTTGAGAACTTAAAGCTGTGAAACGAATATATCTTCCGCGAATTGGTTTGTCAAACAATATTGTTTGCAGTTTAGTGTTTTTCTCGAAAGAACCTTCTTTGATTGGATTACTCCAGTTTTTACCATCTAAACTGATTTGAATTCTATAATCTTTTATGTTACCATTTGCTCCATCTTGGCGAGGCAAATAAGTAAACCCTTTAATCATTTTGAAATCTCCTGCATCAAAATCTACCCAATGCGGATATTGTGCAACAGTTACAGAGTACATTGTATGCCAAATAGAGCTTGGGTTTCCATCTACCAAATTCTTCGCATCTCCTTCACCAGTTTCTTGACTCGACGCAAAAACGACTTGCAACGGAATAGTTTCTATTTTAGTAAATTTTGAAGAAACTTTGATGTTTGGATTATTTTTATCCCATGTTACAATTGTATTGGCATCTCTCAATTTGAAAGGTTCTGTATACTTCGTTTCTTTCCCATTTCCGATTTTGTAGTACAAATCTGCGTTTTGATTTTGGCTTAAAATTGTTACTTCACCAGTTTTATTTCGCGTAATAACAAGTGGCGAATCTCCAGCTCCTTTTACTTTGGCTTGAGTTGCATAATTGTTATGTTGAATAGGACGAATAATAAAACCGAAAATCGTAGCATTTGGTTTTACACGATCTTGCTCTAATGGCGGTCCTTGTCCACAACTATTTCCACCAAGTCCTGTAACGCCAGCGTCTAAATGCATATATGTTCCGTTACTTTTTGGTAATTTGTATGGATGTGATGCTAATGTCAATTCTAATTCGCTCCAAGGTAAAACAGAAGTCGACATTACATTTTTGCTTACAAAAACAACTCCATTTCCAGAATTGTCAGTTAAAGAACTCCATCTAATTTCCTCATTATTACTCATACTTTGAGGGTTTGGCCAAGGTACAAACTGATCTTTAACCGTACTTTTATATAATTCGATGTTTTGTGCTGTCTTACGATCCGCATAATTATTGATTGGTCCACGTCCGTAATAATTATAATTACTTAAACTTTCTGGTAATTTCAATCCAAATCCTAAACGAGCCAAAGCAAGCGAATCGTCATTTGAAGTTATGCTTGATGATAATTCGATCGAACCATCTGCATAAATTGTCCAAACTAGATTTGACGTGAATTTGAAATCATTTTCACCAAATGGTTGATCTTTGTGTTCTTCAATTTTGAATTTTCCTGATGTTCCACCCAAAAGCGATGCGCTGTTTGGAGCTTGTGATTCTACAACATACGATAATACAATTGCACCATCTTTTCTTGTATAAGAAGTTGATGACAAAACTTTGTGTTTTAAATTATGTACACCTTTTTGAAACCATTGCTGATATGCCCAGTTGTCATTATCCATTGGCGCACGATATCCGTCCAATTTAGGACCATCGCCATCTTTAATAATCGTTTGGTTATTATAATTTAAACTATAAATTGTTCCTATTTGATTATCAAATTTTACAGAGAAATTATTTCCAGTAATCGTTTTGATTTTTTCACTATCCGTTACAGTGACTTGATTCGATTTTTGAACTTCTTCAATTGATGGAAATTGATCTGCAGCTTTAACCAAAATTTGTTCCTCCATTTGAACATAATCTTTCTTCGCCCACAATTGATCATGATTTTGCTTGAATTGAATTTTTACAAAATACTCTGAACTAGGTTTTAATTTTGCTTGATTAATTGGTAAACGAACGATTTGTTTTTCGCGTGGACCAATAATTTTCTTTGGACCAATAAATGCTGTACTTCTTTCAATTTCGATTCCATCTTCGTACAAAGCCCATTCTGTTGTATAATCTTCTAAAGAGATAAAATAATTTTTATTGAAAATCTCAATTTCACCATTCAAGATGTTAGCAGGTTTTACACCAACATTTTGATACACTTTTTTAACTTCCCAATAAGCAGGTTTTACCTTTAAATCTGCGAAAACTAAACCATTGTTTACAAATGTTCCATCATTTGGTTTATCACCAAAATTTCCTCCATATGCTAAAAATTTTTCACCCGTATCTTTGTCATAGTAATACATCGCTTGGTCAACCCAATCCCAAATTGCACCTCCCATAAAGAAGTTTGTTGATTCCATTGCTTCCCAATAATCAATCAAGTTTCCAGCTGCATTTCCCATTCCATGCGCATATTCTGAGATATGGAAAGGATATTTTAACTTATAATTTCCTTGTACCGCACCACGAACCCAGTTGATAGATGGATATTGATTAGATCCCATATCCACAATTGCATTATTGCGCTCGTATTGAACTGGACGAGAAGTATCTATTTTTTTGATAGCATTGTAGGCTTCCACAAAATTATTCCCAGGCCCAGCTTCATTTCCTAAAGACCAAATAACGATAGAAGGATGATTAATGGTTGCATGAACCATCTCTACATTACGCGCCACGTGTGCATCTCTCCACTCTTTGGGGTGAGAAATAGACGCTTCTCCATAATAATATTGATGACTTTCTAAGTTAGCTTCGTCTTCCAAATAAATTCCATATTTGTCGCACAAATAGTACCAATACGGATCATCTGGATAATGCGAATTACGAACATGGTTGATATTTGCACGTTTCATCAACTTTATTTCTTCCTCCATTTGTTGACGCGTCACAACTTTTCCTTTTTCAGGATTTGTTTCGTGGCGGTTAACACCTTTCAGTTTTACGGTTTTTCCATTTACGTAGAAATAACGTCCAGCTAAACCAAATTCATCATCTTCGGCTTTTGTATCTTTAATTTCAACTTTTCGAAATCCAACATTTGTCGAAATCGTTTCAACTGTTTTGTTTTTCGCATCTTTTAATTCTCCAACTAATGTATAACGATAAGGACGCTCTGCAGACCAAAGATTTGCGTTTTTCAGTTTTAGCGTTTGCTTATAGATTGAAGAAGAATTAGGATTAATTGTAACTGCATCAGAATTAATTACATATTCAGTTGTCGTAACCTTTTCGGTTTCGTCGCTATATAATTTATTTTGATAAAGCGTGTAAGCAATTTTGTAGCCTTTTGCAGCTTTTTTAGATAGATTTCTAATATCAGCAGAGATATTTAATTCACCATCTTTGTAGTTATTAGTAACTTCAGGAATTGCAACAATATCTCTAATTTGAACTTTTGGTTTTGATGTTAAGGAGACCGTACGGAAAATTCCAGGTAATCTAAACATATCTTGTGCTTCTAAGAAAGAAGCATCCGAATTTCTATACACTTCGACAGCAACAGAGTTTTCGCCTTTTTTGTTTAAATAATCTGTGATATTAAACGAAGCTAAATTACGCGAGTTCTTAGAAAAACCGACATATTTACCATTAATCCAGATATAGAAAAACGAATCTACACCATCAAAATTGATGTAAATATCTCGTCCGTCCCAATTTTTAGGAACATCAAATGTACGTTTGTACGAACCAACTTCGTTTCTATAAATATATGTTGTCCAATCTTTGTTTGGTTCGCGCATTACGCCACCTTTCCAATCGTCAACTTTTACAGCATGCTGAAAAATTACTTTTTGATTGACATAAATTGGTACACCGTATTTTAAATCTCCATTTTTCTGAATACCATAAATATTCCAACTCATCGGAACTGGAACGTCCGCCCAAGATGAGGTGTCATAATTGTTTTCGTAAAATTTTTTTGGCCTTTCGTCTGGCTTTTTTACCCAATTGAATTTCCATGTTCCGTTCAAATTCATCCAATATGGACTATTTTCTGGCAAAAGTTTTACTGCTTGATTTTGATTCTCAAAAGAGAAAAAATAACTTTTTGGTAATTCTTTGTTGAAGGATAAATTCATTGGCGATTCCCATTCGTTTCCGTCAGGTGAATTTTTTGACCCATAATTGAAACCTCCTAAACTTTGCGTAAAAGGATTTTCAATAGAAGGATTTGTTTGCGCAAATGTCGCCTGAACAACAAGTGTCGCAACAATTACTTTACTGTACTTTGTTATAAGATTCATTTTTTCAATAAGCATTATTAATCACGTGTTAAACAAATATAGGTTAGATTATTAAATGATTAAGCTTATTTTGAGGAAGGAAGAATATTGATAAAAAATATTTTAAAAATTGTTTTTAATTTTGTGAATAATTATCTAAATAACAATTAATTAATGAAAATTATTAACTTGAAATTTAAAATTATGTAAAAATTATTATTGTAAAAAAAAGACCACTTAAAAAGTGGTCCTATAATTAAGTTTATAACTTATAATTATATGTTTTTAGAATTTGCACAGCTATAATCAACAGCTCCATCGTTCGGAATTTCTTTCAAAATTTCTAATAAATAATTCCAGAATTTCTGAACAGAGGCAATTTCTACTTTTTCGTCAGGAGAGTGAGCACCAGAGATATTTGGACCGAAAGAAATCATATCCAAACCAGGATAATTAGTTCCGATAATTCCACACTCTAAACCAGCGTGACAAGCGACAACTTTAGGTTCTTCACCATATTGAGTGATGTAGATTCCTTTCATTAATTCTAAAATTTCTGAATGAGTATTGGCTTTCCAACCAGGGTAAGAACCAGAGAATTTAACCTCAAAACCACCTAATTCGAAACCAGCTTTCAACGTTTGTGCTAAGGCTTCTTTACCAGATTCTACAGAAGAACGTGTTAAACATAAAACACGAACATTTCCGTCGATTACTTCTACGCGCGCCACATTGTTAGACGTTTCTACTAAACCTTCTACATCAGGACTCATTCTGTAAACACCATTGAAGGCTGCCATAATTGTTTGAATAAAAACTTTAGAATCTTGTGCTGACATTGCTGAGTTTGCTTCTGTTGATTCTAAACTAATCACCATTTTAGGTTCTTTCGTTTCGTACTCTTCGATGATTTCTGCACGTAAAGTTTCGTAAGCTGCTTTGAAAGCATCCACTTTGTCAGAAGGAATCACAATCTTAGCCCAAGATTCGCGCGGAATAGCGTTGCGTAAACTACCTCCTTCCATGTGCGCAACTTGTAAACCAAATTCAGTTCCAGCATTCAATAAACGAGCAATTAATTTGTTCGAGTTTCCTAAACCTTCGTGAATTTGCATTCCAGAATGTCCACCGTTCAAACCTTTTAATGTTAACGTAAAAGCAGTTCCGTTTGTAGCCTCAGCTGTGTAAGTTTTTGTAGCCGTTACATCAACACCACCAGCACAACCAATGTCTAATTCGTCATCCTCTTCTGTATCTAAATTCAATAGGATTTTACCAGATAAAAATCCAGCTTTCAAACCTAAAGCACCAGTCATTCCTGTTTCTTCGTCAATCGTGAAAAACGCTTCGATAGCTGGATGAGGAATATCTTTCGATTCTAAAATTGACATAATTGTAGCAACTCCAATTCCGTTATCTGCACCTAAAGTTGTTCCATTTGCTGTAACAAATTTCCCATCTTCAATCAACATTTCGATTCCTTGTGTATCAAAATCAAATGTTACATCATTATTTTTTTGACAAACCATATCCAAGTGCGATTGCATCATCACTTTTTTACGATCTTCCATTCCAGGATAAGCCACTTTTTTGATCAAAACATTTCCTACTTCGTCCGTTTCTACAGGTAGACCTAAATCTTCACCAAATTTGATGATAAACTGACGAACTTTTTCTTCTTTTTTAGAAGGTCTTGGAACTGAGTTCAATGCAGAAAAATTTTTCCAGATTGCTTTTGGTTCCAAATTAAGAATATCGTTATTCATTGTTTGTTTTTTATTGTTCCTCAAAGTTACGGAATTACGACAACATAGTTTTATGAAACAAGTTTTAATTTTTTTGATTCTTAACCAACCTTTTTAAGGTTTTCGGAATCATATTATTAAAATAATATATCATGTAAACGAAATAATACTAATTTTAAATAACACTAACAATTAATGAAGAAATTAACACTATTTACAATTTTGACTTTACTCAATGCAGTATTGTTAAATGTTTTTGTTTTCAAGAAAGTTCCTAATGATGATTCTGAAAAGATAATTGCTGAAACAAATCAGTATAAGCATCCAATAAATTCTATTGAGATGAGCGAAAAAAACACTCTGGATTTAGAATTTCTTAAAACAGTTTTAAAAGATAATCGCATTGTTTTTCTTGGAGAAAGTATTCATCAAGATGGGCAAACTTTTAAGGCAAAAGCTCGTTTAATAAAATATTTGCACGAAAACTTAGACTACAATGTTGTGTTGTACGAAGCTGGACAATATGATATGTGGATGGTGAATAATGAAATGGAAAAAGGTACTTTAGGTATCGAAAAAGATTCTATTGCTGGTTTGGGTATGTTTAATTTTTGGTGGGCGAATAAGGAAACACTTCCGTTAAACAACTATTATTTACAATCGAAGAAAACAAACAATCCAATTACATTGGGAGGTTTTGATATACAATTTTCAGGTAGTTTGTATAATAGTTTTAGATCTTCCAAAAAATCAACTAATAATATAGCAAGAGTAAATTTATTAAAAGATTTTTTAGACAAGAATAATATCAATGGATATCCTCTATTTAAACGAGAGCTTTCTTTTTTTGATTTACTAAAATTAAAAAAAGTATTTGAAAGAAGTTACAAAGAAGAAGAACGTCAATTGTTTTTTAATGAATTAGATTCTATTAAATATCGAATTTCTAAACTCCTAAAAACTGCTGAAACAAGTATTTATGCGAGATACCTGAATGATGTTAAAAATGATATTCAGAAAAATTTGAAGTATAAACCTGGAACAATGAAAAGTATGCAATTCCGCGATTCTTTGATGGCTGAAAATTTAATTTATCAATTGGATTCTCTTTATCCAAATCAAAAAGTGATTGTCTGGTCTGCAAATGTACATGCTTATAAAAAATATCATACAAATGATTTCAAACCTTTGGGGCAATATATTAAAGAAAGATATAAAAATCAATCGTATTCAATAGGATTTACTTCGTACGGAGTTTACAATCCGTTGAAACAAATTACAAATACGCCTAATAAATACGCTATAGAAAATGTGTTTCATCAACTCAATCAGCCTTATTTCTTTTTAGATTTTCGCCAAATTCCGAGTCAATCTATTCTCAAAACAGAATATTTTTCTGTGATGGATCAAGGAATGAATTTGAAAGCGAAATGGAGCGATTTTGTAGATGGGATTTTTTATATTGATGTGAATCAAGTACCAACACCACTAAATGAAGACAAATAATGAAAAGTATAGAAATAAAAGATTTGAACTTTAGTTTCGGATCAAAACAAATATTAAATCAAGTTAATCTTAATGTTCCGAAAGGAAGTATTTATGGTTATTTGGGACGAAATGGAGCAGGAAAATCGACAACGATAAAATTGCTTTTAGGTTTATTGAATTCTAAAGATGATAATATTTTCTTGAATGGTTTAAGTATCAAACAAGATGCAATTAAGATTCATTCATTGACAGGAAATTTGATTGAGGCGCCTTGTTATTACACAAAATTAACGGTTTATGAAAATCTGAAATATTTGGATGTTATTTATAAAAAAGGTGAGGAACGAATAAGTGAAGTGTTGGAGTTGGTTGATTTGTTGTATGCTGCACACTATAAAACCTCGAATTTATCGATGGGAATGAAGCAACGATTAGGAATTGCGATCGCGATATTTCATGATCCTGAAATTTTGATTTTGGACGAACCTCTAAATGGTTTGGATGCACAAGGAATTTATGAAATGCGTGAATTGTTTTTGAGTTTGAATAAAGAAGGAAAAACGATTTTCTTGTCAAGTCATATTTTGAGCGAATTGGAACGAGTTGCTACGCATATTGGAATTATTGAAGGAGGAAAAATGATTTTCGAAGGAAAGAAAGAAGAGTTGCTTGGAAATGTAGTCCGTAAAGTTGCAATAAAAGTGAGCGATGCAGAGAAAGCTACTACAATTTTAGAAAACGTTAGAGGAGAAGATAATATCATTCATTTAGAAATTGAACATGATAAAGATTTTCATCAAAAAATAGAGAAACTAATTCAGAATAATATAGAAATCTATGATATTCAGTCTGAAACAGCAAATCTTGAGCAAAAATTTATTAACCTAATTCAACCAAAAAATGACGAACACATTCTATAAAGCATTTGCTTCCGAACAATATAAATTATCTAAAAATAAAGAGATTTTTGGTATTTTATTTTTACCTGCATTAATTGTGGTGATGGTATTTTTCTATTTAATCTACAAAGCACCGATAGAAGAAACAGAGGTAAATCCGTGGTCTATTTTGTTAGGACGATATGTTTTTCAGTTTTTTTTCTTTTTATTACCAGTATTAATCGCTGTTTTTGTGCATTCTTGTTGTGATGTAGAGTATAAGAACAATAATTATAAGTTGCTGTTTACATTGCCTATTTCACATTCCAAAGTTTATTTTGCAAAAGCGTTGTACATCTTGCTTATAGTTAGTTTTTCGGTGATTTTGGCTTATGTACTTTTTTTATTGAGTGGATATTTGTTGCAATTTATAGCGCCAAATTATGGTTTCCAGAATTTTGATTTTAGAGAAATTGCTTTTTATACTTTTCTAAAACTATGGATTGGATGTTTAGCTGTAAGTATGGTACAATTTGCATTAAGTTTATTTTTTCGCAGTTTTATTTATCCAATAGGATTTTCACTTTTTATGACAGTTCTTTGTAGTGTTATAAGTAGTAAAAAAGCAGCAGACTATATTCCACATTCAAGCTCTCCTAAATCTTTGAGCAATTTAATGAATCAAATTGTTTCTTTAGAGCGATTAGACTACATAAACCTTATTTACGTTGCTGTATTTCTAGGATTAAATTATTTTATCTTCGTCAGAAAGAAAAATCTATAACACAAAAAAGACCTTCACAACGAAGGTCTTTTTATATTTAAATGTATATTTTTCTGAAAAAATTAATTTGTTGTCGAAGTCTTATCTACAATAGGTCTATTTTCTGCATTTGCTAATAACCAAGCAGCATTAAAAGTTAATTGTGTACGACGTTTTAATAAATCATACTCAATTTTGTCTGGCGTATCACCTGGTTGATGATAATCGTCGTGAACACCATTAAAGAAAAATACTGATGGAATATTATGTTTCGCAAAGTTGTAATGATCAGAACGGTAGTAAAAACGATTCGGATCATTCGGATCATCATAACGATAATCTAAGTTAATTTTAAGACTTTCGTTTGCTTTTTTCACTGTATTGTACAAATCTGTAGATAACATGTTTGAACCAATTACGTACAAGAAATCTCTTGTCGAAGCATTGTGCTCATAATCTACACGACCAATCATATCAATATTGATATTTGCAATAGTATTTGCTAAAGGGAAAATAGGATGGTCAGAATAGTATTTAGATCCTAATAAACCTTTTTCCTCTCCCGAAACGTGTAAAAACAAAATAGAGCGTTTTGGACGAAAACCATTTTTTTCGGCTTCTCTAAAAACGCGAGCAACTTCCATAACACCAACAGTACCAGACCCATCATCGTCTGCACCAGCGTATAATTTTCCGTTTTTAATTCCTTCGTGATCATAATGAGCAGAAATAACCAAAACTTCGTCAGGTTTTTCAGAACCTTTGATAAATCCCATCACATTGCGCATTTGTCCACTAACTTTACTGAATGTTCCCGCGGGAATAAGTTGAAAATAATTGCCATTTGGACCAGAAATACCTAACTCTTTGTAGTAATTAGAAATATAATTTCCAGCCTTGATTTCGCCTTCCGAACCCGCATTACGTCCTTCCATTTCAGTTCCAGCAATAATATACAAGTTCTTTTTAAGCTCAGCTTCAGATATTTTGTCCGAATACTTAATAAGGTTTTTCTCGTATTTCGCTTGCGAAATTGGCTCAATCGAATCACAACTAACTAAAGTGGCAGCTAAAGCAATTGCAAATAAAAATTGTCTCATGTTAATTTTTTGAATTAAATTTAAAATTAATCTAACCCAGCAAAAGAAAAAAGAATTTTTGCATAAAAAACCAATATTTATGCGAAATCTAATCCGTTTTGAGTTTAGTCTTTTTATATTTGCCCGTTTTTTAAATAAATTATGTCACAATTATTCAGAAAGAAAACTGTTGAATCCATTTTAGCAGAATCTGCAAAGAACACAGCTACAATGAAAAGAACCTTGGGGGTTCGAGATTTAACAGGTTTCGGTATTGCAGCCATCGTCGGAGCAGGTATTTTTAGTACAATCGGTCGAGCAAGTTTTGAGGGCGGACCAGCCGTTATTTTCTTATTCATATTTACAGCAATTGCGTGTGGGTTTACAGCTTTTGCATATGCCGAGTTTGCGTCGTTAGTACCCGTTTCAGGAAGCGCATATACGTATAGTTATGTGGCTTTTGGTGAGTTGTTTGCTTGGGTTATTGGTTGGGCTTTGATTATGGAATATGCGATAGGGAACATTGTTCTAGCTATTTCCTGGAGTGATTATTTCACCACCTTGCTCTCCGGAATGGGAATTCATATGCCAGAATGGATGACAATGGATTATTTTACGGCGAAAGAAGGTTTTGAATTTGTTACAAATGAGTTAGCGAAAGGAAAAACTTTAGAAGGAATTGCTAATTCGCCTTATGCACAAGAAATTCCTAAATATTTAGCATTCAAAGAAGCTCCATTTGTAGGATTTAATTTAGTGGTAGATATTCCAGCATTAGTCATTACTTTTTTGATTACAGCTTTGGTTTATCGCGGAATTAATGAATCGAGAAAAGCGAGTAATGCAATGGTTGTGTTAAAATTAGCCGTTGTACTTTTAGTAATTGTGGTTGGTGCTTTTTATGTAAATCCAGATAACTGGAATCCTTTTGCACCGAATGGAATAGGAGGTGTTTTGGCAGGTGTTTCGTCTGTATTTTATGCCTATATAGGGTTTGATGCAATTAGTACGACCGCTGAAGAGTGTAAAGATCCGAAGCGGGATTTACCACGTGGAATTTTTGCGTCTATTATTATATGTACCATTTTATATGTGTTGATTGCTTTAGTAATTACAGGTATGGTTCATTATTCAGAATTGAATGTTGGAGATCCTTTGGCTTATGTTTTTGATAAAATAAAAGATTTAAAATGGCTTGCTGGTATTATTGCCTTTTCTGCTGTAGTAGCAATGGCAAGTGTTTTTATTGTTTTCCAGATTGGACAACCTCGTATTTGGATGACGATGTCTCGCGATGGATTATTACCAAAGAAATTCTCTAAGATTCATCCAAAATTTAAAACACCTTCGTTTGCAACTATTTTTACAGGTTTTGTAGTTGGGATACCAATTTTGTTTACAGATTTAGAGTTGGTTGTAGATGCGTGTTCTATAGGTACTTTGTTTGCTTTTGTTTTGGTTTGTGCTGCTGTTCTTAGAATGGATGCTGACCCTAATGCAAAACGAGGAAACTTTAAAACGCCTTTTATTAATGCAAAATTCATTATGCCTATTGTTACGGCTTTGATTGTTGTTTTGTGTATGACAACTTTTAAAAATGATACAGTAGATTTCTTTACAAATAAGCCACAGTCTATGCCTGTTGAAAAATTTGTAAGCTCGTTAACGCCAAAAGAGTTACAAGATTCTTATGCGACGATTAATGAATTGACAGGATCAGAAGTGGAACATTTGGACGATTATTTAACTACATTAACTCCCGAACAATATAGTAAAACATTAGCTCAATTACCAGTTTATGAAGATAAGAAAATGGAAAAAGGATGGGATGTTTTTAAACATAAAATTCCGATGATTATATTTTTAATCATCTATGTTTATATGGTTATTCGTTGTTTTTTCAAACGTACTTCTATTATACCATTAGCTGGTATGTTATGTTGTTTTTATATGATGGCACAGTTAGGATTGAAAAATTGGATGATTTTCTTAATTTGGCTTGCCATTGGTTTAACAATATATTTTGCATACGGTTATAGACACAGTAAGTTGAGAAATATTTAAACTGAAAATAAATAATAAAAGTATCCGATTATAAATGTTTATAATCGGATACTTTGTTTTAATGCGTTTAATTTTGTTAAAATTATTAACTTATGAAAAAAAATCTATTTAGCTTATTTGTTTTAGGTGCTATTTATATATCTGCTCAAGAAATTGATATCAAAAAAGGTAAAGTCCTATTTGATAAGAAAGAAGTTGCGATGGTTGACGGAAAAAAACGTGTTTATACCATTTCTGATTTACAGAATAAACCGATTGTTTCTATTAAATGGAATTACGAATCGTTACCTAATGGTGTAGATGAATACTGGTTTTCGGTAACTGATCTTGCAACAAATGAAACCAATGATGTGGTAACCGAAGGTGTAGGAAGATCTATGAGTCCTGAGAAAACTGTTGTAGAGACTTTTTCTAAAGGAGAACATAAATTGATTACATTAAATGGAATAGATTCAGAGGTTGTAAAATCACTAGTTTCTGCAAAAAAAGTAAATTATACTGAAGTTTTTAATGCAAAAAAAGATTCGATTAATACATTCTATAATGAAGCTCGTAATCTAGTTGATCAAAGTAATATTACAATTGATAAAACTGGAACAATAACAGCTGGTAAAAAAGTAATTGGTCGCGTTAAACTTCAAAACGGATATTCTTTAGTAGAAAATACAGATTTATTAGTAGGAAGTGTAAGTAATAAGGTATTTACATTAGAAAATGGTAAAACATATCAAGTTAATGAGCCATCAAGTGTTTTTACTACAATAGATCCTAATTTCGCAAAATTATTAGTAGGATTAGCACTTAAAGAAGGTTATACATTAGAGAATCAGATTTATTATAAAAGAGAAGAAGAGAAGAATAAAAAAATAGCAGATAATCAGGCAGAATATCAAAAAGATATTGCTGAAGCTAAAGCAAATTCTTCTAATTTATATGATGTTCCTGGTTATTTGATTGACGAAAAAGGAAATAAAATTACAGGAAAATTATCAATCAATTTTGAAGACGCTACAAAAGAAGTTGAGAAAAGTAATATTGAATCTATTCCAGAAAACTACGGAAAATCTGTTTTTGTAAAAGCAGTAAATGAAAAAGGGAAAGAAAAATCGACACGATACAAATCAAACACAGGTGCTAAATTCTGTACAGATTCAGGAAATTGTTATATTGGTTTGAAAACAATCGGAAATGTGACTAACGCCATTGGAAACGTAATGAGCTTAAGCACTGATTTTTCATATTTCTATAAAATTTTAAGTGAAGATAATGGATATCTTATTTTAGAAGAACCGTCAAATAATAAACTTTATTTAAAAATACCTACACAAGAGAAAGCTCTTTATTTAGGAAATAATAGTGATGAAAAATTGCAAAAAAACTTTAGCGAATACACAAAATGTAATTTAAACGCAACTGATTTCGACTTAAAATCTGTAGATGGAATTAAAACCTTTATCGAAAAATATAAAACAACTTGTAAATAAACTAAAAAGCGATTCGAGAGAATCGCTTTTTTATTTCAACTTTATTCATTCAAAATCTTTCGTAAACTTCTTTATTTCGGCTCAAAACTTTACCTTTGTTCAATAAATTCGACGACAAATGTTTAGAACTCATACTTGTGGTGAACTTACACAAGCCAACATTAATGAAAAAGTAACTTTAAGCGGGTGGGTTTCAACACTTCGCGATAAAGGTTTTATGATGTGGATTGATTTACGTGACCGTTACGGAATCACTCAAATCATCTTAGATGAAGATCGTTCTTCAAAAGAATTATTTGATACTGCTCGTAAATTAGGACGCGAATTCGTGGTTCAAGTTTCGGGAACGGTAATCGAAAGAGCTTCAAAAAATCCTAACATTCCAACAGGAGAAATTGAGATTTTAGCTGATTCTATCACAATTTTGAACGAATCTGCTTTGCCTCCTTTCACAATTGATGATAATACAGATGGAGGAGAGGATATTCGCATGAAATATCGTTACTTAGACATCCGTCGTAATCCAGTTAAAGATAAATTAATCTTCCGTTCTAAAGTTGCGCAGGAAGTTCGTAAATATTTAGATGCACAAGATTTTGTAGAAGTTGAAACGCCTGTTTTAATTAAATCTACACCAGAAGGTGCGCGTGATTTTGTGGTTCCATCTCGTATGAATCCAGGTGAATTTTATGCCTTACCTCAATCACCACAAACATTCAAGCAATTATTAATGGTTGGAGGTTTAGATAAATATTTCCAAATCGTAAAATGTTTCCGTGACGAAGATTTACGTGCAGACCGTCAACCAGAGTTTACACAAATTGACTGCGAGATGTCGTTTGTTGAGCAAGAAGATATCATGAATGTTTTTGAAGGCTTAGCAAAACATTTATTACATACATTCAAAGGTTTAGAGTTTGGAGATTTTCCTCGTATGACGTTTGCTGATGCAATGCGTCGTTACGGAAATGATAAGCCAGATATCCGTTTCGGAATGGAATTTGGTGAAATTACAGATTTAGCAAAAGGAAAGGATTTCAAAATCTTTGATGAGCAAGAATTAATCGTTGGAATTGCTGCCGAAGGATGTAATTCTTACACACGTAAAGACATCGATAAATTAATCGAATGGGTTCAGCGTCCGCAAATTGGTGCGACTGGATTGGTTTGGGCACGTTACAACGAAGATGGAACGTTTAAATCTTCTGTAGATAAATTCTATTCACAAGAAGATTTAGCAGCTTGGGCTGAGCGTATGAACGCAAAACCAGGTGATTTAATGTTAGTAATGTCTGGTAATACAAACAAAGTTCGTGGACAATTATCGGCTTTACGTATGGAAATTGCAGAACGTTTAGGATTACGTAATCCTGAAGTTTTTGCACCATTATGGGTTGTCGATTTTCCATTGTTAGAATGGGACGAAGAATCTGAAAGATACCACGCAATGCACCATCCATTTACTTCTCCAAAACCAGAAGATATGGAGTTAATTGCAACGAATCCAGGAGAAGTTCGTGCAAATGCATACGATTTGGTTTTAAACGGAAACGAAATCGGAGGAGGATCTATCCGTATTTTTGATAAAGATATTCAAGCAAGAATGTTTGAGTTATTAGGATTTACACAAGAACAAGCAGAAGCTCAATTTGGGTTCTTAATGAATGCTTTCAAATATGGAGCGCCACCACACGGAGGATTAGCTTTCGGATTTGACCGTTTTGTATCTATATTAGATGGATCAGAAACTATTCGTGATTATATCGCATTTCCTAAAAATAATTCAGGACGTGATGTGATGATTGATGCACCATCTGCAATTGCTGATGAGCAAATGGTAGAATTGAATATTAAATCAACTTTTGTAGGAAAATAAACTTCAGACAAAAAAATAGAAATAAAAAAAGCCTAAAATGTTACATACATTTTAGGCTTTTATCTTGTATTCAAAACAAATACTAATTCATATTTACAATAATTTTCTCTTGCAATAAATTTGATTTAATTGCTGAAATTGATTGAGAAAACTGAAGTATTTTATTAACTGTAGATTGTTTTGGCTCAAGATTTTTAGAGTAAAATTTATTCATTCATTAAAAATTTAAATCTTACTTAAAACGCTAAATAATTTATTTTATTTCTTAATCTACTGTTAAAATTATATTACTTGATTCGATTATTTTTCTAAGATTAATAATTGCATAACGCATTCTTCCTAAAGCAGTATTAATGCTAACATCTGTTTCTTCTGCAATTTCTTTGAAGCTTAAGTCTTTAAAAATTCTTAATTCTAAAACTTCTTTTTGATCGTCTGGTAATAAGGTAACTAAATGCCTTAAATCATGATCAATCTGCGTTTTAATCAATTTAGTTTCAGAACATTCGTCACAATTTCCTAAAAAATCAAAAATATTATAATCTTCGCTATAGCCAACAGTTTCGCTTACTGTTTGCATACGTTTATTAGCTCTAAAATAGTCAATGGAAAGATTGTGTGCAATACGCATAACCCAAGGCAAAAATTTACCCTCGTCATTGTATTTATCACTTTTAAGTGTAAGAATTACTTTGATAAAAGTATCCTGAAAAATATCTTCAGCAACATCTTTATCTAACACTTTTGAGTAGATAAAACTATAGATTCTACTTTTGTATTTATCAATAAGTTTTTCTAAAGCGGTTTCATTACCATTCATGTATTCACGAATTAATAACGAGTCGTCTTCATAGTTCATAGTTGGATAGTATTGATTTTAATAAAGTAAAGTTTTATCTATAAGCAATGTTTTTATGTTAATTATACCTCAAATATAAACAAAGTATATTGCAATACAATAGATTTAACATAAAAACTCTTAAAATTGTATAAATTTTTCTTAATAAAATAAACTAGTTACTTTCTTATTCTATCCTTTTATTAATTAGAAACGATGATGAGTTTTGTTTTGAGAAATTGTGTTTCTATAGTTGAAATTGATTTAGAAAAATTTAATAATCGTTGGATTGTCGTTTCTTTAGGTTGTAAAATAGATTTATTATCTTTCATGTAGTTTGTTTTAATTCTACTATAATATTTCAAAGATTAGTCCATAAAATGCTAAATAAATGCAAAAAAAATAAGTCTTTTCTTTATTGAAAAGACTTATTTAATATCTCGAAAACGAGAGGTTATATTTTAGCGATATGTTGCACTAAATCAACCACTTTGTTAGAGTATCCAATTTCGTTATCGTACCAAGCGACTAGTTTTACGAATGTTGGATTAAGCATAATACCAGCTTCTGCATCAAAAATACAAGTTCTTGTATCTCCTCGGAAATCCATTGATACCAAAGGTTCATCTGTATATCCTACAATTCCTTTTAAATCGCCTTCAGCAGCATCGCGCATTACCTTTTTGATTTCATCGTAATTTGTTTCCTTTGCTAATTTAACGGTTAAGTCTACAACAGAAACGTCTACTGTAGGCACGCGAAAAGACATACCTGTTAGTTTTCCGTTTAATTCTGGAATAACTTTACCAACAGCTTTTGCAGCACCAGTTGAAGAAGGAATAATGTTAATCATAGCACTTCTACCACCTCTCCAGTCTTTATTAGATGGTCCGTCTACCGTTTTTTGTGTAGCTGTTGTTGCATGAACTGTCGTCATTAAAGCTTCTACAATTCCAAATTTTTCGTGAATGATTTTAGCTAAAGGAGCCAAACAGTTGGTTGTACAAGATGCGTTAGAAACAATGGTGTCGTTTGCTGTAATTGTTTCATGATTTACCCCCATTACAAACATTGGTGTATCATCTTTAGAAGGTCCTGTTAAAACCACTTTCTTCGCACCAGCTTCTATGTGTTTACCAGCAGTTTCTTTTGTTAAGAAAATTCCTGTTGCATCAATCACAATTTCAGCACCAATTTCATCCCATTTTAAGTTTGCAGGATCTTTTTCTGCTGTAACTCTAATTTTTTGACCATTTACAACTAAATGACCATCTTCTACTTTTACTTCTCCTTCAAATTTTCCATGAACTGAGTCGTACTTTAGCATGTAAGCTAAATAATCCACTTCAACAAGATCGTTGATACCTACAATTTCGATATCATCTCTTTTAATAGCAACCCCAAAAACAAGGCTACCAATTCTTCCGAATCCGTTGATTCCAATTTTAATTTTTGACATAGTATATATAATTTCCCTTTATATTAATTTTTTAAATTGCTAAGATATTAGCTACTTTGATCAATTCTGTATCAATCTCGTTGTGCTTTTTGATCGCTTCATCGATAGGAGTGAAGACAACTTTGTTTGATCGGATACCAGCCATTAAATTGGTTTTACCATCTAATAAACCTTCTACAGCAGCAATTCCTAATCGGCTTGCTAAAACTCGATCTTGACAAGATGGAGAACCACCACGTTGTATATGTCCCAAAACAGTTACACGAATATCATATTCTGGATGACGAGACTGAACTTGTTTTGCTAATTCAAAAACGCCACCTAATTTTTCGCCTTCAGCAACTACAACAATACTAGATTTTTTTCCAGATTTTTCAGATCGCTCTAAAGAGCTACATAAATCTTCAACACCATCACGCTGTTCTGGTATCAGAATATCTTGCGCACCCGAAGCTATCCCACTATTTAGTGCTATGAAACCAGCATCGCGTCCCATAACCTCCACAAAAAATACACGATCATGTGATGTAGCAGTA
The DNA here is from genome assembly GCF_030005555.1 of Empedobacter sedimenti. Taxonomy (GTDB): domain Bacteria; phylum Bacteroidota; class Bacteroidia; order Flavobacteriales; family Weeksellaceae; genus Empedobacter; species Empedobacter sedimenti. The sequence continues at coordinate 114,965 of NZ_JASCQG010000005.1, read as the reverse complement.
TCTCTTAATTTATCAATAGCATCTATAACAGTATTTAGCGCAGTATCGTAACCAATTGTAAAATCAGTTCCAAAAATATCGTTGTCAATAGTGCCCGGAATTCCTATAAACGGAATTCCAAACTCTTTGTGAAAAATATTTGCTCCAGTAAATGAGCCATCTCCACCAATTACAACTAATGCATCTATTTTATTTTGTATAAGATGATTATAGGCTTTTTGGCGACCTTCTTTCGTTTTGAATTCGAGAGAACGAGCAGTTTTTAGAATTGTTCCTCCTTGATTAATAATATTTTTTACGGAACGAGGTCCTAAATCAATCATATCATTATTTATCAAACCTTCATAGCCTTGACGAATACCAACTGATTGAATTTCGTAGAATTTACATGCTCTTACTACGGCACGTAAGGCCGCATTCATTCCAGGTGCATCACCTCCAGAGGTTAAAACACCAATTCGTTTTATATTTTTTTCCAAATTTTTCCCTTTATTGTATCAAATATAATAAAAAAGAGATAAATTATTGTTATTGGAAATTGTTAAAGAAAGTTAATCTTCGTCAACAGGTTTTAAGGTACCATCAGCAAAATCTCGTTGTAGAATAACAGCAATGTAAAGATCTTCTCTTGTGCGTTTTGGATCAAAATTTTGTTTGAGGTCTATATTAAAAGCTCCACTTGCAGCTTGATATAAAAATGCATTTACACCACCACGCAATTCTTTTATAATATCGTATGTTGTTTTGTCAGTTTCCTTGTAGATTAGTTTTGTTAAGATTTGTCCACGAGAACTTGACATGTTTTTAAGTTGATTTTCAAATTGATCAGCAAGCTGTTTTTGACGAGATTTTATAAATCGTTTTTGATCTCGTCTTTTATCCATTGTTTGGATAGTATCAGAAACATAATTATACTCTCTGACAGCTGTGCGTACATACGGCCAAACATCACGAACACGTTTTCTTAGCCATAAATAATATTTTTTTTCTAAATCAGATTTTAGGTGAACAGCATAAGAATTGGCTTCGTTAAGATGAATGGTATCTAGTGGATTGAATGAAAAATCATCTAGGTTTATAGAGTCATTTTTAATTTCTTGCGTAGTATTTTTTCCACCTAAATCTAATCCAAAAATTTGCGCTTTCAGTTGATGAAAAGGTGATAAAAATAAAATGATGACGATATAATAGATGTGATATTTCATGTCCGATTTCATTCAAAAATTGTTCCTAAAAGTAGTACATTTGTTATAAAATATATAAAAATGAGTGTAAATAATTTATTTGATCAACAATCATTAGATTTCTTAACTAAATACTTGAATACTGCTTCACCAACTGGTTTTGAGAGTGCTGGACAGAAAGTTTGGATGGATTATATAAAACCATATGTAGATGAAATTAAAACAGATAATTACGGTTCTGCTTACGGAGTTATTAATCCAGAAGCACCTTACAAAGTTGTAATTGAGGCGCATGCTGACGAGATTTCGTGGTTTGTAAATTATATTTCTGATGATGGATTAATTTATGTGATTAGAAATGGAGGATCAGATCATATGATTGCCCCTTCTAAAGTGGTAAATATTCACACAAAAAAAGGAATTGTGAAAGGAGTTTTTGGATGGCCAGCAATTCATTTGCGTCAAGCAGGGAAAGATGAAGCCCCAACTCCGGATAAAATATGGATTGATACAGGTTGCACGTCGAAAGAAGAAGTGTTAGAACTTGGAATTCATGTAGGTTGTGTAATTACATATCCAGATGAATTTTTTACATTAAATGATCGTTATTTTGTTTGTCGTGCGATAGATAATAGAATGGGAGGTTTTATGATTGCTGAGGTTGCGCGTAAATTAGCGGAGAATAAAGATAAATTAGATTTCGGATTGTACATTGTAAATGCTGTACAAGAAGAAGTTGGTTTGCGTGGTGCGGAAATGATTACGGAAACAATTAAGCCAAATGTTGCAATCATTACAGATGTAACGCACGATACAACTACACCAATGATTACAAAATCGAAAGAAGGTGAACAAAAATGTGGTGACGGACCAGTTGTTTATTATGCTCCAGCAGTTCAGAATAACTTACGAGAATTAATTATTGACGCAGCAGAAAAAAACAATATTCCGTTTCAGCGTGCAGCAAGTTCTCGTGTAACAGGAACAGATACAGATGCATTTGCTTATAGTAATGGAGGTGTTCCCTCAGCTCTGATTTCGTTGCCATTGCGTTATATGCACACAACAGTGGAGATGGTTCATCAATCTGATGTGAAAAATGTAATCGAATTGATTTATGAATCAGTGAAAACGATTAAAAACGAACAAAGTTTTAAATATCATTCTCTTTAAGATATTGAACAAAATAGAAAGCCGCTTATTAGCGGCTTTTATTTTATTTTGCATTTGGATCTACTTCAAAAATTCCGAAAACATTGTTATCAGTATCCAAAAAATAACCTTGCCAAGACATACCAGGAATTGCAAATTTTGGCATAGCAACAATTCCTCCGTTTTTCAGGATATTTTCTGCAGTTGTATCAAAATTTTCAACTTGTAAAGTGCAAGTAAATGCATTTGTTCCACAATTTAAAGGAGGTGTATCAGCAGGACGTTTAAACATACCGCCTTCCATACCCGAAGTTTCAATTCTATAATATTCAAGAGGTAAACCTTCTTGTTTTGTGAATTTCCAATCGAAAACATTGTGGTAGAATTCGATGCATTTTTGAGGATCATTTGACTGAATTTCAAAATAAACGATACTATTCATAATCAGTTTTTAAGTTTTTGTGGATTTAAAAATAATGATAAATCGAATTGTTTTTACATCATTGTAGAAATATTTTGTCAGTAAAATTGATTAATTTTATACATTAAATAGATTAAGAAATGAAAATAGAATTAAATAGAGTAAATCAGGCTTCTCATTACGAAGCAACTGCACCAAGTTCATCGGTAAAAGTGAATATAGATGGACCAGAATCTATTGGAGGAGAAGGGAAAGGTGTTCGTCCGATGGAATTAGTTTTGGTTGCTTTGGGTAGTTGTAGTGTTTTTGATTTGAACGAAATTCTAAAAAAACAACGTCAAGATATCGAAGATATTAAAGTAGAAGTAGAAGGTAACCGTCGTGATGAGGTTCCTAATATTTTTACTGATATCCATATCAAATTCTTTTTGAAAGGAAATATAGACATCGATAAAGCAAATAAAGCCGCCGAATTAGCAGTGAAAAAATATTGTAGTGTGCATGATATGCTGGCTGCAGGTGGTATTGATATCACATACGAAATAAATGTAAATTAGTTATGAACCGAGATTTTTCTCGGTTTTTTTATTTTATAAATACTTAATATAGTTTATTAATCTTTTGTAATTATTTATATCCGTTTATAAAATATTTTTCTTGTAAAATAGAATTATATTCATTGTAAATAAATGATTTTCAATGAATAAATTTTACTTCTTTATTTTATTATTTATCATTTCTTATTTCACTTTATCAGCTCAGACAAATTTTGATAAAGGAGATCTTCTTGTTTACGCAGTAAACTCTAATGTAAATTCTTTGTGTACAACAAATTATTCTAATTCTACTGAGTTTGTTGATGAGGTTTTTCTTGTAACGCTCAAAGATATTTTGCCTAATACAATTATTTATATAACAGATAATGGTTGGCAAAGAAAATTGAATAACTTTTTAGGAACGACAGAGGGCGTCTTGAAATTGACTAAAAAAATAGGTTCTACAATTGAGAAAGGAGAAGTTTTTTCAATCAAAATACCAGCAGGTTTAACAAATTTAAATTTAAATAATCTTAATCCATCTTGGAATTGTGAAAAGGTAACCAATGGTATTTTTAATATCGCTCTAACCGATCAATTTTTCATTTTCAATAATGGAAGTTGGAATATGGATTTGAACGATGATCACAAAGGTATTTTTGTAAGTACAACGCTTGTTACGGCTTATAATAATCAATTAAATTGGGATAGTTACTCAGATTTAGTAGTTTCTGAAACAAGAAATTCAGGTTTGCCCGGTGATGAATCTGATGATAATTATGATATCACTGATTTTCACTTAACTACTAACTTACAATCTGCTTATTCTTATTATGATGGATCAAAATCTATAACATCTAAAAATGAATGGATTTTGAGATTTTTGAATCCTAATTATTGGGTTACAACACCAAGTTGTTCAACCTTTCAAAGTAATATTATTTATCAAAAATTTGCAATTGATGAAGAAAACAAAAACTTTAAAATCTGTAAAAATACGCCTGTTAATTTAGCTGTAGACAATAATTCGATAGTGACATATCAATGGTTTTCTGCTTCTGTTCCAGATACGACTAATGGTAATGTAATTGCTGGAGCTACTTCAACGTCCTATTCGCCTGATACTTCAGTACCTGGAATAACTTACTATTATTGTGATTTGAGTTATACTTTAAAATGGAAAAACTCGAGTACCTCTAAATCAAAAACAGCTGTATTGAAATCTTTATTATACAAAGTTGAAGTTGTTGAAAATAAACTAACACCAATAGAATATTAACATTAAAACTAAAAATGATGAAACAAAATTTTACTCTTAAGCTATTTCTACTTCTTTTTTTGAGTGTTTCTGGTACTCAACTATTTGCACAACAAAACGTTTGCGCAGGGGATCAAAAAAATTATAGAACTGATACTAATGCAACTGGTACCAATTTGCCAGATGTTTCTACATCAACTTATACTTGGAAAGTATTTCAAGCAGATGGTATAACAGAGGTTACAACTATTACGGATACTGATGGTAGTTTGACAAATAATTTAGCAACATTTGATTGGAATTTACCAGCTGGAAATTATGTTTTGAAAGTGTTTAAGAAAAATAATACTTGTCCGACAGAAGTTTCTGAAACGTTGAATGTAGTGGTTAATAATAAACCAGTTTTACCTATTATTGATCCAGTTACTGAAGTTTGTTATGGAAATGACGCTGTGTTCACAATACATGCTGCAAACGGAAATATCGTAACGTATACTATAAATGGAGTAGCTGCAACTGTAACAATAACTGCTAATAATAAAATTGATATTTTAGTTCCGAATGCTCAAGTTAATCAAACGATGATTATAACAGAAGTTAAATCAGATAATACAGCTAATGCATGTAGTTTGATCAACTTAAATGTAACAGCGACTATCACAGTTGGTGCGCAAGTAACGATTACTCCAATTCAAGCTTTGTAATTGAAATCATTTCATGTCAAATATTATTTTTATTTTTTCTTAATAGTGAATTTGCTCCTTGTAAAAAGGAGCAAACTATTAGGACAGCAACAAGTTTGTTCCAATTCTATAAAAAAATATTCGGTTGATGCTAATGTAAATAATCGATCGAATTTTGTTTATCGATGGCAAATTGTTGAACCAGATTTTAAAGGAGTTATTCTTGAAAATGTGAATGAAGTAACTATAAATTGGCAAAATACGATTGAAGGGATTTACACGATTAAAGTGACTAAATCAGCAAGTTGTGGATCAGTTAGTGAAGATTTCAAAGTTACTTTAACTAAGAATACGAAACTTGATATTTTACCAATATATTACTATTGCCCAGACTTTTCTTCAATTACTATTAATGCACCAAACGGATTTGATTCGTACAAGTGGCTTGATGAAAACGGTAGTTTGATAAGCAATCATCAAATTTTGGAAGTAAAATCAGAAGGTGTTTATTGTTTAGTGACTCAATTAGGAGATTGTGTATCAGAAGCTGTAACGAAGGTTGTTTTAGTACAATTTCCGTCGGTTATTGTAAATACAACTTTAGATAACTCTATCGTAATTGTTGGTTCTGGAGGTAATACAAATGTTCAGTATCAATTAGAAACCTTAAAAGGAGATGTCATACATTCTTGGCAAAATTCAAACACATTTTTTAATGTTCCGGAAGGAAAATTTATTGTTAAAATGAAATCTACTAATGGGGAGTGTATGAAGCTTTTAGAGGTAGAAACAAAGATTATTCCTAATCTTATTTCTCCAAATAATGACGGAATAAATGACGTATGGGATTTGAATGATTATCTGAAAAATTATTCAGATGCAGTTATCGAAATTTATGATCGTTTTGGTAAACAAATAAAAGTCATCACAAAAACTGAAAATTTTAAGTGGGATGGTAAAATAGGAGGTAAACCACTGCCAACGGACACCTATTGGTTTGTTATAAAATTGGCTGATAATCAAACAAAGTCGGGTTCGTTACTAATTAAGAATAAATAAAAAATGCTCGGAAACTATTTCCGAGCATTTACCTATATACATTACAATTATGCTTCTACTGAAGCAAATGTATTTTGAAATACATTGATTTTTTCATCAACTGTATTTTTTAATTCTTCGTTTACAATTTCACCATTCTGGAAGTTATCATTAAAGAATGGAAATGTAGAACTTGCTACAACTTCTCCACTTGCAAACATTTCGAAATATTTTGTTGCAACATCCATTACATTTCCTCCTCCATAAGATCCAGGAGAAGTACTTAATAATAATAATTTTTTATCTTTAAGATAACCCATTTCAATACGAGAAACCCAGTCTAAAATGTTTTTTAAAGCAACAGAAAAGTTTCCGTTATGTTCTGCTAAAGAAACAATAACACCATCTGAATCTTTGATTTTTTGGTGAAAATCTTCTGCTAATTTCGGAAAACCATTCTCTAATTGACGATCAATTGAATAAATTGGCATCTCAAAATCGTTGATGTCTACTAAATCAATTTCTGCATCGTTTAATTGATTTACTGTATAATTTAATAATTCTTTGTTAATTGAATTTTTGCTGTTTGATCCAGCGAACGCTAAAATTTTCATATATCTTTAAGTTTAATTTCTAATTATATGACAAATTTAGAGCACAGATAGTTTCTATTAATTGATGTATGTTAGGAAATGATTTTATTGTATATTTTTTTGAAATTCGTCCATTTTTTCAATCAATTCTTTATTCAATTCTTCATTTGTGATTCTACCTTCCGAAAAATTTTCATAGAATTTAGGTAAAGAGAAGTTCGTAATGATTGTGCCACCCAATTTTGTTAATAATCTTGAACCAACTTCTAACGAATTTTTCCCTCCATATCCACCAGGAGAAGTACTCATCACTACTAATTTTTTTCCTTCTAATAATTTATAATTGATACGAGAGCACCAATCCATATAACTCTTAAACGCCGCAGTAATACATGCGTTGTGTTCTGCTAATGAAACTAAAAGTACATCTGCCTCAAATAATTTAGCATAAAATGCATTAATATCTTCGCTAAAACCTTCTTCTTTTTCTATATCAATAGAATATGTTGGAATGTAATAGTCATTAAAATCTAAGATTTCGACATCTTGTTCAACTAATAAAGAAGAAGCGTAAGTAACCAATTGTTTGTTGATTGATGTAGTACTATTACTACCTGCAAAAGCAACTATTTTCATGTTAGTGATTAATAAAAGTTAATTATAGTATGAATGATGAAGATATAAAATTTTTTGATTAATCTATTTTTTCTTGTGCAACATTTGTGCAAATTCTGTTGGTCGAATACCAGAAACTTTCAAGAAAATATTACTGAAAGACGAAAGCGAATTATAGCCAACTAACATGGCAATTTCGTACATATTGTATTTATTTTCAGCAATTAATTCTAACGATTTAGTAATACGCAAAGAGCGTAAAAAACGCACGTAATTCATCCCCATATTATCTTTAAACTTGCGCGAAAGTGTACGTGTGCTAAGACCAAATAGTTTGGCAATTTCTTCTATTGTATAATTTTTTTCGATGTTGGTCATTAAAAACTGAGCAATTTCGATTAGTTTTTGGTCTTTGGGAAAAGGGTGTTGAATGGTAATCGGTAATTTATTTGATTCCATTTCTGGTAAAATAGATTTGATAGCTTTTACTAAATCATATCTAGCTGGATTGTTTCTCTCAATTTCGCCATTCCAATTTTTAGTAAACAAAAACATTTCGCGCAATAAATCTCCTGCGTAGTAAATATTCGGAATTGAGTAGAATTCGTTTTCTCCTTCATAATCATTGAAATAGAAATTGTACAAATCTCCTTTTTTACTATAAGTCAAAATAGAATGTTCGGTATTCGCAGGTATCCACATAAAACATCTTGCAGGTAAATACCAGTGTTTTTCGTTTACAAAAATGTGTACAATTCCACCTTCGGCATATAATAGTTGAGATTTTTTGTGTTGATGAAGCCCTGTTTCTATCGTATCTAAATGAACATGATAGATATAAAAATCTGTGTTCTCGTTGTCAATACTATCTAAAAGGAATTGTTTCATTTCTTAGCCTTTTTTTGGTCTCACAAATTTCAATAATTTGGCTTAAATGAGCAAATTTTTTTCTTATTTTATCATTTAGCTTACTTTGTTTTGCACTTACCTTTGCAATGTAAAAAATCAATAAAACTTTTAGAATTTATTAAAAATATGATATTTAATCTTGTTAGATATCAATTGCTTACGTTGTTTTTGATGTTGAGTGGATTGACTTATGCACAAACAGAAATCAATTACAATTATTTAAAATTGAGTAAAGCAATTGAAATTGGCTTACAAAATAATAAAAAGTTACAAATTAAAACCTTGCAATCAAATGTGGCTGAATTGAAAGAGGAAGATTTGAAAAATGAAAAACTTCCGGATGTTAATTTCCACACAGGATTTAATGTTTTAAGTAATATCAACCAGTATGAGGATGGACTTTTTAAATCATCTACAAAATATAAAGTTCCGCGAATCAAATATGATTTTACGCTTTCTGCTGAGATTCCAGTTTATATGGGTGGAATTATTAAAAATGAAGAGAAAAAAGCTGCTTTAGAAACGGAAATCTCTAAACTACAAATCAGAAAAGATGAACGTGAACTTCGTATGCAAATTATTACAGCTTATTTGCAAGTGCTTCATTTACGAGAGCAACAAAAATTGATTACTGACAAAATGCACGAAGATTCTGCTAATATTAAACAAATTAAAATCTTTAAACAAAACGGCTTAGTTACTTATAATGAGGTTTTGAGAGCAGAGTTGCAATTATCCAATCATAAAATGTCTTTTTCTGAATTAGAGAATGAAATTGCAATTGTAGAGCATCAAGTAAAAACCCTTTTAGCTGTTCATGAAGATGTTCATTTAGATACTTCTGAATTATTCACGAACGAAGATCAGATTGGTTTGGTTGACGAAATGGTTTTGGAAGCGATAGAAAATAGTGAAAATCTAAAAATTGCTGAAACTGATTTGAATTTGAAACAATTGGATAGAAAAATTACAAAAGCTAATACACTTCCTAAGATTTCTGCAGGTGCAGAATACGGATTGAGTTATCCCAATTTTATGTTTTTTCCGCCCGAAGAGCATTTGTACAGATTTGGTTCGGTAGGTGTTAATGTGGTTATTCCAATCAGTAGTTTTTATAAAAATAAGCAGAAAATGCACATTGCGGACCGTAATATTTCGATAGCAAAACTAGAAATAGAAGAAAGAGAAGAACAAATAACACATGATGTTTTTGCGGCTAATAAACGATTAGATGATGCGATAGAAAAGATCAAAATTGCAGAAGAAGCGATTGTTCAAGCAAAAGAGAATTATAGAATTGTAAGAACAAAATACATTAATAAACTTAGCTTGATTACAGAGTTGATTGATGCGGATAATACTTATCTAGAAACGCAATCTAATCTGATATCGTTACAAATCAATAAACAATTAAAATATTATCAATTACAATACATTTTAGGAAACTTATAATACGATGACAAAACAGTTGACAAAAGGAGAAAAACGATTAAACAAAACACTTTCCATTATTGCGTGGATATTTATTTTGATAGGATTGGGAGCTGTAGGTTGGTTCTATTTATTTTCGAGTTCGCACGTAAATACCAATGATGCTCAAGTTCGCCAATACATTACGCCAGTGTCTAGTAAAGTTTCAGGATTTATAACGAAAGTTAATTTTGAAGAAAATCAATATGTTCACAAAGGTGATACATTGGTTGTGATTGATAATAGAGAATATCAAAATCAAGTAGATATTGCATCTGCAAATCTGGAAAGTACTTCGCAATCTGTCGCAACATATGAAAAAGCAGTTGATACAAAAGCAAGTGATGTAAATGTTGTTAATGCAAAAATAGAGTCTGCAAAAATAGAAGTTTGGCGAACTGAGAAAGATTATACTCGTTTCAGAAATTTGGTGAACGAAGACGCTGCAACAGTACAACAATTTGAAGAAGTTGAAGCAAAATACAAACAAGCAAAAGCAAATTTAGCTGCATTAGAACAACAACGAAATGTTATTAATGTAAGTACATCTGCAGAACAAACAAAAGTTGCTCCCGTTAGAACGGAAATTTTGCAGAAAAAAGCCCAATTAAATAATGCAAAACTAATTCTTTCCTATTCTTATGTTATCGCACCATATGACGGCTGGGTTGGAGTAAAAAATATTCAAGTTGGACAATTAATCAAAGAAGGACAAGCCTTGGTACAAGTGGTTTCGGAAGAAAAATGGATTGTAGCAAATTTTAAAGAAACTCAACTTGGCGAAATCGATTTAGATAAAACCATAAAAGTAAAAGCAGATGCCTTTCCTAATATTGTATTTGAAGGTAAAGTAGAATCACTTTCGCCAGCATCAGGATCCGAATTTGCTTTAATAAAACCCGATAATGCAACAGGAAACTTTGTGAAAATTGAACAACGTTTTCCGATCAAAATAATATTAAAAAAATCAAAAAATAACGAAAGATTACGCTCAGGAATGAATGTTAGCGTATCTGCAGAGAAAGTAAATTAGAAACAAACAAAACCATGCAAAGTCCAAATTCAATATTCAAAAAATGGGTTCCCGATAAATTAGTTGTTCCAATTCTAATTTTGACCTTATTTCCGCACTTGATGTTGTTAACGCTTTTCACGATGAATAGTACGTTTACAGCTTCTTTTTTGGATTTGGAAGTAGATGATTTACAGTTTTTATTTTCAGTTGCTTATGCAACAATTGTTTGTGGATTGTTTCTGAATGTTAGATTTTTTCAGTTTTTTAATATTCGTTCCTATTTGTTGTTTATGACGATGCTGAATATTTTAGTATTATTTGGGATGAGTTTGACGAAAAATACACAAGTAATTTTGATTTTGAGAATTATTCAAGGACCAGCTTCGTTGTTTGAAGGTTGTATTCTAATTCCGATCATCATGTCGAAGATCAAAAGCGAACACTCTCGGTTGATTGCCTATTCTTTTTTGTACGGAATTATGATGACAGGTGATAAATTTACTACATCTATTGTGAAATTCGCGATTGAGAATTACAACCACAATATGATTGTTTATACTGTGATGGTTTTTCATGTTATTGCATTGTTGGTTTATGTCTTTTTTTTTAATGAGAACAGAATGTTTCCTAAAAAACCTTTGTATCAATTAAATTTAGGTGGAGTATTTTTGCTATTAATTGCATTAATTTCAGGAGCTTTTTTCTTGGTTTATGGTAAAAAGTATGATTGGTTTCAATCTTCTTATATCGTTGTTTCTTTTACTTTATTATTGATTTTTAGTGGATTGTTTATTCTACATCAGCGAACTTCGAAAAGACCATTATATCATTTTGAAGCATTTAAATCTGAGAAGGTAATATTAGGTGTAATACTCTTTTTTTTCTTCTATCTTCTACGATCAAGCATGAGTAATATTTACCAAATAATGAGCGTTGTTTGGAAATGGCCTTGGGAATATGTATTGCAAATTCAGTATTTTAACGTTGCGGGTTCTATTATTGGTGTGTTTGCATCGTATTTTATGTTGAGAAATAAAGTTGATTATCGTTCTATTTTTATTTTCGGTTTTTTGCTTTTGTCCATTAGTATGTTGTGGTTTAGTTACTTATTTTTTCCAGATACACAAATTGATGCAATTGCTCCAGTTCTGATGTTAGAAGGCATTGCGCAAGGAAGTTTATTTACGCCTTTGGTAATGTATATGGTAGGTTCTGTGCATCCTAATTTTTCGGGTAGTACATCACAAACAGGTGTTGCAATTCGTTTTTGGACCACAACAATTGGTTTTGCAATCATGCAAAATAGTGTTTTATATTTGTCTACCAAACATCAATTTTTGATGACAAAAAATCTTGATCAAACCAATTCAATTTTTCAAGATCAATGGATGAGTTTGTTTAACAAAAATAGTTTAAATCATCTTCAGAATGATTCTTTGCATTTAACAGCATCAGCTTTCAAATCAAAGTTATTTAATCAAGCACTTTTAGTTTCGAACATCGAAATTTTCAGAATTTTATTTGCAATTGGTGTAATGGTTGTAATTGGAATTGTCTTGTATCAGCCAATCAAAAATCGAGTTTACAAAACATCTTAGTATATTATTTTTATTTAGTTGGCGTATTTGATCTAATTTGTATCAAATACGCTTTTCTTTTTTATCACTTTTTATCGTGAAGAATCAAATTTTGTAAAGAATAAAAAATTATCTTGGCGTAAATGAACAAATTTTATTCTCAATCAGTAAACTTGTTTCTATTGATAAGACCTTAAGTTTGCCTTCAAAATAAATCAATCAAAATATAGATTTCTATTGTTATAGTTTCTAGTTTTATTTTATTGATTTTAAGTTTATTATTAGATAAAAAATGAATCATCGTCTATTAACGATTTATAATTCAACATCAGATTTAAGTCAACTACTTTTTCTCAGGCAGCTTTCCTTTCTACTTTTTTAGGTAAGTTAATCATGAAATCAATATAATATTTTTAATTCGACAAACTTTCGTATGAATGTTTTGAACTTGATTGTAAAATTGAAGAAATAATTCAATGCACAATCAACATCCCATTTTTAAGAAATGGATACCAGAAAAATTGGTGCTTCCAATTCTCATTGCTGCGTTGATTCCGCACGTGATGATTCTTTCTCTTTTTAATATGAATAGTATGTTTACGGCTTCATTTCTTGATGTTGATGTAGACGATTTACAATTCATTTTTTCTTTGGCTTATGCAACAATAGTTTGCGGTCTTTTTATTAACGAACGATTGTTTCAGTTTTTTAATATTCGATCATATTTACTGTTTATGACCATTCTCAATATTGTATTAATGTTAATGATTTCATTGACAACAAATACTCAATTGATTTATCTACTACGTGTGATACAAGGAACAACCTCTTATTTGGAAGGTTGTATAATTGTGCCACTCATAATGTCGCGTATAAAAAGTGAATATGGACGATTGTTAGGAAATACGTTTTTATATGGATTTATGATGACGGCAGATAAATATACAACCTCAATAGTGAAATTTGCCATCGAAAATTATAATTTCAATATGGTAATTTATACCGTTATTTTTTTCCATGTCCTAAGTTTGATGATTTATGTTTTTCTCTTTAGTCATGGTAGATTGTATCCTAAAAAGCCTCTGTATCAGCTAAATTTAGCAGGTTATTTTTTGATGATGATGTCATTAATTGCGGGTGCTTTTTTATTGATTTATGGTAAAAGGTATTATTGGTTCGAATCTTCTTACATTGTCATAGCTTTTGCGGCGATGCTTATCTTTTCAGGCTTATTTATTTTACAACAATTAACGTCTAAGAAACCAATTTTTCACTTCGAAATTCTTCGTTCAGAAAGAGTTATTGTAGGTATGTTGTTGTTTTTTACCTTTTATATTTTCAAATCGAGTATGAGTAACATTTACCAAGTAATGAATGTTGTTTGGAAATGGAATTGGGAGTTTGTTTTGCAGATACAATATTACAATTGTGCCGGAATTTACATTGGCGCATTGTTTTCTTATTATATCATTAGTCGTTTTCAAACGCAATATAAATATGTTTTTTTTGGAGGTTTTTTCTGTTTAACTTCTACCATGTTATGGTTTAGTTATATTTTGGTTCCGGATACTCGTCCTAACGCAATTATTCCACCTTTGTTGATGGAGGGAATAGGGCAGGGAATGTTGTTTGCTCCAATTTTACAATATATGGTAGGTTCTGTGCATGCTAATTTTTCTATGAATACGATGCAAGCTGCAGTAGCAATGCGCTATTGGTCGTCAACAATTAGTTTTTCTATTATGCAAAATGCAGTGTTGTTTTTCTCTACCAAACATCAGTTTTATATGACAGAAAATTTAGATCGCACAAAAGTCTTTTTTCAGGAGCAATGGAATAATTTGTTTGATAAACAAGCAACAACTCATTTAGTGAATGAATCAATCAGTTTGACTGCAACAAATCTGAAAGCACAATTGTATAATCAAGCTTTGTTAATTGCGGATATTCAAATCTTTAGAACTTTGTTTTATTTCGGAATTGTAATGATGGTTTTTATTATGGTTTACAATCCAATCAAAGAAATTTTACATCTTAAGAGGAAGAGAAAGGAGAATTAATGAATATTAGTTTTAAATTTGAAATTAAACCTTTATTTATGTGCTATCCATTTAGTTTACTAGAATCTTTTGATCAAGTTTTAAAATTAGAAGTTGTTGGTTATGATGAACCAAACAACGGAAGAGAGTTACTAATACCTAAAATATCAAATGAAGGAGTAGATATTACTGAACGTTTTAATGAAGTGAATGGGCGTTGGAATAGAATAATGATGAATGTAAATTTTGAGTTTTCTCATCCATTTTTACCAGTTGTTTTTATTCCTTATGAAAGAAATTTTATTCTATATAACTATAAGGATGATATTGTATCTATTATTAATTATCATTCAAATTATACTCACAATAGGTTTGTAACGAATTTTTTTTGGAGTAACTTCTTTGTGTTAATATCGAGAAGAAGTTTGATTTTTAAGAATTTAATTAATAATACCTATTATAAAATTCTTGCTAAAGAAAACGAGTTATTCAAAAGTGTGAAGACTGATAAAGGAGGTTTGTTTATTTTAGAAAAGTCCAAAGTTGAAATAAATGATTACAAAATAAATTATTTAGAAACTTTAGTTGAAGTAATTAATATAAATGAAGTTGAATTTAAATAATAAAAGATCAACTAAAGTTGATCTTTTTGTTATGCTTGACAGAATTTTGTTTTGTATTTTTCAAAATCTTGCATCAAATTTTCTTCAATAGCTTTTGGCATTCTGCGAGTCGCTTCAAACTCGTTTGATGAAAGTGATTTGAAATCAATCATTGTAGGAATGATTTCTATCGAGTTGACTAGCATCTCTATTTCTGTTTCGTATTGCCGATAAGCCAATGAATGAAATGTATCATTTTCAAAAATTGGAATAAGTTGTTGCTCAATTAACAAGCCCGCATCAGCTTCAGTATCTATAAAATGTGTTGTAACACCAATTTCTACACCTTTTACAATCGCCCATTTTAACGAGTCTAAACCACGAGTTAAAGGCAAAAAACCTGGATGCGTATTGATGATTTTATGATTCTCAACCAATTCATTAGGTAATAGTCCTGCGCCTGCAATTATAATATAATCAGCTTTATAATCGTTTAATTGATTATTTAACGTATCAGTAGTTGTCAAGTCAAAATCATAATCGAAATTTTTGCAAAAATTACTTGGTGTAATTTGAATTGCTTTACTTGGACGATGCTGATATATTGGCACAAATGGATTTTCGCGTTGTACAAAAGGTAAAGCGAAAACTTTAATAGAATGATAACCTTTTGCTTTTAAACCATATAATACATCTTGTGTTTTACGATGAGGTGTATTGTAAGATATTACAGCAATTTTAGGTTGTAGCATTTTACTTAATTAAATAATTTTTGTGATAATTAACAACGTTATCAATTGGTTTTCTGATAATATGACCAACTGTTAAGTGATATTCGGCAGCAACAGAACGTATTACATCTTCGTAAATATGTGCGATAGAACCAATAAAATTTAATTCTGAATGACGAGCTTCTTCATAAGGCATAATTTGATATTCGATAAAAGAAGACATTGCATCATAGATAATCTTTTGAATATAAGGATCATTTTTGTGCTCTACAACAAATTTATTGAAAGAAGCTAAGTATGCATTTGCAAACTTATTTTGATAAACGTTTTTGTTTAATTCGTCAACTGGTAATTTGTAATAATCATCAAAAGCTTTAGCAAGATGTGGAGGCATTTTTTTTGTATAAAAAGCACGTAATACACGTTTACCTAAGTCATTTCCAGAACCTTCATCTCCTAAAATATAAGCCAAAGATTTTGTTTCTTCTCGCATTGTTGTACCATCAAAATAACAAGAATTAGATCCGGTACCTAAAATACAAACCATAGCTGGTTTTCCCATATAAGTAGCATAACAAGCAGCTAATAAGTCATGGTCAACAACAAATTCTGCATCACCAAAAAAAGCTTGTAAGCCTTTTTTAACGACTTCGTGCATCTCTGGATTTGAAGTTCCTGCACCATAAAAAAATACTTTTTCAAAATTATTTACGTATGGTTTAAAATCTTCATTTTTTTGTAATTCTTCGCAAATATCTTGAGATGTAACAAAATACGGATTAAATCCTATTGTACTGGTTCTAAATACTTCGTTTAAATCATTTCCTAAAATTACCCAATCTGTTTTGGTAGATCCACTGTCTGCTATTGCAATCATTTTGTAAGTTTGATATTTTCTGTTCGGTAATGCTAAAGTAACATTCATTTAACAATAAACACAAAAAAAACGTCTGAAATTTCAGACGTTTTTTTTAAGTTGTTGATTAATGCTAATGAGCATGATCTACAATATCTATTTCGATGTAAGCTTCGGATTGATTTCCTGCTTTATCAATCAAGATTATACCTAAATGATAATGCCCATCTACAATTCCTTCTTTAGGAATAGCTACTTTGTAGTTAAAAGCATGTTCTTTTTTACCAGCTGGTATAGCTTCTTGTTTTGTAAATTCCCATTGTACATCAGCTGTCTTGTGATGATGCCCATCTCCAGCAAAATGAATGTCAATTTTTACAGCACCCAATTCTACATTATCTTTCAAAATTGCTTCGATATTAATATCATCGCCCAAATGTAAATGAGCGTCATCTTTAGGAGAAATCAAATTAATTTCTGGTTTTGTAGTGTCCAATGTCGAATCGTCACTTGAACAAGATGATATAAATAAAGCTGATAATGTAATGAATGTATATTTTAAGATTGAATTTTTCATGTTCTATTTTTTTTATGAATTATATTTTAAATGTTAAGCAACGAGATTTGTAAAATTTTTACAATATTCTCTTTCCATCATTTGTGGAGGGCCGCGATTAAAATTTAATTCTATTGCAGAAATTGAATGATTTTCTACAAGTTTTGAACTGATTTCTTTGTCAAAATAAATCTTATTTGCAATCTCAATTTTTGGATCATCATGCGTATCAATAAAAACCGTGTAAAAGGTAAAATGTTGACAATTATGATGAATAACCTCCTTATTTTGTTTGTTAATTGTTTCGCAATGATCAATTAATGTAAAATGGAGTTGATTAAAAATTGGTATTGAAAAAATGATAATCGAAAAGAATAGTCCAAAAAATGACTGATTTCTTTTCATATTTCTATTTTTTTCCGAATGGCACAGCTAACATGACTTGTATATTACGTGCTTGTTCTGGCAATTTTAAAGCACGATAAAAACTAGTGTGATTGTAATAATTTTTATTAAACAAATTAGAAACTTGTACACTCAAATTAGCTTTAAAGTGACCGAAATTTAATTGTGTTTTTCCGCCAATTCCAACTAAAAAGTAACTTGGTGTAATATCTTCGTTTTGAGCAATTTTATTTTGTTCAAACGTATATTTTCCGTTAGCGAAAAAGTTGACATTTTCTAAAAATGCAATTGGTTGATTGACTTTATAATTAATTTGTCCAAACAAATTATTAGCTGGAGTAAATGGTAGATAATTACCAAACTTATTATTTTCAGTTACTTGTCTGTTATACAAATACTCGTACACAAGATTTGCATCAAAATTTTCGTTGATTTTTTTGCGAACTTCAAATTCAAAACCGGTTAACAAGGCTTTGCTTTGTGTATATTGATAAATCTGACCACCATGAGGAAGAATAGAAAATTGCCCCGAAGGTTTCAAGAAAATATAGTTACTGAAATAATATAAATACGGACTAATCGAAATATCCCAATCATTTTTATGAAAAACAGATTTGAAATCTATAGCAATTCCTTTTTCTACATCAAGATTTTCGTCACCGCGTTCGTGTCTAAAACTTCCGTGATGTATTCCGTTAGATCCCAATTCGATAGCAGTTGGTAAACGGAAATTTGTACCAGCGTTAAAGTTAAAATCCCACTCATCATTTGGCTGAAATGTAACACCAATCATTCCATTTAAATTACTGAAGTTACGATTGATTGATTTACTTCTTGTTGCATAATAATCTGCAATTCCAGCTGAATTACCTTTTTCGATTAAATAATTGTACAAAAATTCGTCAAAGTAACCTTCAGATTTAAATGTGGAATAATCATAACGTAAACCAGCAGTTATTTTCCAAGTATTTCCTTTTTTGAATTCTTCAATCAAAAACCCACTATAAATATTACGATCATATTTTGGCAATAGATAATTGTAACCTGCAATATTATTAGCTTGTAATTGAGCTTGCGCACCAATTACAGTTTTGAAGTTTTGATTATGATTATGTTCAAATTTTAATTGAGAATCATAGGTAGAAAGATCAAAATCCAACTCTAAATCTGGATTTATTGTTGGCGCGACTTGATTGGCATAATGTGTATGAAAAGAACTAAGCTCTTGTCTTCGATTGTTCTGATAACTTGTTGTAAATTTTAGAACATCTTTTGGATTTAGTCGAATTTCATTTTCAGAAATCACTTTAAAATGATTTACTTTTTGATATGGAAATTCAATGTTTCTATTGTTTCCATCATCTTGTAAACGATCAACTGAAGGAATTCCATGAGAACCAGGGAAAAATCCCATTTTTTGATTTACGTTAGAAAGAGTTAGGATTGACCTAAATTTTTCTCCAACATATCCAACCTGAACTTCTGCATTCAAATCTCTACCAGCCGTGTTTTTTACACGTTTATTATAAATTGGTAAATATCTGTTTAGATAATAAATCTGATCTGCTGTTGTTTTGTAATCCGCGTAATCAGAATAAGAACCTTTTATTTTGTAGAAAAACTGGTCACCACGAGATTTTACATTAAATCCTAAACCGTAATTATGATTAATAGATTGATATAATGCTTTTGCCTCACCAGAATTTGTATGTTTTTTTGGTAAATTATTGTTGTTAATTTTAATAACACCAGCAATTGCCTCGTTTCCATATTCTAAAGCCGAAGGACCTTTAATTACTTCAATATCTTCTACATTAAGCGCATCAATTTCTAATCCATGGTCAGCTCCCCATTGTTGTCCTTCTTGTTTTACTCCATTTTCTGTCACAATTAATCGATTGAAACCAAGTCCACGAATAATTGGTTTTGAAGCAGAAGATCCAATTCCAGAAGCGTTAACACCTGCTATATTTTCCAATGATTTTGCAAGAGATCCAGCATAATTTTCTTGAATATATGACTGATCTACTCGTTCAATATTTGCAGTAGAAAAATCATGATGATGTCCTAAAACAGTAACTTCATCAAGATTATAAGCTTTATGAAAAGTAAGAGTAAAAACAAATTTCTGCTTATGATCAAAGGTAATTGTTTGCGAAAAAGGTTCGTAGCCTTGTTCGTCAATCTGAATTAGATAATTTCCTTTCTTTAAATCTTCAATTTTAAATTTTCCTTCAGCATCTGAATGAAATTCTTCATCATCAATTTGAATAGCTGCAAAGGAAATTGGTTTTTGATTTTTGTCAACAATTTGACCTTCAAAAATATTTTGAGCAAAAGTAGAACTACACAATAATGTAGCTACAATACCGCATTTTATGTTTTTTGACATAAATACAATAATTTAATAACGTTAAAAAATAAGGGTGTTTTTTCTTTGAAATTAAATAGAGTAGGGCGGTGCTCGAAGAGATTTGTGTGTTAGTAAAACAGATTGTTTTACATTTGTTGAGAATACAGTTTTATCTTTCTGAACAATTGATGTTGTCCAAACAAATAATTCAACTTCTGAGTCATTTTCGATAAAATGTTGATTAAAATGACAAACTGTACAGCTGTGATCGTGTACATTAGAGAATTTGTCATTCTGCTCTTTGTGCTCATTATTTAAGGCATGATCCAATATATGCGCAGATTGATACACCGTCATAAACAGTGAAATCGTTAACATGAGATATTGGATAAATTTTTTCATTCAGATTACAAAAGTATTATTTTTATTTCATTTCTCTAAGCTCTTTCAGATTTTGTTGTAGTTTTCTTAGGAATAAAAAATAAATAATACCATAATATACCGTACCAATAATTACAATAAAAGCAACTGCTGTAATTATTGCAACCCAGCCATAAACAGCTGCATTTTCGGTTAATGGTTTGATATCGTTTGCGTGTTTTGCAATGTAAATTGATTTACCTAATTCGTAATAAAATGGTGCAGAAGAAACAATTAAACTCAAAACCGTAAAAAGAATAAACAGGTTAACCAATTTTCTGAAAGAGATAATATTTTTCATTAAATCTGCTACAGACTGGTTAAGATCAATTTTTTTGAAATATCTATAAGCCATCACCAAAAAAACAAATGTAAAAGCAATACTGCAAACCGAGGCAATTTCATAATTATTGATTGTACTTTGCTCAACTAAATTTTGTATTTTGGTGTTAAAGAAGTTTTTACCCGATATTAAGATGTATAAATTGTAACCAAGAAAAAGGATAAACTCACAAAAAGTGAAGATAAATAACCATTTTATCGTAGTTGATGATTTCTTTTTTAACATTTGAAAAATCTGATTTCGATCAAATTTTTCTTCTTCCTTTATGGAACCCCAAATTGATTTTAAATCGTCTAACTCCATTATTGTTCCATTTTAGACATTATTTCTTTTAATTTTATTTTCACACGATTCATTTTCACTCTTGCATTTACTTCAGAAATACCCAAAGTTTCGGCAATATCACGATAAGGCAAATCTTCTAAGAAAAGCAATACCAATGCTCGTTCAACATCATTCAATAAACGAATAGCAGCATACAATAATGTAATTTGTTCTTCAAGCACTTCATCGCCTTCATCAGATTTGATGTTGATAAAGTGATTTTCATTATACTCTGTTTCGTGTGATCTTGATTTTTTTCGAATAAGTGTTATAGCGGTATTTAAGCCAACACGATACATCCAAGTACTAAATTTAGAATCGCCCTTAAATGAATCGTATGAACGCCATAATTGCAAGACAATTTCTTGAAACAAGTCGTCATGAGAATCCTTATCATCTGTGTATATGCGACACACCTTATGAATAATTCCCTGGTTTTTTTCGACTAATTCGGTAAATATGTTTGCTTTGCTATCCAAACTTTTTATTTGTGACTATATGTAGAGAAAATTATTAAAATGTTACAAAATAAAAAAATCCTCTT
The DNA here is from genome assembly GCF_030005555.1 of Empedobacter sedimenti. GTDB lineage: Bacteria > Bacteroidota > Bacteroidia > Flavobacteriales > Weeksellaceae > Empedobacter > Empedobacter sedimenti. The sequence goes on along the minus strand of NZ_JASCQG010000005.1, from coordinate 93,341 downwards.
ATAATAAAATTACAAGAGGATTAACCTAACTAACTTAAACCTATGAAAAGTTATTCTACTTTTCGGTTACAATTATAAGCATTTATTAAATATATGGATGTGCATAATGAAATTATTTTTTAAAATTTAACATTTACTTAACTTATTTAACTAAGAATGATTCTAAACTATAAGTAAACGTTAATGAAATGATATAATTCATTGTGAATAGAGCGTTGACTTTAGTAAATTTGTGGAAATATCTAAAAAATTAAACGTATTGCTTTATGGCAAATGAATCATTACTAAAATCGTCGATTGGTAGGAAGTTCGCGATGGCGCTTTCAGCGTTATTTTTGATCGTGTTCTTGTTACAACATTTCGTGATTAATGCATTATCTGTTATTAATCCGAATGGGTTCAATGAAGTTTCGGCTTTCATGAGTTACAACCCTTTTATTCAATATTTAATGCAACCTATTTTATTAATTGGTGTTGTATACCATTTTGTAATGGGATTTGTATTAGAAGCGCAAAACAAAAAAGCGCGTGGACCAGTTGCTTACCAAAAGTACAATGGTGCTGCAAATGCTACTTGGATGTCAAGAAACATGTTAGTTTCTGGATCTGTAATTTTAGTTTTCTTATTATTACACTTGTATGATTTTTGGGTTCCTACAATCACTGAACATTACATTGCTCCAAACCCAGCGTTTGCACAAGGGAATTACTTCATGGATCACTTAAATCATGTATTTACATTAGAAGGTGCTTTATCTTTCGTAAGATTAGTTATCTACATTGTAGCTTTTGTATTTTTATCATTACACTTACAACATGGTTTTGCTTCTGCATTCCAATCGATTGGTGCAAGACACAACAAATACACTCCAGTAATTGTTGCTTTCGGAAAATGGTATTCTATTATTATCCCAGCTGGTTTTATTATCATTGCTGTTTACCATTTTTTTGTTAAATAATTAAATAATATCAAGAAATGAGTATATTAGATTCTAAATCTCCTCAAGGGGATATCGCAAAACAATGGAGCGAACACAAAGCTCACTTAAACTTAGTGGCTCCAAATAACCGTGATAAAATTGATGTTATTGTTGTTGGTACAGGTTTAGCTGGAGGTTCTGCTGCTGCTACTTTAGCAGAGTTAGGATACAAAGTAAAAGCTTTTTGTTACCAAGATTCTCCACGTCGTGCACACTCTATTGCTGCACAAGGGGGGATAAATGCTGCTAAAAATTATAAAGGAGATAACGACTCTATCTACCGTTTATTTTACGATACAATCAAAGGTGGTGATTACCGTGCTCGTGAGTCTAACGTTTATCGTTTAGCAGAGGTTTCTGGTAATATTATCGACCAATGTGTAATGCAAGGGGTTCCTTTTGCACGTGATTACGGTGGGTTATTAGATAATCGTTCTTTTGGTGGGGTACAAGTATCTCGTACTTTCTATGCGAAAGGTCAAACAGGACAACAATTATTATTAGGAGCTTATTCAGCAATGAATCAGCAAATCCACTTAGGGCACATCCAAATGTACAATCGTCACGAAATGTTAGACATTGTACTTGTAGATGGTAAAGCTCGTGGTATTATTGCTCGTAACTTGGTTACAGGTGAAATTGAAAGACATTCTGCACACGCTGTAGTTATTGCTACAGGTGGTTACGGAAATGTATATTTCTTATCTTCTAATGCAATGGGTTCTAACGTAACTTCTGCATGGAAAATTCACAAAAAAGGTGCTTATTTTGCTAACCCTTGTTATGTACAAATTCACCCAACTTGTATTCCTATCCACGGAACAAATCAATCTAAATTGACTTTAATGTCTGAATCTTTACGTAACTCTGGTCGTATTTGGGTTCCTAAAAAGAAAGAAGACGCTGAAGCAATCCGTGCTGGTAAGAAAAAAGCAGTAGATATCAAAGAAGAAGACAGAGATTACTACTTAGAAAGACGTTATCCTGCATTTGGTAACTTAGTTCCTCGTGACGTTGCATCTCGTGCTGCAAAAGAGCGTTGTGATGCTGGTTATGGTATCGAAGCTAATGAAACTGGAGAAGGAGTTTACTTAGACTTTACAGACGAAATTAAGAAAAAAGGTCGTGAGGTTGCTTTCGCAAACGGAGATCAAAATCCATCAGATGCTCAAATCGAGAAATTAGGTAAAAAATGGATTGAAGAGAAATATGGAAACTTATTCCAAATGTATTGGAAAATTACAGATGAGAATCCATATGAGAATCCAATGCGTATCTATCCTGCAATTCACTACACAATGGGTGGTGTTTGGGTTGACTACAACTTACAATCAACAATTCCTGGATGTTTCGTAGCTGGAGAGGCTAACTTCTCTGATCACGGAGCTAACCGTTTAGGAGCTTCTGCCTTAATGCAAGGTTTAGCAGATGGTTATTTCGTATTACCTTATACAATTGCAGATTATTTATCAGCAGATATTCGTACAGGTAAAATTCCTACAAATACACCAGAATTTGATGAAGCTGAAAAAGCTGTTAAAGACCAAATTCAACATTTCTTAAGCAATAAAGGAACTAAAACTGTAGATAGTTTCCACAAACGTTTAGGAATCATTATGTGGAATAAAGTAGGTATGGCTCGTAACGCTGAAGGCTTAAAAGAAGCGATTGCTGAAATTGCTGCTTTACGTGAAGAATTCTACCGCGATGTTAAAGTTCCTGGTGATGCTAACGAAATGAATACTGAGTTAGAAAAAGCTGGACGTGTAGCTGACTTCTTAGAGTTAGGACAATTAATGGCTATTGATGCACTTAATCGTAACGAATCTTGTGGTGGTCACTTCCGTGAGGAATACCAAACAGAAGAAGGTGAAGCAATGCGTGATGATGAAAACTTTACTTATGTTGCCGCTTGGGAATATAAAGGAGATGACATCAATACAGAGGTGTTACACAAAGAGGACTTGAATTACAAATATATCGAGCTTAAAACTCGTAGTTATAAATAATAAAATCATTTTGCTTGATAACAAATCTTCAAGCAAAATGTCAAAATATCATATAGAATTATGGCATCATCAAAAACAATCAGCATAACGCTGAAAATTTGGCGTCAAAAAAACGCTAATGCTCAAGGAAACATGGAAACATATTCCTTAAAAGATGTTTCTACTGATTCTTCTTTCTTAGAAATGCTTGATTTATTAAACGAGCAATTAATTGAAGAAGGAAAAGAGCCAGTTGCTTTCGACCACGATTGTCGTGAAGGTATTTGTGGTATGTGTTCTTTATTCATCAATGGTGAAGCACACGGACCAGATAGAGGTGTTACAACTTGTCAATTACATATGCGTATGTTCAAAGATGGAGAAACGATTTACATCGAGCCATGGAGATCTGCTGCATTTCCAGTAATTAAAGATTTAATTGTAGACCGTTCATCATTTGATCGTATCCAGCAAGCAGGTGGATATATCTCTGTTAATACTTCAGGTAAAACAGTGGATGCAAACAATATTCCTGTTAACAAAATGCATGCTGATGAAGCATTTGATGCTGCAACTTGTATTGGTTGTGGAGCTTGTGTTGCGACTTGTAAGAATGGATCTGCAATGTTATTCGTAGGAGCAAAAGTTTCTCAATTTGCATTGTTACCACAAGGACAAGTAGAAGCTGCTCGTCGTGCTCAAAAAATGGTTGCGCAAATGGATTTAGAAGGTTTCGGTAACTGTACAAATACAGGAGCTTGTGAAGTTGAATGTCCAAAAGGAATTTCTTTAGATAACATCGCACGTATGAACCGTGAGTATTTATCTGCTAAAATTGTATCACAAGAATAATAATATTCTGATATAGATAATGAAAGAGCGACATATTTGTCGCTCTTTTTTTGTTATAATAGGTAATAACACAAAAAAAGGATTTCAATCTCTTGAAATCCTTCCCAATGTCAAACTCTTTCTTTTGAGTAAAACCATTGTTTAATTGTTCTTTTATTGTATTGATAAATATAATCTTACGGGATTATATCAGATTCATAATTAAGGACAAATGTTGTTATATAATTATAAATTAAAATTGCTCACAATTAAATATAGAATAAACTGGAACGTTTATAATGAACTTATATTTGTAAATATGACTAAATGAGCAGAATCAATTTAAAAGAACTTCTGTTTAAAAAGGATTTCAATTTCTTGAAATCCTTCCCGAAATTTTTGATAATGATTTGAATTAATTTCTACCTTATTATAGAAATTCTCTGTCGGCTTAAAAATTTCGTTATTTTAGGGAAAAACAATCATTAATTTTAATGTTCTGTTTTAAAACAACTAACTATTTTAAAGATGAGAACGAATAATTGATAATTCCTTGATGTAAAATTAATGATAAAAATCATGTTTTGCAAATTATTTCAAATTAATTTTAAAAGTTTAACACATCAATAATTCTATTACAAATAAAAAATCCAGCACATTATGTGCTGGATTTTAAGTTTAAGACTACTAAAATATAGTGTTCTGAGATTATTTAATGTTCTTAAAACTTCTATTGATAAAATTTGTTAACTCTTTACCTTTTAACAAACCTTGTGATAATTTTGCTAAATCTAATGCTTGGTTAATCAACGCATCTTTTTCTTCTTTCGAATCTTTAGCTAAAATCTCTGTTGCTAAATCTGAGTTTGCATTCACAACAACATTATACATTTCTGGGAAATTACCCATTCCGAACATTCCAGCTCCACCAGAAGCTTGCATGTCTTTCATTCGACGCATAAATTCTGATTGCGTAATGATGAAAGGCGCATCTGTTCCAGATAAATCTTCCAATTGAATTGTATATGATTTATTGTTGATTGATTCTGTGATTTCAGTTTTCAATTTTTCTTTATCATCATCAGATAATTTAGAAATTTTAACTTCATCTTTTTCAATCAAATTATTGATATGATCCGCATCAACACGAACAAATGTTACATTTTCTTTTGTAGATTCTAACTTCTGAATCAAGTGAGAAGAAATAGGAGAATCTAATAAAATTACTTCATAACCTTTTTCTTTCGCAATTTGAATGTATTGATCTTGTCCATCAACATCAGAAGCATAAAGAATAACTAATTTTCCGTCTTTATTGGTTTGATTGTCTTTGATTGCAACATTCAATTCGTCCCAAGTGAAATATTTACCATCAACTGTTGGATACAATGCAAATTTGTCAGACTTTTCGAAGAATTTATCTTCTGAAATCATTCCGTATTCAATGACAACTTTAATATCGTTCCATTTTTGCTCGTAATCTTCACGATTTTGATTCATTAATGAAGACATTTTATCCGCCACTTTTTTCGTAATGTGAGCTGAAATTTTCTTCACAGCTCCATCAGCTTGCAAGTACGAACGAGAAACATTCAACGGAATATCTGGAGAATCAATCACACCACGCAATAACATCAAGAAATCAGGTACGATTCCTTTCACTTCGTCAGTTACAAACACTTGATTTTGGTACAATTGAATACGATCTTTATCAATATTGATGTTGTTTCCTAATTTTGGGAAGAACAAAATTCCAGTCAAATTAAATGGATAATCAACATTTAAATGAATGTGGAATAAAGGTTCTTCAAATTGCATTGGATACAATTCTCTGTAGAAATTTTGATAATCTTCGTCAGATAATTCAGATGGCACTTTTGTCCAAGCCGGATTTGTATTATTGATAATATCATCAACTTCGATTTCCTCAGGTTTTGCATCTTCTGCAGCTCCTTCTGGTAAAGGAAGTGTTTCTTTTTTCGTTCCAAATTTGATTGGAATTGGCATGAATTTATTGTATTTATTCAATAATTCACGGATTTTCCATTCGTCTAAAAACTCTTTTGAATCTTCGGCAATGTGTAAAACGATTTCAGTTCCACGCTCAGTTTTATCCGAATTTTCTAAGGTAAATTCAGGTGAACCATCACATGTCCAATGAACTGCAGGCTCGTCTTTATATGATTTTGTAATGATTTCCACTTTATCCGCAACCATAAACGCAGAATAAAAACCTAAACCAAAATGTCCGATAATTCCGTCCGCATCTTGGTGTTGATTGATAAATTCTTCCGCTCCAGAAAACGCTACTTGATTGATGTATTTCTCCACTTCATCAGCTGTCATTCCCAAACCTTGGTCAATAATGTGTAAAGTATTATCATCTTTATTGATTTTTACCTCAATTTTTGGATTTCCGTATTCTACTTTTGCATCACCAATACTTGTTAAATGCTTTAATTTCAGGGTTGCGTCAGAAGCATTCGAAATTAATTCACGCAAAAAGATTTCGTGATCGCTGTATAAAAACTTCTTAATTAATGGAAAGATATTCTCTACCGAAACATTAATATTTCCTTTATTCATCGTTATTGTATTTTTTATGTTTTAATAATTAGTATGTGTTATTGTAGACTCATTGAGTAGAATTTTAATTTTCAAAAGATATTCCAAATGAAATTTTTCTGACATTTTGTCGTAAAATAGATCTTGAGAACTGCTTATAATTGCTTAATTTTCGTTCAAATTTAGAAAGATGAAATTCGGAAAAGTAGAAAACCCAGAATTGGTTGATTTTACATTGCCAAAAACGCCAAAAGAAACGATTGATTTGTTGAATAAAGCTGATAAATCAGATAACTTCGAAGTATATGTAGGCTGTGCGAAATGGAATAAGACAGATTTGAAGAATTTTTATCCGCCTAAAACAAAAGATGAATTGAGTTATTATTCTACTCAATTTAATAGTATCGAGCTAAATGCGACATATTATCGTTCGCCGAGTAAAGAAAATGTAGAAACTTGGGCGAATAAAACGCCAAAAGACTTTAAATTTTTTCCGAAAATACCACAAAGTATTAGTCATTATGGTCGATTGCAAAATGTGACAGATAAATTGAATCAATATTTGGATGCAGTTGCGTTGTTTGAAGAAAAATTAGGAATGATTTTCTTGCAAATGCACGAAAATTTTGCGCCAAAAGATTTTGAAAAATTAGAAAATTTCATTCAAAATTTTCCGAAAGGTTATCCGTTAGCTGTAGAACTTCGTCATGAAGATTGGTTTTCGAATGAAGGAAATTTTAATCAATTAGTTTCGTTATTAGAAAAGCATAACATTTCAAATATTATTGTAGATACAGCGGGTAGGCGAGATATGGTGCATATGCGATTGACTTCGAATGAAGCTTTTGTGCGTTTTGTTGGAGCAAATATTCCATCCGATTATGAACGTTTAGATGAATGGATTGAAACAATTAAACTTTGGAAAGCAGAAGGATTGCAGAAATTGTATTTCTTTATTCATCAAAATTTAGAGTTAGAATCGCCCATGTTAGCTAAATATTTTATCAAAAAATTAAACAATGATTTAGATATAGATATTCGTGGTCCACAAGATGAATTGACGTTGTTTTAATGGAAAAATTATTGAAGAATAAACCTATTTTATAAATTGTTTCAACTAATTTTGTAGCACAAATAAAAACAAAAGATTCTTCTCAATTATGAAACAATTTACTTCGGTTTATGATGTAGAAAACATCGACGAATTACTAAAAACAGCCTTAGAAATTAAAGCAAATCCTTTTGCTCAGCAAGAAGTTGGTAAAAACAAAACAATTGGTTTAATTTTCTTTAATCCAAGTTTACGTACACGTCTAAGTTCAATTAAAGCGGCTTATAATCTTGGGGCAAATGCTTGGGTTTTGAATGCTGGAGCAGATTCTTGGACATTGGAAATGGCTGATGGTGCTGTGATGAACGGAGATTCTCAAGAACATATCAAAGAAGCAATTCAGGTAATGAGTGCGTATTGTGATGTTTTAGGAGTTCGTACTTTTCCGAAATTAGTAGATCGTGATGAAGATTATAACGAAATCATGTTCAATAAAGTGAAAGAGTTATCTTCTGTTCCAGTAGTTTCGTTAGAAAGTGCTACATTACATCCTTTACAATCTTTTGCAGATTTGATAACAATTGCAGAGAAAACGGGTTATACTCCTGGGACAAAACTTGAAAAGAAAGTGAAAGTTGTGATGACTTGGGCACCGCATCCTCGTCGTTTGCCACAAGCTGTACCGAATTCTTTTGCTCAATGGTTTTCTAAAGTAGATTGGGTAGATTTTACAGTTGTTCAACCTAAAGGATATGAATTAGATCCAAAATTTACTGATGGAGCAACGATTGCTTATGATCAAGATGAAGCATTGAAAGATGCTGATTTTGTCTATGCAAAAAACTGGTCTTCTTACGAAAATTATGGTCAAGTAAATGATGGTGATAAAGATTGGGAAGTGACAATGGATAAAATGAATTTAACAAATAACGGAAAATTTATGCATTGTTTGCCAGTTCGTCGTAATGTAGTGGTTTCAGATGAAGTCTTAGATTCTGATCGTTCTATTGTTATTGATGAAGCAACGAACAGAATTTTCTCAGCTCAAACTGTTTTCCACGAAATTTTAAAGAATAAATAATTTTTCGAATCGAGATAAAATTCAAGCCTTCTATTTTTTTAGAAGGCTTTTTTATTGATTTTATCAATCGGTCAATCAAAAACTAAAATTTGCTTAACGTAAGATTTGTTGTCAATTTCGTATCTTTGACTAAACAAATGATTATGGCAGAGTATATCAGAATTCATCCCGAAAATCCACAAGAAAAAGCTATTGATCAAGTGGTGAAAATTTTACAAAACGGAGGTTTAATTATTTATCCTTCGGATACTGTATATGGTTTAGGTTGTGATATTACCAATATCAAAGCAATGGAAAAATTAGCTCGATTGAAAGGAGTTAAATTAGAAAAATCTCAATTTTCTATTGTTTGTAACGACCTGAGTCATTTGTCTCAATATACTTTGCCGATTGATAATTCTACGTTCAAAATCTTAAAACGTGCATTACCAGGACCATTTACATTTGTAATGAATGCCTCGCGTAATTTACCAATAGCTTATAAGGGTAAAAAAACTGTTGGTATTCGTGTTCCAGATCATCAAGTTCCGCAAATGATTGTTGAAAAACTTGGTAATCCTATTGCATCTACATCTATTTATGATGAAGACGAAATTGTAGAATATACAACTGATCCTGAATTAATTTACGAGAAATGGGATAAATTAGTCGATGCTGTGATTGATAGTGGTTATGGTGACAATGTAGCTTCAACTGTTGTTGATATGACAGATGGAGTAGAAGTTTTGCGCGAAGGTAAAGGTGATATTGAGGAATATTTATAATAATTTAAAGACTAATTTTTATGAAAATATTACTTTCTCCAGCTAAGATGATGAATCTTGAAACTGATGTTAAGTGGAAAGCTACAACACCGCAGTTTCTTGAACAATCTGAGGAGATTATGAATGTGATGAAAGAAATGAATGCTACAGATTTAGAAAAATTAATGAAAATTTCTAAAGATATAGCAGATATGAATGTAGAACGTAATCAGGTTTGGAATATAAAACCAACAGCTAAAAAGGCAATTCCGGCTGCATTAGCTTTTAAAGGAGAAGTGTACAGAGGTTTAGATGCTTCCACTTTGAATGATGAAGCGATTAACTATCTTAATAAAAATGCATTTTTACTTTCGGGATTGTATGGCATTCTTCGTCCATCTGATAAAGTAATGTTGTATCGTTTAGAAATGGGTTCGAAATTAGATGTCAATGGTTCTAAAAATTTATATGGATTTTGGAAAGAAACTTTGACTCCATTCGTAAATTCGAAATTAAAAAAAGGCGAATTTATCTTAAACTTAGCAAGTAACGAATATGCAAAAGTTTTGGATAGAAAATCGCTGAAAGTTCAGGTTTATGATGTAGAATTTCAAGATTATAAAAATGGAGAATTAAAGAAAATAATGATGTATTTTAAACATGCTCGTGGAGCAATGGCAAGATACTGTGCAGAAAATAATGTAACTACTTTAGACGAAGTAAAAGCCTACAATGTGGATGGTTATCGTTTTGATGAAAACCTTTCATCAAACGAAACATTGATTTTTACACGTTAATAATATAAAAGATTTCAGCTTAAAAAGACTACTTTTGTAAAAGTAGTCTTTTGATTTTTACAGCTATATGAGGGAGAATATGATCGAAAATTTACCAATTAAAATTGTTTATTCATTTGAGTCATTAATCAATGAGTTAGAGAATTCTGAATATAATTTTGGAGAGTTTAAAGTTTTTTTAGATTATTTAAAAGAAACCAAACCTGAAATTATAAGTGGAGTGGATTCTTATGTAGAATTTGAAAGATTGGTAAATGAAGTGCATCCAATTATAGAGAAAATAATTCCGAAACCGTTGATGAAATATAATTTAAAAGCAATTACATTTCCATTTTCGGATAAATTTATTTTTGCAACAGATCGTTTAAAAGAATTAATTGATAACAGACATTCTAAATTAAAGCTTAGTTTTTCTAATTTAGATCAAGATACATTATATAAATTTTCGTGCTGTTTCATTTTGTCTAAATATTATAATGTTAATTTAGATTTTAATTTTGCAAATCAGTTAGAAATAGAGAATAAAGAAGGTTTTATCACTTATTTGGGTACAGATATTAATCACGATTATTTTCAAATTTATCCAGCTGATAAAAAATATGAATTAACAGAAGAGCAAATTGATAATTTGTTAAATAGCTATGAAGATACTATGATGTGGAGAGATTATTTTCCGCCACAATCTTATATAGCAAAAGGTTTCAATCTTGTTTCATTTTTTGATAATACGACTGAAATTGCAATGTCTAACCTGAAAAGTAAATTGATCACTTTTGGTGAACAGTTTGATGCAGTCAAAAATGATATTGTTTCGGCAATGAAATCAATTTTCAAGATTGGCGATTTAGAAGTAGGATTTTCTTCTTATAATTCGGACAGAGAATTGTTAGAGAATAGTACACTAGAACATGTTAACATGAGTTTCATTGTCAATAAAAAGTCAAGTGTACGAATGAATGAGATTGCTTGCACCAACCTTCAGAATAAAATTAGTAAGTCTGATTATTATGTAGTTTCTAATATTGATGCGATGTTAGAGAAATATCCAGACGATAAATTATTGAATATAGTCCATCAACAAGGTTTAAAGAGTTTAATTATTTATCCGCTGAAAAATGGAAACGATTGTCTTGGTGTTTTAGAAGTTGCTTCTCGTAAACCAGGCGTTTTTAATCGTATTAACGCGAATTTGTTATCCGAAATTACACCTTTATTAGAAGAATCGATTTATCGATATGGAATTGATTTTGAGAATCAAATCAATGCATATATACAAACCGAGTATACGTCGTTGCACCCGAGTGTAGAGTGGAAGTTTCGTCAAAAAGCGAAAGATCATTTATTGAAAACTTCTAACACAAAACAGAAATCTCAGATTTCATTTCAGAATGTATATCCGATGTATGGAGAGATTGATGTAAGAAATTCTTCTACAATTCGAAATCAATGTATGCGAATTGATTATCAAAATCAAATTGAATATTTAATTAAAATTTGTGGCGAATTATATAATCGTACTCGTAAGGAGAAATTTTTAGATAATATTAATCATTTACAAGATTTTTTGGATAGAATTGATAATGTAGATAAAATTTATTTCGAATCAGAATTATTCGATTATATCTCGCTTAACATTCATCCAGAAATTCCTAAATACGCCAAAGAGGACGATAAAAGTATTATCGAAAAATACTTGAGAAAATTAGACACTACAACTGGTTTGTTTTATGTAGAACGCAAAAAATTTGATCATTCAATTGTGATGATAAATTCACTTTTGTCATCCAAATTAGACGCTTTTCAAGTTCAGGCACAACAAATTTTCCCACATTATTACGAACGATTTAAAACAGATGGAATTGATTATAATTTATATGTAGGTCGTAGTATATCGCCTCATATTAAGTTTAATTATCTAAAAGTTAAAGAAATAAGATTTTGGCAATTACAAGCAACTATTGCTTTGGAGCAAGCTTACAAAGAAGAACGTAAAAAAATGCCACTTAAAATTGATGTAGCTTCGCTTATTTTTTCCACGAATTCTACATTAGATATTTTGTTTAAAATGGATGAAAAGCGCTTTGATGTAAATGGTTACAATAATGCAAAATACGAAATCATAAAGAAAAGAATTAGTAAAGCATTTATTAAGGATACGGACGAACGTGTTAATCAACCAGGTAAAGTCTGTGTAATTTACAGTGAAGATGTTTTGAGAGATGAATATACAGAATACTTCTCGAAATTAATTGAACTTAATTATTTGAAAAACGATATTGAGTACTTAGAAATTGATGATTTACAAGGAATTAATGGATTGTTAGCAGTAAGAGTTTCGATTAATTATAAAAATGGATTGAATAATTATATAAAATACAAAGAATAAATGAATGAGGTAGTTTTATTGAATATATCAATAGATAGTTCTGCTGATAGTATTTGGAAAGTTTTGACTGATGAACAAGCTTTTTCAGCTTGTTTTGAAAACATAAAAATGACGTGCAATGAATGGAAAGTAGGAGGTGCAATACAATTTGTAACACAACGAAATGAAGAAACAATTGTTGACGAGGCTTTGATTACTTCTATCTTAGAAAACGAACGTTTGCGATACAATTACAAAAAACAAAATGCTAATCATGAAATCGAAGTAATTTTTAGTCTTAAACCTTCAGGTAATTTTACTTATTTATCGATTGAAGGAAAAGATTTTGTTGACGAGTTTGAACGCTCACATTCAGAAAACGCTTGGATTAACATGATGCAATCGATTAAAAAATATGTTCAAAAAAAATAAGCTTCATAAAATTGAAGCTTATTTTTTATTATTAAATTATTCTGAAATTTTCTATTTTAGAATCCGAAGTTTAGTCCGAAAACGATACGTCCAGGGTCTTCTCCTTTAAAGTAAGAAACACTAGCTGTGATAGTTTCGGCTCCGTTTATCCAAACTCCACCTCCCATAGAAGAGTGCCATTTGTTAGAATCTTCGCCGTTTAACCAAACGCGTCCGTAATCTGCTCCAACAAACATACCTAATCGCATAGGAACAACTGCTTTGAATTTTAAAGCATCAAATCTTAAATCAGATGTTTGTAAGAAAACTTTATCTCCTGCAAATCTACCTAAACGATAACCACGTAAATCTTGATCACCACCTAAATTAGCCATTTGATAAAATTCCATAAAATGTCCAAAAACAGCTTTACCTTTCAGCATAGACGCTACTGTTAATCTACCATTAGCAGATATTTTATGTGTAAAACCTAAATTAAGCTCTGTGTAAAAGTTATTGCGTTCGAATTCAGTTAAATTAGAAATCCATTTTGCATTGGCTAAAAATGTCATTCCTAATTTTGGAAGAGATTCGTTATCATAGTTTTTGAAAACATATTTTGCACCGATTTCACCAAAATGTTGTCCTTTAAAAACATCGCGATTCACAGGAACATCGGCAACAATACGATCTAAATTCTCTTCGATTTTTTTGTAACTATAAATTGCAGAAAAATCTAAACGACCATTGTTGTTCATGATTTTGTAAATCGAAGGACCAAAACTATAACTCTCTAAACGTACACGATTATAGTCCATTCCTAACTGCTCTTGATTATTAAGTGTTTCGTTACCTAATCCGAAATAGTTTGTACTAAACGTTGGGCTGGTGTACATTCCGTTTAGCTCCATGTTCCATTTTCCTAACGCTTTAATAAAAGTACCTTTATATTTTGCTTCAACACCACCTGTTGCAAAAAAGTAATTTAATTGTAAATTATGGCGTTGCGAATAAGGTTTACGATCAAAACCATTTACTGTATAGGTTGGTGATACACCTATTTTTAAACCATCATCTGGGTTATATCCAATGTTTGGTAACATTGAAAAGAAATTATATTTAGGTTGTTTATAGTCGTAAGTATTTATTTCATAATCATTCATAAAGTTTGTCGATGTCATAAATGTAGATTGTTTGGCATCGCTACCATTTGCGTAATCATATACTTTTATTTTAGACGAACGTTTTACTTCGTAAATATCATCATCAACTCCACCAATAATGCGAGTTAAAATAGCTTGACTTGGTTTTCCATCAACTTTAAATTGATCCTTACCATTTAAACCATATAATCTAATTTCTTTTGTAGCCTTTTTATCAAAATCTTCGTCAAGAATTAATGTACGATCAATTCCTGAGTAAATTTTTATATTCGTTTTTCCTTTTGGTAAACGAGTTATAATAAATTCATCATTTTCATCGGTTCCTTTTAAGATAACTAATCTGCGAAGTGTTTTATCATACTCTTCTGCAAATTTTACTAGTTTTTCTTTTCGCTCGATTAAGTTTTTAATGACTTCGTTATCATAATCTTGCTTAACTTCTTGTGGGATTAATTCGAAAGATTTTTTAATGTATTCGTCTGATAAATTATCTTGAATATATTTTGCTTGTTTTTTCCATTCATCAAGATTTGAAGATTCAAGAATTGCTAAATCTAACGGATAAGGCTCGCGGTTAAACCATTTTACATTTTTGATATCATCTTTGAAATCTTGCATATGGCGAAGTGGCGGAATACCCATTACAGTCTTGAATAAAAGACCATCGTAACGAGGGAAAGCTTGGTCACGATCGCGTGGAATTGGTTTATAAACAGTTTTGTCTCCTTCTTTATAAATTCCCCAACGCCATTGGTCTGAGTGTCTGTCCCAATCTCCAATTAACATATCGAATAAACGAGCACGAATGTAAGCTTCTTTGTCTACTACAACATCTTTGTTTTTTTGGATTGCAGCAAGCATATCATCAGTACTTACAATGTCTTTTGGCTTACCAAAAATACCATCTTGATAACTAGACATTGGTCGTTCTTCTATCATATAAAGTTCGTCACCAAAATCTTCGTTATATTCTTTCAAAGCTTCTTGCTTAGGAACATAATAAAGTTTTGGAGTAGAGTGCATGATACCAATCGGATTCATCAAATTTGCTACAGCCAAAGGATAATAAGGATGATTTGTTGTGTAAAAATCCATTAAGAATTTTTCTGTGAAAGAATCCTCAAAATCATCTGCTACATATTTATCTTTGAAAGCGACTTGCTGAATAAATTGCGTTGCACTTTTCTTAACCGAACGCATATTGTATTCTTGTCCTTTACTATCTGTTAAACGTAAGCTTTTTGTTTGGTGACCGCCTCCCATGCGAATAGGCGTTAAACCACCATATAATTCACCTAAGTTGACAGTATTTGCAGTAATAGTTTGGCCAAAAGTTCGTCGGTAATGTTTTCCGAAAATAAACTTATATGGATCAGATTTTCTTGTATCATTTAAAGGATAAACAGAAGTTTCCTTTGTTTTAGGCATTTTTTTATCATCGTAAACTTGTGCTAAATATTCTTTCTTTTTATCTGTAACTTGTTTAGACAATAAAAGATTAGCACCGTTTTCGTTGTAGCCATAGAAATTAACTTTTGACGCGCCATTATCATATAAATCTAAAATAGCGAAACCTTTGTCTCCGTAAGAAAAATCATTTTTACCAACAGATTTTGCAGATTCGTTTTTAGATCCAGAACCACTAATAATTTGCTTTACATTTTCATTCTGAATGTATTGTAAATTATGATCATGCCCAGAAACAACGATTACATTATTTCTATTTTCTATTAAAGTGGCAATTCGAGAGGCTAATTCTCTGTACTTAAAATTGTTAACGTCTTGAGGGCTAAGACCTGTTGTACTTCTTAATAAATTAAGGAAAGATCCAATTACTGGCAAAGGAATTTTAAAATCATCACCAAAAGGATAAAACTGTTTCTTAAAATCAAATTGACCTCCATGCGTACCGTTAGAGTACAAAGGATGATGCATTGTAAGGACAGTCGTTCTATTTTGGTATTTATTTAATTGAGATTCTAACTCTTCAAAAAATGCTTCGCGTGTTTTGATGTCACATTTTTCATTTAATTGAGGATGTTTATCCCAATCTTGTAAATACCATTCAGAATCAATTGCGATAATTCCGATACTATCATTTACATTTATTTTATCTATCGGACAAGCATCTTTAGGTAAAAAAGCCTTCTTATTATTAAGTTGTTTTTTTACAATTTTTTCTTGTTCTTTTAGTCCAGCAATACCATTTCTCCAATCGTGATTTCCAGGAATAAAGAGTGTTTTTCCTTTAAAAGATTTTGCTAAATCTATTTGTAATTGTAGTTTCTCTCTACTTGTAGTATATTCAGCTTTTGTAGAGTCTGTTACAATTCCGTTTTCGTAGATGTTATCTCCTAAAAAGAATAAATAAGATGCAGAATCGGCTTTTGCTAATTCTGTTTTTAATATCTTAAGATTTTGCTTGTTTTTAGGATCATCTAAATTTCCTGCATCGCCTAGTAGATAAATGGATTGAATTTTGTTTCCATCAACTTTTTGTATTTTTTCATTCTTTATATTTTTACCATATTGTGGGTGCTGTGTAGCGCAAGAGGTAAAGTAAAGACATGAACCGACTAAAGCCAGAAAAGGATAATTCAACTTTTTGTTGTTAAGGGTTGGTAATAATTTCATACATTTAAGCATTAAAAACTTGTAATGAACCAATCGTTATTAAATATAGAAAACTACGTTTTCAATCTGTTCAAAGATAATCTTTCTTTGGATTTTACGTACCATAATTTTATGCATACTGTAAAGGTTGTTGAAGCTATAAAAACTTTGTGCAAAGAAGAACAAATTTCATCAGAACTGCAAGAAAAATTATTGATTGCTGGATGGTTTCATGATACAGGTTATACAAAAATCGTGCAAGGACACGAAAATGAGAGTGCAAATATTGCAGGAGAATACCTTAGGGCGCAAAATTTTGATGAAAATTATATTACAGAGGTACAAAATTATATCCTGATTACTATTTTACATAATATACCGACAAATGTTGGTGAGGCGATTGTAAAAGACGCCGATAATTATCATTTAGGACAATTAGAATATTCTAAAATTGCAGAATTACTTCGTGATGAAATTGCAAAAATTTGTGGTAAAGAGTACACAGATTACGAATGGAATGTAGAGAATCGTAACTTTTTCTTAAACGTTCATCATTATTATACTGATGCGGCTAAAGATTTGTGGCAAAAAGGGAAAGAAGACAATTATTTGTCAATTCAGAATAAAATTAAGGAAATTGAAGTAATCGGAGAAGTCCCAAATAAATTTGATCTTAAGAAAAAGAAGAATGATAAGTTACAACAGCCAGATAGAGGCGTTGATACACTTTTCCGTGTTACGTTAAATAATCATACAAGATTAAGTGATATTGCAGATAGTAAGGCAAATATATTACTATCAGTTAACGCAATTATTATATCGATAGCTTTATCTACATTGATTCCGAAATTAGGAAGTCCAAAAAATGAATATTTGTTGTTGCCTTCAATCGTTATGCTACTATCAAGTGTAGTTTCTATTGTGTTTGCTATTTTAGCAACAAAACCAAAAGTAACATACGAGAGTTTTAACGAAGAAGATGTAAGAAATAAAAAAGTGAATCTTTTATTTTTCGGTAATTTTTATCAAATGTCGTTGGATGCTTACGTTGAAGCAATGGAAGAATTGATGAAAGATCGCGATTATTTGTATAATTCGATGACACGAGACTTGTACTTTTTAGGAAAAGTGTTAGAAAGAAAATACCGTCTATTAAGTATTACCTATACAATATTTATGGTAGGAATAATATTATCTGTTGTGGCATTTACTTATGCTGTACTAACAAATCCTGCAGTATAGTTATTTCATTTTTTCAAAAATAAAAGGAACTTTGTTCGATTCGTCGTTAGAAATTTCTGCGTTCAATAAAGTTCCATTTTTCCAATATTTAATGATTTTTGGAAAATCATTTTGAGTGTTTTCTACAATAAAACTACTCTTATCAGAAAAGGTTAGAATAAAATCAGTCGTTTTAGTCTCTTTTTTGTTCATTTTTACTTTAAAAATCCATTTCTCATTTTCTTTCACTAAAGTTGTGTGTTCTTGAAAAATAGTATCATTATTTTTTATAGTAAATCCACATCCTAAATAGGTCGTATTATTTAGTTTTTTCCAACTTTCGTACGTTTTTCGATCAGTTTTTTCATTTGTTCTGATCCATTCTCCAACCAAAAAATTAAAGTCATGACCTTTTGTTGAGGTTGCTTTAGTTGATTGGCAAGCGTTAAAACTAATCAACATTACTATTCCAAAAATAATTTGTTTCATTTGTATAAGATAAGTTTAATCGATATTTCTAATTAGATTGAGAATTTCTTCTTTGCTAAATTAAGTTTTAAATCTTGTACATTTTCAGCTTACAGGATAAAATCTTTGATTCTATTCTTTTTTTGTAAATAGATAAGTATTTATAATCTATTGATATGCAAATTAGTTAAAAATTTAAGAAATATAGTATAATTGTAACGAAAAAAAAGTTAGGGTATAATTGTTGTATTGTAGTTTTGACAATTAACTTTGCGAAATGCAACTATCTACTAAATTTAAGGTATTACAATATATAAAGCGAGGAATCAATTTTTTTCAGAATTTGTTGAATTTGTTAAAATTAGTTTTAACAGAAAGACAGTTTCTGTATTTATCTTGTATACTTGTTGCTATTTCGTCTGCTTTAGCAGTTATTGTACTTAAAACTTTTGCGCATAGAGTTTTTGAGTTTACAATTTATATCGGAAGTATTCTAAAACTTCCGTATATGAATAGTATTTTACCTATTATAGGTATTTTGTTGACTGTTTTCGTGGTCCAAAAATTCTTAGATGGATCGATAGAAAAGGGAACCTCACAGATTATGATTGCAGTAGCAAAAAAATCTGGAATAATGCCTAAAAAGCAGATGTACGCTCAGATATTAACAAGTTCGTTAACAGTTGGTATGGGAGGATCTGCTGGTCTTGAATCTCCAATTACGATAACTGGTGCCGCATTTGGGTCTAATTATGCTCAGTATTATCGTTTCAAATACAAAGAAAGAACATTGTTGCTTGCTTGCGGTGTTGCAGCAGGTATTTCAGCAGCTTTTAATGCACCTATTGCAGGTGTTTTGTTTGCGATAGAAGTCGTTTTAGCTGACATGAGTGTAAGTGCTTTTATTCCGTTATTGTTATCATCGGCGACTGGAGCATTGTTTGCTAATTTAACTTTGAAAGAAAACATGCTACTTTCGTTTCGTTATGCGCTCGGATTTGATTATCACAATACTATTTTTTATGTTATTCTTGGTGTGCTAGCAGGTTTTGTTTCTATCTATCATGCACGTATGTTCAGAAGAATAGAACACTTAATTGGAGGATATTCTGACAACGTCTATTGGCGTGCATTAATAGGTTCAGGAACATTAGCAATTTTGATCTTTTTTGTGCCGACTTTATTTGGTGAAGGATATGAAGGAATTAAATATTTAGCAAATGATGAAGCGGGATTTATTTTAAAAAATACATTGCTAGAAGATTTTAAAACAAACCAATGGGTTATTTTAGCTTTTGTTACAGTTACAATTCTTATCAAAGCTATTGCAACTGGGTTAACTCTGGGTAGTGGAGGTAATGGAGGAAATTTTGCACCTTCATTATTTGTTGGTTCTTATCTAGGTTATGTTGTGGCTAAATTTTTTAATTTAATTGGTTTCAAAGATGTTCCTGTGGGTAATTTTACAGTTGTGGGCATGGCAGCAATGTTAAGTGGTTTGTTTCACGCACCATTAACATCAATATTCTTAATTGCAGAAATTACCGGTGGTTATGGTTTAATTATTCCATTGATGTTAGTATCGTCAATTAGTTTTGCAATTTCCAAACGTTATGATAAATATTCGATGGATATCTATGCAATTGCCGAAAAAGGAATTGTTTTTACTTCGGATAAAGATCGTAATCTATTCAATAAAATTGATTTGTTTTCAATATACATTAAGAATATTAAGACGTTAACTGTTTACAATTCGATTGAGGATATTAAAGAAATATTTTCTACAACAACACAAGATTTTATACCTGTACTTAATGAAGATCAAACTCTACATGGCGTTATTGTGTTAGATAATATTAGATCATTTATTTTTTCTGATGATTCAAAAAATAAGAGCTATTTAGATTGTATAACAGAAGCGCCCTCAACATCGGTTTTTGCGAACGCTGCAAATGTAATGAAGATGATGGAGAACAAAAAAATAGAGTATATGTTGCTTACCAAACAAACTAAATTTGTAGGTTATGTGACAGAGAGTCTTTTGTTAGAACATTATCGAGATAATCTAAAAAAATTAAGAATCGAATAAACTATTCAGGATCAGTAAAATCAGAAAAAACAGTATCAAAGTTTTCATATTTTTTCTTCAATCGTTGTTTTGCTTTTTTTACTGCGTCTGTTGTAATTCCAAGAATTTGTGATGTTTCAACATTATTCAACCCAAGTTTTTGTAAAAAAATAATACGAAGATTAGAATCTGTTAAATTCGGAAAATTAGCGTTCAGATATTCGCAAAAATCTTTTTGTTCGTAACTAAATATTGTTTTAAAATTAGTCCAATTTTCCTCAGTCATTAAATGTGAATGAAGTAATTGATTTAATTTTCCTTTGTTTTTTTCACTACCAAAAATTTGATTAGATTGTTGTATTGTTTCAATTTCTTGTTTCAAAACTCCAATTTGTCTGTTTTTTTCAGTCAAGAAAATTTTATAATCGTCTAATGATTTTGTGGTATGATTTAGCGCATTTTCAGACTCCAATTTTTGTAGGCGCAATTGTAAAACTTTGTTCTCGAAAAGTGAATTTTGGATTTTTATTTTTCTTGAAAAGGATAAATAAATAAAAACGGCAATTAAGAGTAATAAAATAGAAATGATAATTAGTGCATTTCGCAATAAATCTGCCTTGTCAGCTTTAGTTTTCTGAGCCTCTAATTGATAATCAAAATTCTTTTTTTGGATATTCCAGTTGATTTGATCAATAACATCTTCACCATTTTTGTTTTTTAGAAGATTCTGAATGTCATTAATTTTTCTTCTTAATCGCAATTCCTCCTCTTGATTTTTTTCTTTAATTGCAATTTGTAAAAGAGATGTATTTATTTCTAATTCAAAACTTCTAAGATATTCTTTCGTAGAAGCATATTTTTCAGCATTTTTAATTGTCTCTTTTGCTTCAGTATATTTACCTTGATCCAAGTAAATTTTACCCAACCTAATATTTGCAAACATTAAGTTTCTTTCTTCATTCAATTTCTCAGAAATTTCAATGTCTTTTTGCAATAAATCGATCGCTTTATCATATTCTTTTCTATGATTATAGATTAATGATAAATCACCTAAAACCTTTGCGTATCTTAATTGGTCATTATTTTTTAATGCATTTTTTTGAGCAAGAAGATAATAATGTTCTGCAGAATCAAAATCTTTTTTGTCATAATATATTTGACCAATTGCATTTAATATACTTGCATATTCGTTACTCGTTTTATTAGTAAATGATAAAGCAGATTTTAGATAATTTTTACTTTTTTCGACATCACCAACATTACCAAAGAAGTAAGCATTTGTTTTGTAAACATAACTTTTCTGAATAATATCTGAGGGTTTATTTGTGTCTAAAAGGCGAGAAGCAAACATAAAATACGGAAATGCTTTCTGATATTCGCTAAAATTGTAATAATAAAAGCCAATTTTTGTATTTACCCAAATAGTTAATCCTGGATTGTTTAATTCTTTTGTAGTTTCTTTTGCGTGTCTAAAAAGTAGATCTGATTTTGAATTTATTTTATCAATCGATTTATAATGCGCTTCAGCCAATAAAATAGAGTAGATAACATTCAAATTCTTTTGGATGTAGGAAGAAGAACTATTGCTTAAAGTCTCAAAGTTCTTTTTTAAAAGTACACTATCATTTATATCTTTATTTTGGTTGATAACATAGTCTAGCTTAATCAAATCTTCTTCAGAAGTTTTGTTAGTAAATGAAGTTACGAAGTGAATGACTATTAAGCCAATAAAAAAGTAAATAAATGGTTTAAGCATGTATTTTTTTGCAAATATAAATTGAAATATTGATTCTTTTTTAAATAAATATTTATAATCAATTAAAATATGATATAAATGTAATTCATTGATTAACATCGATTTTTGAAATGTCCACCCATTTGTCCACCCCAAAAATTGTACTTTTTTATAAATTGAAACTACTTTTGATATAGTAAAAAACAGATTACTAATTTATAACTAAACAACAAATTATACTCTCGAACTATCTAAACCTATTTATAAGTTAAATTACTCAATTTAATCTAATCCTCTGAAAATTCTTTTAGAGGATTTTTTTATTGAAAAATTTCTGAAAAAAATAATCTTCGTAACTTAGTTTAATATTACGTTTGAATGGAAAGATTAAAAAAGATAAATTATTCGGTACTTGATTTAGCTTATGTGAGAGAGGGAGAAACGCTAAATCAAACGTTTAAAAATACATTAGAGTCTGCAAAATTTGTAGACGAATTAAATTATACAAGATATTGGTTATCAGAACACCATAATATGCAAAATGTTGCAAGTGCGGCAACATCGTTATTAATAGGTTATGTTGCAGGAGGAACGAAAAATATAAAGGTAGGTTCTGGTGGAATAATGTTGCCTAATCATACGGCATTATCAGTTGCAGAACAGTTTGGGACATTAGAAGCTCTTTATCCAAATCGTATTGATTTAGGCTTAGGAAGAGCGCCAGGAACGGATCAATTAACTGCTTCTATTCTTCGTCGTGGAGAAAACTTTATGAATTATGATTTTGAAGCAGAAATTAAAAATTTACAAACTTATTTTAGCATAGAGAATAGCGATAGTAATGTACGCGCTATTCCTGGAGAAGGAGCAAATGTGCCGATTTATATTCTAGGTTCAAGTACAGATTCTGCTTTCTTAGCGGCTAAGTTGGGCTTGCCTTATGCGTTTGCTGGACATTTTGCGCCACAACAATTTCATAATGCTGTAGAGATTTATCGATCTCAATTTCAGCCTTCACAGTTCTTAGAAAAACCTTATACAATTGCCTGTGTCAATATTATTGCAGCAGATACAGACGAACAAGCTCATTACTTATCTATGTCGATGTATCAAGGTTTTCTGAATATTATTACAGATAAACGTCAACCAATTGTAGCGCCAGAGAATACCAATTTAGAGTTAGCTTCTCCTGAGCAAAAGTATATGTTAAAGGGAATGACAGCTTTGTCTTTTATTGGTTGTAAAAATACATTAACGCAAAGTTTTGATGAGTTTATTTTTCAATCAAATGTAGACGAGATAATGGTTTCGTCTAATATTTTTGATCAGAAAGCGAAAAGAAGAAATTATAAAATTATTAGTGAAATATTTGGTAATTAATAATATAGAATATTGTTTCTCGGAAAATGTTTAGAATTTTTGTTCTAAACATTTTTTGTTATCAGTATTTAATATGATTGAGTAATAATCAATCTCGGATTAATTTTTTGATTAACTCTAAACACTTATCTTTGTGTCAATATAAAATCTTACAAAAAATAATATGTACTCATTTGATAAATTTCACGAATTAGTTTCCCAAACAATTGATAATAATCCTTTTTCTAAATCTCCAATCGAGTTGTATGAACCAATGGATTATATTTTAAATATAGGAGGAAAACGTATTCGTCCGATTCTTACTTTATTAGGAACAGATTTATTTGATGGAGACATCGAAAAAGCATTAAAACCTTCTTTAGCAATTGAGTTTTTTCATAATTTCTCGTTGATGCACGATGACATTATGGATAATGCATCTCTAAGAAGAAGTAAACCTACTGTACACGAAAAATATGGTTTGAATGATGCGATTTTGTCTGGTGATGCAATGTTAATCAAAGCATATCAATTTTTAGAAGACTTAGAGCCAGAATTGTTTAAAACTGCAACAAAATTATTCTCAACAACAGCTTTAGAAGTTTGTGAAGGTCAACAATTAGATGTAAACTATGAAACAAAACTGAATGTTTCTTATGAGGATTACATTTACATGATTTCTTTAAAAACAAGTGTTTTGCTAGGTGCAGCTCTAAAATTAGGTGCTTTAATTGGAAATGCTTCTGCAGAAGATGCTGAAAAATTGTATCAATACGGACTTAACTTAGGAATTGCTTACCAATTGAAAGATGATTATTTAGATGTTTTTGGAAGTTTAGAACATTTAGGTAAAAAACATGCCGGAGATATTTTTGAGAATAAGAAAACGATTTTATATATTTCTGCTTTAGAGGCTGCAAACGAAGAAGAAAAAGAAGAATTGTTATACTGGTATAGCTCTAATACAGATAATATAGATAAAGTATATGCGGTAGAAAAATTATTCAGAAAACTGAATGTAAACCGTAAATTATCAATGTTAATTAGAGAGTATACAAACAAAGCACATAGTTTCTTAGATCAAATTGATGTTCCAGAAGAACGTAAAAAACATTTAAGAGAGTTAAGCGAAGTTTTAATTGATCGTCAAGGATAATGATTTTTAGGACTGAAGTTAATATTAGCAAAAGCGATTTTTGTATAAATCATGATCAAAAAATAATCAGTTTTGGATCTTGTTTTGCTGACGAAATGGCGAGTCGTCTTTCTAATCTTAAGTTTAATGTTTTAGCAAATCCATTCGGAATTCTATTTCATCCACTTGCGATAGAAAATGCTTTGCAACGCATTCAGTCCAATACCTTTTATCAAGCAGAAGAAATTTTTAATTTAAACGAACTTTTTTTTAGCTGGGATCATCATTCAAGTTTCAATTCTACAGACGCTACAACAACTTTAGAACAGATTAATTCATCTTTAGAAGAAGCTCACAATTTTCTTGAAGACGCAGATGTTGTGTTCATTACATTGGGTACTTCGTGGATTTATAAATTAAAGGAGTTAGATTTTGTAGTAGCAAACTGTCATAAAGTTCCGCAAAAACATTTCGAGAAAGTTTTGTTAACTGAAGCTGAAATTATTGAATCTATCAAAAATTCGATCAAAGTTATAGAAGAAATGGCGCCGAATGCACAAGTTATTGTAACGGCAAGTCCTGTTCGTCATATCAAAGATGGAATTGTAGAAAACAATGTAAGTAAAGCGCGTTTGTTAAGTGCTTTGTACGAAGTTTCTGTACAGCATGAAAATGTAACATATTTTCCGTCGTACGAGTTGTTGATGGACGATTTGCGTGATTATCGTTTTTACGCTGATGATTTATTGCATCCAAATAAACAGGCTGTAGATTATATTTGGGAAAAATTTTCAGAAACGTACTTTGAAGAAGAAACTATTCAATTAAATAAACAAATCGAAAAATTAATTATTGCGCTAAACCATCGACCTTTTAATG
Organism: Empedobacter sedimenti; assembly: GCF_030005555.1. GTDB lineage: Bacteria > Bacteroidota > Bacteroidia > Flavobacteriales > Weeksellaceae > Empedobacter > Empedobacter sedimenti. Next base: position 67,888 of record NZ_JASCQG010000005.1, on the reverse strand, counting down.
AGGATTCTGAAGCGCATCAAAAATTTATTTCGAATACCATAGAACAAATGTACAATGTAATGCGTAAAAATCCGAGTGTAGATTTTAAGCAAGAGATTGAGCATTTCAAATCAAAATTAAATCATGTTAATTGATACACATACACATTTATATTCAGAACAATTTGAGAATGATATAAATGAAGTAATTGCACGAGCAAAGCAAAATGGAGTAGAACGATTTTATTTGCCTGCGATTGATAAAAGTTATACGGACAGAATGTTAGCATTAGAAGCTGAGAACCAAGATTCGATGTTTGCGATGATGGGTTTGCATCCGTGTTCGGTTCATCCAGATACAATAGAAGACGAATTGGCTCATGTGCGCGAATGGATAGATAAACGTCCATTTAAAGCGATTGGAGAAATTGGAATTGATTTATATTGGGAAAAAGAATTTCTACAAACACAACAAGATGCTTTCAAAACGCAAATTGAATGGGCGAAAGAAAAGAATTTACCAATTGTGATTCATTGCCGTGATGCTTTCAACGAAGTTTTTGAAGTGTTAGAGGATGTGAAAGATGAAAAATTATTCGGAATTTTTCATTGCTTTTCTGGAACAAAAGAAGATGCACAACGCGCAATTGATTTCAATCTGAAATTAGGAATTGGTGGAGTTGTAACCTTCAAAAATGGTAAAATAGATCAATTTTTAGGTGATTTTGATATCAAACATATCGTTCTCGAAACAGATTCGCCTTATTTGGCACCAGTTCCGTTTCGTGGAAAGCGTAATGAAAGTAGTTATTTGACACATGTTTGTGATAAATTAGTTGATGTTTATCGTAAAACACCATCAGAAATTGCAGAAATTACGACAAAAAATGCGTTAGACATTTTCGAACGTTAGGATAAATCAGAATAGAAAAATTATATTTGCAGAAGAAAACCTTTTACAAAATGAAATACAAAAGAATATTACTTAAATTAAGTGGTGAAGCATTAATGGGAGATTTACAATATGGTATTGATCCAAATATGCTGAAACAATATGCGCAACAAATCAAAGAAGTTGCAGAACTTGGTTGCGAAGTGGCAATCGTAATCGGAGGTGGTAATATTTTTAGAGGTGTACAAGGTGTTGCTTCTGGTATGGATCGTGTGCAAGGAGATTATATGGGAATGTTAGCAACTGTGATTAACAGTATGGCATTGCAAGGAGCTTTGGAAGATGCTGGTGTTAACACACGTTTACAAACGGCTATTCGTATGGAGCAAATTGCAGAACCATTTATTAAAAGAAGAGCTACGCGTCATTTAGAAAAAGGTCGTGTAGTAATTTTTGGTGCTGGCACAGGAAATCCTTATTTTACAACAGATACAGCAGCAGTTTTGAGAGCAATTGAAACACAAGCTGATGTTATTTTGAAAGGAACTCGTGTTGACGGAATTTATACTGCCGATCCAGAAAAAGATTCAACAGCAGAAAAATTCGAAACAATTTCTTACCAAGAAGTTTACGATAAAAACTTAAAAGTAATGGATATGACCGCTTTTACTTTGAGTGAAGAAAATAATTTACCTATTATTGTATTTGATATGAATACGGCAGGTAACTTGAAAAAATTAATTTTAGGAGATAACGTAGGTACTCTAGTAACAAATAAATAAATCCCGAAATGGAAGAATTAGATATCATTTTAGAAACGGCTAAGGAGCAAATGCAAGGAACTGTAAGTCACTTAGAGGTTGCATTCGACAAATTAAGAGCAGGTAAAGCTACTCCTGCAATGTTAAGTTCGGTACGTGTTGATTACTACGGAAGTTTATCTCCGTTAACTCAAATTGCAAATGTAAATACGCCAGATGCAATGACATTGAGCATTCAACCATACGAGAGAAATTTAATCAACGAAATCGAAAAAGCAATTATCAATGCTAATTTAGGTTTTGCACCTTCTAACAATGGAGATACAATTATTATTAGTATTCCTCCTGTAACAGAAGAACGTCGTAAAGAGTTAGTAAAAATGGCAAAAGCGGATATGGAACATGCAAAAATTTCTCTTCGTAATGCACGCCAAGATGCGAACAAAGCACTTAAAAACGTAAAAGAAGCTTCAGAAGATATGGTAAAAGACTATGAAACACGTGTTCAAGGTTTGACAGACAAATTTTCTAAAAAATTAGAAGAAGCTTTAACTAAAAAAGAAGCAGAAATCATGAAAGTCTAATCTTTCAGAAAAAATAACTTTTTTAAGGCAGCGATTCGCTGCTTTTTTTATTTATTTGCATAATTAATTACCAAAAATGAAGAATTATTTATTCCTGCTAAATTTCTGTATTTCACTTGCCTTATTTGCTCAAATAAAAGTTAGAGTTTTTGATGCGCAAGATGAATTTCGTTTAACAGGTGCTAATATTTACAGTGATACAAAACAATTTCTGGGACAAACAGACGAAATAGGAGAGTTGGATGTTAGCGATTCTATTCATTTTATTGATATAATTAAAAATGGATATTTCTCTGAAACAATTCAAGTTGATGGTAAAAAATTAGTAGAAGTAATGATGAAGCCTTCATACATCAGTCTTGATGAGGTTACTTTTACAACAAATGATTCTGTTGGGCGTAATATTATTATTAAAGCAATACAAAATCAATCCAATAATACAATAAGAAAAGGAGGAAGTATATTCCTTAAATCATACACAAAATTTTGGAGTACAGTAAATAACGATTCAATTCCGTTTATCATTCAACCCCAAAATCACCAGGATTCTGTCAATAATCAATGGAAAAAGTTATTAGATAATAGTCATTTGTTTTTGGGAGAACGTGCAATGGATCACAAAATATCTAAACGTTTTGGTTTAAAAAACATCGTTCAATCTTCGCGTATTTCGGGTATGCGCTCGCCATTGTACGAGTATTTGGCAATGCAACCAATAGCTTTTAATTTTGATCAAGATCAGATTAATTTCTTTTTTAAAGGAATTGTGAATCCTGTAAGTAGAGAAGGTTTATCACACTATCGTTACGGTTTTAAAGAAGATATTACTTTTAATGGTAGAGAAACAGCTTTGGTTAGCTTTTTTCCTTCAATCAAAACAGATAAACGACAAATTAAAGGAACACTTTGGATAGACGATAAAACGCATGCTTTAGTCAAAATTGAAGCCGAAAATACGAGTGCAAATTATGTTGCTGAATTAGAAGCCGATTGGATGTTGAATAATGGAACTTGGATTCCGAATCAACAAAAATATCGAATGGAAGCGGGTAATTTTAAAGTAATTGATAAATTACCTTCTGAAGAATTTCAGGATAAAAAAGAAAAAATTTGGGTTAATCTAGAAACAACTTTTAAGGATATAAAGAATCCTTATCATTTTAAACGAAACGAATTTTTGGGCTACGAGGACGAAATTTCTTTCCAGAACATGAATGATAAAAAATGGGATAATGTAATGCAAGATTATCGCGACTCAACATTATCTAATAGAGACAGAAATACGTACGAAAAGATAGATAGTATAAGTGGTAAATATAAGTTAGATCAACAAGCTAAATTGGCAAGAATTATTAATTCTGGAGGCAAATTATCACTAGGTAAAGTAGACTTGGATTTAACTAAAATATTAGCTTTCAATGATTATGAAGGTTTCCGTTTAGGTGGAGCATTTAACACCAACGAGAATTGGAGTGAGAAATATTCTTTAAACGCTTATTCTGCTTACGGTTTTAAAGATGAAACATTTAAATATGGTTTTGGAGGAGATTATTTTGTCAATAAACCATATTCTGGAAAAATTTTTGCTAGATATAGACAAGATGTTTCGGCTTCTGGTAAAACACCTATTATTTTACAATCAAATTATACACGTTTAGTGAATGGCGCTTTTAGTAATATTTATAATCGCGAATATTTCTCTTACAAAAAATACTCTGCTGGTTATGAGCAAGATATTTTCAAAAATGTAACATTTAATTTATCAGCGAATATCGAAAAGCAAAAAGCTGAGTTTGATTATTTGTATCTAAACGAAAACGGTTGGTACGATTTATTCAACACGCAATTAGCGGTTCGTTTTGCTCCAAAAGATAAATTCATTCGTACACCTTACGGAAAAGTTACAGTGAATAGCGGAAAATCTGTTATTTATGCAACTTTGACAAAATACTGGGATATTTTCAATACCGATTATGATCCAATTCGTTTGAATGTTTCTTACTTCGATGTTTTTGATACGCGAATTGGTAAAACAAATTTTAATGCGAATTTTGGTTGGGTAAATGGAAAAATGCCTTTGATGAATTTGTTCGAAGGACAAGGAAATGCTAAACGTAACGATGTATTTAATTTTGGAGTTGCGGGTATTACAAACTTTGAAACAATGCGTCCAGGAGAGTTTTACTCGGACAGATTTGTTTCTTTTCAAGTAAAACATATTTTTGCTGGCGTTAAAGTCGGAAACAAAATTATTTTTCCTCAATTCGTCTATCGTGGAGTTTTGGGCGATATGAAAGATAGAGAAGATCATCAAAATATTAAGTTTAAAACATTGAATCATTATTATCACGAAACAGGTATTGAGGTGAATAATATATTGTTCAAATCTTTTGGGTTAGGTGCTTTCTATAGATTAGGTGCTTATACAGAAGATAAGTTTCAAGATAATTTTTACTTAAAATTAACGGTTAATTTGAATTTCTTATAATACAGATTATCATATTAAAAGCTCTTTAATTTAATCAAATTAAAGAGCTTTTTTAATTAATGTGTATTCATAATTTAATATGAAATGTTATCTTTAAAAGATAGATTAATTTAAATTGATTAAGATGAAATTAAATGCAGGAATTATTACAGATAAACTAGTAGAAACGAAAAGGTTTTACACCGAAGTATTAGATTTTGGAATTACTTTTGAGAATGAATTTTATCTTCTGTTACATACACCAGATAAAAGTAGCGAGTTAAGTTTTTTACTTCCTAATCATGCAAGTCAACAACCTCTTTTTCAACCAAAATTTGATGGTAAAGGAGTTTATTTTACAATTGAAGTTGATGATGTAGACGAAGTTTATAGAAAATTGAAAGAGAAAAAGATAAAAATAGAGATAGAATTACGTGATGAACCTTGGGGAGACAGACATTTTGCAATTCAAGATCCAAATGGAGTTGGGATTGATATTGTGAAATATTCGCCTCAGTAATTTTACTTCAAAAAATAAACTAAAATCAAAAATCCTTTACATTTTCATTGAAATTGTAAAGGATTTTTAGGTTGGGTGAAATTTATTCGCAAAAATTATGCCTATAATTTTTATAACTTCAAATATTAACTAAATTTGTAAGGATAAATTAAAAAATTATGCAATCGTACGGAATTAAGGCCTTATTAGAAAAAGGCAAAGATTTGTTATTACAAGAAGTAGTTGTAAACGGATGGGTAAGATCATTCAGAAGTAATCGTTTCATCGCTTTAAATGACGGTTCTACAATTAATAATATTCAGGTAGTAGTAGATTTCGAAAATTTTGACGAGTCAATTATAAAACAAATTTCTACAGCTGCTTCTTTAAGAATTAAAGGAGAAGTGGTAGAAAGTGAAGGAGCTGGACAAGAAATTGAAATCATTGCAAAAGAAATCAAAATCTTAGGAACTGCACCTTCAGAAGAATTGAAAGGAACAATTTTACAACCAAAACAACACAGTTTAGAGATTTTACGTGAGCAAGCTCATTTACGTTTCAGAACAAATATGTTTGGAGCAATTATGCGCGTTCGTAACTCGTTAATGTTCGGTATTCACAAATACTTCAACGAAAACGGTTTTGTTTACATCAATACGCCTGTTATTACAGGTTCTGATGCAGAAGGTGCTGGTGAAATGTTTCACGTTACAAATTTAGATTTAGAGAATTTACCTAAAAACGAAGAAGGAAAAGTAGATTATACACAAGATTTCTTTGGTAAATCAACTAATTTAACGGTTTCGGGACAATTAGAAGGAGAAACTGCGGCAATGGGATTAGGAAAGATTTATACGTTCGGACCAACTTTCCGTGCAGAAAATTCAAATACTTCTCGTCACTTAGCAGAGTTTTGGATGATTGAACCAGAAATTGCGTTTTTTAATTTGGATCAAAACATGGATTTAGCAGAAGATTTCATGAAATACGTGATTTCTTATGCGATGGAAAACTGTAAAGATGATTTAAACTTTTTAGCAGAACGTTTTGACAAAGAGCAAAAACAAAAACCAGAAGCAGAGCGATCAGAGTTAGGTTTAATTGAACGTTTAGAATATGTGTTAAACAATAAATTTATTCGTTTAAGCTATACTGAAGCTGTTGAGATTTTAAAAGAATCTAAACCAAATAAAAAAGGTAAATTCAAATATCCAATCGAAGGTTGGGGAGCTGATTTACAATCAGAGCACGAGCGTTATTTAGTTGAAAAACACTTCAAAACGCCAGTTATCTTATTTGATTATCCAGCAGAAATCAAAGCATTTTACATGCGTATGAACGAAGATGGTAAAACTGTAAGAGCAATGGACGTTTTATTCCCAGGAATTGGAGAAATCATCGGAGGTTCTCAACGTGAAGAGCGTTTAGAAGTTTTAGACGAAAAAATGGATAAATTCGGAATCGATAAAGAAGAATTATGGTGGTACCGCGACACAAGACGTTTCGGTTCTGTTCCACATTCTGGTTTCGGTTTAGGATTAGAGCGTTTAGTCTTATTTGTAACAGGAATGGGGAACATTCGCGACGTAATTCCTTTCCCAAGAACACCAAATAACGCAGAATTTTAATTAAAATATTTACTCGGATTTTCTCTTAAATAACGTATATTTAGGAGAAATCCGTTTTTTTAGCCAAAATCCACAATATGTTAAAGCAGGAATTAAATCTCAAATTACAACAAAAACTTTCTCCTCAACAAATTCAGTTGATGAAGTTGGTTCAGCTTCCTACTGTTGCTTTCGAGCAACGTGTTAAAGAAGAGATGGAAGAGAACCCTGCCTTGGATGATCAATCTTCTGAATATGACGAAGATTATGGAGGAGAGCAAGATGAGTGGGATAATCAGAATGATGATTATAACGACGAACAAGTAATCGACACAAGTGATATCAATATTGATGATTATTTGAGCGATGATGATGTTCCGAATTACAAAACGTATACAAACAATTATAGTGACGATGACGAAGATAAATCTGTTCCTTATGCACAAGGAGAGAGTTTTATTGAGTTTTTGACAGGACAATTGTACACTTATAGATTAACTGAAGATCAGTTTAAAATTGCAGAATTTATACTAGGAAACATTGACGATGATGGATATATGCGTCGCGATGTAAAATCTTTGGTAGATGATTTAGCTTTCTCTCAAAATATTTATACTTCTCCTGATGAGGTAGAGAATCTTTTGGTAAATTATATTCAGCACATGGATCCAGTTGGAGTAGGTGCACGTAATTTGCAAGAATGTTTATTGATTCAATTAGAGAGTAAAGTAGAAACTGAAGCAGTAGAATTAGCAGAAAAATTAATTACAGAATCATTTGACGCTTTTACAAAAAAGCATTATTCTAAAATCATGGCAAAATATGATGTAGATGATGATGAGTTACGTGATGCAATTTCTGAAATTGAACGATTAAATCCAAAACCAGGAAAATCATTTTCGAGTAGTAGTAAAATTGTTGAGCAAATAACGCCAGATTTTTCGATTAATATCAATGATGGAGATTTAGAATTATCATTAAATGGACGAAATGTACCTGAATTGAAAATCTCAAGTGCTTTTGCAGAAATGCTTGATACTTATAAGAAAACGGAAAATAAATCAAATGAGCAGAAAGAAGCTGTTATGTTTGTAAAACAAAAGCTAGATTCTGCAAAATGGTTTATAGATGCAGTTCAACAACGTCGTAATACGCTTTTATATACGATGGAAGCAATTATGAAGTTTCAGAAAGAGTATTTTTTAACGGGAGATGAAACGAAAATTAAACCAATGATTTTGAAAGATATTTCGGATCGTATTGGAATGGATATTTCGACAGTATCTCGTGTAGCAAATTCTAAATATGTATCAACACCTTATGGTACGTTTTTGATTAAAGATTTATTCTCAGAATCGTTGACAAACGAAGATGGAGAAGAGGTTTCGACAAGAGAAATTAAACGTATTTTACAAGATGTAATTGCTGAAGAAGATAAGCGAAAGCCTTTGACAGACGAAAAACTAACCGAAATTCTAAAAGAAAAAGGTTATCCAATTGCACGAAGAACAATTGCAAAATACCGCGAACAACTTAATATTCCGGTTGCACGTTTAAGAAAAGAAATATAAAAAAAGAGCTTTATTTAAAGCTCTTTTTTTGTGGATTGAATTTTCAAATCTTAAGGAAATTGATAATAGTTTTAATTTTTGTGTAACTTTTTTATAAATCATGCGTCATTTAAGAAATGACACCTAATATGAACAAATTATTTATTCCAATACTTTTATTTGCCACCACAACTATTTTTGCACAACAGCAATATAAAGGAGCTCTACATTATTCGGATCAAAAACCAGTTGCGTTAACTGATATTATTATCTTAAAAGATAATCAAATTGTTGAAGAAATTTCTACAGATGAAAACGGAATGTTTTCGGTAGCATTAGCAAACGGAAAATATACTTTCCGAATGGAAGAAGCTGGTGTATTGATTCATTCTGTTGAACTAGTAATTGATCAGAACCAAGATTTAGGCGTTATTATTGTTCCAAAAACTGAAAACATTACTTTAAAAGAAACTGTAGTAAAAAGTCAGAAAAAGCTTGTTGAGAAAAAAGTAGATCGAATTATTTTCAATGCAGATATGGCTGAAGGTGCAAGAGGAGGAGATGCGATTGATTTACTGAAACTTGCTCCACGTGTAAAAGTTGATAATGATGTTGTTTCAATTATCGGAAAAAGTAATTTGCGTGTAATGGTTGATGATCGTTTGCTAGAAATCTCAGGTGAACAATTGATTAATTATTTAAAAACGCTTCGAGCAGATGATATCGAAAAGATAGAGATTATTACAAATCCTCCTGCAAAATATCAAGTTGCAGGGAATAGCGGTATTTTGAATATTGTTCTAAAATCTGGAAAAAAAGATTCTTGGAATGGTACTTTATCGTCATCGTTACAACATTATATCAAACCATATTGGAACAATAGTGCATCGTTTAATTATCGTAAAAATAAATGGACTGTTGTGTCAAATATTTTTGGAGGTTTTGGAGAGTATGATGGTATTGGTCAATCTGATATTTATTTTACAAAAACAAATGAAGTTTGGACCGAAAGAGAAAAAAATAGTGGAAAAAACAGAAATATAGGAGGAAAATTAGGATTAGATTATCAACTTTCGGATAAGTTAACAACAGGTTTTACAATAGACTTATATGAAGGTAATCGCAAAGGATCGGGCGGAACAAAAACTACAGTTAATAGTTTAGATAAAAACGAATTGTTAAGTTATATTTTAAATGATAGAAACGGATCAAGAAGTAACACGAAATACAATACGCTAAATTATCATGTGATTTATAAAATGGACACAATTGGTAAGAAGTTAACGTTTGATTTTGACTGGGTAAATTTTAATAACAGTAATACAAGTGTTACTTCAAACCGTTTTTTTGATTCAAAAAATATTGAAGATAAATCGGCTTTTCAAGGGAATAAAAGTTTATCTGATCAAAAAGCAAATAATTATAGCTTGAATGTCGACATGGAACATCCTATAAATAAGTGGAAATTAAATTATGGAGGACGTTACAGTTGGACGAGTAATGATAGCGATAATCAATTCTTTAACACAAGTTCTGGTGCACCAATTTATGATGAAAACCAAAGTAATGGATTTTATTATGATGAAAATATTTTTGCGCTGTATGCTTCTGTAGAAAAAGATCTTTCAGAAAAATGGTCTGCAAAAGTTGGTTTGCGTTACGAAAATACTGATGCTAAAGGTTTTTCACCTCAAGAAAACCAACACGATAAATATAAATATGATGGATTATTTCCGACAGCTTATTTAATGTATAAAGCATCAGAGAATCATTCGTTCAGTATCAATGTAGGGCGTCGTATAGAACGTCCTTTTATGGGACAATTGAATCCGTTCAGAACTATTTATTCGCCATATTCTTTTGCACAAGGTAATCCAAATTTAAAACCTTCTTATTCTTATAATTACGAATTGGAATATGCGTTTAAAGATTTAGCTGTTACAACTTTATATTATCGTAATTCTACAAACGAAATTAGTCAAGTAGTCATTGTAAATCCTGATCAGAATACACAAAATTGGATGCCATTTAATTACGCAGACTCTAAAAGTTATGGAATTAGCGAGAATATAAACTTTAAGCTTTTAAAATGGTGGAAAGTGAATGGAGCAATCGATTTGTATTACAAAAAAACGGAAGGAATTATTCCAGAAACAAATTATGTACTAGATGGTTTTACGGGAGAATTTCGTTTAACAAATAACCTTGAATTAAATAAAGCGAAAACGTTATTGTTTAATCATACCACAAATTATACAACAAAATCAATAGACGGAATTTCAAGAAGTAGAGCAGCTTGGGGAACATCTTTAGGTTTTAGAGCATTATTTCTTGCTAAAAAATTGGAGTTATCACTTAATCTTAGCAATGTTTTAAAAGATAGAGCTTGGCAAGATACTAGTTATAGTAACAATACAAAGTTTGTTTATACTGGACAATCTGCACGATATTATCGTTTTAGTGTAACCTATAATTTTGGAAAGAAATTTAATATAGAACAGTCAAAAAGTAGTTCGGAGAAAAATAGATTATAAAAAAATAAAGCTCAATTTGAGCTTTATTTTTTTTCCATTTTATAGAATAATAAGATGACAAAACTAATTGCAAACGAAACGCCCATAGCAAGTGCAGAAGCTTTCATTCCGCCCGAATATTCAATTAATAATCCATAAATAACTAAACCTAAAAACAAGGCAGATTTCTCAAAAACATCATAAAAACTAAAATAGGTTGTTGTGTCTTCTGTTTCTGGTAATAATTTGGCATAAGTTGAGCGAGAAAGTGCTTGAATTCCACCCATTACCAAGCCAACCATTGCTGCCATTATATAGAATTGAGTTTTTACATTTGGATCATTTTTATTGATTAAATAACCAATAATACATGTGATAATCCAGATAAAAATACCGATTAACAATGTTTTTTTGTTTCCTATTTTACCAGATAGAAAAGAGAATAGCCAAGCTCCTAAAACAGCTTCTATCTGAATTAAAAGAATAGTTAAAATTAATTCTGAAGATTCCATTCCAATTTCTGAACTTCCAAATAAAGCGGCCATCAAGAAAATGGTTTGCATGGCTAAACTATAAAAGAAAAATCCAGCTAAAAATATTCTTAAGTTTTTGAATTGATTTAAGTGATGAAACGTTTCTTTCAAAGATTTGAAACTCGATTTGATAATATCTTTCGGAATTTCGCGGTTTAATTTTTTATTTGGTAAAGTTCTTAAGGCTATTTGCCCAAAACCAATCCACCAAAATCCTGTCAATAAAAAGCTTAATCGCGTAAAAAAGCCTTGTTTTTCTTCTGGTGCAAATTGTATCATCGCTAAACAAATTGTAAGTAACACGACAGAGCCAATGTACCCAAACATATAGCCGTGTGCCGAAACTTTGTCCATTTTTTCTTCTGAAACTATTTCTGGTAAATAGGCGTTGTAAAATACTAAACTTCCCCAAAAGCCTATACTTGCAGTGATGTTAAGTAATAATCCTAACCAATTTAAACTTGAATCTGAATAAAAAAACATTCCCATGCAAGAAAGAGATCCTAAGTAACAGAAAAAACGTAAAAATTTGATTTTGTTTCCAATTACATCCGCTATTGATGATAAAACGGGTGACATAACAATTACAATAAAAAAGGCGATTGCTAAGGAGAAATTAAATGCAGTTTCTGGTAGAAGACCTAATATTTTGGTTGGATTTTCTGAACTAGAAAGCGTTAAAGCTCCGTAATATACAGGGAAAATTGCTGAAGCAATAACTAATGAATGCACAGAATTTGCCCAATCATAAGAAACCCAAGCTTTGACTAATTTTGGGGTGTCTTTTTGTATCATATGTTTTTTTGTAGTATTTAGACGCTAAACTTAAGAAAAATAACGAAAAGGAATTGTTATTATTTTTAAAATTGATACAATCGTTTACTTTTAATGTTTAGTCAAATTTTAATTTAGTTAATTTCTTGTCTTTAATATAGTAAAATTCATAGCTATCTTCTCCAATCTTGAAAACTTTCTCTAAATGAATTTCGTCGTAATTAGCTAAAATTTCGTTGTATTTTTTCAATAAATTATCAGGTAATTCGTTTGGATGAATTGGACGTTCTACTTCAAATTCACCATCTAAAGAATATTCTAATACAAAATCACTGTTGCGCCATTTTAGTGTTGTTTGGTTTTCATCTCCTTTTTCGATAGTAGAAATGTGTATATTATCTTGATTGATTATTTTTTGAGAACTTGTATAAAAAAGTGTGATGCCAGAAACCACCATTGCAGCATATCCCACTTTTCTGAAAATAAAATCGCTGAAAAATGGTAAGATATATTTGACAGTATATGACGAAACGATAGAAGCCAAAGCAATCGCTAAACCAAGTAACAAAGCATTTTTTGAGTATAAACCAAGAATAATATAGATAACGAGCTTGATTAAATGCAAAATGATTTCGTTTGCAGCTCGTGTAGCGATGATTTCTTCTTTTGTTAAACCATACTTTAGGTAAAATCGATTAAATAATAAACCAATTGCGCCTGTAATTCCTGAAACAAATCCAGCTAAAAACCCAACAATTGCTAAAATGTATTTTGGAGAAGGTTTCTCCTCTTTATTTTGTTCTTTTTTAGTTAAAAATAATTGAGGAACATTTGCTATCAGTAATACAGCAACAATTAATTGTAAGTAAATAGGGTTGATGTATTTGATTAGATACGCTCCCATTAGGACAGCAGGAATAGAAAATGGTACAAACCAAAAAAAGATTTTCCAATGTACAGATTTTCGGAAAGCAGCAATACGAGAAGCAGAGCTTGTAAAAGTTCCGATTGTTAACGAAAATGGTACAACTGATGTTGGAATAATTAAATTGAGAATCGGAATAAGAATCAAGCTTGCTCCACCACCACAAATTGCACTTATCCAAAAAGCTAATATTGCGCCAAGAAATAATATGAAAATATTAAAAACCATTACATCTAGTTGTTTACAGATGTAAATTTAGGCTGTGTTGTAAAATTTATTGGTAGCGAAAATTGAATTTAAGCGAAACTTAAGAATTGAAAATGTGGTACTGATATAAATTTAAATTAGGATGAACAGTTTGAGAGATTGATTGAAAAAGATTTTTCTCTAAAACTTTGCACGAAGAAAGGTTGCCTTTTTTTACCCAAGCTTCTAATAGATGAAATTTTTTAGAAATCAATTCATTTATCATAATTTTTACAACAGAACTTCCGTAGCCTTTGTTCCAAAATTTTTCGTCAATAGAATAGCCAATAATGGCTTTGTCACCAACTGGTTGATACATTATTGTTCCGATTAAAATATTTGATTGTTTTTCTATGATAGCAAAGCGAAACTCATACGATGTTTGTTTCATTTCTTTATCACGAGTCAACATTTTGTAGGCATCATCAATCGTTTTCATTGGTTCAGTTTCACGAAACTTCATAGCTTCGGCGTTTGAGTAAATTTCGAACAAACGATTTGCATCCGATTCTTCTAATTCTCTAAAATAAACTCTTTCGTCTTCCATATTAATCCGTTACTTTAGATAATTCTTGTTGCTCCAGCTTTTTAATCAATAACGATTTTACACTTGTTAGCGCATAATCTTTGGCTTCGGCAAAAGAGATTTCATATTTTCGGTTCAGATGTTTAATATCTTCCGGAAAAGTAGCTAAAATTTTATCATAATAATCGTCTAACATTTCTGGAGTAGGCATTTTGAAATCAACTTTTAACTGAAATCTTCTCAATAGAGCAACATCAATGATATGAGCGTGATTTGTTGCAGCAATCAATAACGAGTTTTGTGGCAGATAATCAATCAACTGAATTACAGTATTGACTAATCGTCGCATTTCTCCAACATCTTTGTCATCATTTCCGCGCGCTTTACCAATTTGATCAAATTCGTCTAAAAAAAGAATGGCTTTTTCTCGTGCAGCTTTATCAAAAAGCATTCGAATATTTTGAGAAGTTTCGCCAATTCGAGACGAAACAATGTTGCTAAGATTAAGAATCAATATAGGTTTTCCGATTTCATGAGCAATTGCTTTTGCAGATGTTGTTTTTCCGCAACCAGAAAAACCATGTAATAAAATTTTGTTGTTAACAGGTAAATTGTATTTGTTCAATTCCTCTATATATCGATGTTCTTTAACTAGTTGTTTTACTTTTTGTAAATTATCATCATCCAAAAAAACATCATTCAAAGAAATTTCTTCTTTATCATCAACAATCAAATCATATACATTCATACTCCGAAAATTAGAAAAGCAAAATTAATGATTTTGAAAATGAATTCGTAAGCAATCTGAATAATAAATTTTGTCATGTAATGAGGCATATTTTATTCGTTATTTTTTTGAATTAGTTTAACTTTATCGCGAAATAATCAATCTATGAAAAACATACTTTTAACAATTGCTTTGTTTGTAAGTACATTTAGTTTTGCTCAATCAAAAGTGTTTGTAGGTGAAGCATATCAAGCTGCAGCTGATGCACTTTTTAATGTTGAGCTAACTATCACAAAAGATAAAAAATACTTAATCAATTATACATCAGAAGGATGTAGTGGAGAGCTTAAGTTTATTAAAGAAGATGAACTGGGTTTTTTATATTTTAAAGAAAAAATTACGAAAGGAAAAGATGTTTGTCAAGATGGTTTAAACGTTTATCTTATTTATACAGATGAAGATAAAAAGACGTTGAATTTTAAAGCTGAAGCTACAGAAAAGGAAGATGACTTTTTTCGAACTTTAGGTGATTTAACTTTAAAAGAAAATCAAAAATAATCAATCAATAGTTTTACATTTACAACACAAATTTTAATAGAAATATGGCTTCAGGAATATTTGCAGTATTAGACGATATTGCAGCTTTGATGGACGATGTAGCGGTTACGAGCAAAGTAGCAGCAAGTAAAACAGCGGGAATTTTAGGTGATGATTTAGCCGTAAATGCAGAAAAAGCAACGGGTTTTTTATCCTCACGAGAGATTCCTGTTTTATGGGCAATTACAAAAGGTTCTTTTATCAATAAGTTAATTATTGTACCAATTGTTTTATTACTTAATCATTATTTGCCGGATGCAGTAAAATACGTTTTGATTGTTGGTGGATTTTATTTGGCTTTTGAAGGAGTTGAAAAAATTATCGAATTTATTTTTCATCGTGCTAAAAAAGGAAAAGAAGTAATAGAGGAAGATCATAAAGAGGAAAAGAAAGAGGTATCAGAAAAATCAAAAGTAAAATCTGCAATTACAACAGATTTTATTTTATCAATAGAGATTGTCATTATTGCTTTAAGTACAGTTTTAGAAGAACCTTGGATGATTCAAATACTTACCGTTTCTGCTATTGCAATTATTGCAACAGTTGGTGTTTATGGTATTGTAGCTTTAATTGTTCGTATGGACGATGCGGGTTACAAATTAATCAAAGTATCAAATGATAAAGGAGCTGTCTCTTCTTTAGGACATTTTTTAGTGAATGCACTACCTTTTGTTATTAAAATATTAGGTTTTGTAGGTACAATTGCTTTGTTGATGGTATCTGGACAAATATTTGCTCATAACATAGATTATATTCACCATCATTTACCTACAAATGTTCCGGTTATGATTAGTGAAATTATCGTAGCTCTAATAGCAGGATTGATTGTTGTTGCATTAGTTACAATTTTTAAGAAACTATTTAATATAAAAAGTAGTCATTAAGATATAAATGCAAAAAAGCCTCCAAATTTTGGAGGCTTTTTCTATGTTATTATTTTATCAAAAGTTGTTTTACAAATCTCTTTTCTTGATGATAAATAATGATAATCCTAAGAAAAGAATAATGTAAAATACACTGATTCCAAAAAACTCCCATTGTACATGGTCTGCAGTAAAGAGTTTCTTCCCCATCATTGCTTCGCTAATATCCATAGAAGGATAATCGATTATTTTTGAATTAGAGTTTAAAGGTAAATAATCTGTAAAAAATGTAGCGTCTTTACCTTCAGCAGGATTATTTCTAAATCTAACTAAAAATTCAGCACCTTTTAAGATAGATTCTGTAATGTTTAGCACAATTAAAGAAAGAATTGCAAAAGCACTTTTCTTTAATAAAAAAGATAAAAACATAGCAAAAACTATGTAAGCAAATATTTCTACAAAATATCCTGCTAAAAATTCAATTCCATTTACAAAGTCAAATTTCTCACTAAAGATAGAGCCTAAAGTGAAAACTAAAACTGCAACCAATAATGATGATAAAAGCGTAATCGCTAAATTCATCAACACTTTTGTATTTAAAAATTCTGTTTTCGTTAAACCATCAATAGTGTTTTGTTTGAAAGTTCCGAAAGAATATTCATTTGTAATATTATTAATCACAATAATAGCTAAGAAGAATTTTCCAAAGCCTATCAACCAAGTGATATTGTGCCAAATTGCAGGAAAGTCTAAAGCACCAAGTTTGATGAAATTAATTTCTAAACCATTAATATTTGGTTTTATATTAGGTAAAGTAGCACCCATTAATGCAATCATTACAAAATATAAAATGATAAATACACGTGTACCTGTGTTGTAGAATATTTTATTCCATTCTATTTTTAATAATCTATTCATGGCTTAGTTTTTTTGGTTTTGAATTAATTGGAAGAATTGTTGCTCTAAAGATTCTTTTCGTTTTATAAGATGATTGACGATAATTCCTTGCTCAAACAATAATTTATTTACTTCAGCAGGATCTTTTTCTTCACTTAAAACAGCTACAATTTTGGTGTTGTTTTTTGTTACTTTACTTACAAAAGGAAGTGTTTTTAGAGTATATTCTAAACTTTCCATATTGCTTGCAGAAACTTCTATAGTACCAAAGCTCGAGTTCATTTGATCTACCGAACCTGCATAAAGCATTTTACCTTGATTAAGTACAACAACATGTGAACACACTTTTTCTACTTCATCTAATAAGTGACTTGCCAAAATAATTGTTGTTCCTTGTTCTGCAATTTTTATAATTAACTCTCTAATTTGGATAATTCCTTGCGGATCAAGTCCATTTGTAGGCTCGTCAAGAATCAATACCTCAGGATCATTAAGTAAGGCTCCAGCAATTGCCAAACGTTGCTTCATTCCTAAAGAATAATGCTGAAATTTATCTTTTTTACGTGATAAAAGTCCAACTAATTCAAGTTTTTCGTCAATTTTACTATAATCAGCTTCCTTAATATCAGCAACAATCTCAAGATTTTTTTGGGCAGATAAATAAGGGTAAAATTTTGGACTTTCTATAATAGCACCAATTTTTTTAAGCGAATTTGTATTTGGTTCCTCACCAAACCATTTCCATGAGCCATTTGTAGGATTAATAACGTTAAGTATCATTCCTAATGTAGTAGATTTTCCACTACCATTGGGACCAAGCAGTCCATAAACATTTCCTTTTTCTACAGAAAAGCTAATGTCATTAACAGCAGTAAAACTGCCAAATCGTTTTGTAAGTTGGTTTATTTCAAGAACTTTATTCATAGTAGATGAATTTTATTTACTTAATATGTATTGTTTTTTGTTATTTTGTTACAATCAAGGATTAATTGAATTTGAATGAAGAAGATTATTTGTATTCTAGTTACTTTTTTTTCGCTAAATCTTACTGCGCAAGAGCTAATGAATTATCAAATTTATAATAAAAAAGAGAAAAAAGTCGATTTTGGATCAATGATAAAAGAGTTGTCCAAATATGATGTTGTACTTTTTGGTGAGTATCATAATAATGCAATAAATCATTGGTTGCAATTACAAACTACAAAAGCGTTGTATCAGATTAAAAAGGATCAATTAATTCTTGGAGCTGAAATGTTTGAACGTCATCAACAGAGTAACTTATCTGATTATGTTACGGGTAAGATTACAGATAAAGATTTTCAGACGAATACTAAATTGTGGCAAAACTATGGCACGGATTATAAGCCATTGGTAGATTTTGCAAAAGATCATCAACTAAAATTCGTTGCAACAAATGTAACAAGAAAGTATGCTTCTTATGTTGCTAAGAATGGATTATCAAGTTTAGATACTATTTCTGATGAAGAAAAATCATTCATAGTAAAATTACCATTAACTATAGATTATAAAGCACCAGGATATCCAGAAATGATGAGTATGATGGGCGAACATGCTGGTGAAAAAGCAAAACAATTTGTTGCAGCGCAAGCATTAAAAGATGCTACGATGGCTGAGTCTATTTTGAACAATTTTGAGCAAGGAAATTTGTTTATACACTTCAATGGTGACTATCATTCTAAAAATTATGGTGGTATTTATTGGTTTCTGCAACGTGAAAAACCAAAATTGAAGATTGCAGTGATAGAAATCCTAGAGTCGAGTGGTGAAAAATTATCTATTCTAGACTCAGAATCGGAAAATTATTCGGCTACAGAATTTATAATAGTATTTCCTAAGGATTTTCCAAAATCATACTAATATTAGGTTGAATTAATTACAATATTTGAATCTTTTTTAATATTTTGCAATCTTAAAAATTTTAAGAAAACAAAATTCAAAAACCACTATGGACAGAAGAAATTTTATTAAATCTACTGCTGCAGCTTCTACTGTAGCTTTGGTATCTCCTGATTCTTTATTCGATTTTTCAGGAAAAATAACTAAAGTAAAAGTAGGTATGGTTGCTTGCGGGATGAGAGGACAAGTTCATCTTGATGAGTTATTAAAAAGAAATGATGTCGAAGTTGTTGCTATTGCAGAGCCAGATCAAAGAATGATTGATCGTTGTAACAAAATTTTCGCAAAACATAAAAAGAAACCAGCTAAATACATCAAAGGTTTAGATGGATACAAACAGTTATATAAAGACAAAAAAATTCATGCAGTTGTAATTTCTTCTCCTTGGGAATTTCATGCTGAACAAGCAATTGCAGCAATGAAAGCTGGTAAAATTGTAGGTTTAGAAGTGTGTGGAGCTATGAATTTACAAGAGTGTTGGGATTATGTAGATACATACGAAAAAACGAAAGTTCCTGTATTTATGATGGAAAACGTATGTTACCGTCGTGATATTATGGCTGTAATGAACATGGTTCGTAAAGGAATGTTCGGAACTATTTTACATGGTCAAGGTGGTTACCAACACGATTTAAGAAACGTATTATTTAATGACGGTAAACAACCTTATGGTGGAGGAGTTGAATTCGGAGAAAAAGGTTTCTCAGAAGCTGCTTGGCGTACAGATCATTATGTAAAGCGTAATGCAGAGTTATATCCAACACATGGTTTAGGTCCTGTAGGAACTATGTTTGATGTAAATAGAGGAAATCGTATTACACATCTTACTTCTATGGCTTCTAAACAAGCTGGTCTTACAGATTATATCGTGAAAAATGGAGGTGCAGATCATCCAAATGCGAAAGTAAAATTCAAACAAGGTGATATTGTACAAACAATGTTACAATGTGAGAACGGAGAAACTATTTTATTAACACATGATACATCATTACAACGTCCTTATAACTTAGGTTTCCGTGTACAAGGAACAGATGGTATTTGGCAAGATATTGGTTCAGGAGGATTTAATCAAGGATTTATCTATTTTGAGAAAGATATGAATCACTCTCACAAATGGGGTAACTCTGAAGATTATTTAAAAACACACGATCACCCATATTGGACAAAATATCAAACTCAAGCAGAAGGAGCAGGACATGGAGGAATGGATTTCTTCTTAATGAATGACTTTATCGAATGTATTAAAGCAAACAAAGAATTCCCTTTTGATGTTTATGATTTAGCAACTTGGTATGCAGTAACTCCTTTAAGTGAAAAATCAATCGAAGGAAACGGAGCATCTCAAGAAATGCCAGACTTTACAAGAGGAAAATATAAAACGAGAAAACCGGTATTCGGATTCGAAAATTATGGAGTATAAAGCACTATCATTAGTCATTTTGGCTGGAGGAATGGGAAGCCGTTACAAAGGTCAAAAACAAATTGATCCAATAGGACCAAGCAAAGAAACATTAATGGAATATTCTATTTATGATGCTTTTTCTTGTGGAATCAAACATTATGTATTCATTATCAATGAACATTTGAATAATGAAACAAAAAAGTATTTTCAGAATATTATTGAAAGTAAAGGAGGTTCTGTAGAATTTGTTTTACAAACAACTTATACTGCAGTACCAAGAAGTATTTACGATACAATAGAACAACGCGAAAAACCTTGGGGAACTGGACATGCGTTATTAATTACGAAAAATCATTTAAATAATCCATTTATTGTGATTAATGCAGATGATTTTTATGGACGAAAAGCTTTTGAAAAAGCAAGCGAATTAGTTCAACAAGATAAAATTACGGCAAATAGCTATGGTATGGTTGCTTATAAGTTAGCCAATACAATTAGTGAAAATGGTTCTGTTTCAAGAGGTGTTTGTACCGTAGAAAATGGTTTGTTAGCAAATGTTGTAGAACGTACAAATATCTTTTCTAATGAGGAAGGAGAAATTGTATACGAAGAAAACGATGTTGTAGCACCATTAGATGAGAGTTCTCCTGTATCAATGAATTTCTTTGTACTTCATCCATCTATTTTTAGAAATTTAGAAGATAAATTTGAAGAATTTCTAAAAGAGAACGCATCTCAACTTAAGGCAGAATTCTTTTTACCTAAAGTTGTCAATGATATGATTAAAGAAGATCAATTAGAGGTGATTGTAAAACAATCTGATGATAATTGGTTCGGAATGACATATCCGGAAGATAGAGAAGTAGTTGTAAATTCTATTCAAAATTTAATCAACGATCAAAAGTATCCAAACGCACTTTGGAAGTAGTATAATGGAGAAAATATTAAAACATTATTTCAAAAATATTGATCAAGTAAGTGTTAATCCAATCAATTCTGGTTGGATTAATTCTACTTATGAGGTTGAGTATGAAGGAAAAAAATATATTTTACAAAAAATCAATACACACGTTTTTCCACAACCAGAAGTAATTTCAAACAATATTGATATTATTTCGAATCATCTAAAAGCTAAAAATTATCAAAATTCAGTAATTGAAATTGTAAAAGATTTGCAGGGTAATTTATTAGCAAAAGAAGATGGTGAAATTTGGAGAATGACATCCTTTATTCCAAATTCTATTTGTTTTGAGAAAGTAGAATCTGCAGAACAAGCATATGAAGCTGCTAAAACAATCAGTGAGTTTCATTCATATTTATCTGATGTAAATGTAGATGAAATTCATCCTTCAATTGTAGGGTTTTTAGATTATCAGAAACGTGTCAACGATTTTAAGAAAGCATTAGAAAATGCTTCAACTGAACGCTTAGAAGAAACAAAAGAAGAAGTCGCTTATATTTTAGATAATTTATATCAAATTGAAGATTATCTTAAAATTGATTTTCCAAAACGTGTTGTTCATGCTGATGCAAAAATCAGTAATTTCTTATTCAACAATGATAATCATTCGCAAGCTATCGCAGTTATAGATTGGGATACAATAATGCCTGGGAACATTATGTGCGATTTTGGAGACATGATTCGTACCTATGCAAATCTAAAGGCAGAAGACGATCCGAATGGTGAAAATGGATTTTCAGAAGACTATTATTTAGCTGTTAAAGATGGTTTTCAGGAACATTTAAAAAATGTCTTGACTCCAACTGAGCTTGACAATATGGATTTTGTTGCGTATATTGTAATTTATATTCAGGCGGTAAGATTTTTGGCAGATTATTTAGAAAACGATATTTATTATTCGATTTCTTATCCAAAACAAAATCTTAATCGTACGATAAATCAAATCAATTTATTAAAAGCATTAACAAAATTTCATGAAGAAAATTCGGTTCGAAAAATATAAACCTACAGATTTTAATAACTTTTTTAAACTTGTGCAAGATGATGAAGTAATGAAATACATCTCTGGCAAAGGTTTGAGTGAAGAGCAAGCAAATCATAAATTTACATCAATTTTAGAAAAAGGAGAAGTTGATGAAAATTTAGGTTTTTTCAAAGTTTATGATGAAAATGATAATCTTTTAGGTGATTGTAAATTAGTTTACAATAAACACATCGAAAATTCACTTGAAATTGGCTATTTGTTAAAAAAAGAATTTTGGAGAAAAGGTTTTGGGTCAATGATTTGCGAACATTTATTGGCAGAATCAAAAGAAAAATTTCCTGATTTACAAGTAATGGCTGTCATCGATCCTGATAATGTAGCTTCTAAAAAATTATTAGAAAAGTTTAATTTTGAATCGTATTGGAAGGGAATCGAGAATGATTTACCTACAGAAAAATTGCTTTTAAAAAAATAAATGATACGAGTAAAAGATGTCGCATCAGCGATGGAAGAGATAGCGCCTTTGGCGTATGCAGAGGATTTTGATAATGTAGGTTTACTAGTTGGTGATTACAATGATGAGGTTACAGGAATTTTGATTACGTTGGATACAACGCCAGAAGTTGTAGAAGAAGCGATTGAGAAAAATTGTAACTTGATTGTGAGTTTTCATCCAATAATTTTTTCAGGTTTAAAGAAATTGAACGGAAAAAATTATGTTGAAAAAGCAGTGATGACAGCGATCAAAAATGGAATCAATATTTATGCGACGCATACGGCTTTAGATAATTCGAAAGTTGGAGTTAATTTCAAGATTTCTGAGCAATTAGCTTTATTGAATACTAATATTTTAATTCCGAAATCACAAACGATCAAACAATTGATTACCTATGTACCAACCAAACATGTAGAGCAATTGAAATCTTCGTTGTATGAAGCTGGAGCAGGTAAAATTGGTAATTACGATTCGTGTGGATTTACAGTAGAAGGTAGTGGGAATTTTAGACCAATTGCTGGAGCAAATCCTTTTATTGGTGAAATAGGGAAATTGGAAACAGTAAACGAAACACGTATAGAAGTCGTAATGCCACAACATTTGGAAGGTGATATTATGAATGCTTTATTCAAAAACCATCCGTACGAAGAAGTTGCGTATTCTGTTATTTCGTTGAATAATCAGAACAATTATGTTGGAATTGGAATGATTGGAGAATTGGAAAATGAAATGGATGAAATTGATTTTTTCAATTATCTAAAAACTCAAATGAATACGCCAGTTATTCGTCATTCTAAATTATTAAACAAAAAAATAAAGAAAGTTGCTGTACTTGGAGGCTCTGGTGCTTTTGCAATAAAGAATGCAATTTCGGCAGATGCAGACGTTTATATTACGGCTGATTTGAAATATCACGATTTTTTTACAGCTGAAAATAAGCTTGTTTTGGCAGATATTGGACATTTTGAGTCGGAACAGTTTACAAAAAACTTAATAACTTCGTATCTTAAAGAAAAATTTACTAATTTTGTGGTCTTTAATTCTGGAATTAATACCAATCCTGTTAATTATTGTTAACTATGTCTGAAACAAAAAATATCAAAGAACTAAGCGTAGAAGAAAAACTTCGCGCATTATACGACTTACAATTAATTGATTCTCGTTTAGATGAAATCAGAAATACAAGAGGTGAGTTACCTTTAGAAGTGGATGATTTAAGCGATGATGTTGCACAATTAGAAACAAGAATCCAAAAAGTTGTAGACGAAACAAAAGGTTTGGATGAAGAAATTAAATTAAAGAAAGAAGCAATTAAAAATGCTGAAGCTTTAATTAAAAAATATACAAAACAACAAGATAACGTTCGTAATAATCGTGAGTTTGATGCTTTAGCAAAAGAAGTTGAATACCAAGGTTTAGAAATCGAATTGGCTGAGAAACGTATTCGTGAGTTTACAGTTAAAATTTCTCAGAAAGATGCTCAAATTGCAGATTTCAACGAAAAATTAGCTTCGATGAAACAACATTTAGAGCACAAAAAAGCTGAATTAGATACAATTGTAAAAGATACAGAGAAAGAAGAAAGTAATTTAATTAAATTATCTTCTGAATACTCTGCTAAAATCGAACAAAGATTATTAGATGCTTATAACCGTATCAGAAATTCTGTAAAAAATGGTTTAGCTGTTGTACCTGTACAACGTGGAGCTTCTGCAGGATCTTTCTTTACAATTCCACCACAAAGACAAATGGATATTGCTCAACGTAAAAAAATTATCGCTGACGAACATTCAGGTCGTATCTTAGTTGATTTAGAATTAGCTTTAGAAGAACAAGAAAAAATGGAGATTGTTATCAAAGGATAATAATTTTTAAAATATTCATACTAAAAGTGTTGCATTTTTTTGCAACACTTTTTTTATGCAAATAATAGTTGTTATTATTTTTTAGCACGCTATTTGTATTTACGGATAATATTATTAGTTTGAAAATTTAGAAATTATGAAAAAAATTATATTTTTAGCAATGTTAGCTGTTTCTTCGGTATCATTAACTTCTTGTGTTAATACTGATGATGGTTATTATGATGCGCCAGATATTGTAAATGTTGGACAGATTAATTATATGGGACATTCTTTCCCTTTAAGAAATGCTGTAGTTGCAGACATCGAGCAAAAAGATGGAGGATATTATTATGGAGTAGAGTTTTCTACAAATCCTGTTCCTGCAAATGGAAGATTATCTGGAGCATATGTATATATGAAAATTTATCAAAGAGGCGATTTAAAATTTAATGGAACTTATGTTACAGAAAACGATGATCGTGGAATAGATTACATTGAGTACTTTGAAGATCCAATGATGTCTAATTACGAGCCAATAACAGGTTCTGGTTCTATGAATGTATATGATGAAGATTTTAGATCAGGTAGTATGTTCTTAGAAAACTATTTCGATAATTACAACAGAAGTTTATTACGTTCTAATTTTTCTTTAAAAGATCAAAATGGAAATAGTTTGACAGGTGATTTTGATGGATTGTTTGAATTCATTGAGAAATATAAAAAATCTGCAAAAGTAGCTACATCTGCTAAAATATCTACTGAAAGAATTAAAACCGACCGTAAAGGTAATCCGACGAAGTCAAGATAAATTAAAAGCCACTCATCTACGAGTGGCTTTTTTTATTGATTTTTTTCTAAGCTTCTACTTCCTTATCTCTGTTTTTTGGAAAACGACGATATTGTTTTAGGTTAAATCTAAAATCTTTTTTCGTTGGTCGAACAATGATACGTAATGAAGAATCATTCGTAAAATATGTTTGAGCCCAGTTTAAGAAAATAGCTAATTTGTTACGTACTGTTAAGATTAACATTAAATGTAAAAACATCCATGTGTACCAAGCTAAACGTCCAGAGAAAGAGAATTTAGGTAAATCTACTACAGCTTTACGTTTACCAACTGTTGCCATAGATCCTGGATCATCATACTCAAATAAATTTAAGCTTTCTTGATTAGCACCATTACCAATTTTTTCGAAATTCTTAGCTAAATTAACAGCTTGATCTCCTGCAACACGTGCTAACTGTGGATGTCCTTGTGGATACTTTGGCGTCTCCATGTAAGAAATATCACCAATTGCATAAATGTTGTTAGATCCTTCAACTTTACTTGTGCGATCAACTTTGATACGGAAACCTCTTTGTAATTCTTCTTTTGTCACAACTCCATCAGGGACATTTCCCATAACACCAGCTGCCCAAATTAAATTACGCGTTTTGATGGTACGACCATCAGCAAGAGAAATTGTTTTTCCATCGTAATCAGTTACGCGTCCTTCTGTCCAAACATTTACTCCTAAATCAGTTAAATACTCTTTTGATTTTTTATGAGCCAAATCAGACATCGGTCCTAATAAATTTGGACTACCTTCAATCAAGTAGATATTCAATTTAGAGAAATCTAAATCTGGATAATCTTTCGGAAGAATAAATTTTTTCATTTGCGCAATTGCACCTGAAAGCTCAACACCAGTTGGTCCTCCACCTACAACAACAATATTCATTATTTCTTCCATTTCTTCGGGAGATTCAGCAGAATAGGCACTCTCAAAGTTTGTTAATAATCGATTTTTTAGCGTTAACGCTTCATTAGTCGATTTCATTGGGAACGATAGTTCCTCAATTTGCTTGTTACCAAAGAAATTTGTGGTACATCCCATGGCAACAACCAAGTGGTCATATGCAAAATCACCAATTGTAGTTTCAACAACGTTATTTTCTTTATTTATAGCCGTAACTTCTGCTAAACGAACGCTCACATTTTTACTTCCCTGAAAAACTTTACGTATAGGGAATGAAATATCACTTGCGTTAATTGCAGCTGTTGCAACTTGATAAAAAAGAGGTTGAAATTGATGGTAATTATAGCGGTCAATAAGTGTAACAGAAAAGTGTGGGTTATTATTTAATTTACGGGCTAATTTAAGTCCGGCAAATCCAGCACCTAAAATGACAATCTTTTTCTTTTCCAAAATTCACTTTTTTGTAAAATTACGAACAATGTGAGAAACAATGAAAGATTTCTTCAAAATTATTCTGAGGCTTAACGATTTATCACGATATTCAACTGATTATTAGATTTTTTTAAATTCATGTTTTTTGTCAGTATTGAATAAATCTTATAAATTTATATTGCATTAAAAGATTTTACAAATGAATAAACTGTTTGAACAGATTAATATAAACGATTTTATCTCGTTAAAAAATAGAATTATAATGTCTCCAATGTGTCAATACTCTGCGAAGGATGGATTTCCTAATGATTGGCATTTTCAACATTATGTTTCGAGGGCTGTAGGTGGAGTTTCTGCAATAATTCAAGAAGCTACAGCTGTAACACCAGAAGGTAGAATTTCGTATGGTGATTTAGGAATTTGGAACGATGATCATATTACTGAATATCTAAAGTTAACTCAAGAAATAAGAAAGTATAATTGTGTTCCTGGAATACAATTGGCGCATGCAGGACGAAAAGCAAGTACAGAAAAGCCTTGGCTGGGACATCAACAAATAAAATCTGACCAAAAAAATGGCTGGAAAACAATTTCGAGTTCTGATCTTCCTTTTAATGAAACTGATGAAGCACCGCAAAAATTATCAATTCCTGAAATAAAAGATGTCATAAAACAATGGGGAAAAGCGACGGAACGAGCTATTAAAGCTGGTTTTGAGATTTTGGAAATTCACGGAGCGCATGGATATTTGGTTCATCAATTTTTATCTCCATTGATTAATTATAGAACAGATGATTATGGTGGTAATTTCGAGAATAGAATTCGTTTTGTTTTAGAAATCGTTGATGAAATGAAGAAATACATAACAACTCAGTCTCTTTGGATTCGTTTGTCAGCAACTGATTGGGCAGAAAATGGTTGGAATCTTGAAGAAACAGTAAAGTTATGTGAAATTCTGAAAGATAAAGGAGTGGAAGTAATGGATATATCGTCTGGAGGAGGAGTAAGTCAACAGAAAATTGAGGTTAAAAAAAATTATCAAGTTCTATTTGCATCTACAATAAAAAATAAAGTAAATACAATAACTGGTGCTGTAGGTTTAATTTTTGAAGCAAAACAAGCTGAAGAAATTCTTCAAAATAATGAAGCAGATTTAATCTTTTTAGGTAGAGAATTATTGCGCGATCCATACTTTGCATTGCTTGCTGCAAAAGAGTTAAAGGAAGATATTAATTGGCCACCACAATACGAAAGAGCAAAAAACAATCATTACCTATAAACAATGTTAACATTAAATAAAATTCATCATATTGCCATAATTTGTTCTGATTACCAAAAATCAAAACATTTTTATACAGAAATTTTAGGCTTAGAAATTTTGCAAGAAGTTTACCGAGAAGAGCGAGATTCTTATAAATTAGATTTAGCTTTGCAAAATAATTATTGCATCGAACTTTTTTCGTTTCCCAATCCACCACAACGTGTTTCTCGTCCTGAAGCCTCTGGCTTGAGGCATTTGGCATTTGCAGTGAGTAATATTGAGAAAGAAATAGAGAAGTTGAAGCAATATCAGATAAATGCAGAGCCAATTCGTGTGGATGAATATACACAAAGGAAGTTTACTTTTTTTGAAGATCCTGACGGTTTGCCGATAGAATTATACGAAGAATAAATGGTACAAAAGAGTTTACTTGCCTTGGCAATGGGAGGTTTAGCCATCGGAATGACGGAATTTTCGATGATGGGAGTGTTAGAAGATTTTGCAAAGGATTTGAATATTTCAATTCCAACAGCCGGAAATTTTATTTCCATGTACGCAATGGGCGTTATGGTTGGCGCACCTACACTAATTATGGCTACAAGTAAATATTCTCCTAAAAAAGTATTGATTTTTTATATGCTTTTATTTACCATTTTTAATGCATTATTTGTGATAGCTCCTAGTTATAATACCTTATTAATTGCTCGTTTTATGTCTGGATTACCACATGGTGCTTTTTTTGGAGTAGGATCTGTTGTGGCAGCTCAACTAGCGACAAAAGGAAAGGAAGCTCAGGCTATTTCTATTATGTTTGCAGGTCTTACATTTGCTAATTTGGTAGGTGTTCCGTTAGGAACAAAACTAGGACAAGTTTTTTCTTGGCGTTTAACTTTCGGAATTATCACAAGTTTAGGATTAATCACCATGTTAGCTATATCACTTTGGATACCTAATCTTAAAAATACAAATAAAGGAAGTTTAACAGAACAGTTAAGTTTCTTTAAAAAATGGGAAGCTTGGGTACTAATATTAATGATTTCTATTGGTACATCAGGTCTATTTGCTTGGATAAGTTATATTTCTCCTTTAATGACAAACGTTGCTAATTTACCAAAGGCTAAAGTTCCTATTATTATGACCTTGATTGGTTTAGGAATGTTTGTAGGGAATTTTATTGGTGGAAAATTAGCAGATACGATGTCACCTAATAAAGCCGCGATTATTTCATTTTCTTCAATGGCTATATGTTTAGTTGTAGTGTATTTTACATCTCATAACGAAATTATGGCGTATGTCATGTCATTTATAACTGGTTTAATAGCTTTTACAATTGGTTCGCCAATACAAATGATGTTGATTAAGAACGGAAAGGGATCAGAAACTTTAGCAGCTGCAGCTGGACAAGCAAGTTTCAATATTGGGAATGCTTTGGGGGCTTTTTTAGGTGGAATTCCAATTGCGATGGGATTAGGTTATAATTCGCAATTATGGGTAGGTTTTATAATGGCTTCTGTCGGAGCAATTATCGCTTGCGTTTTTTTGCAATTAAAGTCAAAAAAAATATAATACAATAAATGATTCAAATAAAAGGATGTTCTTATAGAGCATCCTTTTTTAGTTATATTTGTGAGAAATAATCAAGACCATGAAAAATTACAAAGCACTTATTATTGATGATGAACATTTTGCACAACAAGGGCTTAAGAAAATTATTCAACATGCTTTGCCAAATTTTTTTATATCGATTGATACTGCAAGTTCTGTTAAAGAAGGCGTTGAGCTAATTAATGAAATTAACCCTGATATTGTTTTCTTGGATATTCAGATGCCAAATGAATTTGGGTTCAAACTATTTGATTATTTTGATGAAATTACCTTTGATGTAATTTTTACAACAGCTCATTCCGATTATATTTTACAAGCAGTTAATCAATGGGGATGTTTAGGTTATTTGATGAAACCAATTGCTATTGCGGAGTTAAAAACTTTATTAAACCGGTTTGATGAGAGACAAAATTCTTTTCAAAAAATAGAGAATTCTTCGCCAATTTTAGATGAAATTGAAGAAGAGTTAAGTAATGAGGATTTAAAAAACATCTTTAAAAATGAGCACGGAATCATTTTTATTCCATCAATTACAGAGGTTTTAGTAATTAAAATTGACGAAATTATCTATTGTAAAGCAGACGATAGTTATTGTACAATTTTTACAAAAGACGATGCTTACATGGTTACTAAAACACTAAAAGAGGTAGAAAGTTTAATCAATCAAACAAATTTTTTTAGAGTTAATCGTTCCTATTTGGTGAATATAAATTTTGCCAAAAAGTTTGATAAACGTAATAATGTGTTGATTTTGAATTGCGAACCAAAAGATGGTGAAATCAGCTTACCAGTCACTTCGTTAGGCTATAAAATTTTATCGAATGTTATTTCGTAATCTATTCGTATTCTTTTTTCTTTTCCAAAGTTTTGTATTTGGTCAATATACATTAACCAAACAATATACTTACGAGAACGGTTTACCTGCAAATGAAATTTTAAGTATTTACAAAGACTCAAGAAATTTTCTTTGGGTTGGATCTCGTTTTGGTGTTATTGTAAAAGATATGGAAAGTTTTAAATTATTAAAACGTTTTGAAAAAATACAATTCAATAATATAGCGACGATTACTGAAGATAAACAGCACAATATGTGGTTTGGTAGTTATGGACAAGGCTTGGTTAAATTTACAGGACAAGGTTTTGAAAAGATTAATACATCTAAAGGTTTAGTTTCAGATAGGGTTCGTAAATTATTTATAGATAATGATTTAATGTATGTTGCTACGCAAGGTGGAGTTTCTATTATTGATTTGAAATCGCAACAAATATCTAATCCTTCTTTTGAGAAAAGTAATAATATTGTTTTTGAGGCACTTACTTTTTTTAAGTATAAAAACAAGCTATATGTTTCTACGATAGATCACGGAGTTTTTGAGGTAACAAAAGACAAATTGATTTTTGTAAACAGCTTTAATCGATTATTAAATGCTTATTTATATCAAAATAGACTTTATTTTTCTACATATAATGGATTTTTCACTATCAATATAGATGATTTTTTAGCAAAAAAAAATACTTATCATAAAATTGATGTTTCTAGTGTTCGCGATCAGTTTATTTCTCACAAACGAAATTCGTTAATTACTACAGGGTACGATAATAGTTCTGGAAACGGAATGATCGCTGAGTTCAAAAACAATCTTTTTATCAATCAGAATGTTAATTTTAAGATTACTTCCGAGTATCCAAATGAGTTTGCTTTGGATGATCGGCAAAATTTAATTTATCTCGGAACATTAGATAAAGGAGTTTTTGAAATTCATTTGAATCATTTTCTTGATTATTCTACTATTGATAATAGAAAAATAATTGAGATGTTCAAAATCAATGGTAAGGATTATTTTTTATCGCCACTTGGTTTGTATATAAAAGAAAATGAACTGATTAAAACGTTTTTGTCCAGAGAAAAATTTTATGCTTTTATGGAGAATAATCGTTTTAAGCATTCAAAATTTATTCAAGAGAAAAACAAAGATTTTCAGGAAATTAATTATAATCTGAAACCAAATGAATTACGCTTTTATCGTATTATTAAGTATAAAAATTCATTTTGGGTTTCGACAAATTTAGGCTTGTTTGAAGTTGATTTTCAAGCAAATATTAAGAATTATTTACCAATTAAACCATATTATTTCACCTATTTTAATGATCAATTTATTGTTGCAAATTCAGTAACAGGAATGCTGATTTTTGATGATTTGTATAACTTAAAATACACGAAGTTTGCTGATTCTCAAGCTAACGTTCCAAAAGATGTTGTGTCTATAACTAAGAATGATTATTCAGTTTTTTTTGGTTCTACAATGGACGGTTTGTTTAAATATGAAAACGGAGCTTTTACATCATATTTACAGACAAATCAGTTTAAAGAAGCCAAGTTGAAGATGATAAAGTGCATTGGTAATAATCAGATTTTGGTTGCTACAGAGTTTTCAAAAGTATTTTTATTAGAAATTAAAGGTGAGCAATTACGTCAGTTAAAAGAGATCGATATTCGTAAAATTGGTGGAGAAAATATAAGCTCAATAGATGTTTTTGATCAAAAAATTGTAATTGGGACAAACAGAAGTTTATTGATTTTTGATCAAGAAAAAATATACACTATCAATAATGAGTTAGGGTTTGTAAACAAAGATATTCATTCGTCTATTTTTGATGGAAAAACACTTACATTGGGTGTAGAAAATGGATTGTATAAGATAAATCTTAATCAATTAATTAATCAAGCTAAAAAAAGTCACCAACTAATTATTACAAGTGTAAAAATTAATGAAGAAAAGTTTGATAATGAGAAGTTTATGTGGTTTGATTTGATCAACAAAAACTTAGAATTAAAAAACAATGAGAACAATATTTTTATCGATTTTTCACTTGTCGATGTAGAATTTCCGTTGAATTATAAATACCGTTATAGAGTAAATCCTGATGAAAAATGGAGCGAGTATTTTTCGGATGAGTTTGTTTACTTCCGAAATTTAACTTTTGGTTCTTACCAGGTTCAACTCGAGATTACTAATACAATTAATGGTGATGTGGAAATTGTAGATTTGATTTCATTTAAAATTAAAGAACCTTTTTATCTTAATATTTACTTTATTTTATTGTCTTTAATTTCTTTAGGATTACTTATTTACAAATACAATTCTTCTAAAATAAAAACACTTAAAACGATTAATCAATTAAAAATTAATCAATTAAACGAGAAAAGTAAGCAAGAAACGAATCGCCTTTTATTGGAAAGACAGTTAACAGAAACTCGACTTGTTGCTTTACAATCTCAGATGAATCCTCATTTCATTTTCAATGTTCTTAATTCAATACAATACTACATATTAGATAACGATGTAGACAATGCTTTGAACAGTTTAGGTCGTTTTTCTCATCTTATTCGACAAATGTTAAACTTATCGACAAAAAATGAAATTAGTTTAAAAGAAGAAATCGATTTCTTAAAACTTTATGTCGAAGTAGAGAATTTTAGATGGAAGAATAAGATTAATTTCATAGTTAATATTGACGAATCAATTGATATTTATAATGTTAAGATTCCACCAATGTTAATTCAACCACTTTTAGAGAATTCTTTTGTTCATGCTTTTGACCAGAATGATGTAGATCCAACAATAAAACTTAATATTAATAAATTAGGAGATCTTCTCGAAATCAATATCATAGACAACGGAAAAGGTATGATTGCGAAAGAAGCAAATGCTTTGCATGAGTCAAAGGCGTTGAAAATTATTGAAGAACGATTGAAACTTCTGAATGATAATACAACAAAGAATATTGAAATAATTTCGGATTCAGACGGAACTAAAGTTACATTGATTTTGAGAATTGATTTATAAATTCACTTGTTTAAAATAGATGTTTACCATCGCTAAATGATAATTCACAAAACGGAAACTCTATTTTTTTGATAGAAATAAGTACAATACTATATTTGTATATCGATTTCAAACTAAGTATTAAACTTAGGTACTAGTTTTCTAAACCTATGAAAACGTAAAGTATCCTAAAAGTTACATTTTTCGACGTGTGAGTCAAAAAATTTTACAAGAAGAAAGCTACTGCAAAGTAGCTTTTTTTTATCTTTATACCCATGGAAAATGTACAATTAGGAAATACAGATTTACAGATAAAGCCTATCTTTTTTGGAGGAAATGTTTTTGGTTGGACATTAAATGAGGAAGAATCTTTCCGAATTCTTGATGCTTTTTTGGATAGAGGATTTAATGCTATAGATACCGCAAATAATTACTCTTATTGGGTTGAAGGTAATGTTGGAACAGAATCTGAACGAATTATCGGAAATTGGATAAAATCAAGAGAAGTAAGAGATCAAGTAATTCTTGCTACAAAAGTAGGAGGACGAAATATGATTCAGGACAAACCGAACACATCCAAGGCACATATTCTTAAAGAAGTAGAAGAATCACTTATCCGTTTACAAACTGATTATATAGATCTATATCAAACTCATTATGATGATACAGAAACACCTGTAGAAGAGACATTGTCAGCATATAATCAATTAATCAAAGAAGGGAAAGTTAGATTTATTGGAGCTTCAAATTTTTCTTCAGAACGATTAATCGAATCATTAGATAAAGCCGAATTATATAATTTACCTGCATATAAAACCTTACAACCTGAATATAATTTATTTGATCGTCAGCATTTCGAAGAGTTTTTACAACCAGTTGCAGAAAAGTACAAGTTAGGTGTAATTCCTTATTATAGTTTAGCTAGTGGGTTTTTGTCTGGAAAATATAAGAGTGAAGATGATTTAGAGAAAAGTGTAAGAGGTAATGGTGTAAAAAAATACTTGAATGAAAGAGGTTTTAGAATTCTAGATGCTTTAGAAACAATCTCTAATCGTTACAATATCTCTTATTCTGCCGTTTCATTGGCTTGGCTA
Organism: Empedobacter sedimenti; assembly: GCF_030005555.1. Lineage (GTDB taxonomy): Bacteria > Bacteroidota > Bacteroidia > Flavobacteriales > Weeksellaceae > Empedobacter > Empedobacter sedimenti. Next base: position 33,386 of record NZ_JASCQG010000005.1, on the reverse strand, counting down.
TTGGAGCAAAAAACAGTTGTAGCACCTATTGTTAGTGCAACAAAAGAGAGTCATCTTGATGCTTTTGTAGAAGCAGTTAATATTCAACTTTCTCATGACGATGTAAAACTTTTATCAGAGGCAAGCGATTATTAATCATGGAAAATAGTTTACAAAAACCAAAACTAACACCAATAATTTTATGGATTATGATTATTGGAAGTGGGTTAGTAGTTGCTAATAATTATTACAATCAACCATTGTTGTCATTAATAGCAAAAGATTTCAATGTTTCCGAAAGTAATGTTTCCAATATCGCGATGTTGACTCAAATTGGTTATGCATCAGGATTATTGTTTATCATACCTTTAGGAGATTTGCTAAAAAGAAAACGAATGATTTTGATTGATTTTGTTTTCATTATTGCTTCACTTTTGGGTATGTATTTTGCACCTTCTGTAACTTGGCTTTTTCCACTTAGTTTTTTAATTGGTTTTACGTCAGTTATTCCACAAATTTTTGTTCCAATGGCAGCGGAGTTAGCCGAACCACAAAATAGAGCACAATCTGTTGGTATGGTGATGAGTGGCTTGTTAGTTGGTATTTTACTTTCTCGCGTTTTTAGTGGTTTTATTGGAGAACACTTAGGTTGGCGCGAAGTTTATTTATTAGGAGCAGTATTGATGGTAGTTTTATGGGTTTTTATTTACATTTTTTTACCAGAAATTCAACCAAATTTTAAAGGAACTTATGGTGGATTAATGAAATCTATTGTTGATTTAGTCAAAACACAACCACAATTACGATTAGCTGCTTTTCGTGGTGCAACAGGATTTGCAGCATTTAGTGCCTTTTGGACAACTTTGGTTTTTCATCTGGAAGAGGCTCCTTTTCATGTAGGAAGTGATGTAGCAGGAGCTTTTGGATTAATAGGAGCTGTAGGAGCATTAGCTGCAGCTTTGGTAGGTAAAGTGTCAAAACTGTTTTCTATATCCAGAATTATTTTTTATTCCATCATTATTATGCTACTTGCCTGGGGATTCTTTTATCAATTTGGTTATACATATTGGGGATTAATAGTTGGTGTAATATTAATCGATTTAGGATTACAAGCGATGCATGTATCTAATCAAACAATTATTTTTAGTCTGAATACAAAAGCAGGAAACAGAGTCAATACTGTATATATGACAAGTTATTTTATTGGTGGCTCGTTGGGTACATTTATTGCAGCCAATGCTTGGGATAAATATCAATGGAATGGAGTTGTGATGGTTGGTACATTTTTTACAATAATTTGTTTAGCATCTCATCTATTATTTACAAAGAAAACAAATAATTAATGAAAGATTTTTCTTCAGAAATAATATACAAAACAGCACGCAGTAGTGGAGCAGGAGGTCAAAATGTAAACAAAGTTGAAACAATGGTTTTGGCTAAATGGAACGTTTTAGAATCAACTTATTTTACTGATGAAGAAAAGAATTTGATTGTAGAAAAATTAAAGAATAAGATTAATTCAGAAGGATTTTTACAAGTCAATTCGCAAGAGTCACGTTCTCAATTAGAGAATAAAGAGAAAGCAACAGAGAAGTTACAGGAGTTAGTTGAAAAAGCATTAATTGTTCCTAAATCAAGGAAAAAAACTAAACCTACGAAGGCTTCAAATTTGAAACGATTAGATCATAAAAAAATACAATCAGAGAAAAAAGATAATCGTAGATTTAGGTTATAAGTAGAAATGCTTAATCAGGTAAAAGATCAATGAACTTATAGAACAGAACACATTGTATAAAGATGATTATCACAATTACAAAAATGAAAGAATTCTTTTTTGTCTTGTGTCTAAAAATTTGCATACCAAGTAAGGTTCCTATAGATCCGCCTAAAAGACTAACTAAATAGAGTGTAAACTCAGAAATACGAGACTGTTTTTTGATTGATTTCTTTTTATCAATTTTCATTAAAAAAAATGAAAAGATATTGATCAATATAAAATAGAGAAAAAAATAGAGTAGAGTATTCATAATAAGGTGATAGAGTTAATTATTGCGAATATAATGTATTATTATAAAATTTCAAATATTAGTTAAATATAAAGTATAATTTTATGATAATCAAAAAGGAAGCTGATTAATAAACATATCTTAACGATTAAAAAATATTTATATGCAAGATTTAAAAGGTAAAAAAGCATTAGTAACAGGAGGAAGCCGAGGTTTAGGAAAAGCAATTGCAATTGCGTTGGCAAAAGAAGGGGTAGATGTTGCAATTACAGGTCGTAATAAAAGTACATTAGAAGATACGACTGCAGAAATTAAATCTTTAGGAGTTAATGCAACGTATTCTATTTTTAATGTAGCAGAAAAAGTTGAAGTTAAAATGCAAATTCAGCGATTGATTGATTCATTCGGAGCATTTGATATTTTAATCAATAATGCTGGAATAGCAGCTTTCGGAAGTTTTGTTGAAATGGCAGAAAACGATTGGGAAGATATTGTACGCACCAATTTATTTGGTCCGTATTATGTTTCTAAAGCTGTTGTTCCGTCTATGATTGAGTTAGGAAGCGGAGATATTATAAATGTTTCTTCGACAGCTGGACTAAAAGGTAACGCTGTAACTTCAGCTTATTCAGCATCAAAGGCAGGATTGATAGGTTTATCAGAATCATTGATGTTTGAGCTGAGAAAGAAGAATATTCGTGTTACAACACTTACACCAAGTACCATTGCATCAGAAATGTCTAAAGATGTTTTGAAAATTACGGATGGTGATCCAGAAAAAGTTGTTCAACCCGAAGATTTTGCTCAATTAATTGTCGATTTATTGAAATTAGATAAACGTGCAATGTTAGCTTCTGCATCGCTATGGTCAACAAATCCTTAAAATAAAATATTAAATAGAGATCCAACTTTTATAAGTTGGATTTTTTTTGAAAAATATTTTGAGAATTCAATTTTAATTGTAACTTTGAATTACAAAGTACTTTTTGTTATGAGTCAAAATAATCCAGTAGAAAGTTTAAACGAAATCAAATCGATGATGCAACGTACATCAAAATTCACGAGTATTAGTGGATGGAGTGGAGTATGGGTAGGAATTGTTGGAATGATTTCGGCATGGATTGCCTATCTATTCATTCTAACTGATTTTGTTAATTACAGAGGAGCACAAAGAGTTTTAATAACTTCTGAAACAGATATTAAATTAATGATTTTAGGTTTTATTACTTTGTTTGTTGCTTGTGCTGGTGGTTTTTATTTCATGATTAGAAAAAGTGCTAAAGATGGAACTAAATTTATAAACCCAGTTACCAAACGTATTTTGCGTAAGTTCCTTTTTGTATTAGTTGTAGGAGGTATAGTTGGTTTAATTTTTATCAATAATTTAAGTTTTGCTTATGTTGCGCTAACTACCTTATTGTTTTATGGTCTATCATTGTATACAGTAGAACGTGATACAATTATAGAGATCAAATATTTAGCAATTTGTGAAATAATTTTAGGACTATTAGCTTTCTATTTTATTTTCAATGGTTTATTGTTTTGGTTTTTAGGTTTTGGTGTTCTACATGTGGTTTTTGGTGTATGGATGGTGCGTAAATACGATTACAAAGCTTAAATTTGTGTCATGGATTTTAACCTTAATAAACTAAACAAAGTCTTTGACAATCGTATTCGTGTGGGAATTATGAGTGCTTTGGTGATGAATGAAGAGATTTCTTTTAAGGATTTGAAAGACTTTTTAGATTTGACGGATGGTAACTTGGCTTCGCACCTAAAAAACTTAGAAGAAAACGATTATATTATTGTACACAAAGGTTTTATTGGACGTAAAACCAATACAACTTACTCAATAACAGCACTTGGGAAACAGGCTTTTCAGGAGCATTTAAACTATCTCGAAAAATTAATTAATAAAATAAAATAATTTTTTTTGTATTTATACTTTGAAAAACAAAGTGCTTTTTAAAATAATTAATAAAAAACAAACTTATGGAAAACAATGAATTAGAGAATGAATATAAAACTGTAAATCAATCAGTTTATTCATCAAACAAAACAATGATTAAAGGATTTTTAGTGTGCTTATTGGTTTTATTGATGTTGATTCCAATTCCTTTTATCTTAAATCTTATCGAAGAACGACAAGAGAATAAAGCAGGTGTAATTACAGAAATATCAAATAAATGGAGTGGTCAACAAACTGTTTACGGACCCTTTATTCAGCTTACTTATTTAGAAAAAGTAAATGATGAAAATGGTAAAGCTGTATCACAAGAAAGAACAAAATATGTTTCTGCAAACGATCTGTTAGTTAACGGGGCAATAGATTCTCAGCTAAAAAGCAGAAGTATTTATGATGCGGTTGTGTACACTTCTAAAATGAATTTAAGTTCAAAATTCATGAGTTATGATGAAATGTTGAAAGAAGCAGAAATACCAAGAGAAAGTATTGTTTCTACCAAAATTGTATTTGGAATTTCGGATACAAAAGGATATGAAAACAAGTTGATTGTAAAATCTGGTTCCAAAGATTATCCTTTAACTGCAGATCCTAAAACAGTTGTTTTAGAAACTCTTCCTGAGCCTATTTCGACTGGAAGTGAAGGAAGAGTTTATGCAGAAAATAAAGAAAATGTAAAAACTTTGTCGGTTCAATTTATGTCGCAGAAAATAGATCCAGCGACGTTTGATTTTAATGAAGTTGCGCTTAATTTTTCGATGAAAGGTTCTCAAGTACTTAATTTTATACCATCAGCAATTAATACAAAAGTTGATTTGACAACAAATTGGAAAGATTTGAAATATGATGGGAATTTTTTACCAAATACAGATCCTACTCATAAAGATGGAAAAACGAACGTGAAATGGTCTATTTATCAACAAAATCCATTACAAGGACAAGTTTGGCAAGATGCAAGTAATTTTGCAGATTATAGTTTTGGTGTCAACTTTTTGCAAATGAACGATCATTATGATAAAACATATCGTTCGACAAAATATGCAATTCTGTTTATTGGTTTAACATTTGTAGCATTTTTCTTTATAGAAAGTAGAAATAGTTTCAATATCCATCTAGTTCAGTATGCTTTGGTTGGTTTCGCTATTAGTGTAAACTTTGTACTTTTACTGTCTTTATCAGAGTATTTAGGATTTGACATTGCCTATTTTATTTCATCGGGAGCAACAATTTTACTGATTACTTTTTTCGTTAACTCTTTCTTGAAATCGATAAGTTTATCTCTAAAAATATCAATGATGTTAGTTGTTTTATATGCATTTATTTACAGTGTTTTACAACTAAAAGAACATGCTTTGTTAGTGGGTAGTATAGGATTATTTATTATTGTAGCAATCTTAATGTACTATTCAAAAAATATCGAATGGAACAAAACGAAGTAACTAAAAGATAGTTGTATGTACAGTTTTATTATTGTGTTAGTCATTTTTGTCTTGTTTATTATTCTGATAATATTTTTAATAGGATACTTAATTTACAAGTTTTTAAGATATATTAATTTTCCAAAATTGGCGATTTTAGCTACAGTTGCCTATGGATTGTTTATTATTTATATTCCAATTTCAGTTATTTATGAAGACGAATTATTCTTTAAACATGATGCAACTGAATTGGTCGAAGAGTTAGATTTTAAACTAAATGATAATTTTGAAATTATAGAAAATACTTCAAATTGGGGACTTGAAGAGTCTTATCACAAATTTATCTTAGAAATTTCAGATAAAGACAAGGCAAGATTAATTAATGAAATAAAATCGTCTAAAAATTACATGAATCAAAAGACGTATTCTTCTTCCAAAATTGTTTATCCAGATCGTTACAAAGGCAAAAAAACATTTTGGAATTATGAAGATGAGAGTTGGTATACAAGGCATTATTTTCAAACAAATGGAAATGGATATGCACCAGCAGATCGGTCAATTTCAATCTCAAAAACTTCAAACGAACTAAGATTTGAGGGTATAGACGATTAAATGATTCGTAATTTCATCACGAATTATTATATAAAATTTATCATTATTTATTCAAATCTGTCGATTTTATAAAATTACATAGTAAAAATCGAATAAATCGATTAAGTTTAGGGCTGCAAAATGCGATTCAGTTAATTTTGCAGTCCTTTTAATTACACTTAGGAGAAAATAAATATATGAAAAGTAAGAAGTTAACCAATGTTTTGACGCTTGGATTTGCGTTGTTTGCCATGTTTTTTGGAGCCGGAAATTTATTATTGCCACCATTAATCGGTGTAGAAGTTGGTTCTAATTATTTTGTTGCAATGCTTGCATTTGGATTAACGGGTATTTTATTGCCTTTTACAGGAATTTTATCAGTAGTTTTTTCTGGAGATAGTTTTAATGATTTGGGACATCGTGTCAACAAACATTTAGCAGCAATTTTAGGGACAATTATTATGGCTTGCATCGGTCCATTAATCGCCATTCCGAGAACAGCTGCTACAACATACGAAGTAGGTTTGAAACCATTTTTTCCTGAATTGAATCCTATTTGGGGTTCAGTTATTTTCTTTTCAATTACACTTGCTCTGGCTATTCGTCCATCAAGAGTGGTAGACGTTATCGGAAATTATTTGACACCTGTTTTATTGGTTCTTTTAGCATTATTAATTGTAGTTGGTATTGTACATCCAACAGCTAATTTAGAGGTTTCTAGAATGACAATGGTCGAGTCTTTTTCGCGTGGATTTATAGAAGGTTATCAAACATTAGATGTGTTAGCTTCGGTTATTTTTGCAGGAATTATCATCAATGCTGCTCGTGACAAAGGTTACACAGATACAAAAAGCAAAACACAGGTTGTAATTGTCTCGGGTTTATTGTCAACTACTTGTTTGCTGTTTGTTTACGGAGGTTTAATCTATTTAGGCGCCACTTCTGGGATAACTGATTCATCAATTTCTCGTGCCGAATTATTGATTGATATTTCACGTAACATCCTTGGAGATTATGGTTTAGTAGCAATTGCATTGTGTATGGCTTTTGCATGTCTTACAACGTCTATCGCACTTACAACAGCAGTAGCATCTTTCTTTAGTCAATTATCAAAAGGTACATTAAGTTATACTGTTGTAGCAATTATTTGTACCGTTATTTCATTTGGATTATCAGTAAAAGGAGTTGACGAAATTATCAATTTTGCTTATCCACCATTAGCATTTGTTTATCCAATTACAATTACTTTAGTCATTTACATTGTGCTGTTTGGGAAATCAGTTCAATCAAAAACACCTTATATCGGAGCATTAATAGCTTCGAGTATTGTTGCGACTTTAGGATTACTAAAATTGTTAGGATTATTAAGTGAAGATATCGTTTTAAGCTTAAACAAAATACCCTTTTTCGAGTACGATTTAGGATGGATAGTTCCTTCTGTTATCGGGTTTTTAATTGGTTTGGTCTACGATAAAGTTAGTAAAAAATAAAAAAAGTAAATCCTCAGACAATTACTATCTGAGGATTTAACCAATCAAAACTACTATAAAAAACACTAAATTGAATATGAAATACTCAAAAATTATAATGATGCAAATTTCATAATTTACTGATTATTAATAGTTAAAACTTAAGAGATTTATATAATGACTTAATAAGATTAATTTATAGTTATTTATTAATCAATGTTTTTGATGTGCTGGCTATTAATATTTAAGAACTTTTTAAGATTTTTAGTATCTTCAACAATATTTAATTATTTTTCAAATTTGATCTAATGCAAGAAACAACTTGTTCTCGATGTAAAAACACAATAAAGTGTAATGTAGATGATATTGAAAATTGCGATTGTAGCAAAATTCAATTAGATTCTCAAACTAAGGAGTTTTTAAAGAAAACGAATTACGATTGTTTATGCAATGATTGTTTAAAGCAGCTTGATTACTTTTCTGTTTTAGATAAAGAGTATAAACATCCTCAAACGCCTTCAGAGTTTGTTCCGCACATACATTATTATATTGAGAATGGTTATTGGGTTTTTACAGAATTTTTTCATTACCAGAAAGGAAAGTGTTGTAAAAATGGCTGTAGACATTGCGCATACGGTTATCAGAAATAAAAAATGGTTCAATTTGCATTGAACCATTTAAACCAACCTAAAAATACTATAAAAAAACTCTATTATTTAAGGATAATTCTTCTTCATTTATCTAATTCATATTATCCTCAACAACTATGAATAAATTATTTATAGTACAAAGGTAAATAAATTTCCAAATTAAATAAATATTTTTATATTTATTTGTTTATGTCTTAATAGATTAGATTTATTATAATGATAACAAAAATTTAAAGTTGGCTATTCATCCTTGCTTTATAAGAAATCAATAATGTATTTTCGAATGTTGTCGAATTAAGAAAAAATTCTCATTATTTTTTCAGAAATTTCTGAAGCCTTATTTTTTTGTCCAATTTGCTCCAAAGTTTCAACATAATCATTCAGAAAAGATTTAACTTCTTGATTATTTGAAGGATCAAAATTCTCTAAATATTCTTCAAAATTTATTTGTCCTAAAATATTCTCAAAAACAAGATTAGCTTCCTCATATTTTTTTTGTTTCACTAAAAGTGAAGCGATTGTATGATTAATATAAAACTCGTTAACAGTAGCTTGATCTTTGTTTTCCTCTAATTTAAAGTAATCCGAATTTAGGTAATTTCTGTAAGCCAAAATAGCTTGTTCATCTTCACCTAAAACTTCGTAGCAACGCGCTTTGAAGAATTTGATTTCATAAAACTCTTCTTCATTTAGTTTATTGAAAAAAGTAATACTTTCTTTCGGATTCGAGTAAAATTTACGGTAACCGATGATAAAATCTTCCACAAAATCGAGATCAGTTTGCTCTAAGGCAAATTTCAACAAATTTTGAGATTGTTCTTCACTTAATTGACCAATAAATGCTTCCCAGTAATTGACCAATGTATTAAAGTCATACGATAAATCTTCAACAAAAATTTGAGCAGCAATTCTTAAGAATTTATCTCCTAATTTATCGATAATGTTATGATCTTCATCGCTCAAATCGATAGGATTGTACAATAAATTTTCTATTATTTCTGATGCTTTTTCTTCTGAATATTCAGTGTTTAATTGTTGCAAAGAAGTGGTTACATTAAACTCCATTTTGATTAATTGTTTAGTTAAAATCCTTACAAAGATAACTGATTCTCTTGATAATTAATTAAGTGTTCTTAGTCATAGATTTTTGTAAGTACAATAAAATAACTACCTTGTAACTATAAAATAATATTAACTTATTTGTAATAAACGATTTATGTTAAGAATCTGTACTATCCTTGTGTTTGTTTTTAGTTTAGGATTTGTAAATGCTCAAAACCTAAATATAGGAAGTGATTTTCCGATCAATAAAATAGAAAATCATGGAAATTCTTCAAATCCGAAGATCATAGTTTTTACTCCAAGTCTATATAAAACAAATAATTATGCGAGTATGTTAACGACGTCTTTGTATCATTATTTTGTACAAGGTTTAGCTTTTTCTACAGATAAATCGCCTAAGGTTGACGTAATTTATATTGTAAATGAAGAGGATAAATGGAGTAAAGAAGCACAGAAGACGTTTGTTTTGAATGATGTTTCAAACCAAAATAAGCTAGATGGAGCAACAGTAATTTATGATGATAGAGGTAAAGTATTTAACGATATAGGAATTAAACCATTTAGACAAAATTCGATGTCCAATATTATTCCTGTTTCTTTTTCTACGAGTAAAATATTAGTCGAAAGTTCTATTCTTTTCTTTGTTGATAAGAACAACAAAATTCTTTTCAGAGACAACGATTATCGCGCTCAAGGAGAACATTTGAAGCCGTTAGAAAGGCTAGTTAAGAAAGTTGTGAAAACGGATGAAGTTGTTGTAAAACAAGTAAATAGTTCTTCGTTAAAAGTAGGTGATAAAGCACCAGATTTTATTTTGAGAGGACCAAATTTTGATAAAAATTCTTCAGTTAAATTGCTTGATGATAAGTCTAAATTTAAAGTTTTGACATTTTATCCTGCAGCTTTTAGTGGACAAATTTTACCCGATTTTACTTCTGTAGACAAACATGCGATGATGTCTTGTGCAGCTCAAATACAATTAATTGATCACAATCCAGCTTTAGAGAAAGTGAAAACCTATGCAATTTCTAGTTCTACAAATCCATTGTTAGAATTATGGAAAACGGCTTTACGTACATCAAATATTACTTATCTTAATGATGAAAATTATGAAATTTCGCAGATTTATAATTCGTACAATTCATTAGGATACAATAATAGAGCGACTTATGTGATTGATCAAAACGGAATTATCGTTTATGCAAATCCAGATTTTACGTTTGTAGATGAAGCTAATTTCCCGTCAATTTTGGAAAGATTAATTGTAAATAATAAAAAATAATTAGTTAAAGATCAATTTGTGTAATATCGACAAATTCAGCATTGATTAGTTTTCCTAATTCTTCAGGATTAAGAATGATTTGTAATCCTCTTTTTCCTGCACTTATACAAATATTTTCTTGTAAAGTAGCCAATTCTTCTATATAAGTAGGAAATTGTTTTTTCATACCAATTGGAGAACAACCGCCACGAATATATCCAGTGACATTTAATAAATCTTTTAACGGAAGCATTTCACAGTTTTTATTTCCAGAAATTTTTGCAAATTTTTTCATGTCCAAATGAGTATTTGCCGGAATTATTGCAACCAAGTAAGCGTCAACATTACCTTTTAAAACTAACGTTTTATAAATACTTTCTGGATTAACTTGTAAAGATTGTGCGACATGCAAAGCATCAACATGTTCTTCATCTACCTCATATTCACGTAACTGATAGGTTATAGCATGTGTATCCAATAATCTAACAGCATTTGTTTTTGCAGTTTTACTGCTCATTTTATTAATTTTAAAACAAAGTTATAACGAAAAAGAAAATTACACTACTTTTATAAAAAATTATACATGTTCAGACTATTATTTTCTTTCGTATTGATGTTTTCTTCATTTAATTTATTGGCTCAAAAAACGAATCCAAATTATGACGAAGCTTTAGCTAAGCAATTAAAAGGTGACGATTATGGAATGAAATCTTACTTTTTTGTGATTCTCAAAACGGGAAGTAATACGTCGAAAGATAAAGAATTAATTACAGAAAAATTTAGAGGACATTTGGATAATATCAACCGTTTAGTGAAGGATGGAAAGCTGGTTGTTGCAGGCCCGATGGGTAAAAATGATAAAAATTATAGAGGAATCTTTATTTTTCAGAATGTAGAAACAATGGAAGAAATGCAAAAATTATTGCAATCTGATCCTGCTATCGAAGCAAAATTGTTAGAACCTGAAATTTATAATTGGTATGGTTCTGCAGCGTTACCTGTATATTTAGACGCTTCGGATAAAATTTGGAAAGAAAATCCTTAAACTCAAAAACATTTTATAACTTTGCACTACAAATGAAGTTTTTACAACACATATTACGTTTACCATTTTTCAGCACTTATTATCGTACAATATTTGCTCGGGTAGACTATGTGTGTACTTCGTATTAATTTGTACGTAAAAAATAATCATAATCTAAAAGCCCGAGCAAATGCTCGGGCTTTTTTTATTTCAAAAAATATGGAAATTTTAGAAAAATTAAAAGAAAATGTTTCAATCATTTTGCCCGAAAATGGTTTAGATGAAAAACTGAAATTAGCCGAAAAGGAAAATAGGAAGTTGCGTATCAAATTAGGTTTCGATCCTACAGCTCCAGATTTGCATTTAGGACATGCAGTAGTTTTAAAAAAATTGAAGCAATTTCAAGATCTAGGTCATCAAATTGTTATTGTAGTGGGTAGTTTTACTGCTCAAATTGGCGATCCTACAGGGAAAAATAAAAGTCGTCAACCTTTAGATGCTAACCAAGTAAAAGCAAATGCAGAAACGTATATCAATCAATTATCTCAAATTATTGATGTTGAGAAAGCAGAGATTGTTTTTAATTCGGATTGGTTAGATCAATTGCAATTTTCTGAAGTTATTCAGTTATTGTCAAAAGTTACAGTAGCACAATTGATGCATAGAAATGATTTTAATAAGCGTTTCACCGAAAATACACCAATTGCGATGCATGAGCTAGTTTATCCAATTTTACAAGCATATGATTCTGTCGAAATTAATGCAGATATAGAAATGGGCGGAACAGATCAATTATTTAATTGTACGATGGGGCGTCAGTTGCAAGAATCGAATGGTGATGATGCGCAAATTGTAATGTGTATGCCATTGTTACGAGGGACAGATGGTAAAGAGAAAATGAGTAAATCGTTGAATAATATTATTGGATTGATTGATGAACCAAATGAGATGTTTGGTAAAACAATGTCTATTCCAGACGATTTATTAGAAGAATTTATTGCCTTAGCTACAGATTTTGGTATAGATGATAAAACAAAATTAGTTGAACGATTAGCTACTGAAAACCCAATGTTGATTAAGAAAATTGTTGCAAAAAATATAATTGCGCAATATCATTCAGAACAGGATGGAATAGAAGCAGAAGAGTTTTTCAATAATCAGTTTCAGAAAAGGAACGACGAAAATCGTGTGTTTGTAGAGATTAAAGCAGAAGAATTAAACTTAGAGAATAATACACTATTAGAAATTTGTCATCTGTTAAAAAATGATTTGTCAAAAACTGCTGTACGAAGATTGATAGAAAGTGGAGCTGTACAAATTGACGGAGAAAAGAACCTAGATCCTTTGTCAATTTTAGAAACTAAAAACTCTACCAAAATAAAAATAGGAAAACGTGATTTTTTTGAATTAAAATAAACAAAAAAGCCTCTATTTAAGAGGCTTTTATTTATAATTCTTTTTTCATTTCGTATTGACGATCGTACAATTCTAATCCCAAAGATTTAATGAAATCATTTGTAGATATTTCTCGTTCATCAACATTAATCATTTTTACTTCTTTATTTTTTAGATCACTAAAAAGTACTGAAGCTAAATAACGATTTCTGTAGTCATGATGAACACCAAATTGATATATACGTGTATTGTTTTTATTGATTATTTTGTAAGCAACCAAAATCCCGTCCTCATAAATTCCATTTACAATACAATCTTCTAAGATATTTTTTACACTCTGAATATCATTTTTCCAAGTTGGCTTAATATCCCAAAAATTTTCACCAGTAATCAAGTCTAAATCTTCAAATGAAACAATTTCATGTAAAGGATTTACAATTAAAATAGGAACACCTTTGTAACTGTTAAGTACTCTTGTTTTCTCAAAACCACTTGCTTCATAAGCATTAATTGCAAAGTCATTTTTTGTATTAACTTCTAAATAAATTTGCTTAACACCACTTTCTTTTAATTGAGGAAAACTGTAGTCTAACATCTGTTGTGTTATTTTTTTCCCTCTTTGTTCAGGACAAACCCCAGTTCCCCCTACATAAGCAGTTTTGATATCATTGTAATTTCTTATTCCATACAATAAAAAACCAACTAATTTTCCGTCAATGCTAGCACCAATAGAATAGTTAAGTTTAATATCTTCCATTTTTAATTTGTTCTGGAATTGCTCAACAGTTAAATTAATAGGAACATAATAATTCTGGTAAGAAAGGTTGTATAGAGCTGATATTTCATTCATATCAACGTCAACTAAAGAATGTATTTCGATGTTTGTTTGCATAGTTGTTATTTGCACAACAAAAATATAACCAACATTTAATTTATTTCCTAAAAAAATCTTAAAATATTAATAGTTTTTAAACTTTTATTAAGGAATTGAATTCTTGAATTAATAAATAATACCATATTATAATATAAACCCTTAAAAGAATGGGATTGTTTATTCAATTTCATGAATAAATAAGTGTTTAAAATTAATTTTTTTTCGAAAAACTTTGATTTAACATAAGCTTATCATTGCATTTACTGAAATAAATTCTGTTTGTGATAAATTTGCATACATTTTTAAAACTAAAACTCGAGAGAAGAATAAATTTCTCCTCATTTGTTGAAATATATCGTTCTTCTCTCATTTTTTTTCTCCTTTTAGATATAATTTCTAAATAATCTTTCAATAAATTAGAATAGTGAATTTTTTTAGTTTTATTAAATTCATAATTATTCTCCTTTTTTAAATTCATATTACCACATAATTCATAATAAATAGATTGAAATAGTGCTTATTCAATAAAATTTTAGATTTTTATTAAGAAAATAATAACGAACATTTGTTAGTTTTTTTCTTTTCCTTATTTTAGTCGTCAAATTATCACAAAAAAATGAGTAGAAATTTAGTTAAATTGGTCTGCGTGGGATTCCTATGCCTTTATTCTAGTGCTTCTGCACAGAATATTACCGATACTACAAAGGTTGTAAAAGCAGAAGTAAAAGTTGAAAAACCTACTGAAAACAAAGACAAAGTAGACGTACAGTTTTACGGATTTATCAGAAATGATATTTTTATGGATACGCGACAAATGATTGGGGCGGGAGAGACATTGGTTCCACTTTATCCTAAGGATAGATTATTAGATGTAAATGGAGCGGATATTAATGATGCGTCTAAATTTCATATGTTGTCTATTGTTTCTCGTGCAGGAGTTAATCTAAAAGGACCTGAATTACTGGGAGCTAAAACATCTGGAGTGTTAGAAGGAGAGTTTTTTGGTGCGACGGAAGGTGGTATTAACGAATTTCGTTTAAGACATGCTTACGTTATGCTAGATTGGGAAAAAACGCAGCTTGGTATTGGACAATATTGGCATCCTTTTGTTGTATTAGAAGCTTTACCTAACGTTGTTAATTATGGTACTGGAGCTCCTATTTACGCACTGAATCGAAATCCTCAAGTTCGTGTTACTCATAAATTCACAAAAGAGTTTAAATTAATTGCTGCCTTACATTCTCAACGTGATTTTACTCCAAATAATGAGCCTTTCCGTAATAGTGGAATGCCAGCAGCTCATTTACAATTGCAATATAAAACACCTGTTGTTACTGCCGGAATTGGAGCACAATATGAAAACTTGAAACCTAAACTATCTTCAGGCTCACCTGCAATAAAATCAAATGAACGAGTTGAGAATTTCTCGTTTATGGCTTATTCAAAATTTAATACAAAACCATTGCAAATTACTTTGGCTGGTTACCTAATGCAAGACGCTTCATCGTTTGTTCAACTTGGAGGAATCGTCGGTTATCAGACAAGTCCGACTGCTGTAGAAACTTACAAACCAATGAATACACATAGTTTTTGGATTGATTTACAACAAAACTCAAAAGGTAAGTTTGCATTTGGATTATTCTCTGGTTATGTCCGTAATAATGGTGTAAAGAATCCTGTTGAAGGAGCAACAGCAACTACCTATGGTGTAACAACTAATTGGGGTGCTGTTTCTGCTAGTAAAGGAGGACGTACTGTTAATTATATGTACAAAGTTATTCCTCGTTTAGACTTAACATTAAGCAAAGCTCTTAAGTTTAGATTTGAGTACGATCGTAGCGTTGCACAATGGGCAGATGCAACGATAAAAGGGACTGGTACGGACAATAAATACTTAGCAAACAACAATAGATTTCAAATCACAACTTTATTCAATTTCTAAAATCACACAAAAAAATGAGTACAATTAATACTTTAGATCCTTCGCAGCCGGTCGCGAAGAAGGATAATATTTTCCAAATTATTTTGGCTTCATCAGTCGGAACACTTATCGAATGGTATGATATGTTCTTGGCAATTATTTTGGCAAGTGTTTTATCTACACAATTATTTCCAAACGATGGATCATCACATTTCTTAGAAACATTAGCCGTTGTTGTTTCATCTTTTATGTTCAGACCAATTGGATCATTGATTTTTGGTAGTATTGGAGATCGCATCGGACGAAAATATTCATTCTTAGTATCTTTAATTATGATGGGAGCTGCAACTTTTTTAATTGGTTGTATTCCTACTTACGATAACGTAGGTTGGTTTGCTCCTGTATTATTATTAGTGTGCCGCATCATGCAAGGACTTGCAATCAGTGGAGAATATGCTGGTGCGGTAATTTATGTTGCAGAACACGCCCCTGCAGAAAAACGCGGTTTTTATACAGGGTTTATTCAAGCAACAGTTCCGATTGGATTATTATTATGTTTAACAGTTGTTTTCTTAACGCAATCATTTTTATCAGAAGAAGCTTTTGCAAGTTTTGGATGGAGAATCCCTTTCTTATTTAGTGGAGTTTTAGTTATTTTAAGTTACTTTATTCGTCAACGTTTACACGAAAGTCCAATTTTTGAGCAATTAAAAAAAGAAGGAAAAACTTCAAAAACTCCTATTAAAGACGCTTTTACAACACCAGGAAATGTAAAATTAATGTTGAAAGCAATTTTTGGAGGAAATGCTGCACAAAGTACAATTATGCAAACAACACTTTTTGTAACGCTTTTCTTTTTGCAAAGAGCAGTTAATTTACCTTACGAAACTGTATTAATAGTTGTTTTATGTTCTACATTATTTAGTTCGTTTTTCTATCAATGGTTTGGTGCATTAAGTGATAAAATAGGTCGTAAACCAGTAATGTTGGGAGGAATGATTTCTAGTTTTATTTTAATTCCTTTATCATTCTTTTTATACATGAAATTAGGTAATCCAGAAGGATTGAAAGAAGTTCATAGTATAACAAATATGCAAGTTTTCGGAATTATTGTAGTTAGTTTAATAACTTCTATCGCAGGAGCAGCTACTTACGGACCACTTGGTGCGTTTATGTTAGAAATTTTTCCAACTAAAATTCGATATACAAGTATGGGATTTGCACAAAATATGGGGAATGGTTTTATTGGTGGTGCAACAACATTCATCACAGAATTACTGAAAAGTACGTTAATTGTTACCGCTGCAATGTCGCCTTATATCGGATTAGCTTATCCGTTAGTGTTAATTTTTATAGCAATTCTAGTGAACTATTTTACAATTCCAGAAACATATAAAACTGATTTAACAGAAGATAATTAATAAAGAAAAGAGGAACTATTTAATGGTTCCTCTTTTTATTTAGTAGATTGCTTCTGCAACTTTTTTAGTATTGATCGAATTACTCATCGTATAGAAATGTAACCCAGGAACACCAAATTCTATTAGTTCTTTGCATTGATTAATACTCCATTCTATACCAATTTCTTTGATTGTTTCTTTATTCTTGGCTTTCAAAATTTCCATAGACAAACATTCTGGTAAATCAATGTAAAAATTTTGAGGAATTGAAGTTAAATGATTAAAAGTTGTTAATGGCTTAATTCCTGGAATAATCGGAATATTAATATCCATTTCACGACATTTATTCACAAAGTCAAAATACTTCTGATTATCGAAAAACATTTGTGTCACGATATAATCAGCTCCTAATTCAACTTTCTTTTTCAAATAATACAAATCCATTCCAAGATTTGGTGATTCGAAATGTTTTTCTGGATATCCAGCAATACCAATACAAAAATCCATCGAGTGAGATTCTTGTATATCTTCGTCCAAATAATTTCCTGTGTTCAACGCAGTAATTTGCTCAATCAATTCCGAAGCATGCGCATGTCCACCAACTTCAGGAACAAATGATTTTTCCGATTTAATAGGATCTCCTCGTAAAACCAAAAGATTGTCAATTCCTAAGAAATTCAAGTCGATCAATGCGTCTTCTGTATCTTCTTTCGTAAATCCACCACAAATCAAATGCGGAATTGCATCTACCTTATAATGATTCTGTATCGCAGCACAAATTGCAACCGTTCCAGGACGTTTTCGTACCTGATAACGCTTCAACAACCCGTTTTCTTTCTGTTTGTAAATATACTCTTGACGATGATACGTTACATCGATAAAAGCAGGATTCAACTCAACTAATGGATCTAAAGTTTTGAACGTCGCATTTACATCTTGCCCTTTCAAAGGTGGCAAAATTTCCACAGAAAACAATGGTTTTCCATTTGCGCGTTCTATATGTTCAGTTACTTTCATTCTTTATTTTATCGTTTAGCGAAGTTCGAATATCGAATTTCGATTATATAATTTCTTTTATAAGGGCGTTCCCTTCGGTCGGGCTTTTCGTTTCAATCTTTTTTGTTAATTTCGACTCCGCTCAATCAACAAAAAAGGATTTCCACTACAATTCCTAACGCATTTTTTTGTTCTATTGTTCGTTGTCTGCTAAATTTATTCAGCATTTCATCCAATCTTGTGCGATTCTGAAACGAGTTCAGAATGATCTTGTTTTTCTGTCATTCCGAGCTTGTCGAGGAGTCTAAGATTCTTCATTCCGCTAACGCTTCATTCAGAATGACAAAATTTATTTTTGCTTAACGCTTAACGCTTAACGCTTAACGCTTAACGCTTAACGCTTAACGCTTGACGCTTAACGCTTTTACGCCAAATTAGGACTTAACCAACGTTCGGCTTTATCAAGCTCTATATTTTTACGTTTTGCAAAATCTTCAACCTGATCCATTTTTATTTTACCAACTCCGAAATATTTTGCTTCAGGATTTCCAAAATAATAACCTGAAACAGACGAAACAGGATACATTGCCAACGAACTTGTTAACTCAATTCCTGCATTTTTCTCAACCTCCAAAATTTTGAAAATTGTTTCTTTTTCTAAATGATCAGGACACGCAGGGTAACCAGGAGCAGGGCGAATTCCTTTGTATTTTTCGGCGATTAATTCATCATTCGATAAAGTTTCATCTTTCGCATAACCCCAAACTTCCGTACGTACATATTTGTGCAAATATTCTGCATAAGCTTCAGCTAAACGATCGGCAATTGCTTTCACCATGATCGAATTGTAATCATCTAAATTGGTTTCGTAAGCTTTGGCAACTTCTTCAATTTCTTGACCAGCTGTGACAGCAAACGCACCAATATAATCTTGAATTTCTGAATCTTTTGGCGCAATAAAATCAGCAATCGAAATATTTGGTTGATCTTTTGATTTCTTTGCTTGTTGACGAAGTGTATAAAATTCCTCGATTTTGTTGTCATTTTCATCAAACAATTCAATCGTATCATTGTTTACTGTATTCGCTTTGAAAAGTCCAAAAACAGCTTTCGGTTTAGCTAAATTTTCAGTTTCGATTTTATTTAACATCGACAATGCGTCAACATATAATTCTTTGGCATTTGTTCCAACAATTTCGTCTTCTAAAATCGCTGGGAATTTTCCGTGTAAATCCCACGTTTTGAAAAATGGTGTCCAGTCAATAAAATCTTTCAAATCCGAAACAGTTGCTTCATGCGTAAAAACACCTAATTTATTTGGTTTAAAAGGTTTATTTTCTTCGAAATTAACTTTCAATTTATTTTTACGAGCATCTTCAATCGATAGATATTCCTTTGCTACAGCACGATTCAAGAAACCTTCTCTAATTTTTGTATAATCAGTAATTGTTTCATCAAATAATTCGTTTTGTTGAGTTCCAATCAATTTTTGACAAATCGTAACCGAACGAGAAGCGTCTAAAACGTGAATAGCTTTGTCATATTCTGGTGCAATTTTAACGGCTGTATGTGCTTTAGAAGTCGTTGCGCCACCAATCATTAATGGAATATCAAGATTAAGACGTTTCATTTCTTTGGCAACATGTACCATTTCATCTAACGAAGGTGTAATCAATCCAGAAAGACCAATCACATCGACATTATTCTTTTGTGCTTCTTCTAAAATTGTTTCAGAAGAAACCATTACACCTAAATCAATGATTTCGAAACCATTACAACTTAAAACAACTGAAACAATATTTTTTCCGATATCATGAACATCACCTTTTACAGTTGCCATTAAGATTTTAGAAGGCTCTTTATCGGTTTTATTTCTAAGTTTTTCTTCCTCTAAAAATGGCGTTAAATAAGCAACCGATTTTTTCATTACACGCGCTGATTTTACAACTTGAGGTAAGAACATTTTTCCGCTTCCAAAAAGATCTCCAACGACATTCATTCCGTCCATCAAAGGACCTTCAATAACGCGTAAAGGCGAACCAATTTTTTCTAAAGCTTCCGCAGTATCTTCGTCAATAAATTCTGTTATTCCTTTAACTAAAGAAATTTCAATTCGTTTTTCTAATGGTAACTCACGCCAAGCGTCATCTTTCTTTTTCTCTTTTGTAACACCTTTTAGATGTTCGGCAAAATCAATCAAACGTTCTGTTGCATCGTCACGTCTATCTAATAGAACATCTTCAACGTGTTCTAATAAATCTTTTGGAATATCATCATAAATCTCAATCATTTCTGGATTGACGATTCCCATATCCATTCCATGTTTGATAGCATGATACAAAAATGCTGTATGCATCGCTTCACGAACCGCATTATTTCCACGGAATGAAAACGAAACATTAGAAACTCCACCCGAAACTAACGCGTGCGGAAGATTTTCTTTGATCCATTTTGTTGCGTCAAAAAAGTCGATGGCATTACGTCTATGTTCGTCCATTCCTGTTGCTACAGGGAAAATATTTACATCAAAAATGATATCTCTTGGATTGAAATTTACTTCATTCACCAAAATATCATACGAACGTTTTACAATTTCGATTCGGCGTTCATAATTATCCGCTTGTCCTTTTTCATCAAACGCCATAACCACTGTTGCAGCACCATAACGTTTAATTTTTTTGGCATGTTCGATAAATAATTCTTCGCCTTCTTTTAATGAAATAGAGTTGACAATCGCTTTACCTTGAACATTCTTTAGCCCAGCTTCAATGATTTCCCATTTCGAAGAATCAATCATAATTGGAACTTTCGAAATATCAGGTTCAGAAGCAATTAAGCGAAGATATTTTACCATAGAAGCAACACCATCAAGCATCCCTTCATCCATATTGATGTCGATAATTTGCGCGCCACCATCTACTTGATCACGTGCAACTTGAAGAGCTTCTTCAAATTTTTCTTCTTTGATTAATCGCAAGAATTTTTTAGAACCAGTAACATTTGTACGTTCACCAACGTTTACAAAGTTTGAATTTTCGCGTACAATTAAAGGTTCTAATCCAGAAAGTTGAATTTTTACGCCTGACATTGTTCACTAATTTTTCTTGGTTCGTATTCTTTTGCTAAATCAGCCATCAATTTGATATGCTCTGGTGTAGTTCCACAACATCCACCCAAAATATTTACCAATTTTTTATCTAAAAAAGGTTTTATAAAATCTCGCATCATTTCAGGAGTTTCATCGTATCCTCCGAAAGCGTTTGGTAAACCAGCATTTGGATAAGCGCTTACATAAAATGGCGCTTTTTCGGCTAAAACTTCTAAATAAGGAATTAAATCTGTTGCTCCTAAAGCACAATTTAACCCAACTGAAACTAAATCGATATGTTCTAATGAAATCAAGAAAGCTTCGGTTGTTTGTCCAGAAAGCGTACGTCCTGATTTATCTGTAATTGTTCCAGAAGCCATTAGTGGGACATTAATTCCTGTTTTTTCTATCGCATCTTGAATTCCATAAAATGCAGCCTTCGCATTTAAAGTGTCAAAAATAGTTTCGACTAATAGAATATCAGCTCCAGCTTCTAACATTGTTTTGGCTTGACGATAATAGACATTTGCTAATAAATCAAAATCTACATCTCGGTAACTTGGATCATTAACTTGTGGTGATATAGAAGCTGTTTTGTTTGTTGGTCCTAAAGAACCTACAACAAAGCGAGGTTTGTCTGGTGTAGAATATTCCTCGCAAGCTTCTTTCGCTAAACGAACGGCTTCGTAGTTTAATTCATCTACCAAATCAACCATATCATAGTCAACCATAGAAATAATATTGGCGTTGAAGGTATTTGTTTCAATCAAATCTGCTCCTGCAGCCAAATATTCTCTGTGTATATCTTTAATGATTTGTGGTTGCGTTAAAACCAATAAATCGTTATTTCCTTTTAAAGAAGTATGAAAATCTTTGAAACGTTCGCCACGATAATCTTCTTCTTGTAGATTATGTTTCTGAATCATAGTTCCCATTGCTCCATCTAAAATAACAATACGTTCTTTTAATATATCGTTTAATTTCATTCTAAATATTTTAGTGCCTTATGGGAAGAAGTGGTGAAGTGAGTCCTTATCTTTCTCTATTAAGAGTAGGATGTAGCACCCAACTTTACTTTGGGTTGCCAAGATATCTACGGGCCTAATCCCTCCATCTTTCTTCATAAGGTATTTGCAAAATTATCTATTCCTTTTAAAATAAAAAAATGTTAATGATTAAAATGAATGATTAAGATTAGTTAAATAAAATAAGTTAATCATTGTTGATTTAATAATTGTGTTTATTGGTTTGTTTATTGTTGTTTTTAGAAAAATATTCGTATTATTTATATTTTTTAGGAAATAATATTTTAATTGATTTTAATATTATATAAAATCAGAATAAAATTAATAAATACTGATATTTTAGAGATGTGATGATAAGATTTGTTTTTTGTTTTAAAATACTTTTATAGAATTTTATTTTTATATATTTAGTTTTATAGAATAAAATTAATATTTCATATGATTTTATTCTGTTATTTAGAAAATAGTCAACATTTGAGTAAAAAAATATTTGGAAATATAGATTTCTTTCACCTAACTTTGTCCTCAGAAATAGTTCATTAAAAATTTACATTTTATCAAGAAAAGTGGAGGGAAATGGCCCAAAGAAACTTTAGCAACCTAGTTTATTAATTAAGGTGCTAAATCCATCCTGATTAAGGAAAGATGAGTAAAGACTAAGAGAAACCAATCAATCAAATAATATCTTTATTAAAATGGTTCAATTGTTTTTATTTACAATTGAATCATTTTATTTCTTCCTTTTTCTGATAAGATAAAACAATAAAAAGACATAAATAAATGAAAAAAATAAATATCGGATTATTCGGATTTGGAGTAGTGGGAGAAGGAATCTATAAGGTGTTAGAGGAAAAACCACAGTTGAATGCAGCAATTAAAAAAATTGTAATCAAAGATGCATCTAAACCAAGAAATGCTCCAACTGAATTGTTTTCGACAAATGCAGATGATATTTTGAATGATGACGAAATTAATGTAGTTGTTGAGTTGATTTCTGATGCTGATGCAGCGCATGATATTATTATAAAAGCTTTCAATAAAGGGAAGCATGTGGTAAGTGCTAATAAAAAATTGATTGCTGAACATCACAAAGAATTGTTGGATTTACAAGCAAAAAACAATGTTTCTTTTCTTTATGAAGCTTCTGTTTGTGGATCAGTTCCAATTATTAGAAATTTAGAAGAGTATTTTGATAATGATTTATTGAATTATGTTTCTGGAATTGTAAATGGAACAACAAATTACATTTTGACGAAAATGGCAAATGAAAATGAGTCATATCAAGATGCTTTGAAAGCAGCACAAGAAAGTGGTTTTGCAGAAGCTGATCCAACAGCAGATGTTGAAGGTTTTGATGCGTCGAGTAAATTGGCTATCATCACGTTGCATGCTTTTGGTAAAAAGATTGATGTACAAAATGTTATACGTAAAGGAATTACTTCGCTTAAGGTTGAAGATTTTAAATACGCAAAAGAAAAAAATTATACTATAAAGTTGATAGCAAATTCCAAAGTTAATCATCAAACAGGAGAAATAACATCTACCGTTTTACCAACTTTTGTTGAATTAAATAAAACAATTGCACTTGTAAACAATGAATATAATGGTGTTTTGATTGGAAGTTCGCTTTCGGATGAACAATTTTTATATGGAAAAGGAGCAGGTCGTTTCCCAACTTCTTCGGCTGTATTGAGTGATATTTCTGCGTTGAAATATGATTATCAATATTCAATTCGAAAATATGATAATAAAGATGAAGGAATTTTTAATCAAACAGGAAAGAAGCGTGTTTACATTGGTTTTGAAAATCAAACAGATGATGTTTCGAACATTTTTGATGAAATAGAAGAGCGTTATCAAAGTAAAAATTACAATCATATTGTTGGTGTGATTGATATAGAAAAACTCAAACAACAAGAGATTATTGAAAATCCAAAGCTTTCGATAATTGCGTTTGAGTAAATTTTTGTGATTATAAAGCCTCAATATCAATTGAGGCTTTTTTTTAATCTAAAAATTAAGGTTTTTGTAAATACTTTTTCAATAAAAGTTTTAGTGGTTTATTTTTAATTAATCCAGCATAACTCATTTCAATTTTAAAATCGTTTGAGATTAAAACCCAATATGGATAGCTAATTTGTTCGTTTTTATTACTAAACTCTTCTAAAAATGAATGTATTTTTCCATTCGATTTAGGTTCATATTTTTTGTTTAAAAAAATAATAGGCTCAGTTGCTTCTGCATCAAATTCTAAAAAATATATATCATTGTTTAAAATTTGAAGTAATTCATCATCTTTTTTGATTTGTTTCTTTTGAATCATACAGTAACTGCACCAATTGGTAGAAAAATAGAGTAGAATAGGCTTAGGGTTTTCATTAAAAATTGAATTAAATTTTTCTAATGAAATCTGAGCTTGAAGATTCAACGATGATAAAATGAATATGAAATACCAGACTTTCATTAACGTAAATTGTATCGAATACCTATAAAACCTCTTGCGCCCTGCATAGGTGTGTAGCTGTAATCATTTGGCTCAAAAATTACATCGTTTCTTCCTTTAGGAGGAGTAACGCCATTTCCTGGTTCTCCAAACGGATCCCACCAACGTGCAATTACATCGCCTTTTGGTAGAATATTGAAAATATTTTTGACTCCGCCATAGATTTCAAGATTGTTTTTGAATGATTTACTTAATTGAATATTTGCAATAATGGTTGGTTTTGAATATTCTGGTCGATAATCATTTTCCACGCGAGGTAATTTCATTTTATCATTATAATTGGCGGTTAAATCAATTGTAAAGCCTTTTTTGAATGTATAACTTGCTATGAAATTTCCAGACCATTTTGGTGCGTGATATTGAACTTCTTTTTCTCCATTTTCTTTTTTGTAAACGTCTATATAGGTAGCGCCAAGCATTATTTTTAGGGGAAAATCAAACGTTGCATCTATATTTAAAGAAACTCCTTGAGATATTGCGTGTCCATCTAAATTGTCATAGATAATTTTTGTTTCATCCGTGTCTGTATCAGCAATAATTTTGTTTGTGAAATAAGAATAGAATGTTGTAAAATCAAAGTTTAGAGCTGCAAAAGAAGTTGGTAATTTGAACACATAATTGATATTTCCGTTGTATGATTTTTCAGGTTTCAATTCATTCTCAAAAACCACTTGTCTAGCTCCGGTTAATGCACGATGATCTTCTGTGAAAACATTCACAACACGAAATCCTGTACCAAAACTCGCTCTTAAAGTATGATGGGATGAAGGCGAAAATTTGTAAGCAATTCTTGGAGAGTGTATTCCTTTGTGTGTTTTATCGTAATCAAATCGATAACCAAGTAACAATTTATTTTCAGAATTCAAAGTCCATTCGTCTTGTACAAAAATGCCTGGAATAGGCGTGTTCATTGGATTGTTTTTGATCAGATTATTATCCTCATCAAATTCACCAGTACCTCTAGTGTTATCATCATAATAAGTATATTTAAATGATGAACCTAAAAGCAAACTATGTTTTCCAATTATTTTATCCCAATATGCTTGAGCAAAAATAACTTGTTGTTTTCCTTGATAAGATTCTGGACCATAAAATGAATTTTGCTGATGGAAATTATAGGAGAATTGAGTCATTATTTTTTCTTTGATAGGTAATTGATACATTCCTATCGCTTCAAAACGATTTGTCATGATACTTTCAGCGTAAACTTTGTCGCTTCCTCTTTGAGATTTTTTGTTCCAATCCATTTCTCCACCCCAACGATCTTCGTATAGATAACGTAAAGCAATCGAAGCTATTCTATTTTCTTGACGTTCAAAATCGAGTTTATTGAATAAAGTGATACGATCTTGTAGCGTTACATCTGTAAAACCGTCGTTATTTTTATCTTTTTTGTTGCCATATTTAAAGTAATTAAAGCCAAATAAGCCATTAGTCTTTTCTCTTAAATTATATTTGTATCCTCCGTCAAGATTGGTTTCTAACCAAGAAGTTGTAAAAGCATCCAAAGATAATTTTGGAGCAGATTTAGGAGATTTAGTAATCACATTAATTATTCCGCCCATGGCTTCTGTTCCGTAAAGTGAAGAAGCTGGTCCTTTTACAACTTCTATTCGCTCTACTAAAGAATTCGGAATGCCGCTCAAACCATAAACAGTAGATAAAGAAGAAACAATTGGCATTCCGTCAATTAAAATCATGGTATACGGACCTTCCATTCCGTTAATATGAATATCACCTGTATTGCAAACGTTACAATTTAATTGCGGTTGAACTCCATTGATTAATTGTACAGCATCAAATAATGAAGGGGTTGGATTTTTTTGAAAAAATTTAGGCGTATAGATTTCAATCGGAACTGGACTATCAGATTTTTTTACCGCTTTCATAGTTCCTGTAATTACGATTTCATCTAAATTTTCTTGTGAATTTTTATTGATACTATCTGTTTGTTCTTGAGCATTTAAAATAATGGAGGAAAGGATTGTTAGTGAATAAAGTTTTATTTTCATAATTAGAAAGTTTTATTTATTAATTTTAAAGTTAGACAAATCTAACAATTTTATTTGAAACTTACTTTTTATGATTGAATAAATCTTTCAACTATATTTGTTCCTATGAATTCATTAGTCGAAGAAAACTACTTAAAAGCCCTGTTTCATTTATCAAAAAATGGAAAGGGAGATGTTAATGTAAAAGACTTGAGTAAGCATTTAGAAATAAAAATGCCTACAGTAAATAGCATGATGAAAAAATTAGCAGAGAAAGATCTGGTAATTTATGAGTCTTATAAACCTCTTCGTTTGTCCGATAAAGGAATTTTGAAAGCATCTTTAATTGTAAGAAAACATCGTTTGACAGAGATGTTTTTAGTTGAAAAAATGGATTTCGGTTGGGAACAAGTTCATGAAATAGCGGAACAAATTGAACATATTCAAAGTCCAATTTTTTTCGATAAAATGGATCAATTATTAAATTATCCAAAATTTGATCCACATGGTTCGCCAATTCCAGATAAAGAAGGAAATTTCGATTTAGTGAATTTTAAGAAATTAGCTGAATTTCAACAAGGAGATACTATAGAGATTTGTGCCGTTTTGTATTCATCTGACGACTTTTTGAGTTTTCTGAATTCGAAAAAATTATCATTAGGTTCAGTTTTAAAGATTATTGAAATTGAAAATTTTGATAAAAGTATGAAAGTTGAATATGCTGATAAAATGGAAGTTTTTAGTTTGTTGATTACCGAAAAATTATTGGTTAAAAAAATATAGCTTGTAATGGTTTACCAATTAATTTTCTCAATTGTTTTACTTTTTTATTTTTATTCTTTTGGATTGTTGTTTAATAAAATAATTCCAAAATTGAATCATTATTATAGTTTAACGATTTTGAATGGTATGATTGGGGTTGGTTTATTAAGCTTTGTTGTAGCTTTTTTGTTTCCATTAAACAAGACTTACGAAATCGTTTTAATACTTTTATCGTTATTTGGTTTAGCTGTATATAGAAAATCAGCGATAAATTTTCTGAAATTTTTCAAAGAATTACCCTGGTTTTTTTATTGCATTTTATTGGCAGGATTAGTTTTTACTGTCACTTATCCCTATATTTTAGATCATTTTGGATATTATGTACCAACAATTAAATGGTTAGATTTTGCTGGGTATGTAAAAGGCTTGTCGAATTTAGAATGGGTTTTAGTTCAAAACAGTTTTTGGCATGTTTTGCAAGCTTCTGTTAATGAGGTGTTAGATCATTATTATAGATTAAATTTTGTCTTATTTATCGTTTTTAATCTTTATTTGGTAGAATCAAAATCAACAAGATTATTACCTTTTAACTTGATTTTTCTATTTTTTCTGAATGCTCCTTCGCCAGATTTTCCCGTAATGGCGTTAAGTATTATTCTTCTTAATGAATATTTAAAATCAACTAATAAAGTTTCAGATTATTTGTTTTATGCTGCTATTGTATTTATCATAAAACCGATTAGTATTTTACTGATTGTGTTTTTTTTAATCGAATATTTTAAGAGAAAAGAATACAAAGATCTAAAAGATAAGAACATATTATTGATTATCAGTTTAGCAATTTTTTTCTGTCTAAAAGGTATTGTTTTATCCGGAAATCCTTTATTTCCGTTGGTTAACACTTCAATCGAAGAATTAAGTTGGGCTTCACCAAAATCAATGTATTTTGTTTCTGAGAATAGTGGGAAATTTATTCCGTTAAAGGAATTATTCACATCTGATGAGGTTTCTAGAATGAGTAAACTAGAATATTATCAAAATGTGTTTTTGGGTAACGCTTTGCGCTCTAAAATTTTACTTGTAATAACATTATTCACATTAGGTTTACTTATTTATTCAATAATTCATTACAAGAAAAACTCTACGAGATTTTGGTTAATGTTAGCGGTTGTTATTAAAGTTGTTTTTATTTTATTTACCTCACCACAATTTAGATTTTTGTTAGATGTTTTTGTAATAGACAGCTTCATAATTTTACTGTTTTTCAAAAAAGAACTATTCAACTCCAAATGGGTTTTTTCAAATTTTAGCTTTGTTTGTTTGTTAGTTGTAGGATTGGTTTTTCCTAATTTATGGGTAAAACATTTGAATGGTATTTCTACATTTAGTTTTTTATCAAAATTTGAATCGAAGTTTTTATTAAAACCAGGACAATATGATTTAACCTACAAAACTGGACAAATAGGTAATTTTAAATATAATTTTCCAGAAAACTATCCACTTATTTATTCAGTAAAAGTTCCTGCGATAAGTTTAGCTACGCTAAATTGGTATTATATAAATGAAGGTTATGTTCAGCAAATTGATCCAAATAACGTAAAAAAAGGTTTTTATTGGAAGAAAATGACTGAAGAAGAGAAAAAGAATTTAGAGAGAATAATTATAGAAGAACAAAAAAAGCAAGTTAAATAACTTGCTTTTTCTTTATTCTGCAGAACCTTTGATTCTGAAAATTTTTCTTGATGTTACAGGATCATTTGATGAGATTGTAACTGACTTGTTGAAATCACCTTTAACTCCTCCTGTAGAATATTTTATGATAATATCAGCAGATTTCCCTGGTTCAATTGGAGTAGTAGGATATTCAGGAACTGTACATCCACAAGATCCGACCACACTTTTTAAGATTAATGGTTTGTCACCTGTATTTGTAACAGTCATTTTTGAAGTTACTTCTGTGTTTAATTTTAAAGCACCAAAAGCAATTTCTTCTTTGTCTAATTTAAGTTCTTGAGCAAAAAGGCTAGTTAATCCCATTGCAAAAGTACCTACAAACATTATTTTTTTCATAACGATAAAAATTACTAATTCAAATGTACAAACAAATTTATTATACAGATGATTTTAAATAGTTAATATTTACAGATGCAAAATATGTTCCAAATTATTAAATAGTTAATGAAAAATATTCTGTATATTTAATCAAAATTAACATGATATGAGAAAAATTTGTTTGCCATTCTTTTTTTGCTGCTCGCTATTTGTTTTTGGGCAAGGAATGTCTGAAACTCCAGGTGGGACTTTAAGTGAGTATAATCTTCAGACGATTTCTGCTGATTTGAAAATGAACAAATTCAATGAAATTAATACTAGAAAAGAGGAATATTTTGATACTGATTTTCGAGATGCAACTATAAGTGGTTACAAAGAAAAAGAAAAATTGAGATACAACGCTTTATTAGATGATTTTGAATATATAAGAGATGGCTATTTATATAAAATGACTAGAATGTCAAATCAAATTATCGTTTTTGATAATACCAAGGTTTTTAAATTGGTTAATTTTATTGAAAATGATAAATTAACTTCAAGATATTTACAAGTATTATCATCTCCAGAAGATAAAATAGTTCTTTATAAGAAATATGCAATTGATTATACAGATGGTTTAGGTGCTAGCGGATTGAATGCTTCTAATAAAAAGAATTACTTTAAGCAAGATAAATTAATGCTTGGTTTTGATGATAAGCTATTTAATGTACCTTCTTCTGCCAAAAAAATTGGAAATTTAGTTGGTAAAGATGTAGAATCTATCGTTAAATCAAATAATCTAAATATAAAGAAAGAAGCAGATCTTATTAAACTTGTAGAAATTATTAATAAATAAATCATTTATAAATATCGAACATTTGTTGGGCAGATTGTGTAAATTTGCCCAAATTTATTTTAAGTCATAAGAAAATAATGGAAATCGCATCAAAATATACGCCAACAGAGGTTGAAGGAAAATGGTATGAGTACTGGATGGAGAAAAAATATTTCAAATCTACACCAGACGAACGTAAAGCTTACACAATTGTAATACCACCACCAAACGTCACAGGAGTCTTGCACATGGGACATATGTTGAACAATACAATTCAAGATGTATTGATTCGTCGTGCTCGTATGCGTGGATATAACGCTTGTTGGGTGCCAGGAACAGACCATGCTTCAATTGCTACGGAAGCGAAAGTTGTTGCGAAATTAAAAGAAGAAGGTGTTTCTAAATTTGATATTGGTCGTGAGGAGTTCCTTAATCATGCTTGGGATTGGACACACAAACATGGTGGAATCATATTAGATCAGTTAAAGAAATTAGGAGCTTCTTGCGATTGGGATCGTACAAAATTTACGATGGATCCAGATTTATCTGAATCAGTTCAACGTGTTTTTGTCGATTTATACAACAAAGGATTAATTTATCGCGGATATCGAATGGTAAATTGGGATCCAGAAGCGAAAACAAATATTTCTGATGAAGAAGTTATCTACAAAGAGAAAAACGGAAAATTATTCTATTTAAAATATCAAGTTGTAGGTTCTGATAAATACATTGTTGTTGCGACAACACGTCCAGAAACAATTTTTGGTGATACTGCAGTTTGTATCAATCCAAATGACGAACGTTACCAATGGTTAAAAGGTCAAAAAGTAATTGTTCCTATTGTTGGTCGTGAAGTAAATATCATCGAAGATGAATATGTTGATTTAGAGTTTGGTACAGGATGTCTTAAAGTAACGCCTGCACACGATACAAATGATTATGAATTAGGTAAAAAACATAATTTAGAATTCATTGATATCTTTACGGATGACGCAAAATTGAACGATTATGGAATGCAGTATGCAGGAATGGATCGTTTCAAAGTTCGTAAAGAAATTGAGAAAGAATTAGAAGAAAAAGGTTTACTTGAAAAAGTAGAAGATTATAAAAATAATGTAGGAACGTCTGAAAGAACAGGAGTTGTGATTGAGCCAAAAATCTCAAATCAATGGTTCTTGAAAATGACAGATTTAGCAAAACCTGCATTAGACAATGTAATGAATGATACGATTAAATTTCATCCTGCGAAATTTAAAAATACGTATCGTAATTGGATGGAAAATGTAACAGATTGGAACATTTCTCGTCAATTATGGTGGGGACACCAAATTCCTGCATTTTTCTATGGTGATGGAAACGAAGATTTTGTTGTAGCTTTAACAAAAGAAGAAGCTTTACCATTAGCGCAAGAAAAAACAGGAAATTCGACATTAACAATTGAAGGTTTACGTCAAGACGAAGATGCTTTAGATACTTGGTTTTCTTCTTGGTTATGGCCAATTTCTGTTTTCAACGGAATCAATGAGCCAGAAAACGAAGAGATCAATTATTATTATCCAACACAAGATTTAGTAACTGGTCCAGATATTATTTTCTTCTGGGTAGCTCGTATGATTGTGGCTGGATATGAATATCGTAACGAATTACCTTTCGAAAATGTATATTTTACAGGAATTGTTCGTGATAAACAAGGTCGTAAAATGTCTAAATCGTTAGGAAACTCACCAGATCCAATTGAATTGATGAACGAATATGGTGCTGATGCAACGCGTATGGGAATGTTGTTAACGGCGCCTGCTGGTAACGATTTACCTTTCGATGTTGATTTGTGTTTACAAGGACGTAATTTCGCGAATAAAATTTGGAATGCTTTCCGTTTGATCAAAGGTTGGGAAGTGAAAGAAGATTTAGAACAATCTTCTGCTCAAGCAAAATCTGTAGAATGGTTCGGAAATAAATTCCAACAAACATTAGCAGATATCGAACATAATTACGATCAATATCGTTTATCTGATTCATTGATGGCGATTTATAAATTGATTTGGGATGATTTCTGTTCTTGGTATTTAGAAGCGATTAAACCTACTTTTGGTGAACCAATTGATGCAAAAACTTATGCAGCAACCATTTCTTATTTAGAAAATGTATTGAAAGTTTTACATCCATTTATGCCTTTCTTAACGGAAGAAATTTGGCATTTAATTGCTGAAAGAACGGATGATGAAGCCTTGATTATTTCTAAATATCCAGAAGTAACATCTTTCAACGAAGAAATTATCAAGAATTTCGAAAATACAAAAGAAGCAACAACAGCAATTCGTGGATTACGTTCAGAAAAAGGAATGTCGCCAAAAGAAGCTTTAGAAGTTTTTGCTGATGCACAAGCTGCGAACGAAATATATGTTGATGTTTTCTCTAAATTAGGAAATGTTTCTAATTTCAATACAGGAGATAAACCAGAAAAAGGTTTTGCTTTCCGTGTTGGTACGCTAGAATTTATGGTTCCGATGTCTGATAATATCGATATTGAAGCTGAACGCGAGAAATTACAAAAAGAATTGGATTACAACCAAGGTTTCTTAAATTCTGTTCGTAAAAAATTATCAAACGAAAAATTTGTTGCTGGAGCGCCAGAACAAGTAATTAATGCAGAACGCAAAAAAGAAGCAGATGCTTTAGAAAAAATTACACAAATTGAAGAACAATTAGCTTCATTGTAATTTTTTATCAAAATAAAATTTAAAAACCACTTCATTTGAAGTGGTTTTTTATTATTAATAATAAGAGAAGTTATTATTTTTTGTACTATTCTGTATTTTAGGACTATTTTCTGTTGAGCTTTTAGGTAACCCCTCTTTGTCAAAAACAATATTGACATTGTAGTTAAAATCAGATTCTAGAGGATCTATATAAGACAGCGATTGAAGCATATCTTTTCTATGTATTTTGAAATGATCTAAAGGTGTAGGAACAACGTTTTTTCCAATATAAATACTTTCTCCAATTTTTGTATTATTTCTATAAATAGTAGCTCGATTACAATTGTTATTAATAGATTTATAGTGTAATCTTCCCTAAAAACCGGACCGTTTAAAAATATAGTTTATTAACTTAGGGATAATTATGAAACAGAGCAATTTTA
>NZ_JASCQG010000045.1 GCF_030005555.1 Empedobacter sedimenti | reverse complement strand
AAATTGCTCTGTTTCATAATTATCCCTAAGTTAATAAACTATATTTTTAAACGGTCCGGTTTTTAGGGAAGATTACATACACTCAATATAACAAACAAAATATATCTGAAAAATTATTCAACAAAAATTTAAATGGAAGAGTAAAATTAATTACATCTAATAAAATTGGGAATGCCTATGTAAACAATGTTGAATTCTATGATATAAATGGAAATTTAAAATTCTATGCAAACGTATCATTTACTTTTACATTAGGTGATAATAATACATCCATTATGAATATCGATAATTATTTGGTTGTACATGTAAAACAAGATGATTTAGATGAAAAATTTATACAAGAGAATCTTAATAAAATAAAAGATTATTATTATCTAACCAATGAAATTGATTTCAATGTTGATGAAAATAAAAATTACAATGATATTAGTAATATTGATGAAACAAAAAATTTAGAAGTTTGGGTAAAAAATTCAAATGGTTTATTAATTGAAAAAAGAATATATAATGATACTAAACTTTATGAGATTAATAAATATGTAATCTTCCCCTTGTTAGGAACATTTAAAAGTATAGTTTTTATTTAATATTATTGTATTATTATTTTGATTAATTTGAAATGTAGGAAAATCATTAGGATTTTTGACCTTACCATATTT
>NZ_JASCQG010000044.1 GCF_030005555.1 Empedobacter sedimenti | reverse complement strand
AGTAGGTTTATCCCCAGATAAAAGTAGTTTACAACCCATAAGGCCGTCATCCTACACGCGGGATGGCTGGATCAGGCTTCCACCCATTGTCCAATATTCCTCACTGCTGCCTCCCGTAGGAGTCTGGTCCGTGTCTCAGTACCAGTGTGGGGGTTCACCCTCTCAGGCCCCCTAAAGATCGTAGACTTGGTGAGCCGTTACCTCTCCAACTATCTAATCTTACGCATGCCTATCCTACTGCGATAAATCTTTCAAAAAAAACTGATGCCAGTATTTCTATTATAAGGTATTAATCCAAATTTCTCTGGGCTATCCCTTTCAGTAGGGTAAGTTGCATACGCGTTACGCACCCGTGCGCCGGTCTCAAGTTACCGAAATAACTCTACCCCTCGGCTTGCATGTGTTAAGCCTCCCGCTAGCGTTCATCCTGAGCCAGGATCAAACTCTCCATTGTAAATAATTTTGTTTGAAGCTTAATGCTTCTGTTTTTTACAACTTCGAACTTCCTATAGCTCCATTATTCAAGGATTGACTAATTTCGTTTTTGGCTTTATTTTCTTCTGTTTATATCTTAAATTTCAAATGAACTTCTCAGTTTCAAACTTACTGCGTTTCTCTGTTTCTGTAAGCGGTTGCAAAGGTAAAACTTATTTTTTAACTA
>NZ_JASCQG010000043.1 GCF_030005555.1 Empedobacter sedimenti | reverse complement strand
ATTATCAAAAAGTACGTAAAGATGAGGATGATAAAATACGTTTTCAATTGATAGCGCTATCCAACGAGCATCAAACTTGGGGCTTTTGGATGATGCATCATCGTTTACGAAATTTAGGATTTACTTGGAACCATAAACGAGTTTATCGAATTTATACTTCGATGAAACTTAACCTACGTAATAAACGTAAAAAAAGACTTCCTGCAAGGATTAAAGAGCCGCTTTTACGTCCGATTTATCCAAATGTAACGTGGAGTATGGATTTCATGCATGATAGTTTAGAAAACGGAAAAAGCGTGAGAAGTTTGAATATTATAGACGATTTTAATCGAGAAATTTTGAGTATTTGTATCGACACAAGCTTACCTTCAGCTAAAGTAATTTCTGAACTTGAAAAACTAATCGAATGGCGAGGGAAACCTGAGAAAATTAGAGTAGATAATGGTCCAGAATTTATTGCTGAAAAACTAAAACTATTTTGTCAAAAAAAAGCCATTGAATTATATTATATTCAACCTGGGAAACCTACGCAAAATTCGTTGATTGAAAGATTTAATAGAACTTTTAGAACAGATTTTTTAAATGCTTATTTATTTGAAAATATCAAAGAAATGAAAAATTATACAGAAATTTGGATGTGGATGTATAACAATGAAAGACCACACAGTTCTTTACAATATCTTTCTCCTAGAAATTTTTTATTGAAATATGGTAAGGTCAAAAATCCTAATGATTTTCCTACATTTCAAATTAATCAAAATAATAATACAATAATATTAAA
>NZ_JASCQG010000042.1 GCF_030005555.1 Empedobacter sedimenti | reverse complement strand
GTTAGCAGAGATTTTAAGACACATACCAAGTAAATGAAGTATATAAGTTTAATTTAAATCAAAAAAAACAATGAACAAATTCAAATTTTTAACATTAGCAGTAATAGTCGCTATCTTTGTGTCTTGTGGCAACGGTAAATCAACAGATTCTTCTACAAAGGAAGAACAAACAACAACACAAACTGAGCAAAATGGTGATTTCACTTTAGGAATTTACTCTGCAACATTGCCTTGTGCAGATTGTATGGGAATCTATACACATATTACCTTTAAAAAAGACCAAAGAGCTGCTAGAAGTACAATATATTTAGACAGTGATGGTACTTCATTAAATGAATATGGTACTTGGACAAAGAATGATAGTATTATTGAATTAACAATACCAAATACGCCAAAAGAATATTTTTTAGTAAAACCAAACAGCACCTTAGTAAGATTAAACACTGATAAAAAAGAAGTAAGCGGAGAATTAGCCAAACAATATGTTTTTGAAAAAATAGAAGCATATACGTCTGCTCAATTAAACGGTACTTATCAAACCAATACCATCGACAAAGGATACAACCAAATTTTAGAGTTAAAGGCTGATAATGATAGCATCTATACCATAAAAATTTCATTTACAGGAGCTGCTAAAGGTTGTACGTTTGAGGGAAAAGGTCAATTGGTTAATAATCAAATCGATGTGGAATTAAATACAATCAATAAAGACTTAAAAGGTACTATGACTATTTTATTTAAGGATAAAACAGCTGAAATATTTACTTCAAAATTTGAAGATAGACTTTCGTTAAATTTCTTTTGTAGTGGCGGAACAAGTTTAGCCGGAGATTATCACAAAAAAGAGTAAATACGGGGGGGGTTAAACATGCTGATAAATAAAAAACCTCTGCTAACTCAAAGTTTGGTGAAATTATAACACCTTTTATGTAAAA
>NZ_JASCQG010000041.1 GCF_030005555.1 Empedobacter sedimenti | reverse complement strand
TGTAAATTTTCAGCAAAAAGTGGACATCTAAGACCTAAAATTTAAGGTAGTGTTTTTAAAATCATTAACTTTAATTATGGCAACATCCAAAAAATCAACTCCAGAGAAATATGTAAAAGATATTCGTCAAAATACGAGACGAATATTTACAGCGGAACAAAAGATTTTAATTGTAATGGAAGCTTTACGAGCAGAAACTTCGATAGCTGAACTTTGTAGAAAATATAGTATTAGTCAATCTCAATTTTATAAGTGGAATAAAGAATTTCTAGAAGCTGGTAAAAAGCGATTGTCTGGAGATATTACTCGAGAAGCTACAAGTGACGATGTAAGTGAATTACGTAAAGAAAACCAGCGTTTAAAAGAGATTGTAGCTGATTTGGTTGTACGTTATGATATCGTAAAAAAAACCTTGAACTCGTTGGATTAAAAACAAAATTCAAGAAATATATGCGATTATCAGCAAGTGAAAAACACGAAATTATACAGATTGTAACTCGCTCTGAAATTGGAGTTAAACGTACTTTAGAGGAGTTCGGAATTGCACGGAGTACCTTCTATAAATGGTATTCAAATTATTTAGAGAATGGATTTGAAGGTTTAGAATCAAAAAATTATTCAACCCATCGAAAATGGAATAGTATACCTGATTCTCAGAAGGATTTAATTGTAGAATTAGCGTTGGATTATCCTGAATTATCTGCTAGAGAATTGGCTTGTAAAATGACCGATGAATTAGGAATTTATATTTCAGAATCGAGTGTTTATCGAATATTGAAGCAGAGAGATTTAATTCCATCACCTAATCATATTTTAATTTCAGCAGCAAACGAATTTAAAGATAAAACCAATTTTGTTCATCAAATGTGGCAGACTGATTTCACTTATTTTAAAATTATAGGATGGGGATGGTATTATTTAAGCACGATTTTAGACGATTACAGCCGATATATTATTCATTGGGAATTATGTAGTTCGATGAAGGCAGAAGACGTAAAAAGAACTGTAAAAACAGCGATTGAAAAAGCTAAATTAAAAGCGAAACAGAAACCAAAATTACTATCAGATAATGGCCCTTGTTATGTGTCAAGTGAATTAAAAGATTACTTGAAAAATACGCAAAAAATGGAGCATGTTAGAGGTAAACCACTACATCCACAAACCCAAGGGAAAATCGAAAGGTATCACAGAACGATGAAAAATGTAGTGAAATTAGATCACTATTACCATCCTGATGAGCTGATTGAAGCCTTGAATAAGTTTGTAGAAAACTACAACAATTGCAGGTATCATGAGGCTTTGAATAATCTTACGCCTTCGGATGTGTATTTTGGTCGAGCAGATAAAATTTTAGAACAAAGAGCAATTATTAAACAACAAACAATTGCAAAAAGAAGGCAATTGTATTATCAAGAAAAAATAATAAATTTATAAACCAAACACTCTCTTAATTTTTAGCAAGAGGTGTCTCATTTATTTTGACAACATACA
>NZ_JASCQG010000040.1 GCF_030005555.1 Empedobacter sedimenti | reverse complement strand
ACTTTTTATATAAAATTTAGTGATGCTGCACTTGTTGAAATGGCTTTCTTTTTTTTCGTTTTTTCTTTTCTAAAATGTGTTTTTTTAAGCTAATTTTTCTTAAAAAATCTCTTAAAATTTCAATTAGATGCAAGATATGGATTTGTCTATACAGAAAAATCACAACTTGCCTTTTTGGTAAAAAGGAAAATCAAAATTCGGAACTCATTTTAAAGGTAAAAAATAGGGGTAAAAAAAAGAGCGAGAGGAAACACGGGAACGTGTTTTTAATTTATTGGTTATCAGATATATATAATATTTTTAATTTTAAAATGTATGTATATTGTACATACATTTTAGTTTTTTATCTTATATTTAAATGTTAATCAATTCTTTACGAGTGTATTTATCTACATACATTTTGATATTTACCTAATTTTGGAGAAAATTATTTACAGAGAAAAAATAGGTATTCCGAATGAAAGTAGGAATAGCAAGCAGTAATCGGGGATACCCCGATTTGTTTTGTATTCCTATGATAATCAAGTGATTATAAAATATAATTACTAGTTTAGCTAAAATAAAGTAGTAATTATTGTTGTAATTTATTGATATGTAGTATAGTTAGTTGATTTTTAAAAGTAGTATTTCACAGAAATAAGCAAGTAGTATAAAATGCATCGTTTTATTAATTTTTATACTAAAATCAGAAAATAGCAAGGTGTGTTTTTTGTTGCAAAAAACTTAGGATAATGACATGAAAAAACCTCCAAATGGAGGTTTATATTTTACATAAAATGTGTTATAAGATTTTTTATTTTGAAACATATTAACAGCTTTCTTCAAAATAACACTTAGATAATTTATTGTTTTCAAACTCTAAAATAAGTTTAAAATCAGAATTAGTTGGGAATATTAGAAAATTATCTTCTTTATTAAAATTATAATATTTTTTAAATTCTTTAACAGCTTCTTCTTGTTTTATTTCTTTGTTTAAAATTATATTTTTTATTCTGAAAATTTGTTTTTCGGGTAAATTTTTGAAATTAATATTTTCTAATGAATAAACACTATTATTAGAACCTATAAATTGAAATCCAGTGTAATTTAATGTTTCAAAAACTGCATTTTGGGTTTCGTTTGAATAAGAACCACATTCATACTCTGGTTTAGAAATATTAATTGGTTTACCAAAATTTTTTATAATAGTATTTTTGTTTATTTCAAAAAGTAAAATATTATTTAGATAAATATCTTCTTTTAAATTCAAAACGTCATTAGTGTGTTTTTTTTCTTCTGAACAAGAGAATGGATGTCCTAACAAAAATTCCATAGTAAGAAAAGGTATAAAACTTATCTTAACATGATGAAAGGACAAAAAAATCATTACGATGCTTCTTTTAAATTACGAGCAGTAGAACTGAGTTACGAAAGAAGTAATATTTCCGAATTAGCTAGAGAACTTGGAATAAAATCCTCATTATTATATAAATGGCGCAAAGACTATCAAGAATACGGGTCGAATAGTTTTCCAGGAAAAGGTAATTTAAAACTAACGCCTGAACAGGAGCGAATAGTTGAATTAGAAAGAAAGCTTAA
>NZ_JASCQG010000004.1 GCF_030005555.1 Empedobacter sedimenti | reverse complement strand
AAATATGGTAAGGTCAAAAATCCTAATGATTTTCCTACATTTCAAATTAATCAAAATAATAATACAATAATATTAAATAAAAACTATACTTTTAAATGTTCCTAACAAGGGGAAGATTACAAAATCAGATTTTGATAAATTTAAATCCAAAAACCATATTGTCTCTGTATGTATTGTTGTTGAGTTTAACTTAATTCCACTAGCACTATTCATTAGTTTCAACATTCCAGCTTCACTATCAAGATTCGTGTATTTCTTTAAATAAACTGTTCTATTAGACAAGTCTAACGTTGTCCCATTATCTACAACAATAGACATTGCATTAAAATTATTTGCGATAGCAATATTAGTCCCTGAATTAAATACCAAATAAACAGCAAGTTCATTATTATTTAAAATAGGACTATTCTTAAGAATTAAAGATCCAACATAATTAATATCACCTGAAGAACTACTATAAAAACTAGCGCGAGATGACAAATTCATTACTCCATTAATGGTTAACGTTTTTGCAGATCCGCTAGGAGCCGTTAATCTAAATACAAAATCATTAGTAGTAGAATTAGATGTAAAGTTATTAAATACAATATTTGATTGACTAAAATCAACATTATACTTTGTTGCTCCATCTGTAAAAAAGACATTATCACTAGCTCCAGGAACTACAGTGGGCATTCCTCCACTTACACTACCTAAAGCCCAGTTTTGCAATGAATTGTAATTACTATTTGGTCCTTTTCCTGTCCAATAAAAATCTGCAGCAAATGCCTTCGTACCGAAAATACTTAGTACGAAAACAAAAAATAAATAGATTTTTTTCATATCCTATTTATTAATTTCTAACCTTGAAAACTACATTAATAAACGTCTTCTCTGTAATAGTAGGTGTTGCAGGAACAGTGTACGTTAATTTACCATCAATAGACAAACTTGGAGAAGTAAATACTGTTTCATCTATATAAGTAATAAAATAAGCTAATTGACCAACCGTATAGGTAGTTAAAGGCGTATCAACATTTGATGAATATTTTGGTGCTCCAAATTGGTTCTTATATTCCAAATACAAATCTACAGTATGTGTACCAGTAGTTGTATCTAAAGCTATACTAGGTGCATAAAAAACCATTGGTTTAGCCTCATTATCAGTATTTAATACTCTTTTCCAAAGTGAACCTGTCCAAAAATAGAAACCTGGCGTTACATTATTTGGAGAAGTTCCAGCTGTTGATGTATTATAAACAAACAATGATTCGGGAGCTGTTGATGTCCCAGTAATTGGAGCCAGTGTAGTTGTTGATGTTAAAGCTACTCTTGGTAATAAAACTCCTTTTGTAGTTGAACTTGCGTCTAAGATAGAATTTGTATCTGGTGTAAATGAAGTTGCAGAACTTATTCCAACCTGAGCAAATGAATTTGTAGATAGTAGCAATGTAATCATACTTGCTAAAAGATAAACTTTTTTCATAGGTAAATAATTAAAGAGTGATTAATAAGCAAATGTAATTCAGCACATTAAATTAAAACATCACTATTTCTAGTGATATTTTACTATTCAAAATATTACCCATAAAAAAACCAGAAGTTAAACTTCTGGTTTTTTCTATAATTTCAATAAATGATTAGCTCATTGATTTTTCAAAACGCTTACGATCATTCTCTTTTAAGTGAATTTTACGTAAACGAATAAAGTTTGGTGTAACTTCGATACACTCATCACCTTGGATATACTCCATACATTCTTCTAAAGTCATTTCGATTTTAGGAGCGATAGAAGATGAATCATCTTTACCAGCTGCACGAATGTTATTTAATTTCTTAGCCTCAACAACATTTACAACTAAATCATTGTTACGAGAGTGCTCTCCTACAATCATACCTTCGTAAACCTCTTCACCTGGAGCGATAAAGAATTTACCACGATCTTGTAATTTATCAATAGAATATGGTGTCGAAGTTCCTTGATCTTTAGAGATAATAACTCCTGCAGAACGCCCAGCAATAGCACCTTTGAAAGGTTTGTATGCTAAGAAATTGTGCGCCATTACAGCCTCACCAGCAGTATTAGTTAACATTAACGAACGTAAACCAATTAAACCACGAGAAGGAATTTCGAATTCTAAGTGTTGCATACCTTCTTTCGCTTCCATCACTAATAAATCTCCTTTACGTTGAGTTACTAAATCAATTGCTTTAGAAGAATAATCATCTGGAACATCAATTACTAATGTTTCGTATGGTTCACATTTAACACCATCAATTTCTTTGAAGATAACTTGTGGTTGTCCAACTGTTAACTCATAACCTTCGCGACGCATTGTCTCAATTAATACAGATAAGTGCATAATACCACGTCCGTAAACTAATTGTGTATTAGAATCTTCTGTAGGCTCTACACGTAACGCTAAGTTACGCTCTAACTCATCTGTTAAACGATCTACTAAGTGACGAGATGTTACAAATTTACCATCTTTACCAAAGAATGGTGAGTTGTTAATTCCGAAAGACATGTTCATCGTAGGCTCATCAATGTGCATAACTGGTAATGCCTCTGGATTTTCTGGATCAGCAATTGTATCACCAATCTGGAAACCATCAATACCAACAACAGCACAAATATCTCCTGCTTTTACTTCAGTCGCTTTTACTTTTCCTAAACCTGTAAAAGTATATAATTCTTTGATTTTATTCTTTTTGAAAGATCCATCAGGTTTTGCTAACGCAACCCAATCACCTTCTTTTAAAACTCCACGAGTTACTTTACCTACAGCAATACGTCCTAAGAATTTAGAGTAATCTAAAGATGTAATTTGCATTTGTAAATCTCCTTCGTGAGCTTCTGGAGCTGGAACGTGCTCTAAAATACCATCCATTAATGGTAAAATATTTTCTGTACGTACATTCTCTGTATTAAACCATCCTTGTTTAGAAGAACCGTAGAATGCAGGGAAATCTAATTGATCTTCTGTAGCATCTAAGTTGAAGAATAATTCGAAAACTTTGTCATAAACCTCATCAGGACGACAGTTTTCTTTATCAACTTTATTAATTACTACTAATGGTTTTAAACCTAACTCTAATGCTTTTCCTAAAACGAAACGTGTTTGAGGCATTGGTCCCTCAAAAGCATCAACTAATAAGATTACACCATCAGCCATTTTCAATACGCGCTCAACCTCTCCACCGAAATCCGCGTGGCCAGGAGTATCGATCACATTGATTTTTACACCTTTGTACTCTACCGAAGCATTTTTAGAGAAGATCGTAATCCCTCTTTCACGCTCGATATCATTGTTATCCATGATTAATTCACCAGAATCTTGGTTTTCTCTGAAAACGTTTCCACTGTGAAGAATTTTGTCAACCAATGTTGTTTTACCGTGGTCAACGTGTGCGATAATCGCAATATTTCTAATGTTTTGCATCCTTGAAAATTATGGGTGCAAATTTACGACAAATTTATTTTTTATTACTATACTTTTGATTTAATTTAATTTAGCAAACAATTAGTTTAGATAAATTTAATTTTAATGAAGATTATTTACTAAAAACACTATTTATTTACAGATTGATTAATGAAAAAGGATTTCTTTAAAAAGTGTTTTCTTCTCATTTTAAGTTTTGAAGCTATACTTTTATTGTTTTAACTGATTTATTTTCAGCTTAAAATAATCCCAAAAATAAGCTTTGACAAATTAATTTGTTTCTTCCTATATTATTGATATAAAAAAATCTGCTACACTAAAGTATAGCAGATTCCCTGATATAATAATTCAATGATTATCGTCCGTATTGTTGGTAATTATCGGTTGCATATTTCTCAAAACGCTTCAACAATGCAATATTTTCTTTCTCCGTTGGCGATAATTTATCTTCAACATTTGTGTACAAAGGCACATACCAATCTACGTAATCAAAAAACTGACGAGCACCACGATTCGCAAACGAATACCCATGACGCGCATAAATTGTATTGCGAATAATCTCTAAATCTAATTTATGAAGATTTTTCAATTGTTTCTCCGTCAACTTTTGCGTTGATCCATTTATCTTATAAATTTCATCTGATGCCGAACGCTGTACATCATAAAAATACTCTTCACCATCCTCTCCAACATCATACTTTTCCTTTTTAGAATTCACCCAATCTACATTATCATATTCATCCGCATATTCTTCACCTACGCCGTATTTTGGTTGAATTAAAATATTTTTAGGATTATAGTTAAACGCTGTTTTTTTCAAACTAAATTTTCGAGAAAGTACAGGTAAATCTTTTCGCTTCGAAATCCAAGTTCCATAGATAGAATCATCTTTTTCAGAAATATTAAACTTAAACGTTCCATCATATTTTTGATCTCCAGGCTCATTCGCCATCACATAACGCGAATTACCTTCCTTCACCAAATCGCCTTTAAATGGTCTTATATTTCCGGCCGAAACACTGTATCCCTCGACAGTATTATCGCTATTTATTTTCTGAATAACGATACTTATTCGGTTTCGAAGCGACCAATTATCTCCTTTATCATAATCAACTGAATCTGCCTCAAAAATTCCAGACCAAAGCCCAACATCTTCTTGTGTTGGCTCGATATGAATAGATGAAACAGTATCATTAGATGAATCATTTTTCACAGCATCTTTTTTGTCATCTTTACAGCTAAAAACAACAAATGTTGTACAAATAAGTAGTACTAATTTTTTCATATTTTAGATTGTTTAGTTTTATAAATATAATATTCTACGAGTAATAAATTAGGAACAAATCCCAACCAAGCTATAATTTGATAAACATCCATTGGTGCTGGATGAAAAAGATAAACCAAAATCACTTTCCAAGCGCGTAACGTAAGCGCAGAAATAGCCAATGCATAACTACGAAGCATAAAATTTCGGTGCGATTGAATATTTCCTTGCTTAATTTTAACAACTGCAATTACTGTAAAAATCCACCAAAGAACACCTAAAATCACAAAAGCTGATTGCGCTATTAATTCTCCGTTTGCATAAAAACCAATGTAAATTCCACTCGGAGCAGCTAATAAAACAGTGATATAAAAATAGAATTTACCGAAAAGTCGATGTATTTTTCTGATTTGTGGATTGGTAATTTTAATGAATTGAACAATACCAAAAAACAATGTAAATATTGCCGAATAAACGTGAATGTAAAAGATGGTTAAATAACTTGGAATCGTTGTCACCTCATCTTGTTTGATGGCTAAAAATGAAACATCCGACGAAATCGGAATATAACGCAACGTGATTTGTAGCATTAATCCGAAGAAATAAAGCCAAACAAGGAAAAGTAGTATTTTCCACCACGAGGTATTTTTTATAGAAGTTGTAAGTTTCAGATTTGGTTGATTTTGAATCTAAAAATACATTTTTATTACGAAATAAAATCAATAAAATACCATCATTTTTTTCCATAAAAAAAGCCAAGCATTACTGCTTGGCTTCTTGTGACCGGGCTGG
Source organism: Empedobacter sedimenti (assembly GCF_030005555.1). Taxonomy (GTDB): domain Bacteria; phylum Bacteroidota; class Bacteroidia; order Flavobacteriales; family Weeksellaceae; genus Empedobacter; species Empedobacter sedimenti. Next base: position 235,336 of record NZ_JASCQG010000004.1, on the reverse strand, counting down.
GGCTCGAACCCAGGACCCCAACATTAAAAGTGTTGTGCTCTACCAACTGAGCTACCAGGTCTCCGTTTTGGAGTGTTATTGTTTTTAGACTTCTCAATAACATGAAGTTTGTGACCGGGCTGGGGCTCGAACCCAGGACCCCAACATTAAAAGTGTTGTGCTCTACCAACTGAGCTACCAGGTCTCCGTTTTTGGAGTGTTATTGTTTTTAGACTTCTCAATAACATGAAGTTTGTGACCGGGCTGGGGCTCGAACCCAGGACCCCAACATTAAAAGTGTTGTGCTCTACCAACTGAGCTACCAGGTCTCCGTTTTTTTGGACTGCAAATATACGACTATATCTGAATTTTCAAAACGAATAATGTTTTTTATTTATTTCGGTAAAATAAAAGAACGTTTTGACTAAGTGACCGGGCTGGGGCTCGAACCCAGGACCCCAACATTAAAAGTGTTGTGCTCTACCAACTGAGCTACCAGGTCGGTTCCTTAAATCGACTGCAAATATAGAACGTTTAATACTAATTTAACAAACGTTTTTAGATATTTTTTCTAAATTATTAATTAAACATTTCGGTTTTAAGAACTTAAAATTACGTAATTTTTAAAAAAAAATTACAATGTGTTAAATTGAGGTTCAAAAACTGTAAAATTAATGATGAGAAAGTTATTTTTTTAGACTTGTTAAATGATATAAATAGTATATTTGTCAACCAACAAATCTGTGTTATTAGCCTAAAATAAATAGAAAAAGCTAATTTTAGATTGAATTTAGAAAATGAAGAAGAAGATTTTTTATATAGTTATTGTATTATTTTTAGTTGTGTCGTGCAAAAAATCTGATAATCCTGAAGCAGATGTTCCGGATTCTGAGTATGCCAACAATTGTAATCAAGAAACAAAAGATGCACATTTAGGTAATTTTACTTTGAAAGAATTAAAAGATTTAATCAAAGAAAATCCTCAAGTAATTCATCAAAGAATGAATGATAAATGTTTTAAAGTATCTAAACTTGGTAAAAACCTATACATTCAGAACAATGATCGTGTAGATTCTCTTAAAATTAAAAAACTAACCCAAGGAACTTTTTTTATTAATAAAGTTACAGCTCTACAAATTTCTCAAGAGATTGTTTATAAATTAACGTATACCTTCCCAATTAAATTCTTGAATCAATATCGCGCTGAGATCAAAAAAAATGCGCCAGAATCTAAATATCATCATTCTAATGCAACTGTAACAAACGAAGATTACAAGGTTACGTATAATGTTGAGCGTTATGACGCACGTCGTTTGGAGAACACCTATTCGTACCAAATTGACACAAATGATGGTTATGCGAGATTGACTATTTTTTATTCTGAAGATTTACCAGTAGATTAAATTATGATAGTTTCTTTAGTTGGCTATATGGGTAGTGGAAAATCGACTACTGGCAAAGATTTGGCAAAAGCATTAGGTTATCAATTTATTGATTTAGATGATTTCATCGAAGATAAATATCAATTAAAAATAGCTGAAATATTTGAAAAGGAAGGCGAATTAGGCTTTCGTAAAAAGGAACGTGAAGCTTTGAAAGAAGTTTTAACGACAACTAACATTGTTCTTTCTTTAGGTGGTGGAACACCAGTTTATTATGATAATATGGACGAAATTGTCAAAAATTCTGTTTCAGTCTTTATGCGAGTACAATTACCCCAATTGGTAAAACGATTAGAAAACAAGAAAGAAAATCGTCCGTTAATTGCTCATTTAAATAATGAAGAGTTAACCGAGTTTATTGCAAAACATTTATTTGAACGTAATCAATATTACGAAAAGGCAAAATATACGATCAATATCTCGACTCAAAGTACTTTAGAGATTTTGGATCAGATAATGAATCATCTAAAAACAGAGAAGATCTGGAGTTAATCCAGATCTTCTGCTATAATAATATTTTCCTCATTATTATCTTCAATATAATCTTCTAAATCGCGACGATCTTTCTTCGTAGGTCTTCCCTCCCCTTTCTCGCGATAATAATCTTGAGATAATTTACGAAGCTCTAGCACTTCATATTCCTCTTTAGGTGTTGTATCAACAATATGTAAGGTTAATAATTTAGCTCCTATTCTATTTTTTGGTACTTGAATTACTTTAAAAGATAAATTAATTTGATCTTTTTTCACCTCAAGTGTATCACTTGCTATAATTTCTCTCGACGCTTTTGCTACTGCTCCATTTACTTTTATTCGATTCTTTTTGCAAGCATCTGTAGCCAAAGATCTTGTTTTGTAATATCTCACACTCCACAGAAATTTATCTAATCTCATATAAAAATCATTATTTGCTAGGTTAGAATAATATTTTTTCTAAATTCGCAATATAAATCGAAATAACATGATAAAGAAATTCTTTGTTACTTTAATTGCGAGTTCTGCTTTTTTAGTTAGCTGTAATAATGATGATGATAATGGAGTTGATAAAGAAACTAAAATTCCGGTAGAAGAAAGAAATGCATTAGATGATAAAGCTATTAATGAAATACTTGAAGACTACTATTTTTCACCTAAAAATGGTAAACTAACAAAGTTTGATACAATTAAAGGAAATGAAGATGATGCTTATCCAGCTTTAAAAAAAATAGCTAAACAAGATCCTATAGGTTATTGGTATGCTGAAAATCCTAACCATATCGGAAAAGGGAGTACAATTGAGTCAAATGATAAAACTAAAATTCATTTGAGTTATTTAAGTACATCTTTTAGAGCTACGAATGATATGGATAAAGTTAATAACCCATTACAAAAGCATTATGGAGCTTTATCTTTAGGTAACAATGGATCATCTATTGATGCTGGAGATGGTTCTGCATTAACAGATCCTTCATTTTATTATTTTATTCCATCAGAAATAGAAGCTAAAAATGGGGTTACAAGATTAAATGTAGAATTAAAAAACTTTACAGAAGCTTTAAAACATTTTAAATCTACTGATCGTTCTGTACAAGACGGATATAATTTTCAAGGTGTAATTATTTTACCATCTCGCTTAGCATATGGTCGTAACAAATTTTACACTGGAAATGCGTTAACAGAATACTCTCAATACAGAGATGCAAGTTTTATCTATAATATCGAGTTAGTTAAAACAGAAGAAAGAACAACGACAACAAAATAAGTTGTTTCAATACAAAAAACAGAAAACCATCAGTAAAATGATGGTTTTTTTATATCTTTATTTTTCGAATTTTTATAACTAAACCAATAAAATGAGTATAATAAAATCAATCATAGATAACGACTTTTATAAGTTTACCATGCAATTTGGCGTAACAAAACTATACCCAGATGTAATTGCACGCTACAAATTTATCAATAGAGGAAAACACGAATTTCCGGAAGGCTTTGCTGAAGCTTTACAAAATGAAATTAAAGCAATGGAAAGTCTTGCTTTAACAAAAGCTGAAAAAGATTTTTTTACAAAAAGCTGTCCATACTTAAGTCCTGCCTATTTAGACTTTTTACAAGGTTATCGCTACGATTCTTCTGAAGTAAAAATCGTTCAAAACGGATCAGACGTAGAAGTTTATGTAGAAGGATATTGGTACAGAACAATTTTATGGGAAGTTCCTATCCTATGTTTAATCAGTGAATTATATTATAAATTAACTAATGCAAATCGCGTATCTAACGAAGAAATTACCAAACGCACCAGTGACAAAGTTGATTTATACAATCGTTTAGAAGTTACAGTTGCCGAATTTGGTACGCGTCGTCGTCATAGTTACGAAGTACAAGACGAAGTTGTAAAAGAATTAACTAATCACAAAGGAAAAAGTTTCGTCGGAACATCTAATGTACATTTTGCACATAAATATGGTGTAAAACCAATTGGCACACACGCGCACGAATGGTTTATGTTTCACGGAGCTCGTTATGGTTTCAAAGTAGCAAACTCTATGAGCTTAGACAGATGGGTAAAAGTATATTATGGCGATTTAGGTATTGCTTTAACAGACACTTATACTTCTGATGTTTTCTTTGGTCAGTTTGATAAAAAATTATCAAAATTATTTGATGGAGTTCGCCACGATTCGGGAGATCCGATCGAATTTGGAGAAAAAACAATTGCGCACTACGAAAAAATGGGAATCAATCCGTTGTTCAAAACGATTATTTTCTCGGATGGATTAAATTCTGAAAAAGTAGAAATGATCACCAAAGCTTTCAAAGGAAGAATTGGTTTATCTTTTGGTATTGGTACAGATTTGACCAATGATACAGATCTTCGCCCAATGAATATTGTGATGAAGTTAACTGAAATTTCTTCTATTGACATTCCTTGGACTGGTGTTGTAAAACTTTCGGACGAAAAAAACAAACACACAGGTACTCCTCGAATGATAGAATTAGCAAAAGAAATGCTTGGTCTTGATGATATTCCAAGTCATGAGCTGTAGTTAAAACAAACAATTATTCTATAAATAAAAAAGGAACTCAATATTGAGTTCCTTTTTATGTTATGAAAAATCTAAAAAGACTATTTATTCATTAAATCTTCGATTTCTTCTGCTTCCAACGGAATATTCTGCATCAAATTGAAAGGTTTTCCTTCATTCTGAATTACATAATCATCCTCTAGACGAATTCCGAAACCTTCTGCAGGAATATAGAAACCTGGTTCGTTTGTAAAAACCATTCCAGCAACAAAATCATCAGTCAATAAACCATAATCATGTGTATCTAATCCCATGTGATGAGATGTTCCGTGCATCATGTATTTTTTATAAGCTGGCCAAGCTGGATCTTCGTTTTGTACATCAGCTTTATCCAATAATCCTAAACCTAACAATTCAGATGTATACACTTTTCCTAATTCTTCATGGTATTTGTACCAGTTATTTCCAGGAACCAACATTGTTTCTGCTTCTTTTTTACAACGTAAAACAGCGTCATATACTTCGCGTTGACGAGCAGTATATTTTCCATTAACTGGAACTGTACGCGACATATCTGATGAATAATTAGCATATTCTGCTGCAACATCAAATAAAATCAAATCGCCATCTTGACATTGTTGATTATTCTGAATATAATGTAACACATTTGCATTGTTACCAGATGCAATAATTGGTGTATATGCAAACCCTTTTGAACGATTACGAATAAATTCGTGAACAAATTCTGCTTCTATCTCAAATTCCCAAACACCTGGTTGAATAAAATTTAAAACACGACGAAATCCTTTTTCAGTAATATCACACGCATGTTGAATTAATTGAATTTCTTCTGTTTCTTTTACAGAACGAATTCGTTGCAAAATAGGATTAGAACGTAAATAAGTATGTCCTGGATAATCTTGTTTCAATTGTTTTACAAAACGATCTTCTCGTGTTTCTACTTGCGGCGCTTCTGTTACACGATAATGTTCGTTCTTGTTTACATAAACATTCTCTGCTTCTACCATTAGTTTACGCAAAACACCTGGTAAATCTTGTAACCAAAGAACTGTTTTTATTCCAGAAACTTCAGTCCCTTGTGCTTTCGATAACTTTTCGCCTTCCCAAACAGCAATATGATCATTTGTTTCGCGAACAAATAAAATCTCTCTATACTTTGGATCATAAGCATCAGGAAAAAGAACCAAGACAGATTCTTCTTGATCTACACCAGATAAATAAAAAATATCACGATGCTGTGCAAATGGTAAAGTAGAATCAGAAGAAATTGGATAAATATCGTTTGAATTAAAAATCGCAATTGAATGAGGTTTCATTGCTTTTACAAATTTCGCTCTATTCTTCACAAATAGCTCGCTTGGAATAGGATTGTATTTTGTTGTCATAAAAATTTACATTAATTAATATGACCAAATTTAAGAAGATGTTTTTATATAAAAAAGGAAAACCCTCGCAGAAACGAGGGTTTTAACCTTAACCAACCTAAACCTATGAAAAAGCCATTAGCCTTTTATGTTGACAAATATAAGTTACTTTTTTTAATCTGCAAATTTATTTTAAAAAAAATCGAGTAAAAATTCAAAATAAAACAACAACCCTATCTATATCAATATTTAAACACTTTATAAATATTCAATAAACATTCATTTGTGTTAATCAAATTATTATTTATATATTTGCACCTCGAATTTTAGTATAATAATAACTTAAAGAAGTTAAAAATGACACATTACGAAACTGTTTTCATTTTGACTCCCGTTCTATCTGAATCTCAGGTAGAGGAAGCAGTTAATAAATTTAATGACTTTGTTACTGCTAACGGAGGAGAAATCGTTGCAAAAGAAAATTGGGGCTTAAAAAAATTAGCTTACTCAATTCAAAACAAAAGAAACGGATTTTACCACTTAGTAGAATTTAAAACTGAGAATGCTGAATTAGTATCTCAATTAGAAGTAGCTTACAAACGTGATGAGCGTGTACTACGTTTCTTAACTGTGAAATTAGATAAGCACGGTATGGACTGGGCTGAAAAACGCAGAACAAAATTAAAGTCTAACTCTAACAAGTAATTAAGCCATGGCAATTGACGATTTAGCAAAAAAAGCGGCAGGTGGTAACGAATCAGAAATCCGTTATTTATCTCCATTAGATATCGAAACACAATCAAATTCAAAATATTGTCGTTTCAAAAAATTTGGAATCAAGTATGTTGATTATAAAGATGCTGATTTCTTAATTCAATTCGTGAATGAGCAAGGTAAAATTTTACCTCGTCGTTACACAGGAACTTCTTTAAAATACCAAAGAAAAGTTTCTAAAGCGATTAAAAGAGCTCGTCACTTAGCATTAATGCCATTTATTGGAGATCAATTAAAATAATAACCTAAAGATTAAAATATCATGAACGTAATTTTAAGACAAGATGTAGAAGGTTTAGGTTTTGAATTTGAAGTTGTTTCAGTAAAACCTGGATACGCACGTAACTTTTTAATCCCACGTGGATTAGTTTCTGTTGCTACACCAAAAAATGTAAAAGAATTAAACGAAGTTTTAGAAGCTCGTAAAGCTGAAGAAGCAACTTTAATTGCTACAGCTAAAGAAAAAGCGTCTAAATTAGACGGTTTAGTTGTTAAAATTGAAGCTAAAGTTGGTGCTGGAGACAAATTATTTGGATCTGTTAACAATGGTGATTTAGCTGAAGCTTTAGTAAAAGCTGGTGTTGAAATCGAGAAGAAAAATATTAGAATCCCTGGAAATACTATCAAACGTTTAGGAAAATACGAAGCAAAAGTTCGTTTCCACAGAGAGGTTGAAGTAGATTTCGGATTCGAAATTGTACCAGATGCTGCATCTATCAAAGCTGCTGAAGAAGCTGCTAAAACTAGAGCAGAATTAGCTAAATTAGACGCTGAAAAAGCTGCTAAAGCTAATACAGAAGAAGGTTCTTTCTTTAACTTCGATAACCCAATTTACGCTAACGACAAGAAAGCGAAAAAAGAGGAAATCACTGAAGAAGTTGCTACAGAAGAAACTCCATCTACAGAAGAATAATTATTATTCAACTATATACAAAAAAACCTCGCAGTTTGCGAGGTTTTTTTATGTCTTTATTTTAGGTAATCTAATGTATTAACTTCTTTAAACTTTGGTGAGCGTCTCAAAAAATCTTTGAAGAAAGCTGTATGCGTCGCTCCCATCAATACAAAAATGCGGTCATCTTTTGTAATTGACACATTATTCATATTAGAAAACATAGCCAAATTTCTGTGGTAATACTTCGCTGCTTGCTCTGCTCCTATTGGATATTTTCTGTACGAAACCGTTGTTAACATATCTGCATTAACAGCTACAGAAAAATCTAAAAACTCTGGTTGATTATAATATTGCAATAACTCTTTCAGTTTTACTTCTTTCTTTGCAACTCCATTTTTTGTTTCATTACTTCTCATCAATTCGATGTATTTCTTAAATGCTGTCGGATCATCTTGATCTTTCAACAAATCGCCCAACATATATAAATAATCTTCTTGATAATTGATGCCGTAAATTTTCTTCGCCCCGCTTAATCGACCAACTTCATAAGCCAATAATTCAACTTCGTTTGGATTTTCAAATTTCATTTTAGGATCAAGTAAATAATCTTGAAAAAGTTTATTCAACATTTTATTACGAGAAGGATTTTGTTCGACCAAAATAATTGTAGGTTTAAAAGCTGCAATCTGCTTTGCAATTTCATGTATTTGGCGAACATTATCTTGATTATTCTCATCAAATTCAGTCGTACTTGCATCTGGTGTATACCCCATATGAAACGTTCCCATATTAAGAACTGGCACAGCATCATCAAACTTTGTTTGAAAATTATACTTTGTTTGCGCTGATAGATTGATAGAACTAAGAACGGCAACGATTGTGATAAATAAATTTTTCATTTGTTATTGTTTAATTTTAATTCAAATTTCTATCAATCTGACATTTTTAGCGATTATTAATCGACGAACACGCTCTAATAATCGACGAAACTTAACTAACCGAAAAAATAATCGTACTACTTTTACAAAAACTAATTTCAATGAACCAAAAAGATCAATTACCATCACTTTCCAAAACAAAAGAATTGGTTATACTGATTATTTATTGGATCGTTTACTCCTTGTTTTATTTTATTAGAATAAAGTACAGCAAAGAAACCAGCATACCTATTGTTTTTGTAAAAGAGAACAATCAGTTATTTGGGATTACAATGTTTTTTGTCGAAATGATTACGTTTTCTATTATTTATTTTTTCATTCTTCCAAAGCTTTTTAACTTCAGAAATTGGAAAAAAACTTTGTTACTTATCTTCTTTTCATTCTTAACATTCATACTGGTTCGTTATTTAATAGAGCAAGTAATAACAGATTTGTTATTTGGAATCGTCAACTACCACGAAAAAACACCTTTATGGGAATACGCTTTCGAGAATTTATATTATGGAAGTGGTAATATTTTTACCACGATTTTCATATGGTCAATCATTCACTTAATCAAAACATTACAACAAAACAACGCAATAGAACAAGAAAAAAACGAAGCAGAAATTAATTTTCTAAAAGCACAGATTAATCCTCATTTTTTGTTCAATACGCTCAATAACATTTACAGCTTAGTAAGTGTAAACTCGGATAAATCGCTAAAAGCAATCGAAAATTTGAGTTCAATCATGCGATTTACAACTTACGAAACCAATAAAGATAAAATTGAAATCAAGAAAGAAGTTGATTATATCGATCAATATTTAGCCTTAGAACAAATTCGTTTTGGAGATAAATTTTATATTGATAAAACAATTGAAATAGAAAATAACTCAACGCAAATTCATCCCTATATTTTATCGCCATTAATTGAAAATGCAATCAAACACGGAATTGTAAAAATAAAAGAAACGCCTATCAAAATTATAATCAAATCGACTTCAACTTTTGTCGAAATTTCAGTCGAAAATAAAATTAATCAACATCAAAAAGATGAAACTTCCGGAATTGGTTTAACAAATTTGAAACGAAGATTGCATCATTATTTTGGAAATAATTATACATTCGAGATTAATAACAATTCAGATACTTTTTATATTTATTTAAAATTCCCGATTGATGCCAAAAATTAATTGTATTATTTTGGATGACGAACCATTAGCTGTCGAATTACTAAAAAAACACGCTTCTGAAAACGATAATTTAACCATTTCTCTTGCGACAACCGAAGTTTTTGAAGCTATAGATTTCCTAAAAAATAATAAAGTCGAACTTATTTTTACAGACATTCAAATGCCCGAATTAACAGGAATTCAGTTAATGAAAATACTTGATTATTCACAGAAATTTATTGTTACAACAGCTTATCCAAATTATGCTTTAGAAAGTTTTAATTTTCATGTAGTTGATTATTTATTGAAACCCATTACGAAAGAACGCTTTGATGCTTCAGTAAAAAAGTACATTGATTTTTTTCAGGCAAAATCAACTAAAAGTCAATCAACGTATTTGTTTGTAAAAGCAGATGGAAAGCAAGTAAAAGTTAACTTTTCGGATTTAATTTACATCGAAGGCTTGAAAGATTATATCCGAATTCATACCAAAACCGAAAAAATTTTAGTTTTAGAAACCATGAAATCTTTTGAAGAAAAATTACCAAATCATTTCAAAAGAATTCATCGTTCGTATATCATCAACCTTGATTTTTTAACTTCAATTGATGGAAATTCTGTTTATCTCAATCAGAAAATAATTCCAATAGGAGAAACATACAGAAAGGAGATTAAAGATTTTGGTTAAGAAATAATAAAACATAAACTAAGTTGTCAATTCGAGCTTGTCAAGAAATCTGATTATATAATATGAAGATAAAAATTCTTCGACAAGCTCAGAATGACAACAATAAAAAATCCGCTCTTTTCAGAACGGATTTTTTATTTTATATATTTCTTGTTCGTTGTATTAGCAACATATCAGCCAAAACCATTGCAGCTAAACTCTCCACAATAGGAACGGCTCTTGGAACCACACAAGGATCGTGACGACCTTTTCCGTGCATTTCTACCATTTCTCCATCTGCATTCAATGTAGTTTGTTCTTGCATTAGCGTCGCAACTGGCTTGAAAGCGACCTTGAAATAAATATCCATTCCATTCGAAACTCCACCTTGTATTCCGCCAGAATAATTGGTTTTTGTAGTTCCATCTTGGTTAAATTGATCATTCATTTCAGATCCTTTCATCGATGTTGAAGCAAAACCTTCGCCATATTCAAAACCTTTTACCGCATTTATCGACATCATTGCTTGTCCTAAACGTGCATGTAATTTATCGAAAATTGGTTCACCTAAGCCAACTGGCACATTCTGTATAACACAGGTTACTTCACCACCAATTGTATCTCCTTCTTTGCGAATTTCTTTGATACGATCAATCATTTTTTCTGCCATTTCCAAATCTGGACAGCGAACTGCTGTTTCTTCAATTTTAGAAAAATCTAATTTAGAGTAATCATTATCCAACTTCAATTCACCAACACCACTTACATAAGCTGTAATATTAATGTTAGGAATCACATGTTTCGCAACCGCACCACCTACAACCCAATTCGCAGTTTCGCGCGCAGAAGTTCTTCCTCCACCTCTATGATCGCGTACACCATATTTGGTTTCGTACGTAAAATCGGCATGAGAAGGACGAAAAACACCTTTGATATGATCGTAATCATGTGATTTTTGGTTATCATTCGGAATAATAAACCCGATAGAAGCCCCTGTTGTTTTTCCTTCAAAAATTCCTGAAAGAAATTGAACTGTATCTGGTTCTTTTCGTTGTGTTACAATTGCAGATTGTCCTGGTTTACGACGATCTAATTGCGCTTGAATCCAATCAAAATCTAATTCGATTCCGCTTGGAACGCCATCAATTACACCTCCAATTGCTACACCATGACTTTCGCCAAAAGTTGAAATTTTAAATAATCTTCCGAATGTATTCACAATAGTATAAGAGTTTTTGTTATTTTTCGAATTGGTAAATTACCGCATTAATATTCATGCTTGCTCCAACAGAAGCCATGATAATTTTATCATTTGCACGGAATTGATGTGGTGCTAAATTATTTTCGTTGATTAAATCAAACATTGTAGGAACTGTAGCGACAGATGTGTTTCCTAAGAATTGAACCGTCATTGGGTCTACATTTTCTGGAATTTCGATACCATATAGTTTATACAAACGCTCAATCATCGCATGATCCATCTTTGCATTTGCTTGATGTAATAATATTTTATCAATATCTGTAATAGATAAATTTGTTTCGTCTAACAATTCCTTAATCGCTGGCGGAACATTTTTCAATACAAACTCATACACTTTACGTCCTTTCATATTGATATTTTTGATCGATCCAACATAATCAGGATTAAGAGACGTTCCGTTTACCAAATAATTCATCTCATCACCATTATATGACAACGTAGCATGATTGATAATTCCGTATTGATAATCTGCTTCTTTTGCCTCTAAAACAACAGCACCAGCACCATCAGCAAAAATCATCGCTGTACGATCGTGCGGATCTACTGCGCGAGATAACGTATCAGAACCAATCACTAAGATTTTCTTCGCTATTTTGGCTTGTATAAATTGATGTGCTAAAATCAAAGACTCTATCCAGCCTGGGCAACCAAATGTCATATCATAAGGTTTACATTTTAGGTTTTTGATTCCTAATTTATGTTTCACTTTGGCAGAAATAGAAGGCATAATATCTATTTGACGCGCAACTGGATCTATATCTCCAAAGTTATGCGCACAAATAACATAATCTAATTCTTCAGGATCAATTCCTGCTCTTTCTATAGCAATTTTTGCAGCTTCTGTTGCGATATCAGAATTCAATAAATCGTCTTCTACATATCGTCTCTCTCTAATTTCTGTAATTTCTTCAAATTTACGAGTGATTTCTTCACCACTTTTATCTAAGCGATTTCCGTTATCATCAAAAAATTCGTAGTTAACAAACTGTTCATTTGTAACAATTTTATTAGGCAGGTAATGTCCAGAACCTGTAATTACAGAGTTTATCATATTAATATTGTTCAACTTTATTAAAAAATAATACCGGCAAAGTTAATCATTTCATTAAAATAGTCGATAAAAATATGCATTAACTCATACCGAAATTGATAAACTATAATTAATTTAGCCGAATGAAAAAGAATCCGTCATTAATTGGACTTTTAGTCGTTTGTGGTTTAGCCGTTTTAATCTTAATTATTTACAATACCTTTTTAAGTAAAAAAGATGGTTATGTAATTGATAATCCGTCTAACAAAACACTTTCTATCAAAATTAATGGTAAAGATTTTACAGTAGCACCGCAACAAAATGCGCGAATTGAATTACCTAAAGGTAAGACAAAAATCGCATATTCTTTTAATAACAAAAAAGTAGATACGGTGGTTGATATTACACGTGCTTCTGGAATGATCAATCCTTTTCGCGAAGAATACATCACTTTTACACGTCCTTATGGTGTAAGAAAAAACAAAGATTCTATCTTTTTGTCTAATAATAGTGCCATTGACAACAAGGTATTTCACGGAATTATCGAAAAATCTTCTCAATTATATATCGAAAACTTCTATTACAACATTGATCAGGATTATCCAAAAATGTTCATCAAAAGTGCGAGTAGCGAAAAAGCAACCGATTTATCAAAAATATTTAACAAAGAAGATTTTAAACAATTTTATTTCGAGAATTACGAATAAAATTAGATTTTTATAACTTTACACAATGACAAATCATCAACACGATAGCGTAACACCTTACGAATCTTCAGATTTAAATAAAAAGAAACAAGTTGAGCAAATGTTCGACAATATTTCGCCTAAATACGATTTATTAAATCGTGTTTTATCAATGGGAATTGATATACAATGGAGAAAAGACGTCATCAAAATGGTGAAAGCTTCTAATCCTAAGACAATATTAGATATTGCAACAGGTACGGGAGATTTAGCTATTATGATGGGTAAAAATACAGATGCAAAAATTACTGGATTAGATTTATCTAACGGAATGTTAGAAGTTGGTCGTAAAAAAGTAAAAGAAGCTGGTTTAGAAAATCGTATCGAAATGGTACAAGGCGATTCTGAGAATCTTCCTTTCCCTGATAATACATTTGATTGTATAACGGTATCTTTTGGTGTTCGTAATTTTGAAAATTTAGAAAAAGGTTTAGCCGAAATTAACCGCGTTTTAAGACCTGGAGGAACTTTTGTTATCTTAGAATTCTCGTATCCTACGTCATTCCCTATGAAGCAATTGTATACATTCTATTCAAAAAATATATTACCTGCAATTGGTAAAATGGTATCAAAAGATCAGAGTGCATATACCTATCTTCCAGATTCTGTTCGTGCTTTTCCACACGGTGAAGAAATGAAAAGTATCTTAAAAAGCGTAAATTTTAATCAACCTATTGATAAAAAACTTACTTTTGGTATTGCGAGCATTTATAAAAGTGTAAAATAAAACCGCTTGTTTTTCGTTGAAAGTCTATGAGAAAGAATCTTATCATTGCATTATCATTAACTGTTGCTAGCATAGCTAACGCACAGTTTCGTCCTAATAACGATAGAAGTGAAAACAGAACTGAAACTGATCAAAAAAAGTTTAGTTTTGGATATTTTTTGGGTACAAATATGATGAGCTATAAGATTGTTCCAAAGGCGCAAACAAATCCATTACCAGGAACTCCACAAACACCAAATGATGATGGAGTAAATCAATACGGAATGGTTTATTTGGATCAAGAAACCAAACCAGGATTTTCTGTTGGTTTGATAGCTAAAATGCGAGTTAATGATTACATTGACATGAAAGTAGAGCCAGGACTACACTTCTCTCAACGTACTTTACATTTCAATAACTATTTAGATTCTACTACAGGAGAAACAATAGAAGATCCATCTAAAGTAACTAGAGAAGTAAAATCAACGTATGTCGAAATTCCTTTGTTACTTAATTTTCATGGAGATCGCTGGTTCAATACACGTCCTTACATTCAAGGAGGATTAGGTTACTTAATGAATCTACAATCTAACGAAGATAAAGAGGATGATAATAATGCAGGAGTTTTTAGAACAACTACCAATAACTTTAACTGGCAAGCTGAAATCGGAATTGAAATCTATTTCAAACGATTTAAACTAACACCAGCGCTGAAAGGAATGTTTTTCTTTAACAACGAATTAGTTCCAGATAAAGAAGCGACTGAGCCGTATTGGACAGGAAGCTTAAATTCTTTATCGACAAGAGCATTCGTTTTTTCTCTTAAATTTGAATAAAAAGTCAAAATATAAATAATAAAAAACCATAAATAAATAATCACAATGAATTTTCAATTATCGGAAGAACAATTAATGATTCAACAAGCTGCGCGCGATTTTGCAAAAGCAGAATTGTTACCAGGTGTAATCGAACGTGACGAAACATCTACTTTCCCAACAGACGCTGTTAAAAAAATGGGCGAACTAGGATTCTTAGGAATGATGGTTGATCCAAAATACGGAGGATCTGGTTTAGATAGCGTTTCTTACGTTATTGCAATGGAAGAAATTGCAAAAGTTGATGCTTCTGCTGCTGTTGTCATGTCAGTAAACAACTCGTTGGTTTGTGCTGGTATGGAAAAATATTGTAACGAAGAACAAAAACAAAAATATTTAACTCCATTAGCTTCTGGTCAAGTAATTGGAGCATTCTGTTTATCTGAGCCAGATGCTGGTTCTGATGCAACTTCTCAAAAAACTACTGCGGTAGATATGGGAGACTATTACTTATTAAACGGAACAAAAAACTGGATTACGAATGGTGGAACAGCTTCTACATATTTAGTAATTGCACAAACTGATCCAGAAAAAGGTCACAAAGGAATCAATGCTTTCATCGTAGAAAAAGGATGGGCTGGTTTCGAAGTCGGACCAAAAGAACAAAAAATGGGAATCCGTGGTTCTGATACACATTCATTATTCTTTAATGATGTAAAAGTACCAAAAGAAAACCGTATCGGTGAAGATGGATTTGGTTTCGCTTTCGCAATGAATGTATTAAACGGTGGTCGTATCGGTATTGCTTCTCAGGCTTTAGGTATTGCACAAGGAGCTTACGAATTAGCGTTAGATTATGCTAAAATTCGTAAAGCGTTCAAAACAGAAATTATTAATCACCAAGCTGTTGCATTCAAATTAGCAGATATGGCAACTAATATTACAGCTGCTCGTATGTTATGTTTCAAAGCTGCGGTTGAGAAAGATGAAGGAAAAGATATTTCTATTTCTGGTGCAATGGCAAAACTATTTGCTTCTAAAACAGCAAATGAAGTTGCTTCAGAAGCTGTACAAATTCACGGAGGAAATGGTTATGTTCGCGAATATCATGTAGAGCGTATGATGCGTGATGCAAAAATTACTCAAATTTATGAAGGAACTTCTGAAATTCAGAAAATTGTCATTTCAAGAGGAATTGCAAAGTAAAATTTAAATAAATATAATAAATATTTATCTTCTTAAGACATCTGTTAATGACAGATGTCTTTTTTTATTTAGTTCATCAAAAAACTAATCGTCGTATATTTGTGGCGGAAAAAATATAAAGAAGATGAAAATTTTTAGATTCGGTCCTAAAGGACAAGAAAAATCAGGAATCATCATTGATGATAAAAAATTTGATGTTTCAGCATCTGGAATAGTATACGACGAAGACTTTTTTGGAAATACCGAAAAACAAGAAACTTTACAACAATATATAGATCAAAACATCAACACTTTACCATTAGTTGAAGATAATGTACGTACTGGTGCGCCTTTAACTCGTCCTGGCAAAATTGTTTGTGTAGGATTAAACTTTGATGATCACGTAAAAGAAACAGGTTTAGAGCAACAAGCAGAGCCTATCATGTTTATCAAAGCGAATCAATCATTCAACGGTCCAGAAGATGGAATTATGCAGCCAAACGGTTCGACAAAAATGGACTGGGAAACAGAATTATGTATCGTAATTGGTAAAAAAGCGAACAACGTTACAGAAGAAGAGGCTATGAACCATGTTTATGGTTATGCCTTAATCAATGATATTTCAGAGCGCGCTTTCCAAACAGAACGCGGTGGAACATGGGACAAAGGAAAAGGTTGTGATACTTTTGCTCCAATTGGACCATACATTGCGACACAAGACGAAATTGAAGATGTAGATAATCTACGTGTTTGGTTAAAATTGAACGGAGAATTAATGCAAGACGGTAATACGAGCGATTTTATTTATCGTATACCAAAATTAATCTCTTACTTGTCACAATTTATGTCTTTCTTACCTGGAGATATTATTTCGACAGGTTCTCCTGCAGGATCTGGAATGGGAAAAACACCTCAAAGATGGTTACAACCTGGTGATGTTATAGAGTACGGAATCGAAGGATTAGGCTCTACAACGCAAACAATCTTACCATTCGAGAAAAATTAATTGTCTATTTCAATTAATTAACTTAATTTTGCAGACGTTTGACAATAAATCGGAGGATTTAAAATAAACGAAATGATGAATAATTCCTGAAAATCTTTTGGGAAAACAGAATCATTTTGTACATTTGCACCCCGATCGGATTGTCGGTAATTTATAAAATATTAAAAATCAAGATAGTGGACACGTTAAGTTACAAAACTACATCAGCCAACAAAGAAACTGCTCAGAAAGAATGGGTAGTTGTGGACGCTTCTGACTTATCATTAGGTCGTTTAGCTTCAGGTGTTGCGAAGCTAATTAGAGGGAAGCACAAAACAAACTTTACTCCTCATGCAGATTGTGGAGATTATGTTATTGTTTTAAACGCTGACAAAATTCAATTAACAGGTAGCAAATGGGATGACAAATTATACATTCGTCACACAGGTTACCCAGGTGGACAAAGATCTTTAACTGCAAAAGAAGTTTTTGCTAAAGATCCTGTACGCTTAATCGAAAAGTCAGTAAAAGGAATGTTACCTAAAAACAAATTAGGTAGTAAATTATTGACTAATTTACATGTATTTGTTGGTACAGAGCACAATCACGAAGCTCAACAACCAAAACAAATCGATATTAACGAATATTTATAATCTAATTCAATGGCAATAGTTCATAAAATCGGACGTAGAAAAACATCTGTTGCTCGTGTATATTTACAAGAAGGAAATGGAGAGATCTTCATTAACGGACGCGAGTTAGCAAACTACTTCCCTACAGCAGTATTACAATACAAAGTAGAACAAGCATTCTTATTAACAGGTACAAAAGATAAATACAATGTAGATATCAAAGTATTTGGTGGAGGAATCACTGGTCAAGCTGAAGCAATTCGTTTAGCAATTTCTAGAGCTTTATGTGAAGTTGACGCAGATTTTCGTTTACAATTAAAACCAGAAGGATTATTAACACGTGATCCACGTATGGTTGAACGTAAAAAATTCGGTCAAAAGAAAGCGCGTAAGAAATTCCAATTCTCTAAACGTTAATTTATTCAATTCATTAAAAAATCCATTTTCCGTTGGTTTAGCATCTAAACAAATAAGGCAAGATTTATTCGACCACTTGTTTGTTGCTTGTTGAGATAACGGAACGTAAACTAAAAAAAAGAAAATGGCAAAAGTAAATGTAAAGGACTTATTAGGTGCAGGTGTGCACTTTGGTCACTTAACAAGAAAATGGAATCCGGCTATGGCTCCTTATATTTTTATGGAGAAAAACGGAATCCACATCATCGACCTTCACAAAACTGCAGTGAAATTAGATGAAGCATCTGAAGCTTTAGGAAAAATTGCTGCATCTGGACGTAAAGTTCTTTTCGTTGCAACTAAAAAACAAGCAAAAGATGTTGTAGCTAAGCATGCTGAAGAAATTAACATGCCTTATATTACAGAACGTTGGCCTGGTGGAATGTTAACAAACTTTGTTACTATTCGTAAAGCAGTTAAAAAAATGAATTCAATCGATCGTATGAAAAAAGACGGTACGTTTGAAACACTATCAAAAAAAGAAAGATTACAAGTTGATCGTCAAAGAGCATCTTTAGAGAAAAACTTAGGTTCTATCGCTGATATGACACGTTTACCATCTGCAGTATTTATTGTAGATATTGTACGTGAGCACATCGCGGTTGCTGAAGCTCAAAAATTAGGTATTCCAATCTTTGCAATGGTGGATACAAATACTGACCCACGTCAAGTAGATTTCCCAATCCCTGCAAATGATGATGCTTCTAAATCAATCGACATTATCTTAACTACAGTAGCTGATTCTATCAAAGCTGGTTTATCAACACGTAAAGCAGAAAAAGAAAAAGCGAAAGAAGATAAAGAAGAAGGAGCTGAAACTAAAGAAGCTTAACATTAACTTGATGATCAATTCATCGATATAATATACATTGTAGCTCCTATACCACTATGTGGTGTACGAGCTACTTTTATTTAAAATATTAAGAAACAAAATAAAAATATTACTATGAGCTATAAAGCAACAGCCGCTGAGGTAAGTAAATTAAGAAACGCAACTGGTGCGGGAATGATGGATTCTAAAAAAGCTTTAGAAGAAGCTGGAGGAGATTTTGATAAAGCTGTAGAGGTTTTACGTAAACAAGGTCAAAAAGTTGCTGCTAAAAGAGCTGACCGTGATTCTACTGAAGGTGCGGTTATCGCTAAAATCAATGGTGAGCAAACTAAAGGTATCATCATCGCTTTAAACTGTGAAACTGACTTCGTAGCTAAAAACGAAGCATTCGTTGCTATGGCTAATGAAATCGCTGACTTAGCTTTAACAGTTAACTCTAAAGAAGAATTATTAGCTTTACCATACGCTGGTATTACAGTTGGTGAGAAATTAATCGAGCAAACTGGAGTTATCGGAGAAAAAATCGAAATTGGAACATTCCAATCTATCGAAGGTGCTATCGTAAATTCTTACATCCACGCTGGTAACAAAATTGGTGCTGTAGTTGCTTTATCTGCTAACGTAGAAGGAGCTTCTGAAGTTGCTCGTGACGTTGCAATGCAAGTTGCTGCTATGAACCCAGTAGCTTTAGATGAAACTCAAGTTTCTCAATCTGTTATCGATACTGAATTAGCAATCGCTAAAGAAACTTTAGCTGCTGAAGGTAAACCAGAAAACATGATCGAGAACATCGCTCAAGGTAAATTACAAAAATTCTTCAAAGAGAATACTTTAGTTCACCAAGCTTCTATTAAAGACGGAAAAACTTCTGTTCAAGACGTAGTTAAAGCTGTTAGCGCTGACTTAAAAGTAATTGGATTTATCCGTTACGGTTTATAATAAGTTAATCACTATATTATATATCATAAAATGATGCTAAATTTTAGCATCATTTTTTATTTGGTACAAGTTTTGAATTGTTTGGATTATCAATATTTATTTCTATATTTGTTAGAACGAGGCGCTTATGAAAAACATTATACTTATTATATCTCTTTTTTTATTCACTTTTAATACAGCTTCCGCACAGTCGAGATTAGATCAAGACAAAGCGACAATAAGTTTGTATCCTAATCCGGCAACTTCAATGTTTACGATAAAATTTGACAATCCATCAAAAGTAAATACAGTTGTCATCTATTCGATTATAGGAAATGAAGTCATGACAAAAAAGACTGACGGAACTGCCAAGGCAAATTTCAATGTCCAGAGCTTAAAACGTGGTAAATATATTGTTCGCGTTTTTAATGATGATGGTTCTACAGAAACTCAATCATTGATTAAGAATTAAGATAAAACTAAAACATAAAAAAAGCTTCTCAATTGTATTGAGAAGCTTTTTTGTTTATTGATCGAAAGATTATTTTGCTTTCTTATAATTATCTTCAACTTGTTTCCAATCCAAAACGTTTGTGAAAGCTTTTAAATACTCATCACGTTTATTTTGGTATTTCAAGTAATAAGCATGTTCCCAAACATCAATTCCTAAAATTGGTGTTCCAGCAACTTCTGCTTCTGGCATCAATGGATTATCTTGATTTGCTGTACTTGTAACAGCTAAACTACCATCTGCTTTTACAACCAACCAAGCCCAACCAGAACCAAAACGTTTTGCACCTGCATCATCTAATTGCTTAATTAATTCATCAACCGAACCAAAAGTAGAATCAATCTTAGCTTTTAACTCTCCTGTTGGCGCTTTTTGAGGCGTTGGAGACATGATATCGAAATATAGCATATGATTGTAGTAACCTCCTGCATTGTTGCGTAACGCTCCGTTTTTCATATCCATTTTTTTCAAAATGTCTACAATATCATTCGATTTATTATTTGCTTCTTTCAAAGCAGCATTCAACTTATTGATATATCCTAAATAGTGTTTAGAATAGTGAATTTCCATTGTTTTTGCATCAATGTATTGGTTCAATTCATCGTAACCGTACTTTAATGGTTTGATTTGAAAAGTACCTGGATCAGCTTTTACATCAGTCGGATTTCCTACTGGCTCTTCAGACTTTACAGTATCATTTTTTACTGTTTCACTTGTTGTCGTAGTAGCCGCATCTTTCTTCGCATCACACGATTGTGCAAAAAATAATACACCTATTACAGACATCAATAATATACCCTTTTTCATATTATTTTTACGTAGTTTTAAATTTATCTGTATAATATTCTACTAAAATAGACCAAAACTGCCGAATATAAAATTGATTTCTTTTAATTTTCTGTTAAAATGGTCTTTAATATCTAAATCAATAAAGGTTATTTGTTTGTATATTTAATGGAATTTTACATTTATGAACTTTGAACCTATTTTATTTAATATCAATAATTCTTTAGAAAAATTGATAAATAAAAAATTAATTGATTTTAAATACAAAGATATTACAGATTTTAATGAACTAACGACTAATCAAAATATTGATATAATTCCTTTAGAAGTTCTATTAATTTTTGAGAACGATAATAACATATTTTTTTCATGGGATTATCCTGAAAATCTAAGACAATATGTAATTAATATATTTGATAAAACTTCATTTAATAATTCAGATTTCACATATAACTATCAATCGAAATTTTGGAATGATTTATTTAATAAAAAATTTATTTCATTTGAAATCTATGGTGTTATTATTGAATCTAAAAAAGAACCACATTTAGTAAAGTTGAATTTTGAAGAAAGTAAAAGTTTATCTATAGGAAATTTTTACTATGAAAATGATTTTATTCCAAAGTTTGAATTAGGTGATGATATTTGGATATTTTTTGAAGAAAAAGATGTACAAAAAATAATAAAGGAATTTGAATTTATAGAATTAAACAAATTTTAATTTCAATAAAAAAACCTTCCATTACGGAAGGTTTTCTTGTTATATCGAGTATCTTAATCTCTCTTATAATTTACAACAGCTTCTATAAAAGCTTGCGCATTTTCAACTGGAATATTTGGTAAAATTCCGTGACCTAAATTGGCAATGTATTTATACGGACCAAAATCGTCAATCATTTCTTTTACCATTGCTTGTATTGTTTCTGGTGGCGATAACAAACGAGAAGGATCAAAATTACCTTGTAACGTCTTTTTGAAACCTGTAAACTCACGCGCTAATTGTGGCGTAATTGTCCAATCAACACCCAAAGCAGAAGCTTTAGAATCGGCCATTTTCTCTAAAGCGAACCAACAACCTTTTGCAAAAACTGTTACAGGAACCACTTTAGAAACTTCGTTTACAATTTGCTCGATGTATTTCCAAGAAAATTCATCATAATCTTTTGGCGATAACATTCCACCCCAAGAATCAAAAATCTGAATCACATTAGCTCCGTGTTCCACTTTTTTCAACAAGTATTGAATCGTAGTTTGAGTGATTTTTTCTAACAATTGGTGCGCTGCAACTGGATTTTGAAAACAAAAACCTTTCGCTTTATCAAAAGATTTAGAGCCTTGCCCTTCTACAGCATAACACAACAACGTCCAAGGAGAACCAGCAAAACCAATCAATGGAATTTTATTGTCCAACTCTTTCTTTGTAATATCCATCGCTGCATAAACATAACCTAATTCTTCTTCAACATCAGGAATATAAACTTTTTCTACATCTTGAGCTGTACGAATAGGATTCTCTAACCACGGACCTACACCAGGTTTCATCTCGAAATTCATTCCCATTGCTTGTGGTACAACCAAAATATCCGAAAAGATAATAGCTGCATCCAACGGAAAACGACGAATTGGTTGAACTGTAATTTCAGCCGCTAATTCTGGCGTTTGACAACGTGTAAAGAAATCATATTTATCTCTCAATTCGATAAATTCTGGTAAATAACGTCCTGCTTGACGCATCATCCACACTGGCGGACGTTCTACCTCCTCACCTCTCAATGCTTTTAAAAGCAAATCATTTTTTATCATTGATGTATTTTTTTATATTTTTGATAACCACTTCCACCAAAGGTGTTTGCGCAGTTATAATTTCATGATTTGGATAAACTTCTTGTATCGCAGAAGTTGTTGTATTTCCGATTGTAAAAATACGCGAACTTTCCGATATTTTATTTTGTTGATGAAACGCTTTGAATGATAACGGACTAAAAAAAGCATACATATCAAATGTTTCATTTAATTGATAAACAATTTGTTCTGATTGATAGGTGATGATTTGATTGACTTCGTGATTTGATTTTGACAATTCGTTTACCAACAAATCTCGGCGCGAAGAACCGCATAAAAAATTCCATTTCAGAGAATAATTTCCTGAAATCAATTTCGGAGCTAAATCTTCTGCATAATCTTCAATCAACACAACCTCTCTGTTCTGCGCTTTTAGTTTTTCTGCCGTTTTTTTTCCAACAACAAAAAAATGACCACTCAATTCCAATCCTTGAATGGCACTTACTGTATTTTGACTCGTCACGATAAATTGATGAACGGATTCATCAATCTGTGCAGAAATTTTATTCTTTGAAGTCAATTCGATTTGTAAAGTTGGTTTACAAACCACCTCAACATCAGCTCCAAATTCTTTTCCAAGCAATTCAGGAGAAATTAACTTCGTGAATAAAACTCTTGTTCGCACTATTTCGTTCCGATTTCTTTTTTAATTTCTTCAATCATTTTTGCTGCACCTTGCGCAATACATTCTTCAGCAAATTCGAGACCTTTCGTCAAATATTCATCTGCTTTGAATTGTCTTTCGATTGAAATCATTTCTTGTCCATCAATTGATAAAATAGCTCCTTTGAACGAGTAATTTTCTTCATCAATTTTCTCAACTAACGCACCAATTGGCGCTGTACAACCACCTTCTAAAACATTCAAGAATTGACGTTCTACTGTTGCAAAAAGTTCACATTGCGGATTATTAATATCACTCAAATCAAAACCTTCTTTGGCAACAATTCCCAAAATTCCTTGTGATGGCGCAGCAATCATCCAATCAATCACTTTGTAATGAAGACCTTTTTCTGCCAATTCATCTAAAATTTCTGAACGATCCAAACCTGCAAAAGCAAATACAGCTCCGTCCCAATCTGCATTATCTTGCAATTTTTTTAGACGTAATTGCACATTTCCACGTAAATCTACAATCGTATCATTTGGATATTTATGATTCCAAAATGCTTTACGACGCAAAGATCCTGTTGCAATAATTCGGTGTTCTTTCTCGAAAATATCTTCCGATTTGTACACCAAAATATCCGCAGAACTTGCACGCTCTGGATATGCAATCAACTCTAATGTTTCTGGTAAAACAGTTGGCACATCTTTCAACGAATGAACCGCAATATCTACTTGATCATTCAACAAAGCAATGTCCAATGAACGCGTAAAAACACCTGTTAAACCTAATGAATAAATGGGTTGTTTTAGATTTGCATCACCTTCAGAAGTAATCGGAACGATTTCTGTTGGATGACCTTTTGCCTCAAGAATAGAAGCAACTTTATTGGCTTGCCAAAGCGCTAAAGGACTTTGACGTGTACCAATTTTTATTGTTTTCATGATTGTATTAAGCTTGTTTTAAATGAAACATTTTTTCGATTAACTGAATTGTTTCGTCTGCATTTTCCTTATTTTCGATTAAATAAGAAGCAAACTGATTGGTAATTTTCTGAATTACTTTTTCAGTTAAAATCGTTTCATTTTCGTCAATGTTTACATTATCTTTTTTCAAATTATTTAAAGCAAAACTCTGAAAAAAGTCTAATCTATCTTTGAAAGATTGAATAGCTGGAACCAATTCTCTGGTTTCTAACCATTCGTAAAACTCTGTAGAATGCTCCTCTATAATTGCCAAAGCTTCTGGAATTGCATTGCGACGTTGCGCAATTGTATCATCTACCATTTTAGATAATCCGTCCACATTTACCAATTGAATAGATTCGCGAGAAGCCAACGTATGAATTACATTTTCTGGAACTGACATATCAATAATCGTCATTTCCTTGTCGAAC
This sequence comes from Empedobacter sedimenti, assembly GCF_030005555.1. Lineage (GTDB taxonomy): Bacteria > Bacteroidota > Bacteroidia > Flavobacteriales > Weeksellaceae > Empedobacter > Empedobacter sedimenti. The sequence goes on along the minus strand of NZ_JASCQG010000004.1, from coordinate 210,393 downwards.
GGAATCATTTCTTCTGTAATTGTGTAATTACTTGCTCCCGTTGCAACAATAAGAATATCTGTTTTTTGTAATTCTTCTTTTAATTCGCTGTGATCTTTTACGGTAATATCATATTTCAATCCAAGAACTTCTGCCTTTTCTTTTGTACGATTGATTAACGTAATGTTTGTATTTGGATAATGTTTGACCAAATTAGCGCATGTATTACGACCAATTTTACCAATTCCGTACAACAAAATATTTTTGTCGACCAAGTTTCCTTGTGTTGCTTGAATAAAATTAACCGCAGAATATGCAACCGAAGCAGAGCCGTTACTTAAGAAAGTTTCGTTCTTTACTTTTTTACTAATTTGGATCGCAGTATTTACCAAACGCTCTAAAAAAGCATTTGATGCGCCTTGTTTTTTGAAACGAGAAAACCAAATTTTGATTTGTCCGATGATATCAAAATCACCTAAAATCTGACTTTCTAATCCCGACGAAACGCGGAATAAATGTGTAATCGCTTCTTCTCCTTCTTTTACCATCATAAATTGACGGAATTCCTCTGCATTACCTTCTGTGTATTTACAATATTGCTCAACGATTTGATCTTCGTTTTCTGCAAAACCATAAAATTCAGTACGATTACAAGTTGATACAATAAAAAAGTTTTCTAAACCATTCGTTTTAGAATCTTGTGCAAACGTTTCAACTTGTTCCGGGAAAAAAGTAAATTTACCACGTGTAATGGCGTCAGCTTTTTCATAACTGATTCCGATTACGTAAAATTTTTCTTCCGTTTTATTACCTCTAATTGTCATTTCCTCAAATACTGATACAAAAGTAGTTTCAAAACTCTTCAGAAAATAACTTTAAAAAGAAAAAATAACGCTAAAAATTAAAGTTTGCTTTTTTAGAATAATTATAAATTAAAGGTTTATATTTGTATGTAAACCATTATAAAGAGCGCAATTGACAAATGTCACGTTTTTTATATGACAAACCTCATCATTCGAAATGGATTTAAAAAATACCCATAAAAGTAAAATTAACGAATATAAATTGTCAACAGACGTATTTATCGCTCAAATTGACAACTTTACGGCTTCTACAGACACCATTCTGAAAGGTATTGACAAACGTTATATACAATTCTATTTTTGTACGAAAGGCTCTGTAACATTTAATTTTAATAATGGTATTTACAAAATCAATCTAAACGAAGGCAAAAGTTTTTTGTTTTATTATCCAACTTTGGATATTCCGCTTTCATTAAACATTAATGCTGAAAGTAAGGTTTATATTATTGTTTTATCGATTCAGAAATTGCATCAATTGTTTGCAGAATATCAAATTCAGAATGATTTGATTTCGAGTATGACGCAAGAAAAATTTTATATCGAACGCGAAATTGGTTCTTCGATAAAATTGGTTCTGAATCAAATTGAGCAGATGAAACTTTCTCCTCAATTTCAAAATTTATTTTTGATTGGAAAAATGTACGAATTGTTTACACTTTACTTTTCTGAAATCGAAAGTCAAACCGAACATTGTCCTTTCTTGAATGACGAAAATGAAGGAAAGCGAATCAAAGAGATCAAAGATTATTTGTTAGCTGATTTTAAAAATCCTCCAACCATCAAACAACTTTGTGAAAAATTTTCGATCTCAGAATATCATCTGAAAGAAGGTTTTAAAGAACTTTATGGAACAACAGTTTATGGCTATTTATTGGATAAAAAACTAGAGTTTGCGTTGCATAAATTAGAAGAAAATCAACAAATGGTAAAGGATATTTCATTTGAAATTGGCTACGAAAACCCATCTCATTTTATATCAGCATTTAAGAAAAAATACGGCTTAACACCGAAACAATACATCAAACAATTTCAGTAAAATTTTAGATTAAATTTCATTTACTAATTAATTATTATCACTTATAAATACTTAATTTCGCACCAAATTTTAGGTATTTATGAAGAAATTTATACTCTTTTTACTTCCTTTATCATTATCTGCTCAAATTCCTGATTATTATGAAGGACTTGATTTTAAGAAAGATGGAAAAACAATAAAAGAGGAGTTACACGATTTAATTACGGCAACACATCAAGCTGTTAGCTATACACCTGGTGTTTGGAATATTTTAGATAAATCTGATTTAGATCTTAATTCGCAAGGAAAAGTCTTATTGATTTATGGTTTTACAGATAATTCTACAACTTATTCTGAGCAACGTACAAGAGATGTAAACAACAAGAACAACACAGGAGGAAACGCAAATGGAAAATGGGAACGTGAACATGTTTTTCCTAAATCATTAGCGGTTCCTAAACTTGATACTGATCGTCCAGGAACAGGTACAGATGCACACAACTTAAGAGCTGTTGATCGTCAAATAAACTCTACAAGAAGTAATAATCCATACCGTGAAAAATGGGATCAAGATATTACTGGTCAAGCAAAATTAATCAATGGAGGTTTTTATCCTGGCGATGAATGGATTGGTGATGTTTCGCGTATTATTATGTATATGTACGTGCATTACGGATTAGAAACTGATCCGCAACAAGTTGCTATCAATAAAAAAACAAGTAATAATGATGGAATGCCAGATATGTTTCTGAAATGGAATATGATGGATAAAGTTTCTGAGTTTGAAAAAGTTCGAAACGAAATTATTGCCGAAAAACAAGGAAGTAGAAATCCGTTTATTGACAATCCATATTTAGCAACATTAATTTGGGGTGGAGATATTGCTGAAAATACTTGGAGCGAATTAAGTACGATTAATTATGATTTTCAGGCTATTTCGGTTACCGTTTCACCAAATCCTGCAACAGATAAAGTAAAAATTGATGCTAAAAACTTTATTGATGCAAGTTTGTATGATCTAAATGGACAATTGCTAGCAACACAATTAACGAAAGAAATCAGTCTTTCTCAATTTCCTGCTGGTGTTTATATACTAGCCATTCACCTAGAAGATGGAAACATTGTAACTAAAAAAATTATTAAAAAATAAATCTCAATAAAAAAAAAACCAACTCTTAAGAGTTGGTTTTTTTTTTATGTTTGATTCTTAACAACCTTCATTATACATCACATCAAAAGAAGTAACCTTTCCGTTGACTAACTTAAATTGCAACATAGATCCTGTGTCATAATCATCAACATTAAAATATCTAAATGATTTTGTTCTATTTCCGCTTACATCATCATAACCATCATAAATAGAGATATTCAAATTTTTATACTTAGAAATTAATTCATCTAAAGTAGATCCTATTTTGATGCCAGAAAGTGTTTTTAAACTTGAATCTGTCGATTTTACACTGTAAACAGTTAAATTGTTTGTTCCATTTCCATCTCCATTTGATGTCAATCCAACTTTGTATGTCACTCCTTTAGAAACGATTGTTAAATCTCCTTCTGGATAACCATATTCATTTAATTTCAACTTAAATTTTTGTCCAGTTAACTTTTCTAATTCAGACAATTTCATTCCAAGTTTTATATCGTTAATACGTGTTGTAGAAACTTGTGCTTGTAAAGCGATTCCAGCTACGAAAGCTGCAATAAAAAATATTTTTCTCATAGTTTTTAGTTTTTATTTAAAAGGTTTTATTATAAAGTACATTCTTCTGGGTTATATGAATTTATATTAATTTTTGTCACAATTTCATTTTTCAATTCAAAAATCAACATCGTTCCATTTTCTTCATCTTGAATTCTAAATTCTCGGAAATTATTTTCAGATTTACTCAAAAATACATTGTATTTAGATGAATAAGCATTCCATAAATCTTCTACCGTATTTCCTACTCCAACACCAGATAAAGTTTTAATCGCTTTACTCGTTGTCGAAATCGATCCAAGATACGTATCTCCTTCTCCCTTGCTCAAATATCCTTCTTGAATATAAATCGTATAATTAATTCCGTTAACTTTTATATTTGTCTCGTTATTATCTGCTATTGCTGCTGGCTTATTTCCTAATAATTTCATGATTTGAGCTGGTCGCATACCAATTTTCAGCTCATTCATTTTTGTTGTCGAAATTTGAGCAAAACAAAACGTTGAAAAGCAAAACAGTAAATAGGTAATGTATTTAGTTTTCATAAATATTATTATTTAAATATCCCGACTCATTCATCAGTGCAATTTTAACCACTTTATTATTTTTCAAATAAAAATCAAGATTACATCCATTGTCTAAATCATTTATTGTAAAAACACGCGTCGATTTTGTTTCCTCATCTTCAAAAATATTTTGTACCGAAATATCATATTTTTTGTAAATTTTCCACAAATCACTTAATGTACTTCCAATTTTTATGCCTGATAAAGTAGAAAGTGATGGATTTGTAGAAGAAACCATATAAACCTCAAATTGCTTTGTTTTCAGATTATTATAATACGAAACATGGTATTTAACTCCATTTATTACAATATCTTGTTCTGGCATTTGCTCATTCGTTGTATCATAAAGCGCCAATTTATTTGATAATAACGCAACTTCTCTTTGCGACATATTATAGGCAATATCTCCAAATTTAGCTGTTGATATTTTCTGAGCAAAAATAGAAGTCGAAAACATCAATAATGCAGGAACAATGTATTTTAATTTTCTACACATAATAATTAATTTGAGCAATATGTTTCACTATTTTACCATTCTCCAAAACCCAAAGTGCATCATAAACACCCGCTCCATCACTATAAGTACCAAACAAATAATATTGATTTAACTCTTTATTGTAAGTAAGTTTTGTTGCTGATAAATTAGCATTGTATAAATTGGTAAAATAGTATTTCGGAAAACTAATTTCTTTTCCTTTGAACGAAATTTTGAACGACTTGAATTCTGTTTGAGGAACCATTCCATCCGAGCCAAAGAAATCTTTTTCATCTATTGCATAAACAAAATCACCTTCTTTGAAAATTTTATGCTTTTTCGAATTAAACTGTTGCGTTTCTAGCTCAATTTTATAATCTGAAGTAGAAAATTCCACTTTATTATCGTTTTTTGAAATTGGAGCAATTGATTCAAAATCTTCTAATTTCTTGATTCTATCATGAAAAATATAACCTGATTTTTCAGTCTGAAACTCTGCTAAATACCATTTAGAATTTTCTTCATCATTGTCTATTGGTAAAATAGTGTTCGAGTTAACTTTAGCTAAAATAGTAGATGTTGTATTTTTTTCATCTCTCACATTAACAAAACCATCTTTATCCTGTACAATTCCAAATTGTGCTTGCGCAAAATAAGATAAAATTAATGTGCTAAAAAGTAGACTTTTCTTCATTTTTCTGATGCGATTTCTTCGAAGTAAAACTAGCAAAATCTGCACCAAAATTATTCACGAATTATAGTGATTTTACAAAATCGATATTTCTTTTCAAACCATCATATTTTGTACGTTTGACAGGTGATTTCTTAAAAATTTCTCGAAAAACATCTTCCGTAATTTCTTCCCAATCTTTTTTCGAGAATTGATTAATTTTCTCATGACCAACAAAACGAGTTTCTTTCGTTGGCAACGAAAAACGATTCCACGGACAAACTTCTTGGCAAACATCACAGCCAAAAATCCAATCGTCAAATTTACCTTTCATTTCGGTCGGAATTTGGTCTTTCAATTCAATTGTAAAATATGAAATACATTGACTTCCATTCACCGTTTTATTTGGTAAAATAGCATCTGTTGGGCAAGCATCTATGCAACGTGCACAATTTCCACAATGATCAGTTTCGATTGGAAAATCATAAGCTAAATCCAAATCAATAATTAATTCGGATAAAAAGAAAAACGAACCTTTTTGTTTGGACAACGTCAACGAATTTTTTCCAACCCAACCAATTCCAGCTTTTTTTGCCCAAGCATGTTCCAAAACTGGTGCTGAATCGGTAAAAGCTCTTCCGCTCACCTCTCCTATTTCGTCTTGAATAAAATCTAACAATTCGCGCACTTTTTCCTTCACGACAAAATGATAATCTTCGCCTTGTGCGTACATTGCAACTTTGTATGAGTCTGGATTTCGATCTAAATCTTGGTAATAATTATACGCCAATGAAATTACAGATTTTGCTCCTTCGACCAAAATTCGAGGATCCAATCGCATATCGAAATGATTTTCCATATACTGCATTTCGCCATGAAAATCATTCTTCAACCAAGCTTCTAAATGAGGAGCTTCTTCTTCCAAAAAATCTGCTTTGGCTATACCACAAGAAATAAATCCCAACGCTTCAGCTTTTTCTTTGATGCGATGGGACCATTTTATTTTGATATGTTCTTCAGTTTGAAGGAGCATTTGTTATTTTGTGTTTAAATCCCCAAAACATATACCATAATAGATAATAAAACCTCCTAGAAAAAAGAATAATCTATAACCAAATTCTATAGAGTTTGTATTATTCAAAAAAAATTTTAATGGTTGTTTATTTATATTTTCAATGTTATTTGTTAAATGAAATTTTAAAACATTCTTTACTACTAAACTAGGAATTAGAACAGCAAAAAAACTTAAAAAAAATAATCCTATTATGCCAAAAGCTACGTTTGTGTGAAATTCTCCTTCTACGTTAAAATTCATATAGTTTAATATCATTACAAAAAGAATAAAAAATACAAAACTTCCTAAAAGACCAAATCCTAAAAAAAGTAAATATTTTTTACGAGGATATAATACAGGTAATCCTAATATAAAAAATCCATGAAAAAAGATAAATAAAAAATAAATTAACGTTCTCATTTTTGTAGGCTACAAATCAAACAAATCGGTTTGAGGAGAATTTTCTCCGCGATATTTTACGCCAATATGTTTGAAAGCTTTTTCAGTTGCAACACGCCCACGCGCGGTACGCATCAAATAACCTTCTTGAATGAGATACGGTTCGTAAACTTCTTCTAATGTTCCACCATTTTCTCCAACAGCTGTTGCTAAAGTTGTAATTCCGACCGGTCCTCCTTTGAATTTTTCAATAATAGTTGATAAAATTCGATTATCCATTTCATCTAAACCATTATCATCAACTTTCAAGGCTTTTAGAGAAAAATCAGCAATTGATAAATCAATTTTTCCATTTCCTTTTATTTGAGCAAAATCTCTTGTTCTTCTCAATAATGCATTTGCAATACGAGGTGTTCCACGACTACGACCTGCAATTTCTATCGCCGCTCTTTCGTCAATTGGTGTATCTAAAATACGAGAAGATCGCTCAACAATCGAACTTAATAATTCGACATTATAATATTCGAATCTAAAATTGATTCCGAAACGAGCACGAAGTGGAGCTGTTAATAAGCCAGAACGTGTTGTTGCTCCGATTAATGTAAAAGGATTAAGACCAATTTGAACCGAACGTGCATTTGGTCCAGATTCAATCATAATATCAATCTTAAAATCTTCCATTGCCGAATACAAATATTCTTCGATAACGGGCGACATACGATGGATTTCATCAATAAAAAGTACATCATTTTCTTCCAAATTCGTTAACAAACCAGCTAAATCACTTGGTTTATCGAGAACTGGACCAGAAGTAATTTTGATTCCAACGCCTAATTCATTCGCAATAATATTCGCCAACGTCGTTTTTCCCAAACCTGGAGGTCCGTGCAATAAAACGTGATCCAAGGCTTCGCCACGAAGTTTAGACGCTTTTACGAAAACTTCTAAATTCTCGAGAATATGCGCTTGTCCAGCAAAATCATCAAAGCTTTGCGGACGAACAGTATTTTCGTTATTTAAATCGTCATCTGGATAAAATTCTTTATCAGGATTTAACAAATCTGACATAAAATTATGATATAAATTATAATGATAACATTACGAAGGACAATTTAAATTATCCGCCGTACTTTTGCAATTACAAAGAACGCAATATTTTTTTAGATAAAAAGAATTATGAGCAAAGGAATATTATTAGTGAATTTAGGTTCGCCAGATTCTACGAATGTTGAAGATGTAAGAACTTATTTACGCGAATTTTTAATGGATAAAAAAGTTTTAGATTCTCCTTGGATTATTCGTAAAACTGTTGTTGAATTATTTATTTTACCAAAAAGACCTGAAAAATCTGCAGAAGCTTACCGAAAAATTTGGACAAAAGAAGGATCTCCTTTAATTGTTTACTCTAAAATTTTGAGAGACATGGTACAAAAACAAATGGATGTACCTGTTGTTTTAGCGATGCGCTACAAAAATCCATCTATAGAAGCTGGTTTAGAAGAATTATATAACAAAGGAGTTCGTGATATTTTGGTTGTGCCATTGTATCCGCAATATACCATGTCTTCTACTGAAACTGTTGCTGATAAAATTCTTGAAATCCAAAAGAAGAAATATAAAGATACCAATATCAATTTCTTGAAAGCTTTTTACAATCATCCTGATTATATAAAAGTTTTGGGAGATTCAATCAAAGAAAAATTACCAGAAAATTTTGATAAATTATTATTTTCTTATCATGGTATTCCAGAACGTCACGACAACAAAGCACTTCGTGCTGCAAAAGTGAGTAAATTACCGATTGAAACTTATCGCAATCAGTGTTTTGAGACGACACGTTTGGTAACCGAATATTTACAATTACCGGAAGATAAATACACCACTTCTTTTCAGTCTCGTTTAGGTCGTGACCCTTGGATTAAGCCTTATACAGACCATATGTTAGAAGATTTTCCGGGACAAGATGTCAAAAATTTAGCAATTTGTACTCCTGCATTCGTTTCTGATTGTTTAGAGACTTTAGAAGAAATTTCGATGGAAGGTCGCGAAGAATTTTTGAAAGCCGGAGGAGAACAATTTACCTACATTCCTTGCCTTAATGATCGTCAAGATTGGGTTGATGTATTGGTAAAATGGCTAAAAGGGTGGCAAAATAATTAGAAAGCACTTATCTGTACAAAATAAATTAAATATCTTTGTTTGAAATTATCCATTTCGAACAAAGATATTTTTTATAATGAGACTAATTTTCTCAATCATTTTTTTAGTATTGTCTTTATTTACATCAGCTCAATTCTTAGATACAAGTGGTAATCTAATTATTGATGGTCGTAAATATCTTAAATCTAAGGTTGATACAACTGGTCGAAAATCGGGTTGGGAAATTTATGGAGCAAATACCTTAACTGTTAATCAGAATACCTTTTCTAATTGGATGGCTGGAGGTGAAAACTCGGTTTCTATGAATGGTAAAGTTGATTATGAATTCAACTTCCGAAAGAAAAAACATTTTTGGGATAATCGTTTTATACTTGAATACGGTTTTTTAGATAACAAAACCAACGGAACTCGTAAAACAGCCGATAATATAAACATCACTACTTCGTATGGGTATTTGCTGAAAGAAAAATGGTATTTAACTTCATCACTTAATATTCGTTCGCAATTTGCCGCTGGTTACAATTATAGTACAAAGCCAAAAACAAAACTATCCAATCTATTTGCTCCTGCCTATATTACAATAGGGATTGGTGCTAATTATACACCAAATTCTAACTTCTCGTTAAGTTTTCATCCTATCACATCACGCACAACTATTGTTGCAGATACAGATTTACAAAAAAAAGGAACTTATGGTCTTAAAAATGATGGTGACACATTCTTATTTGAAGTTGGTGCTTACTTAGGAGGACGCTATAAATTGAAATTATTTGATAATGTAACCTACGATAATAACTTTGGTTTCTTTTCTAACTACTCGCACAAATTTTACAATGTAGACATCGTTTACGCTGGTTTATTGGACATGAAAATTAATAATTTTATGTCTACTCAACTTACGATTAATCTAATTTATGATGAAGATCAAGTAAAGCAAACCCAGTTTAAACAAGCTTTAGGAATTGGATTAACCTATAAAATTGATAGTACGAAGAAAAAGGAAAAAAAGAAAAGACGTAAGAAAGAGATTCTTCCTTATTTTGATACTTCTGGCATTTCGCCAATCAATATTCCAAAGTTCAAAATCAATAAACAAAATTATGATCGTGTTTTCGAAAAAAATACGATTGATGAAAAATCAACTTATATAAAATCCGAATCTATTTTACTAGAATAACTTAATAAAAAACAATCTATAATATGAAAAAACTCTTATTTGCATTAGCTATAATTAGTACAACAACATCTTTCGCCCAAACGGTAAAAGACGGAAAAGTTGCAACAGACAGCAAACGTTATTTAAAAGATCAAAAATTTGATGGTCGTCAACCAGGCTGGTTTGTTTCTGGTAATAACTCACTTTTATTTTCTCAAAGTGCATTCTCTAACTGGGTTGCCGGAGGTGTAAACTCTTTCGCCTTAAATGGTAGTTTAGATTATGAATTTAATTTAACAAGAGAAAAACATATTTGGGATAATCGAGTTGTTTTGGGCTACGGAATCCAAACCAATAAAGGAGAAAGTTCTCGTAAAACAAATGATGTGATCGACCTTACTTCGTCTTATGGATACAGTATCGGAAATCATTGGTATTTAGCTGCTGCTATGAATTTCCGCACACAATTTACAGAAGGTTTTGATTATGGAACAGATCCAAAAACAAAGATTTCAAACTTAATGGCGCCAGGTTATTTAAGTTTAGGTTTAGGTGTTGATTATAAACCAAACGAAAATTTCCAAGTTAATATTCATCCTCTTACACCAAGAATGACTTTTGTATTGGATAAAGATTTACAGAAAAAAGGAAATTTTGGTCTTAAAAATGATGGAGACACAACTTTATTCGAGTTTGGTGCATATTTAGGTGCACGCTACAAACTACAAATTATGGAAGGAATTTCGTATGATAATCGTTTAGGAATTTATGCAGATTACCTAAAAAATGTTGGAAATATGGACGTTGCTTATCAAGGAATTTTGGATATGAAAGTAAACAAATTTGTTTCAGCACAAGTAAGTTTAAACTTATTGTATGACGAAGATCAAATCAAGAAAACACAAATAAAACAAACCCTTGGAATCGGATTTAATTATAAATTTGATAACACACCACCAAAAGTTGAAGAAGCTCCAACGACAGCTTTTATGCAAGAAGCTCCAATTTTTGAAGAAAAGAAAGATACATTAACTATTGCGACAAATGTATTACGAAGAGAACCAATTCTTAATGAAACAAAATTAGTTACTCAATAAATTTTTAAACCTGCTTATAACAAGCAGGTTTTTTATTTTTCTTATTTTTACAACTCAATAGAAAAATAAAATGACAAGAAATATTTTTGGCGCACTACTACCACAAGTTTTAATTATTATTTGGGCTGCATACGAACTTTATTTAGGTTTAACGCTTGATAAAAATTCCAAAATATTCTTCAGTTCTTTAGCAATCCTAGTTTTTGTTATTTTCGCTATTATTACATTCGTTAAAGTGATCAAATATCCTAACGATCCCACATACTTAAAGAAAAAGTAATTTATATGAATCTGATTCTTAAAACGGAACGATTAACGCTAAGACCAGTAACAATTGATGATACAGAAGTTATTCATCAATTACATTTGATTGAAGAAGTTGATCAATACAACACTTTAGGAATACCAGAAAATATAGAGGTTACCATTCTTCATGTAAAAGATTTAGTAAATTCTAATCAAACTGAACCTCGTAAAGCTTATACTTTTGTTATCGAAAATAATCATCAATTTGCTGGATTAATTTCTCTAAATTTAGGTCGAACTAAATACAAAAATGCAGAAATCTGGTTCAAATTGCATCCCAATTTTTGGAACAAAGGAATTGCAACAGAAGCTTTAAGAGAAATTATTTCGTTTGGATTTAACACGCTTAATTTACATCGAATCGAAGCTGGATGCGCAGTAGACAATATTGGTTCTTACAAAGTTCTTGAAAAAGTTGGCATGATACGAGAAGCGCATACAAGACAATTACTTCCTCTAAAATCTGGTTGGGCAGATAATTATGGTTACGCTATTTTATCGACTGACTTACGATAAAAATTAAGTCATTCCAAACTCGTTCTGGAATCACATCTCGTTAAAATAAAAACTTCGAAGTTCGGTAAACGAGTTTCGAAATTCGAATACAATCTCCCTTAAATTTCGTAAACTTGTGTTATAAAACAACAAAATGAAATTAATCGGTCCATTCAAACAAATCGTTACACTTGCCAATCTACCTCTAAAAGGAAAAATTAACGAAGAACAACTTCAAATTATCGAAAATGGTGGAATTATAATTAATAATGAAACAATTGTAGAAATTGGAGATTTCGAAACGCTTTCTCAACAACATCCAACCATCGAAATTGAACAAATTGAAACGGAGCAAATTCTTCTTCCTGGTTTTGTAGATTCTCATACGCATATTTGTTTTGGAGGAAATCGTGCCAAAGATTTTGCCATGCGCTTGGATGGAAAAACCTACTTAGAAATTGCCGAAAGTGGTGGTGGAATTTGGTCTACCGTAACACAAACTCGTAATAAAACTGTTGATGAACTGAAAGATATTACACTAAAACATATCGATCAGTTAGAGAAGCAAGGAATTACAACTGCCGAAGTAAAATCTGGTTATGCACTTTCTGTTGATGGCGAAATTAAGATGTTGGAAGCAATAAATATGGCAAATCAAGAAAGTGAAATTGATTTGGTACCAACTTTTTTGGGCGCACATATGAAACCAAAAGATTTTGAAGGATCAAACCAAGAATATTTAGAACTTTTGGTAAAAGAAGTTTTTCCAAAACTGAAAGCTGATGATTTAGCAAATCGTGTCGATATTTTTGTGGAACAATCTGCTTTTTCGGTTGAAGAAGGCGATTATTTCTTGAATGAAGCAAAAAATCAAGGATTTGAAATTACGATTCACGCTGATCAATTTACAGCTGGAGGAAGTTATTTAGCGACAAAATATAATGCGTTGAGTGCAGATCATTTAGAATTTTCTAGTGATGAAGAAGTGAAAAATCTTGCCAATTCTGATGTTGTTGCGACAGTTTTACCAGGCGCTTCAATCGGTTTGGGAATGCAATATGCGCCAGCTCGAAAATTGTTAGATGCTGGTTGTTGCGTTTCTATTGCTTCTGACTGGAATCCTGGTTCTGCACCAATGGGAAATCTTTTAACTCAAGCTTCTATTTTAGCAACTTTCGAAAAATTATCAATGGCGGAAGTTTTAGCTGCAATTACTTTTCGTGCTGCAAAAGCATTAAATTTAACTGATCGTGGAACAATAGAAAAAGGTAAAAAAGCCGATTTTATCAGCTTCTCTACTTTTGATTATCGTAATATTATTTATCAACAAGGACAATTACAACCAACTTTCGTTTGGAAAAATGGCGAGTTGATTAATCAATAGTGTAAATATTATCAGGAGTGATGGTGTTTGTCGGCGTGTAAATTAACCAATCGGTAATCATTTCTTGCGGATAAAGACCTTCATCTCCTTCATTCAAACCTTCTACAGCATAAGGACGATTCAAGCAAACACCAAAAATTTCGTTGTTTTCATTGATTCCGTACACATCAAACCAAATATGTTCCTTATTCATTTCATGATCAACATCAAATCCTAATTTGATTAAAAATCGATAATAATTTTCTTCACCTGCTTCTGGATTAAAATACGTGTTAAATGCTTTTTTATACGATTCAAAACGTTGATAAGCCAAAGCTGACATTCTTTCCGTTTCCTGATCGCTGATAAAGAAAATCGGATTATCTGCAATTGTTGCTGCATAAACTTCTGGCGTCAATGTATGTCCTTCTTGTACCGCTAACAAAACGCCACAAGGTTCGTAATTTTCGTTTTCTGGCTGACGCTCATTGTAACCTCCTGGAATTTTTGCAGGATAATCTTTTACCACATCTTCCCAACGTTTCCAACAAAATGTAATGTCCAAACCATCATAACCAATATTAAATTCTTCATTTTCTGGCGAACGAAAATCTGGTTTGATAAACGCATTTACAATCATATCCAAAGCCGAATTCATCTGCTCTACTCCATCTTTGATGTTCAACATTTCCAATTCCACAGAACCACAACGATGCAAACCATGCGTATGCATCCAATACACGCGATCACCATTTTCGTCCTCATCATAAACGCCATGTATCACATATAAATACGAAGGCGCAGGCGGAATTTCTGACTCTGCTGTTACTTTAGCCCATTTCCCAGAAAGCAAACGATAAGGCATAAAATCGACAACAATAGACGGATTCTCGACAATGGCTTGCATAATTTTTAGTTGCAAATGAAAACTATCCAACGCGTCATTTCCGAAATACATGACAGATTCTAAATAAAAATCTTGTTGCGTTGCAATTTCCATTTCTTCATCTGAAATCATATTTCCGAAACCAAATTCAGAATAATCGTTACTTCTCGCATCTACAACATACAAATTCACATCAAATTCTTCTTCCAAATAAGACACTACAAGCTGATATTCTTGCTTTACAGCTCCATTTTCGTCTTTATCAATCTCGATAAGATCAAAATTGATTAATTGAAAATAATCGGTTGATTTTAGACTATTTTCGATTGATTCTTTCGAGAATACAAAATCTTTCGACGAAGGAAAAATTCCCATTGTAGAAGGTAAACTCAATCCTTCTTCTGCAATTCCTTTGTACAATTCTTGATTTGTCATAGTATAATTTTAGTTTGATTTTTGTTAAAGATAAATGTTTTAAGTTCATTAAAATTTTAGCAAAATGTTAAACTTTAAAATCATTAAAGCTGATAATTCAGTTAACGTTACGTTTATTTATTGTAATTTTGTTCGCATAATTTTACAATTATGATAGCATCTATGACAGGTTACGGTAAAGCCGTATTAGAATTACCTGAAAAAAAAGTAACGATTGAAATCCGTTCTTTAAATAGTAAAACACTAGATTTAAATACAAGAATACCTTCTTTTTATCGTGAAAAAGAATTAGAAATCAGAAACCTTATTTCAGAAAAAGTTCAACGTGGAAAAGTCGATTTTTCGATGATGGTTGAATTAAATCCTGCTGCAAGAAATCAAAATATAAATGCTGAATTAATCAAAAGTTATATGGCAGAATTCAAATCAATCACGCCAAATGTGACTGATGGAGAATTGTTGCCTGTGGTAATGCGACTTCCTGATGTTATTTCGTACACACAAGATGATTTGGGTGAAGACGAGTGGAATCAAATTCGCGCAACTATTATTGATGCAATTAACGCTTTAAATCAATTTAGATTAGACGAAGGAAGCGTTTTAGAGAAATATTTGACATTAAACTTAACTAATATTCTTGAGCTTTTAACGCAAGTTGTACCTTTTGAAAAAGAGCGTATCGAAACAATCAAAGAACGTTTTTCTAAACGTTTAGAAGAAGTAAAAGTGGAGATTGATCAAAATCGTTTTGAGCAAGAATTAATTTTCTATTTAGAGAAATTGGACATTACAGAAGAAAAAGTTCGATTAAAAAACCATTGCGAATATTTTTTGAAAGAATTAGCTGGAACTGAATCAAATGGGAAAAAACTTGGATTTATTTCGCAAGAAATTGGTCGTGAAATCAATACATTAGGTTCAAAATCAAATCATTCTGAAATGCAAAAAATTGTTGTTCAGATGAAAGATGAATTAGAAAAAATTAAAGAACAATCGTTAAACATTTTATAATGAAAAAAGGAAAATTAATTGTCTTTTCAGCTCCATCAGGCGCAGGAAAAACAACTTTGGTTCGTTACGCTTTAGAACAATTGGAGAATATCAAATTTTCTATTTCTTGTACAACTAGAGATAAACGCGAAGGTGAAATTCACGCAAAAGACTATTATTTCTTAACTCCAGAAGAATTTAAAACAAAAATTGCAAACGACGAATTCGTAGAACACGAAGAAGTTTACCGCGATAATTTTTATGGTACTTTAAAATCAGAAGTTGATCGCATTACATCTGAAGGTAATTCTGTGATTTTTGATATTGATGTAATTGGTGCATTGAATATCAAAAAATTGTACGGAGATCAATGTTTAACGGTATTTGTAAATCCTCCATCTTTAGAAATTTTGAAAGAACGTTTGATTTCTCGCAACACAGAAAGCGAAGACAAATTGAAACAACGTTTGGACAAAGCGGGAATTGAAATGGAAAAAGCCAAAGACTTTGATATTATTTTATTGAACGACGATTTGGAAACTGCAAAAGAAAAAACCTTAGAAATTATTACAGATTTCATCAAGTAAAATTTCAAAAAAAATATACAAATGCCTCGAATAAATAAAATCGAGGCATTTTTGTAATCTTTAAATTCAGAAAAAATTACAATTAAAATGGAAAGCCAAAATAGTTTAGAAATCAACAACGCCAATATTTATTATTACCATAACGAGATAAATCCCGAAAGACCTACACTTATTTTCTTACACGATTCTTTAGGTTGTACACAGCTTTGGAGAGATTTCCCGAAAGAAGTTGCCGAAAAAACGAATTGTAATTTATTTATCTACGATAGAAAAGGTTATGGAAAATCTTCTCCTTTTACAACAAATCGTCGTGAATTAACGTATATGCACGACGAAGCCGATTTTCTGAATGATATAGTTCAACAATTTAACTTCAAAGACATTATTTTATTTGGGCACAGCGATGGCGGAACAATTGCGTTGCTTTATGCAGCGAAATATCACCAAAGCTTAAAAGGAATTATAGTTGTTGGTTCGCATGTAATTGTGGAAGATGTGACGCTAGATGGTATTAGAGAGGCAAAAATTGCTTACGCAGAAACGAACTTGAAAGAACGTTTGACAAAATATCATGGTAATAATACGCAGAAAGTTTTTGAGATGTGGACAGAAACTTGGTTACGTCCAGATTTTATTGATTTTGATATTCGTGAAGAGTTGCAAAATATCGAATGTTCAACGTTGGTTATTCAAGGAGTTGATGATGAATTTGGAACGATTGAACAAGTAAATGGAATTATCAATAATGTAAAAGGAAGAAAAGAAAGTTATCTTGTTCCGAATGCAAAACATACGCCTTACAAGGAAAATAAAACACCAACTTTGGCTAAAACAGTTGAGTTTATCAATTCTCTTTAAATAAAAAAAATCGCCTTTTTCGGGCGATTTTACTTTATATAATCTTACGAATACATCTTAATTTATGCGAATATTTCTGAGAATCTGTATTGAAAATTCCGTTTGTATCGATTGGATCAATGCGAACTTTTCCGTGTGCGTGCAAAATTTTTCCGTTACCACACATAATTCCGACATGAATAATTCGACCATCTGCATTATCAAAAAAAGCTAAATCTCCAGGTTCTGCTTCTTCAACAAAACTCAAGACATCACCCATTTCCGCTTGTTGATAAGCATCTCTCGGAATTTTGTAACCTCCTATTTTGTACACTTGTTGCGTTAATCCTGAACAATCAATTCCAAAAGAAGATTTTCCGCCCCATAAATAAGGCACATTTAAATAGGCTTTTGCAATCTCGACCAATTGTTCTTTCGATTTTTTACCAGAAGTATATACACCAAAATATTCGAAACATTTTTGTCCTATTTTGATTTTACTTTCGTTCAAAGCTCTAACCTCAGCACCAATTGTCAAAGTCATTGGCAACCCATTTTCCATCGCATGATTGTACGGATTGATGGCAAATTTCTCTATTGAATCTTTGTTGTATTCTTCTTCAGAAATTTCTACAATTTGTTTCGGATCAAGCCAACCTTCGTAACCATCAAAAGCTAATTGAACTTTCGTCCATTTTTCTAATTCTTCTAAAATAATCAACTTTTCTCCAAACAAAACCTGACTCACCATTTCTGATGAATCTCTTGCTTCGGAGCGCAATGGCGCAACACTTACTTGACAAAAGGCGTATTTCATTATTTTTTTCGAATTAACGTAATTCCATCACGAATTGGTAAAATGATCGATTCGACACGTTCATCTTTTGTTACCATCTCATTAAATTCTTTCAAGATTTTTGTCGAAGGATCTTTCTTATCTTCCTCTTCCATCATCACTTTTCCGTACCACAACACATTGTCAACCAACATTGCTCCTCCCGGACGCAAAAGTTCTAAAACTTTCTCAAAATAATAAGGATAACTCTCTTTATCGGCATCAATAAAAGCTAAATCTACTGAATTTTTCTCAATTGTATTCAATTCTTCGCGCGCATCATTGATTCTGAAATCTATTTTTTGAGCAAATTCTGATTCATCAAAATACTTTCTACAAAGATATTCTAACTCATCATTTTTATCCATCGTAATGATTTTTCCATCAGACGTTAAACCTTCCGCCAAACACAATGTTGCGTAACCTGTAAAAGTTCCTAACTCTAAAATAGTTTTAGGTGCTAAAATCTTCGACAAAATGCTTAACAAACGACCTTGATATTCGCCCGAAATCATATGTGGTTGCGTTGTACATTGATACGTTTCAACACGTAAACGACTCAAGATTTCTGGTTCTTGATCTACGTGATGATCCAAATACGATTCTAATATTGGTGAAATGTTTATCATACCTCTAAAAAGTCTACAAAAATACAAAAAATGCATTGAATATAGGCTATATAAAGGGAATTTAGATGAGAAAAATTCTACAAAATAATCAAACCAAAAAAGCATTACTTTTTGGGTAATGCTTTTTGTTTTGAAAATTATTTTGTGTCTGTTCGTTAAACTTTTCCTTTCTGAATTACAGCTACAATATCTGGATCTAACAATGTTGATGTATCGCCAAAATCAGTTTCGTCACTTGCAATTTTTCTCAAAATACGACGCATAATTTTTCCGCTTCGTGTTTTTGGTAAACCTGAAACAAACTGTATTTTATCCGGTTTTGCAATTGCTCCAATTAACTTAGAAACTCCATTTTTTATTTCTGCTTCTAATTCTGAAGAGCCTTCGATTCCATCTTGTAAAATCACAAAAGCATACAATGCATTTCCTTTGATATCATGCGGAAAACCTACAACTGCACTTTCTGCAACAGCTTCATTCTCATTGATTGCATTCTCTACTGGCGCAGTACCTAAATTATGTCCCGAAACAATTACCACATCATCTACACGACCTGTAATTCTGTAATTATCCATTGCATCGCGATACGCTCCATCTCCTGTAAAATAGTAACCTGGAAAAGTAGAGAAATAGGTTTCGATATAACGTTTGTGATCACCATAAATCGTTCTTGCCATAGATGGCCAAGGGAACTTAATAGCTAAACGACCTTCTGCTTTTTCATTAATTGTTTCCACTTCTTTTCCATTTTCATCCATCAAAACAGGCTGAATACCTGGAAGCGGTAAAGTTGCAAACGTTGGACGAAGTGGTGTAATACCTGCCATTGGCGAAATCATGATTGAACCAGTTTCGGTTTGCCACCATGTATCTACAATCGGGCAATTTCCTTTACCTACATAATCATTTAACCAGTGCCAAGCTTCTTCATTAATTGGTTCTCCAACTGATCCTAAAACTTTTAACGTTGATAAATCATATTTTTCGACATACTCTAACGATTCGCGCGCTAACGAACGAACCGCTGTTGGAGCTGTATAGAAATGTGTCACTTTTAATTTTTCGACAATTTCCCAAAAACGTCCAAAATCTGGAAAACTCGGAATACCTTCAAACATTACCGATGTTGCACCACAAGCTAGTGGACCATAAATAATGTAACTATGTCCTGTAATCCAGCCGATATCTGCTGTACACCAATAAATATCATTTGGATCCATCTGGAAAATATTGTCAAACGAATATGCTGTTTCGACCAAATATCCTCCACATGTATGCACCATTCCTTTCGGTTTCCCTGTAGAACCTGATGTATATAGAATAAATAAAGGATCTTCTGCATCCATAATTTCGGCAGGACAATTATCATCTACTTTGTGCATTTCATCAATCCAAAATTTATCTCGTCCACCAACCATCGAAGTTGGCTCAATTGCACGACGATAAACAATACAAGTCTGAATAGATGGGCAATCTTTTAACGCTTCGTCACAAATTGCTTTTAAGTTGATTGATTTAGTCCCTCTAAAAACTTCATTCGCAGTAACTAAAACTTTACATTGCGAATCATTGATACGAGAAGCGATTGCAGAAGAAGAAAAACCTGCAAAAACAATAGAATGTACGGCTCCTATACGAGCACAAGCAAGCATTGCGATAGCTAATTCAGGAATCATTGGCATATAAATACATACACGATCTCCTTTTTGCACGCCATTGTTTTTAAGAACATTTGCAAACTGACAAACTTTAGAATGCAATTGACGATAAGTGATAATTCTAGATTCTTCTAAAGGATTATTCGGTTCCCAAATCAGCGCAGTTTTGTTTCCGCTTTTCTCTAAATGTCTATCTAAAACATTCTCTGTAATATTTAATTGACCACCTTGAAACCATTTGAAATCTGCTTTTTCAAAATCATATTCTAGTGTTTTATCCCATTTCTTATGCCATAAAAAGTTATCCGCAATTTTATCCCAAAATTTTTCTGGATCTTTTACACTCTTTTTATACGTTTTCTTGTATTCTGAAAACGAATTGATTCTAAAATCATTTTTCATTGATTACTTATTTTGTGGTTTTGAATACTAAATATAAAAAAAGCGAGTCAATTTATCAAATTAACTCGCTAATAATTTTAAAATGAATAAAATCTATTCTATTTTCCTTTATACGGACTTGCATTATAATAAGCAATAGCAGTAGGTAAAGCCTCTTTTATTTTTGCTATACGAGTAGCATCAGAAGGGTGAGTGCTTAAAAACTCAGAAACACCTGCATTACCACCTTTTGCTGCCATACGTTCCCAGAAAGGAATTGCTTGTGAAGGATCATAACCAGCCATCGCCATCAAATACAATCCTGTTACATCTGCATCTAATTCCATTTTACGAGAATAGTTTAGCAATCCAACTTGAGCTCCAACAGGATACAATTGTTCAAAAACTTTTGCATATTCAGCATTACCAATAGATCCTCCAACAATTTGACCAATACCTTGCGCAGCCATTTGTTGAGAAGCTTGCTCGGCACTATGTCCAGCTAACGCGTGACCAATTTCGTGTCCTAAAACCACAGATAAACCTGTAGCATCTTTTGTTATTGGTAAAATACCCGAATAAACAGCAACCTTACCTCCTGGCATACACCATGCGTTTACTTCGTTTGCATTTAACAACGTAAACTGCCATTGGTAACCTTGTAATTGAGAGGAGATTCCTTTTTCTTGATAATATTTTTCAGCTGCGTATTTTAAACGTTCACCAACTGTCTGCACCATCTTTGCATCAGCTGTACCTGTAATTACTTTCCCTTGTTTAAGAACCTGAGAATATTGATTATAAGCTGTAGGAAATAAATCTGCATTAGAAACTAATGACAGCGATTTACGTCCTGTAACAGGGTTTGTAGCACAAGAAGCTAAGACTAAAGCTCCTGCTACGGTTAAAATTATTTTCTTCATATTTTTAAGTTTATTTACCAAGTTTCTTTTTGATTTCATTCAGTTTCATCAATGCTTCAACAGGTGTTAACGTATTGATATCAGTATTCAGAATTTCTTCTCTTATCGAATCTAAAATTGGATCATCTAACTGAAAGAAACTCAATTGCATATTATCTTGCGTTATTTTTTCGGTTTTATTTGAGATTCCTTCATCAGTTTTCGTCGCTTCCAAAACTTTCAACACATCATTCGCTCTGTCCACCACTCGCTTTGGCATTCCTGCCATTTTAGCAACATGTATACCAAAACTATGCTCACTACCTCCTGGAACTAATTTTCTCAAAAATAATATTGTATCTTTTGTTTCTTTGATACTGACATTAAAATTTTTGATTCGCTCCATTGATTTTGACATTTCATTTAATTCATGATAATGCGTTGCAAACAATGTTTTTGGTTTCAAAGCACTTTGATGCAAAAATTCCGCAATTGCCCACGCAATCGAAATTCCATCGTATGTCGAAGTTCCTCGACCAATTTCATCCAACAAAATCAAACTTCGTTCCGAAATGTTATTTAGAATACTTGCTGTCTCATTCATTTCGACCATAAACGTCGATTCGCCTGAAGAAATATTATCCGAAGCACCAACTCGTGTAAAAACTTTATCAATAATTCCTAATTCAGCTGCTTGAGCTGGAACAAAACTTCCCATTTGCGCCATCAAAACAATCAAAGCAGTTTGACGTAAAAGTGCTGATTTACCAGACATATTTGGTCCAGTAATCATAATAATTTGCTGATGATCCGAATTTAACTCAACATTATTCGACACATATTGTTCGCCAATTGGTAATTGTTGTTCAATTACAGCATGGCGACCTTCTTTTATATTTAACTCAAAACCATCATTAAGAGAAGGTTTAGTGAAATTATTTTTCTCAGCTATTTCCGCAAAAGTTGACAAAACATCCAAAAATGCAATTGCTTTTGCCGTTTGTTGAATCGGTAAAAGTTTAGTGATAATTTCTTGTAATAATTCAATAAATAATTGATTTTCTATTGCAAGAATTTTTTCTTCTGCACCAAGAATTTGCGTTTCGTATTCCTTTAATTCTTCGGTAATATAACGTTCTGCATTCACCAAAGTTTGTTTACGAATCCATTCTTCTGGCACTTTATCTTTGTGCGTATTTCGAACTTCAATATAATAACCAAACACATTATTGAATGCAACTTTCAAGGAAGAAATTCCAGTTCGTTCAGTTTCGCGCTGACACATTTGATCCAAATAATCTTTCCCAGAAAACTGAATTTTTCGTAATCGATCCAATTCTTCAGAAACACCTTCTCTAATCACATTTCCTTTTACAATTTGATGCGGAGGTTCATCAGAAAGTGTATCAAAAATCTTTTGCGTTAAATCATCAATTGGTTCGATTCTAGAAAATAAATCTGCAACTTCTTTGATATTTGATTGTTCAGCAACTTCTTTTATTTCTTCCGAAATTTTAAGACTTTGTGCTAATTGTTGTAATTGACGAGGTGTAATTTTACCTGTCGAAACTTTTCCAGCCAAACGTTCTAAATCGGTTAATTGACCTAATTTTTCTCGCAAATCGTAACGTAAATCTCCAAATTTGTAGAAATATTCGACAATATTTTGACGACGTTGAATTGATTTCAAATCTTTCAATACCATCACCATCCAACGATTCAGCAAACGAGCACCCATCGGAGTTTTGGTATCATCTAAAACATTTAATAACGTAACACCTTTTGGATGCGGCGAATAAACCAATTCGAGATTGCGAATCGTAAATGGATCCATCCAAACAAAACTATCTTGATTAAGACGCTGAATAGATGTTAAGTGCTGAATTTCGAAATGATGCGTATCGTCCAAGTAAGCTAAAATAGCACCAGCAGAAATAATTCCATCTTTTAAATCCTCTATTCCAAAACCTTTCAGATTCTTAGTTTTGAAAAGATTGGTTAATTTATCAATTGCAAAATCATATTGAAAAGCCCAATCATCCAACAAAAATTTACTTTTGACATCAGAAAAATTATATTTGACACGTTTCTGGTAAATCACTTCACTTGGACGAAACGATTGAATAATTTTTGCTACTTGATCTTCTTGTCCTTCAGAAACTAAAAATTCTCCCGTCGAAACATCTAACAAAGCTATTCCAAATGCTTTATCACCTTGATGAACAGCCATCAAAAAGTTATTCGATTTTGACGATAAAACCTCATCTTGCAACGCAACACCAGGCGTAACCAACTCTGTTACACCACGTTTTACGATACCTTTTACCATCTTTGGATCTTCGAGCTGATCGCAAATTGCAACACGCAAACCAGCTTTCACCAATTTTGGTAAATAAGTATTCAAACTATGATGAGGAAAACCTGCCAAAGCACTATTATCAGAGCCATTGGCGCGTTTCGTTAAAACTATATCTAAAATGCGAGAAGCTCGCACAGCATCTTCTCCAAATGTTTCGTAAAAATCTCCCACACGGAACAACAACATTGCATCAGGATATTTCGCCTTAATCGTGTTATATTGTTTCATTAGAGGAGTTTCCTTATTCTTTACTACTTTTGTCAAATTATTATAAATTTTGAACAGCTAAGTTAGTTAAAAACGAAGTGATGAGAAAACTAAAATTAGACGAATTAGGTCGCGTTTCTGCGGAAGAATATAAAGCTATTGAAAAACATCCGATTGTTGTGGTGTTAGATAATGTGAGAAGTATGCATAATGTTGGTGCGGTTTTTAGAACTTCGGATGCATTTTTAATTGATAAAATTTATTTGTGTGGAATTACAGCAACTCCACCTCATAAAGAAATTCATAAAACAGCCATTGGTGCAGAAAATTCTGTTGATTGGGAATATATAAAAGATTCGAATGAATTGGTTGCAAAACTGAAAGAAGAAGGTTACCAAATTGTAACGATTGAACAAACGGAAGGTTCTGTTTTGTTAAATGAATTTGAAGTTGACCAATCTCAGAAATATGCTATTGTAATGGGAAATGAAGTAGATGGTGTTCAACAATCAATTATCGACCAATGTGATACGTGTATCGAAATTCCACAATCAGGAACAAAACATTCGTTAAATGTTTCTGTTTGTACAGGAATTATTTTGTGGAAATGGTATGAAGGATTTATGAAATAGCGGTAAGCAAAAATAAAAACTCCAACTTTTCATCAAGTTGGAGTTTTTTGTTATTGATTAATTCTTAAAATTCTTAAAGACTTAACGATATCAGTTGTATTTCTTCCAATTATACCAGAATCTGTACTATAATTAGTTTTTCCAGCTGGTTTAAATATCACAATTCTTACTTCATCATTTACATTAAATTGATGTATTATATTAGGAATTGTTAAAGTTTGTGACATTCCACTTGCATTCTGTTCAATAGGAAGAGTATTCGAAAAAATATTGATCCAAGTAGAACCTCCATTTATAGATTTTTGAACAACCAGTACTATCTGAGTATCACTACTTGCCAATACTGTATTTGCTTTAAAAGTCACCATCCCTGAAATTTGAAAGTAAGAACTTTTTAAAAATTTAAACCTATTCGTTCCTAATTGAACATCTGTCGGATTAGCTATTTTAACATCCCCATTATTCCAATAAATCTCAACCGGAGTAGGAGAATTTACTGTACTTAATTGGTTTGTTGTAGTAAAGTTTTGGGTAGTTGTAGACACTGCAGCGAAATCTTCAGGTAACTTTAACGATCTAATCTCTGGTAAGTTGCTTATTTTTTGCCATGTACTTCCATCCCATACAACAAACGAATTTGCTTCAATAATATTTGGACTTGATCCTGAAGCTAATTTATTATAAGCTGTCATGCCTATAACTGGATTTTGAATTGTAGTTATATCTTTATTATTAAGCAACTGAACTCTTGGTGGTAAAAATCCTTTTTTGGGAGAAATATTAGCTGTATTTAACTCTAAAATTGAGGATTGATCTGGAATAACATTCCCTACAGAAACCTGTGCATTAATGCATATTCCCATTAATAAGCAGAATATAAATTTACTTTTTTGCATAATTATCCTATTTTTTGCATAATTATCCTATTTTTTGAATTTTAAAGACCTTCCCATAAGTCAAACCTGTTGGCGCGCTAATTGCGCTTGTATTACCGTGATTAACGCCTACCGATTTAAAAACTGTACAACGAATCAACGCATTCATTGGTAAACTAACAACAGTTGGGGCAATATTATTACTTCGATTATTTAGCCCTGTTCCATATCCCCAAACACCATACGTTTTGGCTTCTTGTATCCAAGTGGCACCATTATCTGTTGAAACTTCAAGCGTAAATTCAAGATTTGTAGAATTAGTTAATGATATAGATGGATTATAATTAATAAAACCAGAAATTTCATAAATCCCTGTATTATTAATTTTAAAAGAATTATCACCAATTAATTGTACGTTGTTTCCACTATTCAACATAATAGAAGATGAAGTATATTTTAATAAAACAGGTGCAGTATTTATATTATCCGTTCCAATAATTGTATTTTGAGGTGTAGTAATACCATTATTTGGTTCGGCTATAAAAAAAACTTGAGGTAGTAATTCCCTTTTTACTTCTTCAATATCTGTTAAACTCAACCATTCTGTTCCATTCCAGAAATAGTACATATTAGCAAAAACTTTATTTGTTCCAGATCCGCTATCTGCTATATTATATACTAATAGACCTACAGCTGGTTTATCTACTGTAGTATTATCTGTATTATTTAGTAATTGTAATCTTGGAAGTAAAAAACCTTTTTTAGGATTAATACCTGAGACATCTATATCTAAAACTGAAGATGCATTAGGAGTTGATGTACCTATACCTACCTGCCCTAATAAAAAGCTAAATTGAAATATAATGGTAAAAAATAATATAAACTTTTTCATAACTCAACTTACTGAATATTATAATCTAACAACTGAATTTTCAAACCTTTTGAAGTTGGAATATTGTTCGCTATATCATTCCCGATATAACAATTTCCACCTCCACAATGATCATTATTAGCAATAGCCCCAAATGGGTTTGCTATAACGAGTCTAACCATATCACCTTTATTTAACTTGATGGGTGTTGGCAATAATATAGCAGTTTTTAAAGTAGCTGCACCTTCATTTCCCCAGTTAGATCTTGTTCCGATAGAACTATTCCAACTTGCACCTCCATCTGTAGATAATTGTATCTTCAAATTAAGAAATGCTCTTTTATTATTTGCTTCAGATAGAACATTCGCCATTGGATTATAATTTACATATCCCGAAAACTCATAAATACCCGATACATTTGCAGTAAAATACGAAGTAGTATTATTAAACAAAATAATATTCATTGTATTCAACATGGCTGTTGATGAAGTAAATGTAACAACATTATCTTTCGGTGTACCAGTAGCAGCATTCATATCTGAACTAGTAAAATTTTGTCGATCTGTAGCTTCAATGTAAAAAATTCTTGGTTTCACCGCCTCTTCTACCGTAGATTTGTATACTAACTTATCCCAATTAGTACCATTCCAATAATAAAAACTGTTGGCTGAAACTTCATTTGGATACTTACCTGCATTTGCTAAATTAAACACAAGTAAACCTGGGACAGGATTAGCTATTGTAGTTACATCTGTTGTGCTAGACAAAGATACTCTTGGTGGTAAAAATCCTCTTTCTTTTGTTGTTAATGAATTAACTGGTTTAGAACTCAATTCTAACAATGCTGTTTTATCTGGGTTCGGCGTATCTACACCAACACCTGTCGTTTGAGCATAATTAGGGTTAGAAAGTAAAACAATTAATATTAAACTTAGGCTGGTTTTTAACATTTAAAGTTAAATTTTAATATTAGCAGCAAATATATAATTATTAATTACTTAACAAGAAAACATTCTTGTCAAATCAATTAATATCACAAAAAAATTACTGAAATAATAAAACGTAACATAATTATTTTAAGCAATTTAACCAATTAACAAAATTTTTATTAAATTGCTATTAAAAGATAAAATCTTCTACTTAATTTTAACAAATATATTGTATTGAATATAAGATGATTCGCTTAACAACTTACCTATTTTTTTTATCCATTTCCATATCGGGATTGGCACAAGATTCTATTATTACTAAACAATTAACAGAGCTATTCAATGTAAATTACAAAAGCTACTTAAATGTTTGGGAAAAAGAATATTTGAAATTAGAAGAAGATGAATACAAAATAAAAATACTTACCCTAACTTCAAATGTTTATTTGGACGAAGGAAATGTCGAAAAAGTAATTGAACTAAACAATCGAGCAATTAAAATTGCAGAAAAAAACAAGTTTGCCGAGCCATTGATATACACTTACATTGCTTCTGCAAAAAATTATTTTGCTTTAAACATGTATGATCAAGGTGATAAAGCTTTAGAACAGGCACAGAATAATATTATTCGTGTTAAAGATCAAGATATACAATCGGAGTTACAAATCAAAATTCATCATGTACAAGCAAATTCCTACACATTTCAAAAAAAATATCTCGACGCAAATAAATATTACGTAAAAGCAATTGATGAAGCTATAAAAGTAAAAAAACCTGATGTAGAATTGCGTCTATACAATGATCTTGGATACAATTATTTCTTGATGAAAGAATTTAATCTATCTCAAAAAACATACGAGAAAGGACTTCATCTACAATCAATCATTAAAGATGATATAATATTTGCAATTTTGAAAGGAAATTTAGGAATATTAGCCTATCAAAACAATGATTATAAACTTGCTTTAAACTATTTTGAACAATCTGTTCCTGTCTTAGAAGAAAATGATTTCATTAATGAATTAATTGAAAATTATCATATTCTAGGTCTAATCTATTCTAATCAAAAGGAACACAAAAAGGCAGGTTATTATTATCAAAAAGAGAGAAAATTACTCAATCAGCTAAGCGAAAATGAGAAAAAAGGTGTTTATCTTGTCCTAAATAATATTGAAAAAGAATATCAATCAAATTTGAAAAAACAATTTTGGTGGAGTATTTCTATCATTGGAATATTAGCAATTGGATTAGTTACACTTTTCTATTTCTATAAAAAAAGAAAGAAAAACATTACAAATAATCCAATTACTTTATCCCACAAAGAAAAAAGAAAAATATCTGATACTATCATTCAAGACACTTTATTAAAGTTAGAGTTATTTGAAAAAAGTACAAAATATACCAATCCCAACCTCTCTCTTGCTTCATTAGCTTCTGAGTTCAATATTAATTCTCAATATTTATCCGAAATTATTAATACATATAAACATAAAAATTTCAATATGTATATAAATGAATTGCGTATTCAACTTGTAAAAAAGAAACTCAATGACAGCCCTAAGCATCGCCAATATAAAATTGCTATTTTGGCTGAAGAATCAGGATTTCAAAGTCATAGTTCTTTTACGAAAAGTTTCAAACAAATTGAAGGAATTTCCCCTTCAGATTATATTGAACAAATCATTGTTAAAAATTCACCGAAACATTAATCCATTCTGGATCAAAATCGGCGTTATATTTTTTGTAGAAATTAATTGCAGGCTCATTCCAATCCAAAACTTGCCAAACCATTCCGTGATAATTATTTGCTTTTCCGTAAATAATTAATTCATCCAATAATAATTTACCAATTCCAGAACCGCGCATTTTTTCGGTTACGATTAAATCTTCCAAATATAATCTGCGTCCTTTCCAAGTTGAATAACGATCGTAATGTAACGCAATTCCTTCTACATTTCCGTCCACTTCTGCTACCAAAGAACCCCAAACTGGTTTTTCTCCAAAACCGCATTCTTCCATTTCTTCTAAGGTTACCGTTACTTCGTCTGGTGCTTTTTCGTATAAAGCTAATTCTTTAATCAATTCCAAAATTCGAGGGCAATCTTCTTTTCTTGCTTCTCGTATTGTTACATTTTTCATTATTGTGTGATGTTATTTAGTTATTCGTTTTACGAAAATCGAAATTAGTTATTTAGTTAACAAATCATAAAATTCATTACTTTTTGTCATTCTGAATGTAGCTTCAGCGAAATAAAATGAAGAATCTATAGATTCCTCCATTCGTCGGAATGACAATTTATCTAACCTTATTTTTGAAATAATTTGTCTGTTTAATACTTTTGGTGAGATGTTAAAACGAGTTCAGCATGACTAAATTCGAGCTTCGTATTTCTAACCTCTAATTTCGTACTTAGATCGTCATTCCAATTTCGATTCCTTTGATACGGCGATACAATTCGGTTGCGTAATTATCCGTCATTCCCGAAACATAATCCAAGATTCCCATAACTTTTTGATACTTTGTTCCTTTCTCGTATAAAAATTGAGATGGAACCAAACGTAACGCTTTTTTCTCAAAGGTTTTACGTTCTCTTTCATCTTTCAAAATTGGTGGAATAAATTGCGAAAGTAATTCAGACATTACATTATAACCTGCATTTTCAATTTCGAGAACAGAACGATGATTGTAAATATTCTCAATCGAGAAACGCTGAATTTCATCTAAAACTCTTTTTGTTACTTGTTCTGTTTCGTTTTTGATGACATCTAATAACGCCGTTTTAAATTCTCCTTTTACAATTTGATCAAAATTATTTTGGTAAACTTCAACCGATTTTTGAGTCAATAAATTAATTGATTTGGCACGTAAATACGCAATTCTATCATTCTTATCTGAAATTGATTTCAACGTATTTTTTGTTTTATCAATCTGAGATGGATCTAAAGATTCTACTAAATTCAAGAATAATTTTCGGCATTTATCATGATCAATAATTCCTAAACGTTGCGAATCTTCGACATCGATAATCGAATAACAAATATCATCCGCCGCTTCTACCAACCACACAAACGGATGTCGTTTGTAAATAATTGGTGAATCTTGTTCCAAAATCATATTCGTTTTTTCAGCAATTGTTCGGAATGCATCTTTTTGTGCCTGAAAAAATCCAAACTTCTTTCGATGCAATTGACTTTTATCTTTCGCAACCGATTCGCACGGATACTTTGCAATCGCAGCCAACGTAGAATATGTCAAACGTAAACCTCCTTCCGATTTTCCGTTTTGTTGTTGCGTTAAAATTCGGATTGCATTCGCATTTCCTTCAAAATTGATTAAATCAGCCCATTCGGCTTCAGTAAAATATTGTTTCAAATCTGTTTCGTGACGATCAAAATAAGATGCAATCGCATCTTCGCCCGAATGTCCAAAAGCTGGATTTCCGATATCGTGGCACAAACATGCTGCTGAAATCACATCATGAATACTATAGTTATAAAACTCTTGTGATTCTTTTGTCAATTTATAATTCTCGGAAATAAATGTTCCAACCAAATTTCCCATCGAGCGTCCAACAGACGAAACTTCCAACGAATGCGTCAATCGATTGTGGACAAATACACTTCCTGGCAAAGGAAAAACTTGCGTTTTGTTCTGCAAACGACGAAAGGCAGACGAAAAAATAATACGATCATAATCGCGCTGATATTCTGATCTAGCATCCGACGTATCGTTTGTATTACTGCGTTGATTGATATAAATATGATTTAGAAGTTCCATAAACTGATTTAGAAAACGAATTTAACGAATAATGTTCAGTCATAAAAAAATCCGAACGGTTTCGTTCGGATTTTTGGTTTTATTCGTAAAATTTTAAAAGATTTTTCATTCTTTCTATAATATATTCATCTTGAAGAAAATTTGGTTCATTAAAGTTTACATCAAACTTATATTGAACAGCTAATTCTTTTAGAATTTCAATTTCAGCTTTTATCTCTCCTTCAAACCAGTTATCCCAAGCAAATAAAATTATTTTTTCATTTTTAGCTAATTTGTAAAAGTCGAAATCAATTGATTTATCAAAAATTTCATCATCATATTCACAAATAATTTTCCATTTATCTTTTACTAATTCATTAATAATTAAATAAAAAATATCAGTTTCAATATTTGTGACAATTTTAAAATTCATTAATCAAAATAGTATTTCTACCAACTACCAGAAGCACCACCGCCTCCGAAGCTTCCGCCTCCGAAGCCACCAAAGCCGCCGCCGCCGCCAGATGATCCTCCTCCCCAAGAACTTCCTCCTGAGCCGAAACCTCCGCCACCGAAAACAGAACTTCCTGTATTCATGATGATAATATCGTCTAACAAACTTCTTCGTCTACCTCCGTTTCCACCATTATTACCACCTCTACCTTTCGAAATAATAATGAAGATAAAAATGAAGAATCCTATGGCAAAAATCAATGCAAACCAATCCATTTCTGGTTCTTGCGATTTTGGTTTGTCTTGCTTATACTTTCCTGCAAAAGCTTGAAAAATAGAATTCACTCCAGCATTTATTCCGCCAGCGTAATCGCCTTGTTTGAAATACGGAATAATAACATTGTCAATAATCGATTTGTTGACACTTGGAGGTAGATAAATCTGAGCCGAATATCCTGTTCTTATTGTAATCTTACGATCTTGTTCACTCAAAACTATTACAATTCCATTATCTTTTCCTTGTGTACCAACGCCCCAATTTTGACCAATATCATTTGCAAAAGTTTCTAACGGATAACCATCCAAAGATTCTACTGTTAACACCAAAATTTGAGTAGAAGTTGAATCATCATAGGCTACTAATTTTCGTTCTAATTCATCCAATTTCATTGCGTCGAAAACATTCGCGTAATCTTGCACAAGCTTTTTTGGAGGATTTTTCATATTAACCAATTCTTCAGGCGTTTGCCCAAAAACGGTTAAAATGGAAAGAAAAAAAGTTAGAAAAAAATATTTAACTGTAGCTAATTTCATCTGGTAATTCGTTTGTATCATCCTTTTGATAAGGAAAATATTTCTTAAGTGCTTTGCCTGTTTTCTTGATTCCCTTACAAAGCCCTTTTACATAATGTTCTTTTTTGAAATGCTTGACAACATCTTCTTTTATATCGTCCCAAAAATCATCAGGCGTTGCATTGTCAATCCCTTCATCGCCAATAATCGTAAAATTGTGATCGGTTGGCGAAACATGAAACAACACACCATTTCTGTCTTTGGTTTTGTGCATTTCTAATTGCTCGAAAACTTCTAAAGCTTTGTCAAAATGATTAGAAGAAGATTCGAACTCAATATGAATTCGAATCTCTCCACTTGTATTTTTCTCTGCTTTCTGAATAGCTTCGATTATTTTTTTTTCATCTTTTGAAGAAAGAAATTTATGTTTCTTTTTTCCCATAAGAAAGATGTTTATTATTTAGAAAAATCTACAGTTGGTGCATTTTCTGTTCCTGCTGTAGCTTTGAAATATCCTTTTTGTGTAATTCCTGTAAAACCTGCAATCAAACTATTAGGGAAAGTCACAACCATTTTATTAAATTTTTCTGCTGCATCATTGTATTTTTTTCTTTCGAATAATACTTCTTGTTCCATACTTTCGATAGATGCTTGTAAACTTGAGAAGTTAGCAGTTGCTTTTAATTCTGGGTATTTTTCTACAGAAACTAATAAACGACTCAAAGTAGAACCTAATTGATCTTGTGCAGCTTGAAATTTAGCGATATTTTCTTGTGTTAATTGACTAGGATCATCAATTTTAATTTGATTAGAAGTCGCTTTTGCACGAGCATCTATTACTGCTGTTAATGTTTCTTTTTCGTAATTAGCAGCTCCTTTTACAGTTCCAACTAATTGATTAACTAAATCTGATCGTTTTTGATAAGTATTTTCTACATTCGACCATTGTTTTTGAACTTCTTGATCTGTAGTTTTCATTGTGTTTGATTTTCCGATACCCCAGAAAACAATTCCAGCAAGTAATAAAAGAATCACTCCACCAATAAGACATCCTTTGTTTTTCATAGTTTTTTTTAATTTATTATTACGTAAAAATAGTGTTTTTTCAACAATATTATATCAAAAATAAAGCCGAGCTTATTTCTAAACTCGGCAATGCTATTTTGTGGATTACAAAAACTTAATTTAACAAAGTTTTCGCCCAACTTTCTTCGATTGGTAACAACCAATTTTGCTTAAAATCATTCAAAGAAGAAATTCCGTTATTGAAAACTTTTACATTTTTGATTTGTCCTTCTTTTACTTTTTGTTTGAATGTTGGTAGTTTTTCGATAAAAACTTCTTTCTCATTTTCATACGAAACTAACATTCTGTTCAATAAATCGTACGAATAATCTGCATCAATTTCGCGCACGATTTTCGTTAATTTATCGATAGAACAACCACTTGCAGTGGCTTGATTTTCGTCTACACCAACGACAATAAATTGATCGTAAGGTAAATCAAAATCCGCTAAAAGTTCAGCGCCATGCGCATTCCAATCCGCTATAAAAGTATTTAGTTTTGCTGTAATAGCTTGCTTTTCTTCTGTTGAGAATTTACGATTGGCTTGAAAAATCCAAATTCTTGAATCGTCTGCTAAATTCATTTTCTCTTTATTTAAAATTTGTGTTTCAAAGATACGGAAATTTTAGATGTTAGATGTTAGATGTTAGATGTTAGATGTTAGATGTTAGATGTTAGATGTTAGATGTTAGATGTTAGATGTTAGATGTTAGATGTTAGATGTTAGATGTTAGAAAGTTAAAATTTTAGTACAAAAAAATCCATCTCAATGAGATGGATTTTTCTATATTATTTTAAAAAATTCGATTATAAATCTTTCGCTTCCATAATCAACTCAGCTAAGTCTTTTACCATAACCGTTGATTCTTTTTCGAAGTGTTTTACACCGTCAGTCATCATTGTATTACAAAATGGACAACCTGTTGCAATAATGTGCGGCTCTTTCTCTAAAGCCTCTTCTGTACGCTCTACATTGATGTCTTTGTTACCTTTTTCTGGTTCTTTGAACATCTGCGCACCACCAGCACCACAACATAATCCACGTGTTTTACAACGTTTCATTTCGACTAACTCGGCATCTAATTTTTCGATTAATTCGCGAGGCGCTTCGTACACATCGTTACCACGTCCTAAATAACAAGGATCGTGGAAAGTAATTCGTCTTCCTTTGAACGCTTCAGAACCTTCTAATTTCAATTTGCCTTCGTTGATTAACTGTTGTAAATATTGAGAATGATGCAAAACTTCATACTCTCCACCTAAACTTGGGTATTCATTTTTTAAGGTATTGAAACAATGTGGACAAGTTGTAACGATTTTCTTTACTTCGTAAGCATTCAAAACTTCGATGTTCATCATGGCTTGCATTTGAAAAACAAATTCGTTTCCGGCACGTTTTGCAGGATCACCTGTACACGATTCTTCTGTTCCTAAAACGGCGAATTCAACTCCAATATTATTTAAAATCTTAACGAATGCACGTGTTATTTTTTTTGCTCTATCATCAAAACTTCCAGCACATCCAACCCAAAACAAAACTTCTGGTTGTTTGCCTTCGGCCATATATTGAGCCATTGTTTTAACTGTAATATTTGACATATTTTTTGTAGTCTTTGTGTTATTTGAATGGATTTGGTTTAATGTTTTCCATCATCAAAAACTTGAATCGAAACATTTTTTTCTACCAAATCTGTAAATTTACCATTGTATCGTGTCGCTTTTACTAAATGGTTGTCAACCCAATGATAATTACCTCCGCGAGGTTTTCCCATTAAAAGTCCATGATATTTGAAACCATGTTTTTTCAACCAAATTTCAGTGTATTCACGATGTTCTTCTGTTCTTGATGTAAAAAAGGTGATAACATGTCCTTCGTCGTACCATTTGTTTAATGTTTCTAAAGCATCTGGATAAACCGCTGCTGTTAGCATACGTTCTGGTTCTTCGTTTGGAATATCATCGCAAATTGTTCCATCAATATCAATCAAATAATTCTTGATTTCTTCTGGTAAAATAGGACTTACTCTTTCTCCGTTTTCAATCTTCTCCTCTAAGAAATTTTCCATGTGTGTTGTGTTTGTGTGTTATGTATAAATTAATAGTTCTTCGAGAATGAGTAATTGTATTTTACAATTTTAGTCGTTTGCCCAGTTTAATCTATCTGCATTATTAAATTGCCAAGGAGCTCCATTGTTTTCGACATTTGTCATCATCATGTTTAACTCGTTTGGCGCAGCAGATTGTTCCATTACTAAATAGCGACGCAAATCAACAATAATTGATAAAGGATCGATATTCACTGGACAAGCTTGTGTACATGCGTTACAAGAAGTACACGCCCACAATTCTTCTGGTGTAATGTAATCATTGACAAGCATTTTACCATCGTCCACAAAACTTCCGTTAGTATCAATGTTTTTACTTACTTCTTCTAAACGATCGCGAGTATCCATCATAATTTTACGAGGAGATAATTTTTTTCCTGTCAAATTTGCTGGACATTCAGATGTACAACGTCCACACTCTGTACACGTGTAAGCATTTAGTAATTGTACTCTGTTTAAATCAAAAATATCTTTTGCTCCAAATGTTTCCGGCTCTCCCTGTGGTTCGGCAGGTGCTGCGTAAGGATCTGCATTTGGATCCATCATCATTTTTACCTCATCTGTTACAGATTGTAAATTATTGAATTCTCCTTTTGGTTCTAACTTAGAAAACCATGTATTTGGAAAAGCCAAAATGATGTGTAAGTGTTTTGAATAATATAAATAATTTAGGAAAAAGAAAATTCCGATGATATGAAACCACCAAGCTCCTCTTTCAATAATTGTAATAAATGTGATGTCGTTAAATTGACGAATAAT
Organism: Empedobacter sedimenti; assembly: GCF_030005555.1. Lineage (GTDB taxonomy): Bacteria > Bacteroidota > Bacteroidia > Flavobacteriales > Weeksellaceae > Empedobacter > Empedobacter sedimenti. The sequence continues at coordinate 174,149 of NZ_JASCQG010000004.1, read as the reverse complement.
AGGTGCTGTTAACCAAGAAGAAATAGGGAAAGATCCTGCTTTTGCATAATGCTCTGCTCCCATTTGTTGTAAAACTTGGTCGGCTCCGTTCATTGTAAATAGAGCCATCATAAATGCAACTTCCATAAATAAAATATAGTTTGCATCATCCTTTGGCCAACCATTCATTTCTGGTTTCCAGAAACGAGTTAATTTTACAATGTTTCTTCTGCACCAAAAAATGATACAAGAAACCATTACTAAAAAGGCAAGAATCTCGAAGAAACCAATCATTCCGTTATAGAAGCCTCCCATGAAACTTAATACACGATGTGTTCCGAATACACCGTCAATCATGATTTCTAAAACTTCGATATTGATTAAAACAAAACCTACATACACAAAAATATGTAGTATTCCTGCTAACGGACGAACCGTCATTTTACCTTGTCCTAACGCGACACGAGCCATCGTTTTCCACCTTTCCGCTGGATGGTCGAAACGATCGATTTCTTTTCCTAATTTGATGTTACGTATAAGGCGTTTTACGTTTTGCGCAAAAAACCAAATACTCCCGATCATAATCAAGAGAAAGATTACATTTGGAATGTACTTCATCATTTTAATTCGTCTTTTTTTTGTGAGTTTTTGAGTATTATATAATTTCTATATTCTTATGGTTGTACGGGTTGTTTTTTTCCGAAAACAGAAATATTAACATAACGGCTTGGGTTTTTCTTTAAGTCTGACACCAATTCATTCATATTTTTGATTGTTGCTTCAAGCTCGTTAGCAAGCGTTTCATCTTTCGCTAATTTTCCTAAAGAACCTTTTCCATTGTTCATATCTTCTAACAATGTATTTAAGTTTTTAGATGCATTTTCGAAATTCTTAATCACTTGATCCAATTCTAACGCATTTAATTTATCCGCAGTTTTTCCAAATTTGTCAACCGTAGCTTTTGCAGAAGCCATTGTAGCACTTGCGTTGTTAAGCGTTGTGTTCAATGTTTTCTCGTTTGTTTTGATCAAATTATTTGCACTATTTGATGTTGCAGTCAACGATTGCGCTGTTTTGTCAAACGAATCAATTGTATGATTCAAGTTTCTCAACATCAATTTTATGTCTTGTTGAGTTGATGGATCTAATACATTGTTTACACTTCCTAATGTTTGATTAAAACTTAATAAAACACTGTCTAACTTAGCTTGAGTTGGTGTTAATTGTTTTGTAAAACCATCTAACATTCCTCCCGCAATACGACCTGGTAAAAAGTCACCGTCTTTGGCTACATCTGGTCCGTAATCTAATAATAATCTAATTTCTGGTCCTGACATAATTCCAGGTTCATAGATTTCCGCTACAGTTTGTTTAGAAAACTGTATATTTTTTTCTACAGAAATAACCACTTCAAAATAAATTGGTTTTGCTGTATCAATAATTTTAATTTCTTTTACTTGACCAACTCTCAAACCGTTTATAGAAACAGGTTTTGAAGGAGCAAGACCATTTACATTTTCAAATTTCACCGTAAATAAACGTCCTGAAGAAAAGATATTTTGACCTTTTAAGAAATTGAATAACATGAAAAAACCAATCAGGGTAATGATTGTAATAATTCCAATTTTTAATTCTTTAGATAATTTCACTTGTTATGATTTTATGCAAAAATAAAACTTAATTTATTAAGAAACATTCAAATCTTACATTATAATGGTTCTTCACCATTAAACGTAACGATAAAGGCGTTTCTAAATCCTTTATCTTGAACAAATTTCAGTGTTCGCTGAGCTTGTTCCATTGTTTTATCTGTTCCGTAATAATAGATTTGTAAACTTCCAGTTTTTACACGCAATACGTTTGACAATCCATTAAATTTATCATCTTTATCACGGTATTTTTTGTTAGAAGTCATAAACTGAACACGGTAATTTTTACCTCCTTCTAATCTTTTATTCGTTTCAAATTCAACAATTTTAGCTCCAGAGAATCCTTTACGTTTTACAGTCGCTAATAAATCATCTGCACGAGATTGCAAATCTGTTTCACCATAATAGTAAACATAATTATTACCTTCTTGTATAACATCCAAGTCTGTTAAACCTCTTAATTGGGGCGAAGTTGCAGAAAATTTCATTTTAGACTCCATTACCTTAACCTTCAATTTTTTCCCTTCAACTGGTTTTTCAACTTTTTTGACAGGTTGTGGTTTTTCAACTTCTTCTTCTATTCCACTTCTACGATCATATTCTTTCTTGAATTGTTTAAAAGCTTCATAAATAGTAGTCGTTGTTTTTTCCTTTCCTTCGTCCGAAGCTAAAAAAGTACCTTCGTCATAGTTAGAAATAAACCCTAACTCTACCAATACAGATGGTGATGCATTTCCTCTCAATACGTGGAAATTAGCTTGTTTAACTCCTCTACTTTTTCTGAAATCACGGTTAACAAACCCTTTTTCTACTAAATCGGCAAAACGAATTGATTGTTCTTTATAAGCTGCATTCATAATCTCGAAAGCAATCACAGCTTCTGGATCATTTGGATTAAATTTTTCGTATTTTTCTTGATCTTTTTCTAAAAACACAACCGAGTTTTCTCGTTTAGAAACTTCATCTGTCTCATTCGATCTTTTTAGTCCCATTACAAATGTCTCTGTTCCTGTTGCACTTGTATTAGCAGCTGAATTACAGTGAATCGATACAAATAAATTTGCATGATTATCATTTGAGATACGTGTACGCTCCCATAATTCTAAAAACACATCTGTATCTCTTGTTAAAACAACTTTAACATCTTTATGATTTTTCTTAATTACTTCAGCCAATCTTTTCGAAACATCTAAGGTGATATTCTTTTCATAATCAGCTACTCCCCTTGCTCCAGCATCATGACCACCATGCCCTGCATCTATAACTATTACAAAATTTTGTTTTTTTTGTGCAAATGAAATGATAGAAAATATCATCATCATCGCAAAAAATAAATACTTTTGTATGTTAATCATTTTTAAACTCATACTCTAGGTTTGTTTTTTTGATTAATTTTGACGCAATTTATAAAAAATAAGTTTTTCAATTTGTTTACAAAGGCAATTAAATCGATTTTATTTTTTAGTCCAGTTATGGTTTGCACCATTTCTTTTGGACAAGTTAAACAAAATAAAATTGATAAAAATAACTCTAAGGTTGTATCTGACTCAGTAAAATTAGATACAATTATCCCAGTAAAAGAGAAATTAGAGTTCGTGGTAGAACATAGCTCTGAGGACGAAATTCATAACCGTAAAAAACGTATGACGTATTTATTACGTAAAGCACACGTGGTTTATGGAGATATGACTATTGATGCTGATTACATTGAGCTAAACTGGGATACAGGTGATGTATATGCCGAAGGTAAGCGGGATTCTGTTGGAAATATTATTGAAAAAACGAAGTTTTTACAAGGTCAGCAAGAAATCTTACAAGACGCTTTTAAAGTTAACTTCAAAACAAAAGTTGGTATTGCCTACAATATCAGAATGTCGCAAGAAGACGGAATTATAGTTGCAGACAAAGCTAAACGCGTTAACGACTCTATCATGTTACTAAAACGTGCCGATTTTACAACTGATACTTATTTTAAAGAAGGTAAAGATACACGTCCTGATTATTTTATTAGAGCTAAAGAAGGTAAAATGATCGATAAAAATGGTAAGAAAACCTTAATTATGGGTGCTACCAATTTATGGATTTATGATGTTCCTACACCATTAGCTTTACCATTTGGATATATTCCGGCAATGGGTGAAAAACGTGCAGCTGGTATTTTGATGCCACGTCCAGGAGAACGCTCTAACCTTGGTTTCTTTATAGAAGATTTAGGTTTCTATGTTCCATTTGGAGATAATTTTGACCTAAAACTTTCTGGAGATATTTACACCAAAGGTAGTTGGGCTGCTCGTGCAGAATCTACCTATAAAAAAAGATACAAATACAACGGTCGTTTTTCTGCTAACGTAGAAAATAGATTAACAGGTATAAAAGGTATTTCGGACGGAGTAAATGCATTTTCGAAGCAAAGTTTATTTGGCGTAATGTGGTCTCATAACCAAGATCCAAAAGCAAATCCATATTGGTTATTTAATGCAAACGTTAACTTTTCGAGTTCTAAATATTACCGCGAATCTGTTCGTAACACTTATATCAACTCTGGTCAAGTTTTCACAAACAATGTCAACTCTTCGATCAATTTAACTAAAAATTTCGAGAATGCTCCTTTAACAGCTCAGTTAAGTATGTCGCATTCTCAAAACTATAATACAGGTTTAATTAATATTGCTTTTCCAAGATTAAATGTAACTATGTCACGTGTTTTTCCTTTTGCAAAGAAAAATACACCAAAAGAAGGTTTAATACAGAATCTTGGTTTAACATACGCTTTTCAGGCCGGAAACGAAGTAAACACAACTGACAATGATATTTTTACAGATAAAATGTGGAAAGATCAAATGCGAATGGGTGCCAATCACAAAGTTGGTTTGCAAACTGGTATTACTTTAGCCAATTATTTCCCATTAACGCTTTCATCGGACTATAATGAAGTTTGGGGAGATAATCGCATTACAAGAAGTTACAACTCTGTCAATGGAAAAACAGAAGATATCAGAACAAAAGGCTTTAATGCTTATCGTACATTTAATTTTAACGCTTCGGTTTCTACTAATATTTACGGTTTATATCTTAACCCAAACAAAGATGCAAAAATATTAGGTATACAACATGTTGTTTCACCTTCTATTGGATATAGCTATTCACCAGATTTTCAAAGTCAGTCTTGGGGTTACTATAAATCTTACCAAAATCAAAACCAAGAAGAAATTTGGTACAACCAATACCAAGACATGTTGTATGGTGTTGGAATTTCTGGTTTAACAAATTCATTAAATTTTGGAATCTCGAATAACTTAGAGATGAAAATAAAGGATGAAAGTGATCCGAAAGGTTTCAAGAAGATTAAAATCTTCGAATATTTACGAGTTGGTTCATCTTATAATTTTTCAGCAGAAGAATTTAAACTTTCACCTATTAGTATTAACGGTATGACTTCCTTGTTTGACCGTAAAGTAAATGTACAATTCGCTTCTACAGTTAATCCATATAAAATTAGACGTTATATGGACGCAAGCGGATCGGAGAGAGCTGAATATATTGACAAACTTGGAGAGTTTAGAATCTCTAATATGTCTTTAGGAACAGGCTATACATTTGACAATAGCACTTTCGGAGGAAAACGTTTTGATGCAAAGAACTATAAAAAGAAAGGAACTGTACGTGATGAGAATTTTTATTACGACAACGACAATTATGCTCAGTTTGCTATTCCATGGAGTTTAACAGCTAATATTAGTTATAACTATACCAAAAGTGTGGAACGAAAAGGAAACGGAACGGGGTCTTTATCTATGAATGGAAAAATTTCTCCTACTCCTTATTGGGCAATTTCTGCTAATGCAACATACGATTTCATTAAAAACGAAATTACTTATGTACGTTTTGGCTTTGAGAGAGACTTACGAAGCTTTACATTATCTTTTGGTTGGACTCCGATGGGAACGTATAAAAGTTATGATTTCTTTATCGGAATCAAAGCTTCGATCTTACAAGATTTAAAATACAACGACAGATCAAGACTTAATTATTAATCACAAAAAATAGAGTAATGAAAAAACAAATTATTCATACAGGCAAAGCACCACAAGCAATAGGACCATATTCGCAAGGAGTAAAATACAATGGTTTTCTTTATACATCAGGACAAATTCCTTTTAATGTAGAGAAAAACGAATTGGTAACTACTAGTATTCAAGATGAAGTTCATCAAGTAATGAAAAATGTTATTGCAATTTTAGAAGCTGGCGGAACATCTATTGATAACGTTGTAAAAACAACTATTTTTGTAAAAGATTTAAACGACTTTAATGCCGTTAACGAAGTATATGCTTCATATTTTAATGACACAAATTACCCTGCGCGCGAGTGTGTAGAAGTTGCTCGTTTACCACGTGATGTAAACGTAGAAATTTCAGTTATTGCGATTGCAGACTAAAATAATATTATGCTGAAAGACAAAACTGTATTAAGAAACACAATTGCTGTGATTATAGGATTAGCCATCATCTTTTTAATCATACAATTTGGTCTTATATACAATGCGAACAGATTAGGATGGGATGACAAAATTTTTCCGGAATGGAGACATATCATCAAATACTTTTCGCACGGAGAAGGAAAAAAACATGAAGTCCAATTTTTCGGATCAATGCTTGCTATTAGTGGAATCGCAGCCTTAGTTGGAGGTGTAATCACAGCACTTATTGTAAAAAGAGCAAAACAAGCGTACACCATGTTTGTAGGTTTTGTTGTGTTAATTGTTGCTCTGGGCGACGTATTAATTACTCCTTATCACCCAACGTGGTACGAAATTGCTATTTGTCCAGTTTTATTCTTTTCTTCTTGGATTGGAGGTTTATTTGTAGATTTAATCTATAAAAAATTCATCAAAAAACAAAAACCTTTAAGCCAATCTTATTAATCAAAAATTATGTCTGAAAAAGATCGTAAAATAAGAGTAGCCATTTCAATTGGTGATTATAACGGAATCGGAATAGAAGTTATTCTGAAAACCTTACAAGAAAAAGAAATAACAGATTTTTTTACACCTGTTATTTTCGGTTCTACAAAACTATTATCCTATCAAAAAGATCGATTAAAATTTGATCGTATTAATTTCCAAGGGATTCATGATGCAAGTCAAATTGTTGATGGTAAAATAAATGTTGTCAATCTTTGGAAAGATCAAATCGATGTACATTTTGGTAAAGTAACCAAAGAAGCAGGCGAACACGCTTACCAATCATTAAAAGCAGCTGCGCAATCGGTCTCAGATGGTTTTACTGACGTTTTGGTTACAGCTCCAATTAACAAAGACAATATACAGTCCGAAGAGTTTCATTTTCCTGGTCACACAGAATTTTTAGGTGAAGTTTGGGGAGGAAAACCTTTAATGTTCTTGGTTTCAGAAAAATTGAGAGTTGGCTTAGTAACACAACATATTCCGGTTAGTGAAATTGCACAACAAATCAATCCAAAATCTGTTTATGCTAAAATTCAACAAATTCATAAAAGTTTAGTAGAAGATTATGCAATCAGCAAACCAAAAATTGCTGTTTTAGGACTTAATCCACATGCAGGGGACAATGGTTTATTGGGTTCTGAGGAGAAAGAAATCATCACACCTGTTATTGAACGTTGTATCAATGACAATCAATTAGTCTTTGGACCTTATCCTGCTGACAGCTTTTTCAATCCATCTAATTTAAACGCTTTTGACGCTGTTTTAGCCATGTATCACGACCAAGGATTAGTTGCTTTCAAAACAATTAGTTTTGATGAAGGTGTTAATTATACAGCAGGTTTAAAATTTGTACGAACTTCTCCAGATCATGGTGTAGCTTATGACATTGCTGGAAAAGGAATTGCAAACGAGGAATCATTCAAAGAAGCTATTTTTACTGCAATAGATTTGCACAAAAATCGTTTGGAATACAAAGAGCTTACAAAAAATGTTTTACAACATATTCCTCTAAAATTAGAGAAAGGAGATAATAAAGAATAAAAAATTAAAATAAGTTGCAAAGAGCTATTAATTTTAAATAAATTAGATTATCTTTGCACACCTTTTTGTGGTATGGACAAGTTAAAAAATTATAATATTGTATTTACAAGCTTGCCTTTAGGTAAGAGTGATTTTACATTCGAATTATCACAATCGTTCTTTGATTTATTTGAAATTGAACAAGATTTTGAAAATCCTAACTTGATTGTTAAAATCATTTTAGACAAGAAATCTACAATGCTTGAGTTAGAAATCAGCTTAAAAGGTAACATAACGGTTCCTTGTGATTTAACTGGAGAATTGTTTCAGCAAGAAATTTCGAATAATGCAGAATTAATTGTTAAATTTGGCGAAGAGTTTGACGATACTGATTTTGAGATGTGGGTTATTCCGAGAGAGGAATACCAAATTAACGTTGCACAAGTTCTTTACGAATTAGCAATTTTATCAGTACCAACAAAACGAATTCATCCAGATGTCATCAATGGGAAAAGTAGTTCAGAAATGATTGAATTATTAGACCAGTACAGTATTTACGAATTAAGTGAAGATTCGGAATCTGAAAATGATGATGAAAACGAAAACAACAATGGTGATGATGACGATGATAACGAAATCGATCCACGTTGGGCAAAATTAAAAGATTTAAAACCTTAATCGGTTTTTTTAGTTAAAATAACATATAGAAATAAAGAAAAAAAGTAGTTAGATATGGCACATCCTAAGAGAAGACAGTCGTCAACAAGAAGAGATAAACGTAGAACGCACTACAAAATCGAAGCTCCACAATTAGCTATCGATAAAACAACTGGTGAAGCACATTTATACCACAGAGCACACTGGTCTGACGGAAAATTATACTACAAAGGAAAAGTAGTATTAGAAAAAGTACAAGAAGTTACTGAATAATATAATCTTCGAAAGATTTTGAAGCTGTTTCTAAAAAAAGAGACAGCTTTTTTATTTTTTTTTCAATACCTTTGATTTCGTTTAACAAAAAAGTAACGAAAAGGTCAAATAAAAAACCGCATTATATGGACATTAAAGACATTCAAAATTTAATTAGATTCGTATCAAAAGCAGAAGTTGCTGAAGTAAGCATCAAACAAGATGACATTGAAATCAAAATCAAAACTTTAGCAAGCGTTCCTGCACAAGTTGCATCTCAACAAATTTATGTACCACAAGCTCCTGTAGCACAAGTTGCCGCTCCTCAAGCGTCAGCAGCTGCACCAGCAAATAACTCTACATCTCAAACAGAAGAAGAAAACAGTAATTTAATTACAGTTAAATCTCCAATGATTGGTACTTTCTACCGTTCTGCTGGACCAGGTAAAGAGCCTTTCGTAGGTGTTGGTGATTCTATAGCTCCTGGAAAAGTATTATGTATTGTTGAAGCAATGAAATTATTCAACGAAATTGAATCTGAAGTTTCTGGAAAAATCGTTAAAATCTTAGTTGATGACGCTAGTCCAGTTGAGTATGATCAACCATTATTCTTAGTTGATCCAGCTTAATTTTATTTTTTCTTAGAATAAAAACATATGTTTAAAAAGATATTAATCGCTAATAGAGGTGAAATCGCTATGCGTATTATACGTACAGCAAAAGAAATGGGAATCAAAACGGTTGCTGTTTACTCTAAAGCAGACGAAACATCTTTACACGTGCGTTTCGCAGACGAAGCGGTGTGTATTGGCCCTGCTCCAAGTAAAGATTCATACCTAAAAATGGCTAACATCATCGCGGCTGCTGAAATTACAGACGCGGATGCTATTCACCCAGGTTATGGATTCTTATCTGAAAATTCTACTTTCTCTAAAATTTGTCAATCAAACGGAATCAAATTCATTGGTGCTCCTGCTGACAATATCGACCGTATGGGAGATAAAGCAAATGCAAAAGCTACAATGAAAGAAGCAGGTGTTCCTGTTGTTCCTGGATCTGATGGATTATTAGAAAGCTACGAACAAGCTGTAGAAGTTGCGCGCGAAATTAAATACCCTGTAATGATGAAAGCTACTGCCGGTGGTGGTGGTAAAGGTATGCGTGCAATCTGGAAAGAAGAAGATTTATTACATGCATGGGAATCTGCTCGTACAGAAGCTGCAGCAGCTTTTGGAAACGACGGAATGTACATGGAAAAATTGATTGAAGAACCTCGTCATATCGAAATTCAAGTAGCAAGTGACCAAAACGGTAAAGCTTGTCACTTATCTGAGCGTGACTGTTCTATTCAACGTCGTAATCAAAAATTAGCTGAAGAAACTCCTTCTCCTATTATGACTGACGAGTTACGTCAACGTATGGGTGAGGCTGCTGTTAAGGCTTGTGAATATATCGGTTATGAAGGTGTTGGTACTATTGAGTTCTTAGTTGACAAACACGGAGATTTCTACTTTATGGAAATGAATACTCGTATCCAAGTAGAGCACCCAATTACAGAGCAAGTAACAGGTTTCGATTTAGTTCGCGAACAAATTATGTTAGCTGCTGGTGAACCAATCTCTGGTAAAAACTATTATCCACAAGGACATTCTATCGAATGTCGTATCAATGCAGAAGATCCTTATAACGACTTCCGCCCTTCTCCAGGAAAAATTACGAATATTAATATTCCTGGTGGTAATGGTGTTCGTGTAGATACACACGTTTATGCAGGATATACAATTCCACCAAACTACGATTCTATGATTGCAAAATTAATTGTAACAGCACAAACACGTGAAGAAGCAATTGCAAAAATGAAACGTGCTTTAGGAGAGTTTTATATTGAAGGAATCAAAACAACAATTCCTTTCCACTTACAGTTGATGGATCACCCTGATTTTATTGCAGGTAACTACACAACTAAGTTTATGGAAGATTTTGTTTTTGACGAATCTTACGCAAATTACGGAGAATTTTAAGAAATTAAATTTCAAAATATTACAAATCCAGTACATTAATGTGCTGGATTTTTTTTGTGTTCATGAATTACAAAAATGTCAATCTGTCAGTAAAAATGAAATGGTTTAATATTTGAAATGGTACTAAAAATTAATTTTAAAAAGTCATTTAATTCAATCCTTTCAAATCGATTTGATAAGATTCGATCATAATTGTTAATTTATAGTGAATGAATTGATTGTAATGTTACTTTTTACTATTAAAAATGATTAATAATTTATACATTTGCACTCCAAATTTAAGGTAGATGAATATTACTAAAAATACAACAGACAATTTAAATGCAGTATTAACTGTAACTGTTGACAAAGCAGATTATCAAGAAAAAGTAGTTGACGTATTAAACCAATACAGAAAAACAGCTAACATCAAAGGTTTCCGTAAAGGGCAAGTACCTATGAGTTTTGTAAAAAAACAATACGAACAAGCAGTTGTTTTTGATACAGTTAACGAACTTTTACAAAAAAGTGTATCTGAATACATCAACACAGAAAAATTATCAATCTTAGGAAATCCAGTTCCTGTTATGAAAGATGTTGATTGGGATGCTGATCAATTATCATTTGATTTCGAATTAGGATTAGCTCCAGAATTTGATGTTGATCTATCTAAAGTAGATGTAGAAAGCTACAAAGTAAAAGTTGAAGACGAAGAAATTCAAAAATACGTTGATAACTTTGCTGCTCGTTTCGGATCATTAAAATCTTTAGCTGAAGCTGAGGCTGAAGCTGTATTGAAAGTTGATGCACAAGTAGAAGGAGAAGAAGCTAAACCTACATTTGTTCGTTTAGAAGATTTAAAAGATACTGCTGCTTTCATTGGTAAAAAAGTAGGTGATGTTGTAGAAGTTAATTCTAACGATATTTTTGACACTGTAGAAGAAGCTACACAACAGTTAAACACAGAAGTTGCTGAAGGCGGAGTAAACGTTACATATACAATCAAAGAAATTAACAAAGCTGAAAAAGCAGAAGTTAACCAAGAATTATTTGATAAAGTTTATGGAGAAGGTTCTGTAGATTCAGAAGAAGCTTTCCGTAACAAAATCAAAGAAGAGTCAGAAAACATGTACAACAAAGAATCTGACAAACAAATTATCAATGATGTAGTATCAAAATTATTAGATACTGTAAAATTTGATTTACCAACAGAATTTTTAACAAAATGGTTAATTTCTTCTAACGAAAATGTTTCTACAGAGGAGCAAGCGAAAGAAGAGTTAGCTAAAATGGATAAAGGTTTACGTTACCAATTAATCGAAGCTAAAATTGCAGAGAAAAATAATGTAGAAGTAAATGCTGAAGAAGTAAAAGAAGCTGCTTTTACTGCAATCAAAGATCAATTAAAAATGTACGGTCAAACTTCTATTCCAGAAGAAACTTTACAACAAATTGCAATGTCTGCATTACAAAATCAAGAAGAATACAACCGTTTATCTTACCAAGTGTTTACAGATAAAATGTTAGCAATCTTCAAAGACAATGTAAAATTAAACGAGAAAGAAGTTACTTTTGACGAGTTTGTAGACATTATTACAGAAAAAAATAAAGAATTAGCTGAAGCTTAATACAAGCATCTAAAAAATTCTTTATAACTTTCATTAAAATCTAAATTAATAATGAAAAACGTAGGAGAAGAATTTAAAAAATACGCGTTGTTAGACAAAGGAATTAGCTCATTACATATGGAAAGCTATATCCAAAATACAACACCTTACATTGTTGAAGAAAGAAAATTGAACGTTGCACAAATGGACGTTTTCTCTCGCTTAATGATGGATAGAATTATCTTTTTAGGAACAGCGATCGATGATCAAATTGCCAATATCATTCAGGCGCAATTATTATTCTTAGAAAGTGTAGATTCTACAAAAGATATTCAAATTTACGTTAACTCACCAGGTGGTGGTGTTTATGCAGGATTAGGTATTTACGATACGATGCAGTTAGTAAAACCAGATGTGGCAACAATTTGTACAGGAATGGCAGCTTCTATGGGAGCAGTTTTATTATGTGCGGGTGCTGCAGGAAAACGTTCGGCTCTTAAACACTCTCGCGTGATGATTCACCAACCATTAGGTGGAGCGCAAGGACAAGCAACTGATATGGAAATTACATTGAAGGAAATCTTGAAATTGAAAAAAGAATTATATGATATTCTTGCAACACATTCTGGACAAACTTTCGAGCAAATCGAAAAAGATGGAGAACGTGATTACTGGATGACTTCGACAGAAGCAAAAGAATACGGAATGATTGACGAAGTGTTAGCACCTCGCGCAAAATAATTTCTGTAACAAAATAATAAAAAAGGATACTCAGTTTTGAGTATCCTTTTTTATTCCTCATAATCTAGGCAATTAGCAAAAAAGCAATTTTTCACAACAATGTAAATTAAGAATTAATATCATTATCTTTGTAAAAGATTTAGTATTAAATAAATTAACAAAGAAATATTTTCTATGTAAAAGAAAATAAATACCTTTGCACATTATTTAAGCAGAAAAAATTGGAAGAAAACAAATGCTCTTTTTGTGGAAAAAGCAGAAACGAAGTTAATATTTTAGTATCAGGAATTGACGGTAATATTTGTGATAACTGTATAGAACAAGCTCATGGTATTGTTCTAGAGGAATCAAAATTTAACGAAAGTAATGATTTAATCAAGCCTTTGACTTTAAAATCTCCAAAAGAAATTAAAGAATTTTTGGACGAATATGTAATCGGTCAAGATCAAGCCAAAAAAATATTATCTGTTGCTGTATACAACCACTACAAAAGAATATTATTAGACAAAGACAACGATGTTGAAATTGACAAATCTAATGTAATCTTAGTAGGAGAAACAGGAAGTGGAAAAACATTACTAGCCAAAACAATCGCCAAATTACTAAACGTTCCGTTTGCAATTGTAGATGCAACTGTATTAACGGAAGCAGGATATGTAGGTGAAGACGTAGAAAGTATATTAACTCGCCTTCTACAAGCTGCAGATTATAATGTAGAATTAGCAGAGAAAGGAATTGTTTTTATTGATGAAATGGACAAAATTGCACGTAAAAGTGACAATCCATCAATCACAAGAGATGTTTCTGGAGAAGGTGTACAACAGGCTTTACTTAAAATTTTGGAAGGAACTGTTGTTAACGTTCCACCAAAAGGAGGACGTAAGCATCCAGATCAAAAATTTATAGAAGTTAATACAAAAGATATCTTATTTATTGCAGGTGGTGCTTTTTCTGGAATAGAAAAACACATTGCAGATCGTTTGAAGAAACATGTAATTGGTTTCAAAAATGAAGACGAAAAAGTAATTGAACATCTTTTGGATGAAGTAAATGCACAAGATTTGAAAAATTTTGGAATTATACCAGAATTAATTGGACGTTTACCAATCATTACCTTCTTAAAACCATTAGACAAAGAAGCGATGAGAGCGATTTTAACAGAACCTAAAAATGCGCTTATCAAACAATATACAAAACTTTTTGCTTTAGATGGCAAAGAGCTTGAAGTGACGGACGAAACTCTAAGCAAGATAGTAGATCGAGCGAATGATTTAGGGTTGGGAGCTCGTGGATTAAGAGCTGTGACTGAAGAAATCTTTACAGATTTGATGTACGACATAAAAGATTTACCAGAAAAAGTAACAATATAAACTATTGTATAGTAACTTTTTAATAAAAGTTTTTATATTTGTAATGAAATTATTTTTTAATTTTAAAAAAAACCTACCAAAATAACATAAATTATGAAAAAGAATCTACTTGCTTTATTCGCATTAGGAGCGATATATAGTGCATATGCACAAGATACTAACATAAAAGATGCAGTAATTGTTAAAATTAACCCTAATACTCTTTTCTATAATGGAGGAAATGTTAATGTAACAACTGATGCAACAAGCGCAACAACAGAGAAGATTATTAATCAAGGAAATATTCAAATTAAAGGAGGTTTTACAAATACCAATACTAATGGTAAAAACTTTGTTAATAAATACACAAATGATAATTCTTTTGGTCAATTAATTATTCAAAATGCTACAACTGTTACAGGTAGAGTAGCTATTGAAAGATCAATTCCTGATGTAAATAATGACGAATATGTAATCTCATTACCATTCAAGAATGTTACGGCTAAAGAAGTTGTTAACTCTTTGACAGGTGGTAACTTTTTTAAGGGAGATTGTAAGTTAAATACAAACTGTGGTAACTCAAGATATCTACAATCTATCCTTTTTTGGGATGTAAATGAAACTGAATATGATGCAATTGATGATGCATTCATAATCGATCCAAAATTCAGATATTTATTAAATTTAAGAGCTGGAACAGCTGTAGATAATGCAATTATTTCATTAGGTACTGCGAATCCTATTAAATTTGCTGGAATTCCTAATAATAATAGTACTGATTTTGCCTTAAAAAGTGGTTTAAAAGGTGGTTCACAAGATTTTGCTAATCTTACTTGGAAAGATTGGAAAGGTAAAATTAATAACTACAACGAGACTTACGATTCTTACATAGGAAATAAGACTGGTACATTATACGATGCAAGCCAAATCTATGGCAAAAATCAACACCGTTTATCAAATCCGTTTACTTCAAACATTGATTTATCTGATATTGGTAAAGTAAATACATGGATTAGATTTACCGGAGCTACAGGTGGTACTGCACCAACAGAGGTTTTTGCGGGAGCACTTCGTTTTAGAGTAACTAAAATTGCTAATGATTTTACAATTAAGTGGAATGCAAATTCAGGTAACGTAACAACAAGTTCGTCTACTCCTATTAGTGCATATCTTACTTCAGATGGAGCTGCTACACCAACATATATTTGGACAGGTAATCCACAAGCTTTAATTGTAAAACCATACGAATCTTTTTACATAGATTATCATGCAATTAATAGTGCTGGTAACGGAGGAACTAGAATTGTAAGCGCAAACGTTAAATTAACTGATTATCATAAAACTTTTGATTATAACTTTAGTTCTAAAAATCCTAATGCAAACGGATTCCCTAACGGAACTTTTGCTAAAACTCAAAATGAAACAAATTCTACAAAACAGGCATTGTTGAATGATGATAGGTTAAAACAAAAAGGTTTAGTAACAGATTTTGATTTTACACAAGTTGAATTATTTTTAAGTAAAAACAATAAATTTGAAGGAACTGCAGCTTATTTATTAAATGCAAACTTCATGGTAAGTGGAAATGCTACTAACAACAATACAATAACAAATCCTATATTCTTTTACGAAGAAAATAGTAATGGAGAGGTTATAAAAACGGCACAAACATTATCTAATTCTTTTAATTCTGTTGATTATATTGCTAAACCGATCCGATTAGGTTTCAATGATCTTGAGAATGGTCAAGAATATACAATTAACATGAACTTGTATGAATATTCTATTTTAAATCAAGTAGATAAATTAGGTCTTGGTAAATATTACATTTTAGATAAGAAAACAAATAAAACTGAAGTAGTTGATGCTAATACAAAAATCACTTTTGTAGCTGATAATACAATTAACGATCGTTATGAATTTTATTGGAATGCATTACCTGAAAGTTTATCAACTAATGATAATCTAACTTCAAAAAATATTACTTATTTATATAGTAACAATGGTAATCAATATATCAAATTTGAACAAAATAATACAACAGCAGATATTGCTATTTACGATTTAGCTGGAAGACAAATTTCTTATAAAACAAACGTTTCGACTAATAACGATCATCAATTAAATTTAGTTGCAGCTGGAGTTTACTTAGTAAAAATTAGTTATAAAGACGGAAAAGTTGTTACCAAAAAAACCATTAATAAATAAACCTAACCTATGAAAATATTTTTAAAATTTAAATTTTACTTACTAGTACTATTCTTTAGTTTTGTTAGTACCGTAAATGCACAATGGGATTGTGACACAGGTGATTGTGGTGGTGGTGGAAATCCTCCTACACCTGGTCAAGGAACTGGAGGACAAGCAACTCCAATAGATGATTATACAATCTATTTAATTGGTTTTGCTATCTTAATTGCAGTAACTTACTTTGCTGTTAAGAAATACAAAAAATCTTTGATTTAATCAATATTAATCATACTTTTAAACCTCAATCTTTTTGATTGAGGTTTTTTTATATTACGAAAAATTATGAAAAATAAATTTATACTACCAATAGTTGTTTTAGGAGGATCTGTATTCGGACAATTTACAGTATCTGGACAATTAGAGAATTATGCAAACAAACCTGTTTTAGTAAAAATGTATGATAATGCAGAACTAAAATTAGTTAAAAATACAAAAACAGATGCGCAAGGTAATTTTAGTACAAACATTCCGAAAGAATACAATGGTTTTGTACGTGTAGATTTACCAACAGGCGAAAACATTTCATTGTTAACAGATAATAAAAATATCAAATTCAAAACCGTTACTGGACAAGAATTTATGAATAAACTTGAAGTATTAGAAGGAAATGCGCAAAAAGAATTTAATAAAGTTTTGGCGATGCAACCTCTAAATGAAGTTCAGAACCAAGTTTTTCCTTATTTGATGCAAGTTTATAATCAATCTGATGAATTTTATCAAGCAATTATAAAAGAACAAAATCGTATTAAAAACTTGAGTAGTGCAACTAAATTTTCTGGTTTAGTACAATATGAAAAAAATCTGACAGATTTAAAAGCTGAAGCTCAAAATTCAAAAGATACTAAAGTTATTGAGCAAATTGTAGCTCACTTTGTAAATGATGATGTACGTTTAGAGCAATCTGGAATGTTTAATGATTTAGTGTTCGCTTACATCAATCTAAAATTGAGCAACGGAAATCAGCAAGATAATATCGAAAATAAAATAATTGCTGCTACTGATGAAATTTTAAGTAGAACAAAACTTACGACATCACGTGGACAAAATATTTTGAATGCGTTATTAAATTTTGTTCCAAAAGATCAATATCCAGCTTTTCATAAAAAATACATCGATCAAGCAAAAGCTTTAACAGGAAATGTTACGGAGCAATTAAAAAAACAAATTGGTCAAACAGCTAATGTAGAGATTGGAAGTAAAGTACCTAATATCACTTTTGATCAACCTATAAATGGAAAGAAATCATTGTATGACATTAAAGCTGATCAAAAATTGATTGTATTTTGGGCGTCTTGGTGTCCTGCTTGTCAGCAAGAAATTCCTCATATAAAAGAATATTACAAAAATTTCAAAGCGAAAGGTGGCGAAATTGTTGCTATTTCTTTAGATTATGATGAAGCTGAATACAACAAAGCTACAAAAGAACTTCCTTGGTTTAATTATACTGATTTAATGCGTTGGGATTCTCCTATTGCAGCAGAATACAATGTTAATTCTACTCCCACTTTATTTTTAGTTGATAAAGACAATAAAGTAATTAAAAAAGTTAATCACGTTTCTGACTTATAGTCTTAGAAAACGATACAAAATAAAAAGCTATACTTTGCAGTATAGCTTTTGTTTTATATTAAACCTTGGTTGTTTTTGTAATGAATGATTAGAAATATACCAATCAGAATTGTGAATCCCCATAATGAACTTCCTCCATAACTAAAGAAGGGCAAAGGAATACCTACGGTAGGAAATAAGCCAATTACCATGGCGATATTGATAAAGAAATGGAAAAATAATATTGAACCTACGCAATAGCCATAAAATCGTGCAAATCGATTCTTTTGATGTTCGGCTAAATAAAATATTCGGCCTACAAATAGAGCGTAAATAATTACCAAGAATGTACTTCCTAAAAATCCCCACTCTTCTCCTACAGTTGTAAAAATATAATCGGTTTGTTGTTCTGGTACAAAACGTCCTTTTTTGATTGTTCCTTGATTGTAACCTTTTCCGTATAATTCGCCCGAGCCAATCGCCGTTTTAGCATACAATAAATTATATCCAGATGTATCACGGTATTTTGCTTCTCCTTCGTACAAAACCATTACACGCTCTTTTTGGTGTTTTGGTAATTTCTCGAAAATGATTGGCGAAATAAAACTGATTGTACTAGTCAATAATAAGAGAACAATCGAAGCTATAATACTAAAATTTAAAACATTTGCAGCTAAACCAGATTGCGTTTTGAATGGCGAATTATTAATTTCTTTCTGTTCTGTTAATTTTAAAATCAATACTGGTATAATTGATAAGAAAAAACCTATCAAACCAAATAATACTGTATTAAAAAATATTGGCTCAGCAAAGAATAGTGAACGCATAGGAAATAAATATCCAAAAGATTCTCTCGTTTCTTCAGATAAATTTTGAACGAAATAACAAATCCCAATCAATAATAAAAAGAAGAAAGAAAGTCCTATTAATACACCATGCATTGCATCAACTACATTTTGATTATAATTAAATGCTAATATTAATAATGTAATTGTTAGAACAATGAATCCAAAAAACAATAATACGTAAAATGGAATTTGAACAATTGAAATCAAAAAAACTATCAATCCAATAATTGGCGCTATGATTATCCAAGGATTTAGTCCTTCTCTGTACAATGCAATACTAAGCGAACAAAATATGATTACCGAACCTAAATCTGGTTGTAATAAAATTAACACAACAGGAAGAGCGATTACCAATAAAATCTTACCAATAAAAGTAAGATCTTTTAGATTTGCATTAGAATGATTAATAAAATTGGCAATCAATAATGCAGTTCCAATCTTAGCAAATTCGGCAGGTTGCAAACTTAATGGTCCAAATCTATACCAAGCTTTAGCTCCATTAATTTCTTTACCAACAATTAAAACTCCGACGAGTAAAACGAGGGAAACAATATAAAAAACAGGACTATAAATCTCAAAGAAATTGCGATTATTACCACTTGCAATGATCAAACCTAAAATCATGACCATTCCTAGTCCAAACCAAATTAGCTGTTTTACACCTAAATCTGGATTGACACTATACACGTTCATAATCCCAAAAGTTACTATAAGAAACCCTAGGATTAGTACAGTCCAATCAATGCCTTTTAGTAATCTGTTTTGACTCATTTTTTAGTTTAGAAGAATCTTTTTTAAATTTTAAAGAATCCGTTTTACCTACTAAGGAATCCTTTTTAATTGGTTCTATATAAAGTCCTTTTCTTTTTAAATAATCTATCCACTGACGACGATACTCTCCTTGTAGATTACCAGCTTTCATTCTATCAACAAGTCCTGGACGTTTTATTGTATCTGTAACATACAATTCCGCTATTAAACTAGCCATTGGTCCAGCATAGGTTGTTCCCCAAGATCCATTTTCTACAATTGCAGCAATTGCAATTTTCGGTTTATCTGCTGGAGCAAATAGCACGAATAACGAGTGATCTTGCCCATGAGAATTCTGAGAAGTTCCTGTTTTACCTAATTGAATAAATGTACTTGTATCAAAACTACGTGCTGTCCCCATTGTAAATACATTTCGCATTCCTCTATGAATAATATCAAAATGTTTTGGATCTACTAATGTGTTTTTCTTTACCATATAAGTAGAATCTGTCAATGGTTTTCCATCAATCTGATGTACAATGTGTGGTGTATAGAAAAATCCTTTATTAGCTATAATCGCAGTATAATTTGCCATTTGCAAAGGAGTTGTATTGATATCTCCTTGTCCCATACCATTAAAAATAATACGATAAGGATTCCAAACACCTTCTCCAAAACGATCGTTATAAAATTCGGCTGTCGGAATAAGACCTTTACTACCAACAGGCAAATCTGTTCCCATAAATTTTCCTAAACCAAAACTATTCATAATCGCTGCCCATTCGTTAATCCCAACGCTATAATCATTTGGATCTTTACGAACAATGTCACGATAAGCTTCTGAGAAAAAATTATTACACGATTTTCCTATTGCTCTTTCTAAACCTTGCGGCGCATAATACAATCCGCAGTGGCAACCAATATGCATACGTCCGTAACGAAAACCGTGTTTACAAACATATGTTGTTTGCTCCGTCATTGTTCCCATTTGTAACGCAGCCAAAGCTGTTACCATTTTGAATGTTGAACCAGGAGGATAAGTTCCTTGCAAAGCACGATCAAAAGTTGGACGAGAAATAGAATCGTTGATTAACGCATTTCTTAACTTAGAATTCAGATAATCATTTGGATTAATTGTTGGCGCAGATGCCAAAGCTAGTATTTCACCATTATTTGGATCAATTGCTACAATAGCTCCACGTTTATTTTTCAACATCTGTTCGGCTAATTCTTGCAAACGATAATCAATCGTAAGATTTACAGTTTTCCCACTTTTAACTGGACGATCGTATTCCCCGTTTTTATACGGTCCTACAACATTCATGGTTCTATCAACAATCCAGTTTTTTACACCTTTTACACCACGTAAATCTTTTTCATACGATTTTTCTACACCTGCAATTCCTACTAAATCACCTGGTTGATAATAGGTAGAATCTGTTTTGATGTAAGCTGGTCCAGCCTCGTTAATATAACCTAATATATTTCCGGCAGAACTAACCATATACTTACGTTCGGGACGTTTAATAATACTAAATGCAGGATACAAATACAATTGCTCTTGCATACGTGCAAAATTTTCTCGCGAAATATTCTTTATAAATGGATAAGGTGAAAGTCTTTTATAATCTTTTGCAGAAACAATTTTATTCATGATAGAATCAAATTGTTTTGTAGAGATACCAACCATTCTCGAAAATTTATTCTTATCAAAATCATTAATAAATTCTCCGGAATCATCAACAACTTTACCTGGAATAACATCTAATTCGTACGAATAAGTGTTACTCACTAATAATTTTCCATTGCGATCTAAAATATCACCACGATTGGGGTAAATAATTTCTTGTTTGATTGAAGTATTAAACGCATTTAACGTATAGCGATCAGTAAATAATTGTAGATAGGCTAAACGTCCTATAAATAGAAAAACTATAAATAGAATGAGTGCATAAACAACCATTAACTTTTTCATACTCCAACTTTATTTTTAAATAAAATTTTATAAATAAAGACAAATACAAATGTAATTCCTGCATTAATCAATGCTTTTAGCATTAATGGACCAATTCCTGTTGGTTTGAAATTCTCTAACAACAATAGCAATACGCTATGAATTAAGATCAAAATAGCCATGTAGAAAACCCATTGTGCAAAACTAAATGATTGGAATGAGAAAAATTCCATTTCATAATCTTGTTTACCAGCCAATAATTTGATGATTGGTGTTCTTAAGAAAGCTACAAAAGTGATAGCAAAAGTGTGTATTCCGCCAGTGTACTCAAAAATATCAATCATTAATCCTAATAAGAATGACAGGATTAATAGGGCGTATTTATTTTGAGAAGGTGGATAAAATAATACAAAAACAATGTATATATAAGGTTGAAAGCTTCCTAAAAAGTTGATATGATTAAACACAAAAACTTGTAGCAAAGCCAAAATGATAATCTTGATAAGATTGATTAAAAAGTCTTTATTGAACATTGTTTGTGTTTGTTATTGTATCTGATTTTTCAACTTGTTGGATTTCAACTTTATTAAGATTAGTAACCACATAAGCTTGTGCTAGGTTACCAAAATCTTGTTTTAGTTTAACTTGAATTCTCAACTCTCCCGTTTCGTCAATTCCTTTACTTACGACAGTACCAATGATAATCCCTTCTGGGAAAACTGGTGATTTACCATCTGTTTCGATAACATCACCTTTTTTAACTGCAATATATTTCGGAATTTCTAGCAATTGTACATAACGAGGATCTTTTCCGTCCCATTTTACTGTTCCGAAATATTGATTTCCTTTTATACGCGCATTAATATTGATGTCTTTGTTTAATAACGAAATTGCACGCGAATAATTTTTACTTGCATACGTTACTATACCAATTACACCATTATTTGTAATGATACCATCGCCTTTCTCTACTCCATCGTTTGTTCCTTTATCAATTGTCAAAAGATTTTGCGTTTTGATAATCGAATTGTTTACAATTTCTGCAGGTACAAATGAGTAAGTTTGTTTATAACCTAAAGTATCAGTTTTATAGAATTTCTTCGTTTTAGCATCTTTAATCCCTAAATGTACTAAACGCTCGCGCAACGAAGCATTCTCATCCATCAATTCTTTATTCGTTTGCGGTAAGTGAATAAAGTTAGTAACTTTTGCTATTTTATCATCCACATAACCTGTAAATGATGTACTTGCAGAAGCTAAGATGGTTTCGTGATAAATGTTTTTCTTAAAGACAAGAAACAATGCAATTAACTCTAAAAAGACGAAAATTAATAGCATTCCATTTCTTCTAATCGCATTCAGAATATATTGCATTGCCCTTTACTCCTATTTCATTAAGAAAGTGAATTTATCAATATTTTTAAGTGCTATACCTGTTCCACGAACAACAGCGCGTAAAGGATCATCAGCCAAGAAAACTGGTAAACCTGTTTTTTTAGAAATACGTTGATCTAAACCTCTCAACATAGCTCCACCACCAGCCATATAGATACCTGTATTGTAGATATCTGCAGCTAATTCTGGAGGAGTTTGAGATAAAGTTTCCATCACTCCATCTTCAATACGCAAAATTGATTTGTCTAACGCACGAGCAATTTCACGGTAATTAACCGTAATTTCTTTTGGTTTTCCTGTAATCAAATCACGACCTTGTACTGGCATATCCTCTGGTGCATGCTCTAATTCTTCTACAGCAGCTCCAACTTCAATTTTAACACGCTCAGCAGTTCTTTCTCCGATATATAAATTGTGATGAGTTCTTAAGTAATATGCAATATCGTTTGTAAAGACATCACCTGCAATTTTCACAGATTTGTCGCAAACAATACCTCCTAAAGCTACAACAGCAATCTCTGTAGTACCTCCACCTATGTCAATAATCATGTTACCTTTAGGTTGAGTGATATCAATTCCTACTCCAATTGCAGCTGCCATTGGTTCGTAAATAAGTCGAACGTCTTTTGCATTAACGCGTGCACAAGAATCTTTTACAGCACGTTTTTCAACTTCAGTAATACCAGACGGAATACAAATAACCATACGTAATGATGGTGAAAATAATTTTCCTTGAATTCCAGGAATTTTTTTGATGAATTCAGTCAACATGAATTCAGAAGCTTCAAAATCTGCAATTACACCATCCTTCAATGGTCGAATTGTTTTTATATCATCATGCGTTTTACCTTGCATGTGTTTTGCTTGTTCTCCAACAGCAATAACTTTATTTGTTCTTCTATGTATAGCGACGATAGACGGGCTATCAACAACAACTTTATTATTATGAATAATTAAAGTGTTAGCTGTCCCCAAGTCAATCGCAATTTCTTGCGTGAAAAAATCAAATAATCCCATCGTTGATTAAGTCTCGTATTATTAAAAATGAATGTACAAAAGTATGATAAATTTAGGTGATTTTTGAAAAGATGAAAAAAAAATTTCTTTACCTAAATTTTTGCTAAATTAGGAATAAATCTATAATAAAAAAGGGTTAAAAACATTTTAACCCTTTTTTATGATTTCTACTGAATTTGTATGTTATAAGGCAGTCTTAATTGAATACCTTTTTGCTCATTTATCTGTTTTATTTCTTTGTAAATTCTTACACCATCAGTTCCTAATTCTTGTGCAATTTTAGCTTGTGCACTTTTTCCTTGCATTTGTTCCATAAATTCTTCAAAAGAATCTTTACGTTTTGGATAACTTTCTGTCGAATATTTATCAACTTTAGCCAATTTTGCAGCTGCTTTTATCGCATCATTCAAACTACCAAATTCATCAATCAATCCGATTTGTTTCGCTCTTGTTCCAGACCAAACTCTTCCTCCTCCAATCTCATCAACTTGCTGAAAAGTCATTTTTCTATTTTTAGAAACATGGTTTACAAATCTCGCGTAAGTTAATTCTACCGATTTTTGCATTGTATTTTGTGCAGATGGTGACAAGGGTGTTGTCAACGATTTTAATTGATCTGCGTTTGCATTTGTTTTTACACCATCGAAATCTAAACCAACGTTATTGAATAATTTCTTTGCGTTTGGAATCATTCCGAAAACTCCGATAGATCCTGTAATTGTATTTGGTTGAGCATAAATTTTATCCGAAACTTGTGCTATATAATATCCTCCCGAAGCTGCAACATCTCCAAAAGAAACAATAATTGGCATTTTTGTTTTTAATTGAGCTAACTCAAATAAAATTTCGTCCGACGCATTTGCACTTCCTCCAGGCGAATTCACGCGTAAAACCAACGCTTTAATATCATCTTTCTCCGCAATCTTACGAATTGCTTCTACGTAAGTTTTAGACTGTATTCCGTCAAAACCATCTCCTTCTGTAATTGTTCCAGAAGCATATAAAACCGCAATTTTATCTTTCTCGTCTTTTTCTTCTAAGGTTTCATAATAATCTTCAACCTTGATTGTATGTTTAGTTAAAACTTCAAAATTAGATTTTGATTTATCAACTTCTAGACCTAATTTTTTGAATAACATTTGTTGATATTCATTTTCTTGTGCGATAACATCATAAAATTTATGTTGTTTACCAACTTCAGGAATAAAAGAATACAAACTATCTGTTGCTATATTTAACTCATTTTGAGTCATTTTTCTAGACTTAGCAATCGTTCCGGAAACATTTCCCCAAACATCATTCAATAATTCTGATAGTTGAAGTTTATTTTCCTCAGACATGTTTGTTCTGAAAAAAGGTTCTACAGCACTTTTAAATTTACCATGACGAATCACTTGAAAATCTACACCATATTTATCTCCAGCATTTTTATAAAACATAATATCTGAGCTTAACCCTTGTAACAATGTTCCTCCAAGTGGGTTTTGATAAATTTGATCTGCAACACTATTCATATAGTAAGCCAATTGACTACCAGAGTTAGAATATGCATAAATAAATTTACCTGACTTTTTAAAATCTTCTAAAGCTGCACGAATATCTGCTGCTTGTGTAGCTCCACCAGAAAAATGATCAAGTTTAAGACTTATTCCTTTTATTTTATCATCATTCTTTGCTTGCGAAATTGAATAAATAATGTCTTGCAAATAAAATTTTGTTTCTTCAGAAAAATCAAAAATTGAAGACGATCGATCCATTTCACTTTCTTGAATTGGATCTTCTAACGAAATTTCCAAAACAGAACCATCTTTTACACTCTTACTTGTTGTAGAAAGTGCTGACACAAAAATTAACACCAACATGATACAAAATAACACACCAAATGTTAATAGGTTTCCTATAATTGTTGAGAATACTCTCCCTAAAAAGTTCTTCATTACTAAATTATTATTACTTTTGCCTATATGTCGACAAATACTATCATTTTGTTACTCGGAACTAACCTTGGAAATAAAATTAACAATTTAGAAAATGCAAAAAAGAAGATAATTTCTGATATTGGAGATATAAAAAAAGAATCTAACGTATTAGAAAACAATGCTGAAGGTTTTACAAGTGAAAATTCTTTTTTAAATCAAAAAATTGAAATTATTTCTAAATTTTCTCCATTTGAAGTTCTAAAAAAAGTAAAAGACATTGAAAATAACATGGGACGAACATATTCTCAACCATTAATTAATGAAAAATATGTAGATCGTATCATAGACATTGATATATTGTACTTTAACAGTATAATAATTGATTCTAATCGATTAAAAATACCTCATCCCCAAAATTACTCTCGTGAATTTATCAAAAGTTTATTTTTTTATTAAAATATTAATTTTTAATTCTTTAGTTTTGTAAAATAATTTTATAATGCTTTATATTCGTTATATAAATAATTCTAACCTATGAAAAAAATTTTATCTTTATTAATCTTAGGAGCATCAACGTTTGGCTTTTCGCAAGCAACGTATGATGAAAAACCATTTAATAACAGTAAAAAAGAATACAACGATTGGTCTGTATCTGCTTTTGCTGGTCTTAATGCTCTTCAAAATACTGATTTAGTATCATGGATGGGAAAATATTTCACTCCAGGCTATGACTTTCAATTTCAAGTTAACAAACAAATTACACATGCTTTTGGACTTAGTTTACAATATGAATTTGGTAAAACAAGACAAAAAGGTAATATTGATGATTCTGCATTAAGTGGTTTCCATGGATATGCTTATGGAAAAACTAAATATCAAGCAATTGGTGTTTTAGCAGACATTAATGCGTCAAACCTATTAAGAAGAGTTGATAACAGAACTGAATTTAAATGGGCTATGCATTTATATGCTGGTATTGGTATCCAAGGATACAAAGCCTACAGAAATAATTATGCTCCAGGAGGAAGTCCTGAATTCACACTAATTACAGATCAGAATATTTCTGATAAATCAGTATATTCTCAAGTTGGAGCTGGTCTACGTTATAAATTAAATGATAAATTTGATTTAGAATTAAGAGGTATGTATTACATGTCTGGAGATGAGGAATTTGACGGATCAGGTAAACCAATGCCTTATCATAATTCAGGAGGAATTACTGCAGCTGATACTGAAGAAGGTCGCGATGATAACATGTTTACCTTATCATTAGGTGTACATTATAAAATAGGTAAACATAAGGATGCTTTACAATGGGTATCTCCTTTAAATGTTAAACCAGCAATTGAACAAACTCCATTCGAATGTATTGATGAAGACAAAGACGGAGTTTGTGACCAATGGGATAAATGCCCTGGTACACCAGAAGGTGTTCGTGTAGATGGAGCTGGTTGTTCATTAGATTCTGATGGAGATGGTTTACCTGATTCTGAAGATAAATGTCCAACAATTCCTGGTCCTCCAACAAACGGTGGTTGTCCTGAAAAATTAGTTCGTATTTCTGGTGAAGATGTTGCAACAAGAATTAATGCATACTTAGAAGGTATTGAATTTGATTATGATTCTGATCGTATTAGAGAGCAATCTTATGAAAAATTAAATCATGCTGCTGAAGTATTATTAGCTAATCCTGATTTCAAATTCGTAGTAGAAGGTCATACTGATGCTGCTGGAGGTGTTGATTACAACCAAAAATTATCTGATAGACGTGCTGCTTCTGTTGTTCGTTACTTAGCTAATAAAGGAGTAGATACAACTAAATTATCTCCAATTGGAAAAGGTAAATCTGATCTTAAATGGCCAGAGTGTAATCCTGTTACAAACTGTCCAGCTTGGAAAAACTTAGAAAACAGACGAGTTATTTTTAAAGAAGTAAAATAATTCAGTAAATAAAATGAAAAAGGTCGATTAATAATCGACCTTTTTTTTGCAAAACTTATAATAAAAAACTCGTTAAAGTTAACTTTAACGAGTTTTTTATTATGCCTTGAGAATTATTATAAATTGATGATTTGATTAGATCGATAAGAATTTTTAAATAAAAAGTATTTTAACATGTTCTTCACCTCTTCTGTCTCTTCTATTGGGATCAAAATATTGTGAATCTTTTCTAAAGTTTTAATTTGATGATGGTATTCATAATATCCAAACCCTTTAAAAATGTTATTCTCAACCAAATAAAATGATTTTTCAATTCCATGACGTCCTTTATCAATTACAATAAATGTTTCTGAAGGAAACTCTGTTGTTTTAATAAACTCATTCAAACGTTGATTATATTCTTCTCTAGATTCTTCTTTAATACAAGCTCCTTTACATTTATCAACTTCATATTGAAAACATGGTTCATCAGATTTTATTCCTGCATTCACTTGTTGGCAAAGATTATAATCGTTCACAATTTTATCCAGAACTTCTTTCGCTCGTTCTTTTGTTTTAAACTTTAAAATTGGAATTGCTTTTCTTACTTTACCAATCTCTAAACGAGAATATCCTCTTTTAGATTCTAGAAAATATAACCCAAAAGGATATACCTTATTCTCAACCATTTTAGTATTATACATTGGTTGATTCTTTAAAACTTCATTATTCTCTTTTAAAGCTGCAAGAAAACCACTTCCTGTTTCTTCAAACTTAATAGAACGTGTATAACGTTTTAATTTATTCGATTTTAAAGTTTTTGAAGTAAAAATTTGATTAATAGTCTGTGCAATATTATTACTTCGACTAATATAAATAAGCTGTTTTCTACTATTGTACAGATAAAAAATACCAATCGTATTTGGCAAACCTTCTAATAATTTTTGGTACTTAGAGTGTGCTTTTTTAGGTTGTTTTAACCCTGTTCTCTTCGTTATAATTTTTTTAGAATCTTTATCTAATAACATTTTAAACAAAGAAATCGTAGCACGAGCATCACCAGAAGCTCTATGTCTGTCTGTAACTACAATTCCTAGAGAGGCACATAATTTCCCTAAAGAATATGACGGAAGCCCTGGAATAAGTTTCTCACTATATTCAAAAGTATCTATCCAATCTTTTTTATAATTATATCCTAATCGTTCAAATTCTTGTACTAACATTCTATAGTCAAACATTACATTATGTCCAACTAAAATACAATCATCTGTTATTTCAACTATTCTCTTTGCTATTTCATGAAACTTTGGCGCTGTTAACACCATTTTATCCGTAATATGCGTTAGTTTCTGAACAAATTGATCGATTTTCTTCTCTGGATTAACCAAAGAAATAAACTGATCAACTATTTCTAAACCATCAAACTTGTAAATAGCAATTTCAATAATTGATTCTTCTCCTAATTTTCCGCCAGTCGCTTCTATATCTAAAATCGCGTACACTTGCTTATTTTTTTCCTTTTAAAAAATTTGTTAACATTTTCATTCCCCAATCAATCAATTTACGTGTTGCAGTACGACTTACATCGCGTACCATTTTATTATCCGTCCAATCTTTTTCTTGAGGAGCTCTTCTTGTAGAAGTTGTTTTTGTTGTAGTTTGCTCTACACTTTTTTGTTGTTCTAATTGCTGAGATAAAATCTCATTTGCAGATTGTCGATCTACTGCTTGATCATATTTAGAAACTAAATCAGAATTTGATAAAATCGTCTTAATTTCTGAATCAGTTAAAATATCCATTCTTGAGTTTGGCGCACGCATATAGGTGTAAGCCAAAGGTGTTGGAATTCCTTTTTCGTCTAATGCTGTTACAAAAGCCTCTCCTATCCCTAACTGAGTAATTACCTCATCCGCTTTATAATATGTTGTTGTTGGATAATTTTCTATTGCTTTTGTAATTTCTTTACGATCTTTTGCTGTAAAACCACGAAGCGCGTGTTGAACTTTTAATCCTAATTGACTTAAAACAGCATCAGGAACATCGCCAGGAACTTGCGTTACAAAATACAATCCTACTCCTTTTGAACGTATTAATTTAACCATCGTTTCTATTTGATTTAATAAAGCTTTTGTTGCTTCTTTAAAAATCAAATGCGCTTCATCTATAAAAATAACCAATTTTGGTTTATCTGAATCTCCAGCTTCTGGGAATTGAGAATAAATTTTATTCAATAAACTTAACATAAATGTCGAGAATAAATTGGGCTGATTTTGTACATCAACCAAACGAATAATATTTACGATTCCTTTTCCGTCTCTTGTTTGTAATAAATCTTGAACATCAAAGCTTGGTTCACCAAAAAACTTAGAAGCACCTTGCTGCTCAAGTCCTACAATTTTACGCAAAATAGCACCTAAAGAAGCTGGCGCAATTGTACCGTAATTTGAGTTTAATTCTAATTTTCCTTCAGGAGAATCTGTTACGTATTGCAACACACGACGAATATCTTCTAAATCAATTAACGGAAGTTTTTTATCTTCACAATACTTAAAAATAATTGAAATGATACTTTCTTGCGTTTCATTTAATTCTAAAATCTTACTAAATAAAATTGGTCCAAAATCTTCGACAGTAGCTCTTAATCTTGCTCCAGGTTCGTCAGAAATCGAAAGAAATTCGACAGGAGATGCTTGAGGCTCGAATGGTAAATTAAGCGATTTCATTCGCTCAGCTGCGTTAGCATCATTTGCATTTGCAGGAGCTCCTATACCAGATAAATCTCCTTTTATATCCATCAATAATGTAGGAACACCTTTCAAGGATAATTGCTCTGCAATAATTTGCAAAGATTTTGTTTTACCTGTTCCTGTTGCACCACCAATTAAACCATGTCGGTTCATTGTTTTTAAAGCAATAGATATTTCAGCTTCTTCTACAATTTCGCCATCTAATTTAGCTTTTCCTAAAACTATTTTATCATTTTTATATGAATAGCGACTTTGTATCTCCTGAATAAAACTATCTTTTTGGCTCATTGTTGATTGGATTAATATTTTTAAATATAGTAAAAAAATTACTCTGCAAGCTTATATTTTACAGTTACTGGATAATGATCTGAAAACTTTTTACGAATTACTTTTCCTTCAACTGGTTTTAAGTGTTTTGAATGAAATAAATAATCAATTCGGATCGGAAACTTGAAACCATGAAATGTAGTTCCATTTCCTTTACCTACTTGTATATAAGAATCGTACAAGTACTCATTAATCTTTTCGTACTCATAAGAAAGTGGCGTAGAATTAAGATCTGTACCAACAATAACGGGATGAGGAGAACGACTAATAAATGGAACAATAGCCTCTAATTGCTTCTCATGTTTTTTCATTCCATTAATTAGTTTCAATTCTATTTTACGACTCGAAACTTCTGCAGCTTGGGTATTATCTGATTGTATCACTTCTTTTACCAATGATTTATCAATATACATTGGTTCAAGGTATATATTTACAACTCTAACAGTATCTTTTCCTAAATCAATATCTGCATAAGCAGCTTTACCATTAAGATCTGGATCGTCCACTTTTATTTCATTCGTTTCAATAATTGGATATTTACTATAAAAAGTCAATAAACCATAAAACTCTGAATAGTATTGTTTAAATTCGTTATTCTTTAATTTTTTTTGTTGTCCTTGATATGCTTCTTGTAAGAGCATTATGTCCGCTTTATTTTCTATCAATAACTCTTTTGTTCCTTCTTCTTTAAAACCATGCACGTTATAAGATAAAACAGATAAATCAGACGTTTTATTCTCTAATTTATTAAATTGAATTAATGGATATGATAAATAAATTGGATAAACTAAACCAAGAGACAAAGTGAACATCACTAAGAAATGACGCCAACTAAAAAACAACCAATACACCAAAAATAGCAGAACTATAACAAATGTGATTGGAAACCCGATTGATAAAAAATTAAGATATGGTATTTCGGTTGGTGTAAAAATTTTATTTAAGTATACACAGTAAGCTACTAATAATATCACAATATTGATTATTAGTACTAAACGATTGAAATAATTTAGTTTAAACTTACTGATTGTACTCATTTTATTATCTACCTTCTTTGAAAAGGAAATCTTTTTCTTCTTTAGATAAACTTTCGTAGCCGGAGCGAGAAATTTTGTCTAAAATAGTATCTATTTTCTTTTGTTTTTCTACTTTTTGATGATTAAAATCGTAATCATCTCTTGGCACATTATTTTGTTTTGTTGACGATGTATTTTTATAGGTCTTAAAAGTTGTTTTCTCTTTCTTCTTAAATATACTTCCTATTTGAAAAATAAAATTACCTAAAAAATCATTTCCTCGCTCAAATTGTTTCATATAAAGGTAGCCAAAAATTGCACCACCTAAATGAGAAATACTTCCGCCAGCATTCTGATCTGCAATAATATTATATACATCAAATGCAATAAACACATAACCAACGTATAATAACGGAAACGATGTTGGAATTAACAACAAACGAACTGGCATTTTAGGATTATACGAAATCATTCCAAAAAAAACTGCATAAATAGAAGCAGAAGCACCAACTAATAGATGTGAATAGTTGAAAATATTCTGAAACAATAGAAAAAAAACTCCTCCTGCTATTCCTCCAAAAATATAAAACGTTACTAAATTTCTGTTCTGAAATTGCTGCAAAAACATTTGTCCTACAAAATACAACAAAACCATATTCATAATTAGATGAAAAAGATTTCCATGTAACCAAGAATAAGTCAGGATTTGCCAAGGCATTCTTATTAATTCATCAAATGATGTTAAAGCGAATAAACCTGTTGTAGTAACAATAGAATGTGCTGTAGTTTTGAATACAAAATCCACAATCAACAAAGTAAAGAATACAACTACATTAATGTAAATTAACTTTGTTGCACTATTACCTGATGAATATTTTAATTTTAATTCGTCTAAAATGTTAGTTGCCATTTCTTAATTCCATCTATATAAATTCTTTTTCCAGCTTCTTGCTAACAAGAAACCGATCAATCCGCCGCCTAAATGTGCAAAATGGGCTACATTTCCGATATTTTTATATCCCATGTAAAACTCAATTAAAACCATTATTGGAATAAAATATTTTGCTTTTATTGGAACCGGGAAAAAGATTAACATTAATTTTTCATCTGGATACAACACTGCGAAAGCCAATAACAAACCATAAATCGCACCAGAAGCACCAACCATTGGCGTTCTAAAATCATTGATTAAATTGATTGCTTCTTGTGTTGTTCTAAAATTTTCAGGAACATTATATAAAGCTCCTTGAATATTTAATTTTGAATATTCATAAATTTCACTAAACGGAATTCCTTGATTTTGAATTGTATCTTTTAAATCTTGAATCTGAAAATAATTGACCAAATTAAATAAGATAAACCCTCCAAAACCAGCTAAAAAGTATAAAATCAAAAACTTTTTTGGACCAAAAGTTTTCTCCACAACAGACCCAAACATCCATAAAGCAAACATATTAAACAAAATATGTGTAATTTCTGGGAAGCTCGCATGCATAAACATGTGCGTTAATACTTGCCAAGGTTTGAAGTTTGGAGATTCTGGATAATAAGCTGCCAAAAACACATCTAAGTTAATTCCTTTTACACTAAAAACAATTGTTGCAAAATAGAATAAAACATTGATTATAATTAAATTCTTTGTAATTGGTGGTATAGATTGTCTCATACTATTGTAACGTTTTTTTAATATCCGACGTATTCATCTGTACAAAAATAGGTCTTCCATAAGGCGTATAATTCGGATTGGGTAGTCTTAGCAATTCTTCGACCAAAGTTTGCATTTGCTCAGCTTTTAATGCAACACCTTTTTTAACGGCTGCATTTTTTGCTAAAATCTTCGCAAAAGTATTTTCTAATTCAATTTCTTCTTGATAATCCAATTCCTCGATAAAATCCATAAATACAGACACAACATCTTCTTGTTGTACATCGACCGGAATTGCATTAATCTGTATTGCTTCTTCATCTAACGAAATATCAAAACCAAAACTCAATAACTGATGTTCTACATTGATTAATTTCTGACGATCATTTGGTGAAAGTTCCAATTCAATAGGGAAAAGCATTTGTTGTACCAAAGCATTTCCGTTGTTTGATCGTACAAATTTTTCGAATAATATTTTTTGATGCGCTCTATGTTGGTCAATAATCAACAATTCGCCACGATATTCTACAACCAAATATTGATTTAACCACTGAATTACTTCAAATGCATCGTTCTGAATTTCTTCTGATTCAAATAATTGATGAGCATGATTATTTTCGATTTCCAACTCAACTGCATCGTTATAAAAATCAAAATTTGCTTTTATATCAGAAGGTTTTGGAGCTCTTGATTGATGATGTTCAAAAGGATTAAAACTTGAATCTACTGTAATCTCAGGCATTTTAATTTGCTTTTCTTCACTCGCAGATGGAATAAATGCCCAGTTCGGATCTTGTTCAAAATCTAACGAAGGAATTACATTAAATTGTCCTAAAGCATGTTTTACAGCCGCTCTAAGAATTGTAAAAATTAAAGCTTCATCCTCAAATTTTATCTCTGTTTTAGTTGGATGAATATTAATATCAATTTTTGAAGGATCAATTTCTAAATACAAAAAATAAACAGGACTATAACCAGCAGGTAATAAATTGTCAAAAGCATCAGCAATTGCATTATGTAAATATCCACTACGAATGTAACGATTATTGACAAAGAAAAACTGCTCTCCACGCGATTTTTTGGCTACTTCTGGCTTTCCTACAAAACCTTTTACTTTTACAATTTCGGTATCTTCTTCTACAGAAATAATCTGAGAACTTAACTTTTTACCAAAAATTTGAGTAATACGTTGTTTTAAATTACCAGCTTTAAGATGATACACTTCTGCATCATTGTGATGCAAAAAGAAACTAATGTTTTCGTGTGCCATAGAAACACGTTGAAACTCATCTTGAATATGACGAAATTCAACCTGATTTGATTTTAAAAAATTGCGACGAGCAGGAACGTTATAAAAAAGATTTTTAACAGAAATTGACGTTCCAACTGGACAAACAACAGGATCTTGATTGCGAACTTCTCCGCCTTCTATCACCAATTGCGAACCAATTTCGTCATCTGCTTTTCGTGTTTTCGTTTCAACTTGCGCAACAGCTGCAATAGAAGCTAAAGCTTCTCCACGAAAACCTTTTGTATGAATATTGTAAATATCTTCTGTTGTTCTAATTTTTGAAGTTGCGTGACGCTCAAAAGCCATTCGGACATCTGTCACACTCAT
The DNA here is from genome assembly GCF_030005555.1 of Empedobacter sedimenti. Lineage (GTDB taxonomy): Bacteria > Bacteroidota > Bacteroidia > Flavobacteriales > Weeksellaceae > Empedobacter > Empedobacter sedimenti. Next base: position 138,974 of record NZ_JASCQG010000004.1, on the reverse strand, counting down.
TCCCGATCCATTATCAATCACTTGAATCAAACTTCTCCCTGCATCTTTTACAATTACCTGAATAGAAGTCGCTCCAGAATCCACCGCATTTTCAATCAATTCTTTTATCACAGAAGCTGGTCGCTGCACCACTTCTCCTGCGGCAATTTGATTGGCTACGTGATCTGGCAGTAATTGAATAATATCACTCATCGTTTCGTATAAATTGGATTTAATTTTGACTATTTTTTTAATCAAACTTTACAAATATACAAAGAAATCTCCCTTTTTACCTTATTCTGAACAAGTGAAACTTATCAACAATTTAATTAAAATGATAGGAGAAGTATTTTATTTTTTTTGTAAATATTTTCCATCTAATTGGCTTCTTTTAATATGAATTTCAGGTTCGTAACTTCTCAAATGTTTCTTACAAATTTCTATTACCTTTAATTCATCATCTTTAGTGCAATTTGGATATAACGTAATTTCAATTTTAGATAATGCTTCAGGATTAATAGGTACAAATAAATATTCTGGCAAATAATCTTGTATACCATCTTTACATATAGTTGTCAAATAATATCTAATTTCTTTTTGAAACTCCCAATATTCATCTTTATATCTTATTAACGAATGTAAGTCTTGTAAATAAGTACTTTTTGTTAACGAATCATAGTTCCAGTTTTTTTGTTTTTTTTCTTTAAAATCTTCACAATATTCAACCTCTAATACAAAACCATTTGTTTCATTAATAGGTGGAGAAATAGCATAATTATTATTGCTAAAAACCTCTAAAAATGGTACAGGAAAGAAAATATTAACTGCAGGGTGACTATCATCTAAAATTTTAGAAAAATCTAAAATCGATGTGGTATCTTTTACAGGTATTTCATGCTTAATATACCATTTTAAGGGCAATTCTATTCTTATACCATTTTGTGCATACATTGACCATTGCGGGATCGTTTCTCTAGACTCACTTGACCAACAAGAAATAAAGTAATTCTTTTTCAAAACCTCAGGAACACCTTGATTTTCAGTTTGATCATCCATCAAATCAAATCTTCCAAATCTAATTTTTTTACTTTCTAATATTTTATCCAATGATTCAATACTTGTGTAGTGGTTTACTTTTTCAATATTTATCATAAATCATGTTTCTAAATCTTTTTTCATTATTTCTTCAAAACAGCTTTCATTTCATCAAATTCTTTATCAATCTCTTGATTCGGTTTTTGAGTTAATAACGAAACGACATAAATTGCGATAACCGAAGAAATAAACCCAGGAATCATTTCGTACCAATCTTTGTAATCATGATTGGTATAAACCCAAGTTAACACTACAATTCCACCTGTTAACATTCCTGCCAAAGCACCTTGCCAAGAAGTTTTTTTCCAAAAAAGCGAGAAAACAATAATTGGTCCAAACGCAGATCCAAATCCTGCCCAAGCGTTTCCAACTAAGTTTAGAATAGAATCTTTTGGTGTTAAGGATAATAAAACTGCAATAACTGCAACAATCAAAACCGATAAACGACTTGCTGTTAATAACTGTTTTGGTGTTGCTTTTTTGTTCAAAAATGCTTTGTAAATGTCTTCTGTTAACGAACTTGATGTTACTAATAATTGTGAAGAAATTGTACTCATTACAGTTGCTAAAATTGCAGATAATAAAAAACCTCCAACTAATGGATGAAATAAAACACGCGAAAAATAAATAAAAATTGTTTCTGCTTCTGTTTTAGAACCATCAAATTTTAACATCGTTGTTTGATCAAATTTCATCATATATGCAATTCCAACCAATCCAACTAAAAGTGCTCCACCAACTGTAAAAATCATCCAAGTAATCCCAATATTTCTTGCTTTCGCTAAATCTTTCGGATTTCCAATTGCCATAAAACGAACCAAAATATGCGGTTGTCCACAATATCCCAATCCCCAAGCCATCAAGGATAAAATACTAATAGTTGTTGTACCTTTAAATAAATCCAAATATTTATCACCTTTATCATTAATCAATGAAAATGTTTCTCCTACTCCACCAATCTCTGTAATAGCCACAATCGGAACAATAACCAAAGCCAAAACCATAATCGTTCCTTGCACGAAATCAGTTAAACTTACCGCTAAAAACCCTCCTAAAAAAGTGTATAATACAACTACAAAACTTGTCATCCAAAGTCCTGTCATATAATCTAATCCAAAAGCAGATTCAAATAATTTTCCTCCAGAAACCATTCCAGCAGAAGTGTATAATGTAAAAAAGACTAAGATTAATATTGAAGAAACAATTCGCAATAAACGCGATTTATCTTTGAAACGATTTTCAAAAAATACGGGTAATGTAATCGAATTTTGAGCAATTTCTGTATAAATTCGTAATCGCGGTGCGACAAAAATATAGTTCAAAAAACATCCTGTTGTCAATCCAATTGCAATCCAAGCACTCGACAAACCTGTAAAATACATTGCTCCTGGAACGCCCATTAACAACCAACCACTCATATCAGCAGCACCAGCAGAAAGCGCCGTTACAGCCGCTCCCATCTTCCTTCCTCCAATCAAAAAATCTTCGGAATTACTTGTTGATTTTCGGTAGGAATAAATCCCGATTCCAATCATCAGAGCCATATATGCGCCAATAGAAATGTATTCGTAAATGTTCATGTGTTTTAATTTTTATCGAAAATATAATTTTTCATCCACAAAAATTGTACGAACTTTAAATTTCTAAACAAGAATCATGAATTTTCAACAAAATAATCTAAAATCAGCGACAAGTCCGTATTTGAAACAACACGAAAACAATCCTGTTTGGTGGCAAAGTTGGAGTAACGAAGTTTTGAATCATGCAAAAAAAGTCAACAAACCTTTGCTTATTTCAATTGGATATTCTGCTTGTCACTGGTGTCATGTGATGGAACATCAGTCTTTTGAAGACGATGAAGTTGCAAAAGTGATGAATAAAAATTTTGTTTGTATAAAAATTGATCGAGAAGAACGCCCTGATTTAGATGCTTTGTATATGAATGTCTCGCAATTAATTCATCAATCTGGTGGTTGGCCACTCAATGTTTTTGCTTTGCCAGATGGTCGTCCTTTTTATGGCGGAACATATTTCCCGAAAGTTCAATGGATTGAATTATTAGAAAACATCAATCATTTATACCATCACAATCAAACTAAAACAATGGAATATGTCAATTCTATTGCGGATGGTTTGAATAAAATGGAAACGATCGAATTGAAATCTTCATCAACTTTTTCAAAAGATAAAATTGATGAAACATTTGAATTTTGGCAACAACAATTTGATGATGAATGGGGCGGATTTAATCGAGCGCCGAAATTTATGTTGCCAAATGCTTGGGAAACTATTTTACGATATGGCGTACAAACGAAGAATGAAAATTGTTTAATTCAGACCAAAATTACATTGGACAGAATGGCCTTTGGGGGAATTTACGATCAACTAAAAGGCGGTTTTTCTCGCTATTCTGTTGATCCGTATTGGAAAGTTCCACATTTCGAAAAAATGCTTTACGATAACGGACAATTGCTTTCGCTTTATTCGAATGCATATAAAATTTATGAAGAAAAGGAATATAAAACAGTTGTCGAAGAAACGATTAATTGGTTGAAAGATGAAATATTTTCGCCTGAAAATGTATTTTATTCTGCTATTGATGCCGATTCTGAAGGTGAAGAAGGTAAATATTATGTTTGGAAATCAGATGAATTGAAGACAATTTTGAAAGATGATTTCGACTTATTTCAAAAATATTATAATGTTGATGAATTTGGAGAATGGGAACATGGGAATAATATTTTGATGCGATTGACAGATGACGAAGATTTTGCATCGAAACAAAATATTACAATAACTGAGCTTCAAACCAAAGTTTCTGAATGGAAAAAAATCCTTAATCCAATTCGTGAAAAACGCATAAAACCTCATCGCGACGAAAAAGTGTTAACTTCTTGGAATGCTTTAACCATTAAAGGTTTGTGCGATGCTTTTATCACTTTTGAAAATGATGAATATCTTGATTTAGCAAAAAATGCAACCAATTTTATTTTAGAAAATCAATGGAATGGAGAAATTTTATTCAGAAATTATAAAGATAACCAAACAACAATTCCAGGATTATTGGATGATTATGCCCTAATGATTGAAGCGTTAATCAAGCTTTATGAAGTTACTTCGGAAATACATTATTTAGAAACTGCTCAAACTTTAACAGAAGAAGTTTTCAATCAATTTTATAATCACAAGAATAAAATGTTTGCGTACAAATCGCATTATGACACGCCTTTGGTTAATGAAACATTTGAGATTTATGACAATGTTATTTCATCTTCAAATTCTGTTATGGCAAATAATTTGTTCAAATTAGGGAAGATTCTCAATCACGAAAAATACATTGAACAAGCGAAACAAATGTTAAACAATATCGAAGAAAAAATTTACGATTATCCAACTGGTTTTGCAAATTGGATTCAATTATATCTAAATTTCGCTTATCCTTTCAAAGAAATTGTAATTGTTGGCGAAAATGCCTTAGAATTCTCAAAGCAAATTCAACAATGTTATGTTCCGAATGCAATTTTTGTTTCTTCAAAAACCGAGAGTTTAGAAATCACTCAAAATCGATTCATCGAAAATAAAACATCCATTCATATTTGCGAAAATTACACCTGTCAATTACCCGTTTATTCGGTTGAAGAGGCTTATAAAAATTTATCATCATGAGTAAACTAAATTGGAGTGACGAAAAACTTATTTCTCGATCAATAAACTACAAAACTGATAAATCCCGCTGGGAAACAATTCGAATTTTAAGAAGTCGACCAAGTCAAGATTTATTTGAAAAATGTGTTGAACTTATTAATTCAAACGACCAAAAAAAGAAAATTATTGGGATTGACATTTTAGCACAATTAGGCAAAGGCAAAAGACCTTTCCGACAAGAAACTCTAAAAATTTATTTTGAATTATTAAATTCTGAGACAAATGAAAATGTTCTATTTTCTATACTTTCAGGAATCAGTTTTAATGAGAAAGAATTAAACAAAAAACAAATTAATAAAATCTGTTCTTTTCAAAATTCAAATAGTGATTTAATCAAACAAGGAATTGTAAACGCGCTTGGATTTATAGAAAATGAAAAAGCTATTGATGTATTAATTAAATTCTCCAAAGATAAAGCAAACCACATAAGAAGTTGGGCTACTTTTTATATCGGTCAAGTTGATTTTGATAACGAATCTATTAGAGAAGCCTTATGGAATCGTATAAATGACAAGCACCAAGAGACAAGAATGGAAGCTATAATTGGTTTAGCTAAAAGAAAAGATAATCGAATTATTGAAGTCATTAAACAAGATATTATTAAAGATGATTTTGGTTCTATGTTATTTGAAGCTATTTTAGAAACTGAAAACAAAGATTTTATTCCTATTTTACAACAAGAACTTGAAGAATCAAAAAATATCGAAACCATAAACCCTGATTGGGTAAAAGGGCTTGAAGAATGTATTAATGATTTACAAAAATTATAAAAAACCATGGAAAAAACGCGTTGCGCTTGGGTAAATAAAGACCAAGATTACATTGATTATCACGATAACGAATGGGGAAAACCTGTAAAAGATGATAAAACTTTATTCGAATTGTTGATTCTCGAATCTTTTCAAGCTGGATTAAGTTGGTTTACAATTCTGAAAAAGAGAGAAAATTTCAGAAAAGCATTTGCAGACTTTGATGTAAAAAAAGTAGCCAAATTTGATGAAGAAAAAGTAGATGAATTGATCCAAAATGAAGGAATTATTCGTCATCGAGGAAAAATTTCGGCGGCAATTAATAATGCAAAATTGTTTATAGAAATTCAGAAAGAATTTGGTTCTTTTTCCGATTTCATCTGGAAATATGTTGATAACAAACCAATTATTAACAATTGGAATTCGATAAAAGAAGTTCCTGCTACAACCGAAATTTCAGATCAAATTGCAAAAGATTTAAAAAAACGTGGATTCAAATTCTTTGGTTCAACCACTATTTATGCACATATGCAGGCGACAGGAATGGTAAATGATCATACAAATGATTGTTTCTGCAAGTCATAAATAATTTTAATTTAAACTGAACTTTCGCATCTTTGCGCAAACTTAGAAAATAATGAAAATCGAATTAAAATACTGGTTAATTCTTGGTGTTTTAGCACTTACATGGGGAAGTTCTTTCATACTCATCAAACAAGGACTTGTTTCTTACACTCCCTATCAAGTTGGCGCATTGCGCTTAACAATTGCTGGTGGAGTTTTAAGTATTTGGGGAATTCCGAGCCTATTCAAAATTCCTAAAAACAAATTAAAATACGTTGCTTTAGCGGGTTTTTGTGGAAATTTTATTCCAATGTTTTTATTTCCGATGGCGCAAACTCATGTTTCGAGCTCAATGGCTGGAATTTTAGACTCATTGGTTCCTCTATTTATTTTACTTTTTGGCGCATTATTTTTTAGTCGAAAAGGAACAAAAAATCAAATCTTAGGTGCAGTTATTGGTTTTTTTGGTGCAGTCTTATTAATTGGAGGCGACGGTTTTTCTGGAGAAAACAGTCTATTTCATTGTTTATTAATTGTATTAGCCACTGCTTTATACGGATTGAATAGCTTGATTTTGACAGAATATCTAAACGATGTTCCATCATTTCAATTATCATCAGCCTTATTTACAATATGGCTTTTACCAGCAATTGCAATATTAATTTTTTCTGGATTTTTTCAAACTTTTGAAGGAACAACCGAACAAATCCATAGTTTAGGCTATGTTGCCATTTTAGGATTAGTTGGTACTGCCTTGGCTATGATTTTATTTTATAGACTAATACAAGCTACAGGCTCTATGTTCTCATCAATGGTAACTTACTTAATGCCTATAGTTTCAGTATTTTGGGGATTTTTAGTTGGAGAAAAAATTACATGGATACATCTAGCAGGCTTCGCAATGATACTTTCTGGAGTTTATTTAACTCAAAAAAAATAAAAAAAACCGTAGTATTTGCTACGGTTTTTCAATTTTTATTAAGCGTTTTCAACACTCAAAATTTCGTATTTTATTTCACCCAAATCACTTGGCCAATTAATTGTATCTCCTACTTTATATCCTACAATCGCCACTCCAACATCACTCAAAATAGAATGTCTATTCTTCTTAGGTTTTGCGAAGTCTGGTCCTACAAAATTATATGTTTCTTCTTGATTAGATTCATGATTCTTTACTTTCACTTTTTTTCCGACAGAAACAATATCATCCGATAAATCTTTTCTTAATACTTGTTGAGCATGTTTCAATTCATTAGTTAAAATTTCTTCTTGCTCTTTGTTTACTTTTTTTCTTCTGATATGATCTTTGATTAAATCGTAAGTTCCTGTTGTTAAAATAATATTTGTTGACATTTTTTGATCTTTTTTAATGAAATTATTCTGCTAAAAATAGTTTACCAAAAATCCAAACACTAATGCATACAAAAAGTATCATTTAATGCTAAACAATTTTTACAGTAATAAATATTTTGATAAATAATTCGGAGGTTCCCTGTCTTGGATTTTAACAGGGATTAATTGATAAACTCTTTTGAGCTTCTTAAAAAAGTATCATCATGTAAATAAGCCAATGACAAAAACAACCACAATTGGTTGTTATTTCTATATATGGATACAAAATTTGTCATTTACACTTTGATTAATCACAAACTTACGAATAAGTTCTTGATAAAAAAACTCAACAATTAGTTAATTAATTTCACTAAATCTTTTGCTAATTCTTTTGTAAAAACATCCGCACCTTTGTAATTCATGTGCGTTGTATTGTAAAAATATTTTTGATTGAAGCTGATTGAATCGTTCGAATAATCTAATAACGGAAGATGATGTTTTTGTAATGTTGTTTGATAACGATTAATCACTTCCTCTCTATTCAACATATAATCTTGACCTTTGTAAAATTCGGGTGCAATTGTAAAAATTAGTTGAATCTTTTCTTGTTTACATTTCGCAATTAATTCTTCTAACAATGCATAATCTGAAAAGTCAAAATCAGAGTTTTTCTTTTTCATCTTCGCCCAATCAACATCCCATTTTCTATTATATGATTTGAAACCATCATCGCGGAAAAGTCCATCTTTATGTAACTCCTCTTTCTTCGATTTCGTAATTTCATCTTTCCAATACATCTGATCTCTGTAACGATAAAGCGGTACAATAAAATTAACCAACTTTGTGTCTTTATATTCTTTTAAGGCATCATAAAGTTTAAAATCCCACAACATAAACGGTGTATATTGATTTGGCTGAAAAACTTCATCAATATGCGAAAACGAAAAAGTATCTAAATTCCAAACAACAATTTTCGGTTTTGGATTATGATTTAAATATAAATTGAAACGATACAATTGCATTTTGAATTTACTTCCATTCAATCCAAAATTATGCGTTGTCAATTTTAAATCTTGTTCTAAAATATTCGGATTAATTTGAATAAAAGCACGAGAAGAACCAAAAATAGCCAATTCAACATTCGTTTTTCCTTCTCTTATTTGATTCCATTCTTGCACTTCTCCGCTAAACAAAGCCATTTTTTTGAGTTGATTCGAATAATAGATATCTACCAAAACCAATGCGATGAAAGCTGAAAATAGCGTAATAAAAAAGTATTTTAAGAATTTCATTTTCTCAACATTTCGATATGCGGAATATCGTCTTCTAAATATTCTTCCGAAACTTGCTCAAAACCAAAAGAAGAATAAAACTCTTTCAAATAAGATTGAGCAGAAATTCGGATTTCAGATGTTTTAAATTGATTTTCGATGACTTGAACCGAATTTTTCATCAATTGCTTTCCTAATCCATAACGACGAAACTTTTGATTCGAAATTACGCGACCAATTGAAGGTTCATTTTCATACGAAATTCCTTTCGGAACAATTCGAGAATACGCTGCAACCTCATCATTAATCGTTGCCCAAAGATGTCCACAAACCAAATCTTTATCATCGCAATCTTGGTAAATACAATCTTGCTCAATCACAAAAACCTCATTGCGCAATTGCACTATTTTATATAGCTCTTTTGATGTTAAATCATCAAAAGTTTTATAATGCCAGATAATTTCTTCCATGGATTAATCTAATTTAGAATATTTTGCAATAATATTTTCGAACATTTTTTGAGGTAAAATATTTTTCAAGGTTACAGAAAATTTCTGCATCGATTTTCCAATATAATAATGCGGTTTCAAATTCTTCTGAGCCAAAATATTTTCGATAATCGGAATCAAATCTTCTGTTGGCGTACCATCTTGCACTTCGTGATCGATATCAGCAACCATTGCATCGTATCTTTTTTGATAAAATTTTGAAACAAAAGTTTTCACACGACCTTCTGCAATATTGGTTTTGATATCACCAAAATTCAACGTAGCAATTTCTACTCCTGTGTGACGATTTTCCAAACGAGCCGATTCAATCAAACGATCAATCATCGCTTTCGAAGCCGAATAATAACCTCTAAACGGCAAACCATTGTTACTCGCAATAGACGAAACATTCAGGATATAACCGTTTTTTTGAGCACGCATTGTAGGCAAAACCTCTTGCATTGTATAAATTGGACCATAGACATTAACGTCCAATAATTTTTCGATATCAGCTTTCGAAGCATCTTCTACAGCACCTAACATTCCAATTCCAGCATTGTTAATCAACACATCAATTTGATTATTTGTTTCCGAAAAAACCTGTTGAAAACTACGTTTTACATTCTCTTTATCCGAAACATCTGTCGCAATATGTTTAAATTTTTCTTGACCTTTAGCTGTTCTTGATAAACCATAAACTTGATGTCCTCTATCGTGAAAATAATTTGCCAAAGTCAATCCTACACCCGAAGAAGAGCCTGTAATTACAATAACTTTTGATTGCATGATTCGATTAATTTATCCGCAAAACTACATAATATCAGACAAATATTGGTAGATAAATAATTTTTTGAAGGGTTATTAGAAGATTCTCTAAATTTGTGCGTTAATTATCAAAAGATTTCAATTGAATCCAAAAACAAAAAAATATATTATAACAGGAATTAAATTAACGATTAGTATTGCGTTAATCTATTATATCTTCTTTGTTAAATTACATATTTTTGATATTTTCAGTCATTACAAAAATGCGAATTGGGCGTATATTTTCATTGCTGTTATCCTTTATGTACTTTCGCAAGCCTTGTCTGTTTTCCGATTAGATTATTATTTCAGAGATATTAACCTCGACTTATCTTACAAATCAAATGCACGTTTGTATTTTTTAGGAATGTTTTACAACACCTTTGTTCCTGGCGGAATTGGCGGTGATGCATACAAAGTTTATGTGCTGAATAAAAACTATAAAATCAGTCTGAAAGAAATTTCGCAAGCTGTTTTTCTTGACAAAATTATTGGACTTTGTGCGATGTTGTTAATCATTATCTTTCTAATATTTTTCTCAAATCTGACTGATTATCCTTGGATACAATATGGCTCATTAATCCTTTCTTTGGTCGGTTTCGTAGCTGTTCCATTTATTTTAGGAATGATTTTCCCTATTCATAAACGCACATTTTACAATTCGATGATTTATTCTATTGTTTTACAATTGATACAAGTCGGAATGTTGTATTTTGTTTTGGAAGGATTAAATATTCATCCAGAGAATTTCAGTATTTATTTATTGATCTTTTTAGTTTCAGGAATTTTATCGATTATCTCGTTTAGTGGTTTTGGAATTAGAGAAGCTGTATTTATGTACGCTGCACATCGTTTCAACTTTGATGAAACTTTAGCGACAAGTGCGGCATTTATTTTCTCTATCATTACCATTTCGATCTCTTTTATAGGAATCATTTACCTGTTTAAAGGCGTTAAAATTGAAGAGAAAAAGAAAAAGACGAATATTTCTTTTTAAAATCTGAAAAATTATTTCTTTGAAATGAAAAGAGTTAAGTCCTAACATTAAATTTTATTTAATTTTTTTCATTTTAACTATTTGGATTATTCAAAAACAGCCCTATATTTGCAATCCAATTACGAAGGTCTCTTAGCTCAGTTGGTTCAGAGCACCTGCCTTACAAGCAGGGGGTCACTGGTTCGAATCCAGTAGGGACCACATAAAGACATTAGAAAGTCTTTCAAATAAAATTCTAAATAAGGTCTCTTAGCTCAGTTGGTTCAGAGCACCTGCCTTACAAGCAGGGGGTCACTGGTTCGAATCCAGTAGGGACCACATAAAGACATTAGAAAGTCTTTCAAATAAAATTCTAAATAAGGTCTCTTAGCTCAGTTGGTTCAGAGCACCTGCCTTACAAGCAGGGGGTCACTGGTTCGAATCCAGTAGGGACCACATAAAGACATTAGAAAGTCTTTCAAATAAAATTCTAAATAAGGTCTCTTAGCTCAGTTGGTTCAGAGCACCTGCCTTACAAGCAGGGGGTCACTGGTTCGAATCCAGTAGGGACCACATAAAAACCTCCTTTCAATTTCTTGAAAGGAGGTTTTTTTTTATTTAGATGACGTCGTCATCTTTTCTTTTAATTATTTTCTTAGAACTTTTTTAAAGTTCTATCTGTATTATATGTTTTACCATCACACTCCCATTCATGAGAAATAATAGTATCTTTTTTATAAATATTGAAAGTTAATTCTCCCTTTCGTTTTATTATAGTATCCCCTATTTCTATTTCATTTCTATAAATAGCCCACCATCTCCCTTCATCTTTACAAGTGCACTCTGTTTTATCATTAAGGTTTATTCCTTTAATATTTAAATATTGTTTCTGAGATGTAGAAAATTCATTAACTATTATTAAGCATTCTCTATTTTTTGCATTAATAATTAGTTTGTCACATTCTATTTTATAACATGAAGTAAAAAGCAATAATAATATTAGATGAAATATTTTCATAATTATTTTATTTGTACCGAATTGATTAATAATTGATTTTTTAATTCTTCATTAATAGTAGAAATTATTTTGTAGACATATGGATTCTCAAATAATTCGAAGGGATTATATATTACAATTAAATCACTCATATTATCTTCCTTCATTGCTACAAATATTTCTAAAGTATCATTTTGAATATTAATAAAACCTTTATTTATGATCGAAATTATATCGTCTAAAGAAATACTATTACCAATAAAGCTCTCATCATAAGAACAGCTTTTGATATGATAAATCGTGACATATTTAGACAAATCATTCTTGTCACAACTTTCAGTTAAAAGATTAAACCAACTATTCATAAAAATCAATTCTTGTTCAAATAAATATAATAAAAAATCCCTCAGTGTTTGAACTGAGGGATTATCTTTTTAAAATCTTAATCTTACACCATTATCGGTTGTAAAAGCTTTTTTACGGAAAAGGAACAAAGTAAGTCCTCCTATAAAAATAGCCGAATCTGCGATATTAAATACAGGCTGAAAGAACTTATAATGTTGACCGCCTATAATTGGAATCCAAGTAGGCCAATCAAACTCTACAATTGGGAAATAAAGCATATCTACGACACACCCCGTAAACCAACCAGAATAACCAGCAAAGTTTGCTTGTGCGACACCTTGATATCCTACCCAATCCTGAAACATTTCATTGTAAGTAGTTCCTTTATCGAAAATAACACCATAAAAAATGCCGTCAATTACATTCCCTATTGCACCTGCCAAAACAAGCGCAATTGGAATGATAAAGAAATTATTTTTTAGTTTTTTCGACCATGCATTAATATAGTAGATAATCATTCCGATTAAAGCAATTCGTAGAAGTGATAAAACAATTTTACCAGTTTCTCCTCCGAAATGCATTCCATATGCCATTCCAGGATTTTCTACAAATGCTATTTTAAACCAACCCAAAACATCTACGTCTTCACCTAAAAAAAAGTGTGTTTTTACGTAAAATTTTGAGATTTGGTCTATGATTAAAACCAAAATGGTAATGAATACTACTTTCTTCAAAATACTTGATTAACGTTGCATATTTTTAGCTTCGATGCTTAATGTTGCATGCGGAACTAATTTCAAACGATCTTTGTTAATTAATTTTCCTGTTACACGGCAAATACCGTATGTTTTGTTCGAAATACGTAACAATGCATTTTTCAGGTCGCGGATAAATTTATCTTGACGTGCTGCTAATTGCGCATTTTGTTCTTTCGACATAGTTTCAGAACCTTCCTCAAACGCTTTGAACGTTGGCGACGTATCGTCTGTACCATTATTACTATCGTTTGTGTAAGCTTCTTTTAATAATTCGTAATCTTTTATTGCTTGATCTAATTTTTCTTGAATTATTGTTCTGAACTCTTCCAACTCTGCGTCAGAGTACCTTACTTTTTCATCTGTTGTTGCCATACGCCTACAATTTAGTAATCGCAATTTGCGTCATCAATCCATTAATTTCAACCTCTGCTCCATTTGCAACTTCGTCTTGTAAAACAAGATCTTCGGCTAATGTCTCAGAACAAATGTAATCTTTGTTTTGCTCGACTGCATTTACGATTGATTCATCATTTTTTAAGTTAAGTATAATTTTGTCGGTTACTTCTAGTCCGGTTTCTTTTCTAAGATTCTGAATTCTATTTACCAATTCACGTGCCACACCTTCGTTAATTAACTCTTCCGTTAATTGTAAATCAAGTGCTACTGTTAAGGTAGAATTAGATGCTACAGTCCATCCTGGAATGTCTTTTGTAGCGATTTCAAAATCTTCTAAATCTAAAGTTAATGTTTTGTTGTCAATTAACAAATCTATTTGACCTGATTGCTCTAATTTAACAATTTCTTCATTCGTCAACTCTGCTGTAGCAGCCGAAATAGCTTTCATTTCTTTACCATATTTCGGACCTAAGGTCTTGAAATTAGGTTTAATAGATTTTACTAAAAGATTTGAAGCTTCTTCGTTTGTTAAAAGTTGTATTTCTTTAACGTTAACTTCTTGTTTCAATAATTCTGATACAGCTTCCAAATTAGCTTTCATTGCTTCATTCAAAACAGGAATCATTACTTTTTGTAATGGTTGACGTACTTTGTTATCACTCAATTTACGAAGTGATAAAATCATACTTGTCGCCGTTTGTGCTAAATGCGTTTGCTCTTCTAATTCAGGCTTGATCAATGATTCGTCTACAACGGGGAAATCTGCTAAATGAACAGATTCTGCTGCATTTTTACCTGTAGCAGCGTTTAAATCTTTATATAAACGATCCATGAAGAATGGCGCAATTGGCGAACCTAAAATTGAAACTGTTTCTAAAACTTTGTACAATGTTTGGTAAGCTGCAATTTTATCTTTCGAATAATCACCTCTCCAGAAACGTCTTCTTGATAAACGAACGTGCCAGTTTGATAAATTATCAATCACAAATTCTTGAATTGCACGAGCCGCTTTTGTAGGTTCATAATCTGATAAGAACGCATCAACTTTTTTCGTTAATGTATTCAATTCAGAAATAATCCATTGATCTAATTCAGCTCTTTCATTTACAGGAATTTCTTCTTCCTCAAATGTAAATCCATCCACATTCGCGTATAAAGCGAAGAATGAATAGGTATTGTATAATGTTCCGAAGAATTTACGACGAACTTCGTCCACTCCAGCAATATCAAATTTCAAGTTTTCCCAAGGTTGCGCATTCGCAATCATGTACCAACGCGTAGCATCAGGACCATAAGTTGCCAATGTATCAAATGGATCGACAGCGTTCCCCAAACGTTTTGACATTTTTTGACCATTTTTGTCTAAAACCAATCCGTTTGACATTACATTTTTGTATGCTTTCGAATCAAAAACTAATGTTCCGATTGCATGCAATGTATAGAACCATCCACGTGTTTGATCGACACCTTCTGCAATAAAATCAGCTGGATACATTGTTCCATTATCGATTACTTCTTTATTCTCGAATGGATAGTGAACTTGCGCATAAGGCATTGCACCAGAATCAAACCAAACGTCAATCAAATCCGCTTCGCGTTTCATCGATTTTCCAGATGCAGAAACTAATGTAATTTCATCAACCACATTTTTGTGTAAGTCGATCAAATCATAGTTTTCTTCTGACATGTTTCCAACTTCGAAATTTTGGAAAGGATTAGAAGTCATTACGCCTGCCGCAATTGATTTTTCAATTTCAGCAACTAATTCTTCTACAGAACCAATTACAGTTACTTCGTCTCCTTCTTCAGTTCTCCAAATTGGCAATGGAATTCCCCAATAACGAGAACGAGATAAGTTCCAATCGTTGGCATTTTCTAACCAGTTTCCGAAACGTCCTTCTCCAGTCGCTTTTGGTTTCCAATTGATTTCTTTGTTCAATTCAACCATACGATCTTTTACATCCGTTACTTTGATGAACCAAGAATCTAATGGATAGTATAAAATCGGTTTGTCCGTTCTCCAACAATGTGGATAACTGTGTTTATATTTCTCTACTTTGAAGGCTTTGTTCTCTTCTTTCAATAAAATCGCGATTTCTACATCAACTGATTTTTCAGGAGCAGTTCCATCATCGTAGTATTCATTTTTCACATATTTACCTCCGTAACCTTCTGGTAAATCAGCCACAAAACGACCTTGTAAATCCACTAAAGGAACAGCATTTCCATGCGTATCTAACACCAACATTGGAGGAACACCAGCATCTTTTGCAACGCGCGCATCATCCGCACCAAAAGTAGGCGCAGTGTGTACGATACCTGTACCATCTTCTGTTGTTACGAAATCTCCAGGAATTACTTGGAAAGCATTCTCTGCATTTTCGTAAGGCAACGCCCAAGGTAATAATTGTTCGTAACGAATTCCTACTAAATCAGCACCTTTGTATTCACCAACAATTCTGTAAGGAATTTGTTTATTTCCTGCTGCGTAAACTTTGAAGTCTTCTTCTGTTTCTGCTAAGAAATATGGTTTTCCGAATTGTTTAGCAACCAATGGTTTTCCTAAAATTACGCGAATTGGCTCAAATGTATATTGATTGAATGTTTCAACTACAACATAGTCAATAGTTGGACCAACTGTTAACGCTGTATTTGATGGCAACGTCCAAGGCGTAGTTGTCCAAGCCAAGAAATAAACATCTCCATCAAAATCATTGAATAAATCTGTCGAATCTTTCTTTACTTTGAATTGAGCAACAATCGTTGTGTCTGTAACATCTTGATAAGTTCCTGGTTGATTTAACTCGTGCGAAGATAAACCTGTACCAGCTTTTGGAGAATATGGCTGAATTGTATAACCTTTATACAAAAAGTTTTTGTCATAAATTTGCTTCAATAACCACCAAACAGACTCCATATATTTTGGTTTATACGTGATGTATGGATCTTCCATATCCACCCAATAACCCATTTTTTCAGTCAAATCATTCCACAAATCAGTGTAACGCATTACAGTACGTTTACACGCTTCGTTATATTCTTCAATTGAAATCTTCGTTCCAATATCTTCTTTGGTAATTCCTAATTCTTTCTCAGTTCCCAATTCTACTGGTAAACCGTGCGTATCCCAACCCGCTTTACGAAAAACTTGTTTTCCTTTCAACGTTTGAAAACGACAAAATATATCTTTGATAGAACGTGCTAAAACGTGGTGAATACCAGGCTTCCCGTTTGCAGAAGGCGGTCCTTCATAAAAAACGTACGAATCTTTTCCTTCTCGAGACGTGATACTTTTTTCGAAAACATTATTTTGTTTCCAATCTTCTAATGTTTCTTTTGAGACTTGTACCAAGTCTAAGTGCTTATATTCTTTAAACTTTTTTGCCATCGAATTCTTTCTTTAAATCTTCTAAATCAAGGAGTGCGAATATAAGCAAATTTTAGATATTTTTATAGCGATAGAAACGAAAATCATATTAATAATTGCTTAAATTTAACCCAATCTTGAGAGTTATTAATTCTAGGTTAATTTATGCATTTACAGAAAGATGAAAAAATGCGAAATCAATGATTTTTTAAATATAACGAAAATGAAAAAAGTCTTTAAATACTATTCTATTATAGCCATCATTTTGCTATTTGCAAGTTGTTCTAAAAATGATGATTATACTATTTTAATTCCGACTGATGCAGATTTTGTTGCGTTGATCAATCCAAAATCAATAGCTGAAAAGGGCAATTTTCAAAAATTAAATCAATACAAATTCTATCAATTAGCAGAAGGCGAAATCAAAAACCAAGACCCTACATTTGATCAATTATTAAACGAAATAAAAGACAATCCTACTTCTGCAGGAATTGATATTATTAGTCCGATTTACCTTTTTGGACAAAAAATTAACGGAAAAAATATGGTCGCATTAATTACAAATATGCGCGACAAAGATCAATTTGAAGAACATCTAACAACTATTTACAAGGGTTTATACAAAAAAGATATTTCTTTTGAAAAGAAAGAGGGTTTTACGACTATTTCTGGATTCAATAAACCATTTATGGCTTGGAATAAATCTCAATTCTTAGTCATTGTTTCTGAGTTTGGCGTTGAAGAAAAAGCGATTCAAGATTATTTTACTAAAATTATAAACGATAAACATTCACTTGCGAAGGAAAATAATAGTTTTGGAGATTTTGTTAAAAACTCGCAGGATATCAACATTTGGTACACTGGAAACTTTTTGAAAAACTTCTCAAAACACGAAAGTTCTGAAAAGAAAAACCTTGATTTTACAAAAAGTTCTTGGGTTAATTTTATTTCCTTTACTTCGGATGGAATAAATTTTACTCAAAAATTTCACCCAGACGCAATAACAAAAGTTGAATTAGAAAAACGCCCAATGTGGAAATCAAAAATTAATACAGATTTTTTTAAGTATTTCCCTTCGCAAAGTTATATGAACATTGGACTTGGAATTCATCCTGCCAACACGCGTTATGTGTTCGAAAATCAAAATTTCTTGACTACTTTTTTAGAACAATATGAAATTGACTTAAACAAATTGGAGCAAAGTTTTGAAGGCGAAGCTTTATTTAGTGTTTATGATTTTGAGATTGGACAAGCATTCAATCCAAACGATTTTTTCGGTAAAAAAGAAGCTTTCATCCAGCGTATTGTTTATCCTCAATTTGTTTTGGGTGGAAAAATGAAAAACAATCTTTTCTTCAACGAATTTATCAAAGCACATCAAGAAAATATTCAAAAAATTGGACCTTATTACATGTTACCCATTTCGTCAAACATGAAAATTTATATGACGTACAAAAACAATTTGATGTACATCACAAATAATCAATCGATTATGAATCAATATTTGAACAATATGGTAAGTTCTTCAAATTTTGTCACATCAGAATACGCTACAAATGCCTCAAATCCGATGTTTGGTTATGTTAATCTAAATTTTGATCAATATCCAAAAGAAGTTCAAAATTATATTTACCAACAAATACCTTTCGGAAACACAAAAGAAATGCAAACGGTTTTATCCAACTTTGATTACATTGATTATCGCGTTTCTGATGAATACACAAAAACAGGAAAAATACACATGAAAAAAACGGATAAAAACAGTTTGGAAGTGATTTTATTGCTTTTGGACGAGGCTTATTCTCTATTTTTCAATCAAGCTGCACAACAAAATGGAAATTAAAATCAGTCAACTTGTTCCACATCCTCTGAAAGAATTTGGGTTCGAACAATCTGAAATTTGGAAAAATACATACACTTTTTCGAGCGGAAATATTTATCAAATCGTTGCACATTCTGGTGTTGGAAAATCAACGTTGATTAATATTTTATACGGCGATAGAAAAGATTATGACGGAGAAGTTTTGTTTGATGGACAAAATATTAAGAATTATTCTTTGAATGATTGGACAAAAATTAGACGCGAAAAAATCGCCTATGTTTTTCAAGGTTTACATTTGTTTGAAGAATTGACTTTGATGGAAAATATTCAATTAAAAAATGTATTAACGCAACATCAATCCGAAAACCAGATTATTGAATGGATAGAAAAAGTTGGTTTAAAAAGTCATTTACATCAAAAAGCGATTCATCTTTCTTATGGCCAACGTCAGCGAATTGCAGTGATTCGCGCACTTTGTCAACCGTTTGACTTCTTGCTTTTAGACGAACCTTTTAGTCATTTGGACGATGTGAATCAACAACTTCTGATTGATTTGGTTACCAAAGAAGCTGCAAAAAATAACGCTGGAATCATTTTTACAAGCTTACACGAAATTCACGATAAACGCCTTGCAAATGTCATTCAACTCTAATACTTTAATCGAAAAATTAGTTCGTAAAAACCTAAGTTTCTTGCGAATTACAACCTTTTGTTTTTTCTCAATCATTGGATTTTTTATCTTGATTTTGGCTGGAACAATTTATTTGGATTATGCCAAAAATTTTGGAGAAGATAGTTCCGTTTGGAAAGCAAATTATGTGATTTTGAACAAAAAAATATCGTCATTACAAACTTTCACTGGGGAGAAACCAAATTTTAGCGAAGATGAAATCAACGAATTGAAATCACAAAGTTTTGTGGCAAAAGTTGGAACATTCAAAAGCAGTCAATTTCCTGTAAAATTGCAAGTTGGTGGCGTTGCTGGAATTCGTGGTTTTTCGACTGATTTATTTTTCGAATCTGTTCCAGAAGATTTTATTGATGTAAAAGAATCGGATTGGAAATGGCAAGAAGGACAAGATTTCATTCCGATTATTATTCCGAAAAGTTATTTGAATTTGTACAATTTCGGTTTTGCAACAAGTCAAGGTTTACCGCAAGTTTCGGAAGGATTATTTACTAAAATTCCTTTTCAATTGATTTTAGGAAAAGGGGAAAATCAGAAAGTATATCAAGCAAGAATTGTAGATTTTACCACAAAAATTAATACGATTTTAGTTCCTAAAAACTTTTTGGAATGGGCAAATCATACTTATTCGCCTCAAAAAAATACTAAACCTTCGCGAATTGTTGTTGAAACAAAGTCGCAAGGTGATGAAAATGCTTCAACTTATTTTGAACAACAAAATTATGATATCAACAAAGATGAATTGAAAAATAATGAATTGACGTATTATCTGAAATTAGCTTTTTCGTTGGTTTTATTTATTGGTTTAATCATTGTTTTTGCAGCAATTTGGTTGATGATTATCAATTTCCAATTGATGATTGAAAAGAACAAGCACAAAACGAAAGATTTATTTTTGATTGGATATAACATCAATCAATTAGCTCATCCGTATCTTAAATTTTCGATTATATTTATGTTAATCAGTTATATTATTTCGATTCCGTTGGTTTATTTTATTTTAGATATCATCAAAGAAAAAGTCGGAAAATTTATGGCAACAGAAAGTTCTCACGTTTGGGAAGTGATTGGTTTTGGATTAATAATTGTCATTATTTTATTCATCATTAATAAAATAATTTTGACTCAATCGATCAAAAAAATTGCCTTGAAAGATTAAAAATTCAACTCTATAAAAACACAAAAAGGATTCTGAAAAATTCAGAATCCTTTTTTATTTATAATTAAATCTTTTCGATTAGAACGAATATCCAACTCCTAAAGAAAATGAATGGTTTTTCACATCACCAACTTCTACATTATTGTTGTTTTTATCATCTCCAATTTTAGTTAATCCCATGTAATAACGCGCTCCTACATTAATATTATCCGTCACATTATATCCTACACCGAAGTTTACACCAAAATCGAAATCTTTAATATTATCTTTCTCATCTGTTTTTGCTTCCACGTTGTAAACTGTATTATTTGCGTATGTACTTACTTGCGTTTTATTACTCGCATACACATTGTACCCAAACTGTGGACCAACTTCTACATTAACTCGAGTCCCTGCAGGATAATACTTTAACATTACCGGAACCTGAATATAATCTAACGTTGTTTTATTGTACGTTTTTACTGTTGTATTCCCAGCTTCTCTTACATCAGTTTTTTCTCTTCCACCCATTCGAGTAAAATTAACCTCTGGCTGAACAGCAAATTGTTCCGTAATTGGAAAATGACCATATAAACCAGCTCCAAAACCAACTTTGTAGTCATTATCATCTACATCTTTACCATTAAATGAAGACATGTTAGCACCAGCTTTAATACCAAATTGTGCAGATGTCGTTTTTTCTTGTGCGCTCAAACTAACAACTCCTAACATTGCAGCAGCAATAAAAAATATCTTTTTCATTTTTTTATAATTTTTAAGTTTCTAATTATGATGTATGCATAATTTCAACATATATGCCAAATGATGTTAAAATCATTTTTCAACTTTTATTTAACTAATAAACAATTACTTAATTACAAAAATTTAACATATATAAACAATAAAAGCTACATCTTTCGATGTAGCTTTTAATATCAAATATTATTCTGATTAAAATTTATATGCAAATCCTACTGAAACAGCATCGGCATTAAAATTAGAATAATTATCATTATCTATAGAAATACCTTTGTATCCTGCATATACATCAAAGTTAGCACCAGAGTAACCAAATTTAGGTTGCCAAAATAATCCTCCTTCGATATAATCTTTAGTTGAGAATGCATAACCTAAATCTGCACCTACGAATAAGTTATTACCAAATTCATATTTAGCAGTTGCTGCTAATGGAATAAATCCAAAATCTTCACCACCTACATTTTTATAATCGTCTTTTGCAATAAAATGATCATAACCAACTTTACCTCCTAACTTGAAATTGCTTGAGATTGGGTGTAAATAAGCTAAATCTACTCCTAAGTTAAATGACGAAACGTCTGATGCATCACCAACTGGAATACCTACATGAACTGTTCCTTCTACTCCTGAAGTTTGTGCTGAAACTCCTACCATACCTGCTACTGCGAAAGCAGCTGTCAATAATACTTTTTTCATTTTTATAATGTTTTAAAATATTTACAATTTTGTTAAACCAATTTGTATAATTTCAATTTATGTGCCAAACTCACTAAAATTTAAGCTAAACTTAAGTTATGAAATAGTATCAAATTCGTTTTCAGTAAGTTTATCATACAAAAAAAGCTCCAAAATTATTTTGGAGCTTTCACATTTATATTAGTTTGACTTATTGTCCGACCATTTTATATAATAAATCTTGTTGAGTTTTGGCATAATTAGTATCAATTTCTGCTGCAACACCAATCATTTCATCTAAATAATTAAACTGATTCATAATTTTTGTTTGTTCGGCATCATCTACTTTACCATCTGCAATTACTTCTTTATACATTGCCTCAAATTTTTTCAAAACTGGAGAATATCCTGTTTCAAATACTTTCAGCGCTTTTGCTTTGTCTCCTCTTTCACCTAAAGCAGAAGCTTCGTTATATAAAGACATCATCAAATCATTTTTAGCTGTTGCTAAATCTGCTCCGACCGAGTAACCTTTCCCATTCGGTAAAGATTCAAAAAACGCAATTTTAGCATTTGCTTGTTTACGAACGTGGTCAAATAACTCTTGTGCTTTTTTATCCTCACCGGCTTTCAAATAAATTCCTGCAATTCTACTTACACCATAACCAATGTCGTAACGAGCTAAAGCCGGAATTTCTAACATCACTTTATCCAATACTTGAACCGCTTCTTTTTTACGTCCTGCATTCAATAAATCATCTGCTAAACGAACAGCCGCATTTCGATAAGAAGATGTATAATTACGTTCAGTTAAGCTAAACGAAGCATCAGGATTATTGTATCCAGACCATTTGTAAGAGTTAAATGTTCTTAATAACATATCGTTATCTGAAGCACCAATAATTCCTCCTTTACCAAATGGAGTATGAATTGGAACAAGTTTATAACTTAATCCAGCATTCAACAAATAATCATTCATGTAGAATGTATTTTCTGGATCAGAAATTCCTCCTCCACTGAAATATATAGGACGATCCCAATTATATTTTGCCATCATTGATAACAACAATAAATTGTTTTTGAATAAGCTTGATGCTTTAATATCAATAACAATAGAATCTACCATTTTATCTGCATCTTTTGGATTAACAATTCCATATTTTAAAGCATTTGCTTTGTTTACTGGAACGATAATTTTAGAAACTGGTAAATAGTTTGCTTGACCAATTGGATAACCAAAATAATCTGCTAAAGCTTGTTTTTCTGGCGATTTATTGTTCATTAAAAAAGCCATCGCTTCTTTAGCTGTCATACTATCCGTTGTCAAGTATTTTTGTAATGGTTTCAAGTTTTTATAAACTGACATTACTTGGTTTGGATCAATTTCAGGATCAGCAAAATATTGTCCAACTTGTTCAATTGGTAATTGACTCAATGATTCTAACGTTTGGTTAGATCCTGGTTTTATAAATCCATTTAATTGGTCAAATAGCCCTTTGATTGAATTACCTACCACAAAAATTTGATCATTTGTTCCTGTTTGATAATCTTTCGGCTTCAAATCACTAGGAAGTGGCGCTGCATTATATGTTTTACGTAGCAATTGCTCTAAATTCCATGGTGAAGCTGCTAACGTTAAATTGGCAATTTTTACATCATCACGGAAATTCTCCGTTTCTTGTAATCCCCAAAGTGGATAAGTATCATTATCACCATATACAAAAAGAATAGCGTTTTTCTCTAAAGGATTCAAATAATTATATGCCAAAGAATAAGCTACTGAACGTTCTGAACGATCGTGATCGTCCCAGTTTTGAGCACCCATCAAAATTGGAATTCCAGCCAAAATAACTGTCGTTCCTAATGCTAAAGATGGACTCAATTCTTTCTTCATTAATTTCTTGATTAATAAATAAACTCCTTGAACTCCTAAACCAATCCAAATAGAAAAGGCATAAAAACTACTTACCAAAGCATAATCTCGTTCGCGCGGCTCGAAAGGTTTTACAGATGTGTAAAATATAATTCCGACACTTGTTAAAATAAACAACGATAATAGCGACCACCAATTAACAAAATTTCTGTTTAATTGCGTAAATAGACCGATTAAACCTAAAATCAATGGCAACATAAAGTAAACGTTTGTACCATCATTTTTATACTCTTCTGGTAATTTTGATTGATCACCCAAACGTGGATTATCTATGAAAGGAATTCCAGAAATCCAGTTTCCTTTAGTAATTTCAAAATTACCTTCTAAATCATTTTGACGACCAGAGAAATTCCACATAAAATAGCGGATAAACATATAGTTGATCTGATAATCTACAAAGTAATTAAATTGTTCTCCAAATGTTGGAGGTTCGATATCTAAAATTTCATTGTATTTTTTTAATTCAGCAACTTTTAATTGACGATTTTGACGTTTCTCAACCAATTGCGCATACATTTTCTGAGCTTCAGAATCACCTGCATACTTAGAGTTTAAAGAAAACTTTGGGAATGCATAAACAGCCGCATAATTCTCCATAATAGAAGCATCTGGGCTGAACATTTTAGGAAAGAATTTTACATATTTATCTTCATACTTATAATCTAAACGATCCGAAACTTTTAAATATTTCCCTGTACGTTGATCTTTGATATATTCTGAACTACGAACTGTGCTTTCTGGTGCTCCATTTGCATCACGTTTTAAACCATCGTTAGCGATATGAGCTGTAAAAACTGGTCCGTACATTACTGGCCAAGAACCATATTGTTCACGATTAAAGTAATCTAAAACACCTAAAGCTGTATCAGGATCATTCAAATTCATGTGAGGATTTGCATTGGCTCTGATCGGAATAACTAACCAACAAGAGAAACCAATTAACATAAAAATCACACACCACGAAATCGTATTCAATAACGCTGAACCATACTTTTGTGTTAATTTGATTGCGAAATAGAAGATTGCGATTAAAATAACTGTCGCGATAATTGTACCTGAATTGAAAGGCATTCCCAAATTATTGACAACATAGATCTCTGTTTTACCAAAGAAAGTCATCACAACTGGGAAAATTATTTTGAATACAAAAGCTAAAATTGCTAACGTTATTAAATTGGCAATAATAAAACTCTTGATTGTAAATCTATATTTACGAGCATAATAAACGAAACAAACTGCTGGTATAGATAACATTGCCATTAGGTGAACACCGATAGAAAGTCCGATTACCAGAGAGATAATAACTAACCATTTGTTTCCACGAGGAGTATCTGCAACCTGATCCCATTTAGTAATTAACCAAAAAAGTAAAGCTGTAAACAATGATGCCATTGCATAAACTTCTCCTTCTACTGCTGAATACCAGAATGTATCACTAAACATAAACGCCGCCGCACCAACTAATCCACTTCCAAGAGCGATTATTTTTTGAGTAGCATTCATTTCGATAGCATCTACATTGATTGGATCTTGTGTATTTGCAAACATTTTGCGCACAAAATATGTAATTGTCCAAAACAACAGCATAATTGTAACTGCACTATAAAATGCCGAAGTACTGTTAATTAAAATTGCATATTTGCTTCCGTCACCAAAAGCTAAACCAGACCAAACTGCTCCAACAATTTGAAACAAAGCCGCTCCAGGCGCATGCGTAATTCCTAATTTTGCAGATGATACAATGTATTCTCCACAATCCCATAAACTTAGGTAGCGCTCCATACTCGATAAATACAAAATTATCGAAATCAGGAACATAGCTACACCTAAGATGTTATTCCATTTTTTGAAATTTAACTCCATCTTGTTCAATAAACTATCTTGCGAAAATAAGATAAATATTTGATATAGCTGAATCTTGAAAAGATTAAATTATGATTAGATTTATAGAATACAACAATGTTTTAAAGATTATTTTATCTAATATTTTTCTATTTGTAATCGTTTAATTATCATATTAACAAAACATCAAATTCAAAAAAATAGTGATAGATTTTTTAAAATAATTTTGATTCTATACATTTATCATCTAAATTTGCAATGCAAAAAGCAATGCCTTTAACAGACAAAATTCTACAAACGGGCTTCACTTTTGACGATGTGTTATTAGTGCCTGCCTACTCAGAGATATTACCGAACCAAGTATCTCTACAAACAAGATTCACAGACAATATTACCCTTAACATTCCGATTGTTTCTGCTGCAATGGATACTGTATCCGAAGCAAGATTAGCGATTGCATTAGCACGTGAAGGTGGATTATCTTTTATTCACAAAAACATGTCAATCGAAGAACAAGCGAATGAAATTGATATGGTAAAACGTTCTGAAAACGGAATGATTTCTGACCCTATTACTTTATCACGTCATCACAAGTTACAAGATGCTGTAAACTTAATGGAGAAATATAAAATCTCTGGTTTGCCAGTTGTTGAGGAAGACAGAACGTTAGTTGGTATTATTACAAACCGTGATATTCGTTATCAAGAAAACTTTGATCAATTAGTAGAAGATGTAATGACAAAAGAAAACATCATTACTTCTGATATTGATACAGATCTTAAAAAAGCAAAAGAAATTCTTTCTCGTTACCGTATCGAAAAATTACCAATCGTTGATGAGCACAATAAATTAATTGGTTTAATCACAATTAAAGATATTGACAATTTAACTGAATTCCCTAATGCTTGTAAAGACTCTAAAGGTCGTTTACGTGTAGGTGCAGGAGTTGGAGTTGGTGCAGATACATTAGAACGCGTTCAAGCTTTAGTAAATAAAGGAGTTGACATTGTTGCTTTAGATTCTGCTCACGGACATTCTGCTGGAGTTATCAGTAAAGTTGCCGAAGTTAGAAATGCTTTCCCAGAATTAGATATTGTTGGTGGAAACATTGTAACTGCTGAAGCTGCAAAAGCATTGATTGATGCAGGTGCAAATGCATTAAAAGTTGGTGTTGGACCAGGATCTATCTGTACAACTCGTGTTGTAGCTGGTGTTGGTGTTCCTCAACTTTCTGCTATTCATGATGTTTACAATTATGCAAAAACGCGTAATGTTTCAATCATCGGTGATGGTGGAATCAAATTATCAGGAGATATTGTAAAAGCTGTTGCTGCTGGAGCAAACTTAGTAATGTTAGGTAGTTTATTTGCAGGAACAGATGAAGCACCAGGAGAAGAAATTATTTTCCAAGGTCGTAAATTTAAAGCTTATCAAGGAATGGGTTCTTTAGCTGCGATGAAACGTGGTTCTAAAGATCGTTATTTCCAAGCTGATGCAAAGAAATTAGTTCCAGAAGGAATTGAAGGTCGTGTTCCTCACAAAGGATCTATCGCTGATGTTATTTATCAATTATGTGGTGGTTTACGTGCCGGAATGGGATACTGCGGAACTGCAACAATCCAAGATTTAATTGAAAACGGAAAATTTGTACGTATCACAGGTGCCGGCTTACACGAATCGCATCCACACGATGTTGTGATTACAAAAGAAGCTCCTAATTATTCAAATTAGTAAAAAGTATTATAAAAAAAGAAAAAAATAGCAAACCAAATGGTTTGCTATTTTAATTTCAATACAATATATCCTGATTTCAATGTTTCTTTCTCGTCTTTAATAATAAACCAATAAGAACCTGTTGGTAAAGTCAAATTATTCCTTTTTCCATTCCAAGGGAGAATATCATTCACAATACCATCTTCGACAATCTTTCCATATCTATCAAAAATTTGAATAATTGCATTCTTATAAAACTCTTTATTTCTAAGATTCCATGTATCATTAATACCATCACCATTAGGCGATAAAAAATTGAAACCATTGGCAATATCAAATGGAAATGGACCAAAAACGCATCCTAATTTTGTTTTATACCAAATATTAACAAAGTCAGCTGTTTGATTATAAAAAATTGGACTTTTTTGAAAATTAATTCCATCTAATGAATACATTTCAAGATTCGCATTAGGGAAAGGAATTATCGTTACACTATTTGATGTTGCAGTAACTTTTTCTATTCTTGATCTTAATTTTTCTGAAATAACATTTACTTTAACACTTGATTTACACCCCAAATCATTATCAAAATAAACTATCCACTCTCCTAATTCATCAATAGTAACATCCTTATTTTTTGATTTTAAAACGCCATTATAATACCATTCATAATTAGATTGATTATCTGGTCCGTCAATAGTAAATGGTGTTCCACAAAACTCAAATTCAGTCTGCTTCAATTGAGTTGAATAGTCTTTTAATTTTAAATCAATTGCTGAATATGATATACATTTTTTATCTGAGTCTTTAAATGATATTTTTAAATAAACTTTATGATGGTCTGTTGGATTAATTATATAATTTCTCCACTCTGAATCCTCTATTTTATTTTGATCTAACTCCATATCAATTTTACTTTTATAAAGACTAAAAAGTAAAACTCTTTCATCTATAGGAACATCAATAAAAGCTTTTATCAAAGAAATATTTGTTAAATCATATTTTTCGAAATTATTTTCTAGACAACCTTCTAATACTTCGCCACTAAGAGAAGGTGGATTTCTACTTCTAATATAAGTTACTTCTACAGGAAAAAAATTTGGGTTATTCATTGTATTCTCCATGAATTTCAAATAAAAAACTTTTCTATCTTTATTTCCATCATCAATTAGAAAAGTTCTTTTCACATTAGAATATCTTATTGTAGTAAGTAAGTTCTTATAGACAACTCCATCGTGAGTATACTTAGAATCATCTAAATCTGGATTCTGCCGATAAAACTCATCTTGAATATCACCCAAATCATCTGGTGTATCCAATAGTAAGTTAGAATCAAAATTATAATTTAAGCAAATACTTATCTCTACTTTTCTTAAATTACTTTGAGCAAAAATTAAATTAGTAAAGCTTAATAATATAAAAAAAGTCTTTATTATAAAATTCATAACCTATGTTTCATTAGAGATGAATTTACAAAAAATAAACTAAAAGAAAAAACCACTTCTTTCGAAGTGGTTTAAAAACTATTGAGGATAATTAATTTTATTATTTAGCGAAAAATAATTTTGAATTAATCTCATCGCCATTACTTAATTTTGATGAAGCATCTTTATAGTTAGCTCCATTTAATGATGGTTGAGTAATTGGATAACGTACACGAGCTGGTAAGTCTTTAGCAACAACATTACCTGACATTAAAGGAGTAAATGTATAAGTTGCTCCATTATTATCTTTTGCTGTTTGCCCTGGTAATAATAAAATACCACCTGAAGGGTAACCAGTTCTACGATACTCATTCCAAGCCTCAGCTCCTTGCATGAATAAAGCTAAATATTTTTGAGAAATAACATTCTCTTGATTAGCCGCTGGTAATGCATTTACATAAGCTGTTGCTTTAGCTGCATCTACTCCCCATTTATCCATAGAAGCTTGTACTCCTGCTTTATAGTGCGTAGCATCCCATCCGTTTAATTCTGATAAGATAAATTCTACCTCAGCATATTCCATTAAAACTTCTGCATAAGTAGGAGTCATTACATACTTAGATGCAAACGAAAGTGTTGAAGTATCATTGTTTAATGATAACATTTTATCTGGTAAACCATAAGGCATACCTTCGTATTTTGTTAAATCATTAGAATCTGAATAAGAAGCTGGATAAACTTCAGATTTTTTAAGACCTGTTGGAGCTGCATAAGCTTGTAAACGAGGATCTAATCCAAAGTTTTTCGTTGATTGACCTTTTAATAAATTAATGAATTGTTTATTCATCGCAAAGTCAGTACGCATACTTCCTGTAAAGAAAGTTGCCCAGAATGGAGATCCTTCAGCTGTTGAATTTCCAAATGCTTGAGCCGCATTATCATCATTAGATGTAAAAACTCCTTTTGCAATAGCATCTGTAATATGAGCATTTGCTGATGGTAATTTAGCTTTTACACGATTAGCGATTCTTAAACGTAAAGAGTTTGCAAACTTTTTCCATTTTGCAGCATCTCCTCCATAAATGTTATCTCCAGCAGTAAATCCAGATTGTTTAACATTAATTTGTTCAGAAGCTTCTTTTAACTCTTTTAATAAGTCTTCATAAATAACTTGCTGAGTAACATATTTTGGTGCAGCAAAATCATCAATTTGTAATGCCTGAAAATCTGCATTCTTATTACCATAAGACCAATAAGGTACATCTCCATAGCTAGATACTAATTGATCAAACGTATAAGCTAACATAATTCTCGATATTGCAATTTGGTTATCTAAATATCCATATTGCTCCATTTGAGCTGCTGTAGCTGGGTTCTTACATTTATCAATAATATCTTTAAAGTTAGAAGCTGATCTGTATAACTGAATCCATGAATTCGTTGTTTGTGTATCACGGTATTGATACTTATCTTCTTCTGTATAATTGATTTGCGCTGTATATTGCATCCAAGGCATTGACAAACGTGCTGACCACCATCCATCACGAGCACTAGACATTAAATATCTTGTAGCACCATTAAAAACAGTATACGTAGGTACAATTTCAGGGCTATTTGGATTTTCATTAAGTTCTGCTAATCCATTGTCACAAGAAGTGAACATTGCTGTAGAACCTAACAAAGTAGCCATTAACAAATATTTTCCTATATTCTTTTTCATAACTCTTTTTGTAAATTAAAATTGTAATTTAAGATTCATACCAAAAGATCTTGTTGAAGGTAATGAACCTCCTTCTAAACCTTGTACATTTCCTGAACCTCCTGTAGCAACTTCAGGATCAAAGTCTTTGTTATCTAATCCCCATGTAGCTAAGTTTCTTCCGAAGGCAGAAACCACAACATTAGAGAATGGTCCTGACCATTTTTTAGGGAAAGTATACGATAATGTAACTTCTCTTAATTTAATATAATCAGAATCAAATACGTTTTGAGAAGTTGGTCCTGCATAATAATTTCCGAAGTAATCAGAAGCATCTACTACAGTTTTATTCTCTGCAGTATTTGTTACTGTGTAAGTACCATCTCCATTAGATTTAACTGTTCCTGTAACTCCTTTAGAAATAACCCCATTTTCACGAACTCCATTAGCAGCTGTAGCTTCTAACATACCAGAGTACATACCCCACATATTTGTTAATGCAAAATATTTACCTCCTTTTTGAACATCAATTAAAGCTGATAAAGACACTCCTTTGTAAGTAAATGTATTACGGAATCCCATGTTATAATCTGGTAAAACTGAACCTAAATTTTTAACACCTGATGAAATATATAATCCATTTGCTCCTACTACTTTGTTTCCTTGATCATCATAAATAAAATCCGTTCCACGGATTTGACCGTATTTAGATCCTAACATCGCGTAAACTCCAGCTTTGAATGGTGCTGTTGCTAAAGTAATAGATTGTAAGTCTCCGTAAAGTTCTACAATTTTGTTGTCGTTTTTAGCAAAATTCCATGCAAAATCCCATGAGAACTCTTCAGTTTGAATTGGTGTAATTCTTACCATTGCTTCAATACCTTTGTTTTCCATTACCCCAGCGTTATACCATTTAGCAGTAAATCCTGTTTCTGGTGGAGTTGTATTTTGAACAATTAAATCATTTGTTTTTTGTTGATAGTAAGTTACATCAAATCCAAAACGATTTTTGAAGAATTGCATTTCTAATCCAACTTCCCAAGAATCTACCATCTCAGGTTTAAGATTTCTATTTGCCTTAGCTCCAGGTAATAAATAATAAGGATCTCCTAAGTTAGTTGTACCTGTAAAAGTATTGTTAGCGTATGTATCAATTAAATTAAATGGATCTGTATCATTTGCTACACGAGACCATCCTCCTCTAATTTTACCAAATGTTAACCAATCTTGTTTAAGGATATTTGAGAAAACAAAAGCTCCAGAAACTGAAGGGTAAAAATATGAGTTATTTCCATCAGGTAAAGTTGATGACCAGTCATTACGAGCAGTTACATCTAAATAGAAAATATCATAAAAACCTAATGAGGCTCCTGCAAATACAGAATTTACTCTTTTCTTAGATCTATAATTAGATACTGTAGGAGATGCCATTGAATTAGATAATGAATATAAATCTGGAACTACTAACCCTCCTGATGTTGCAGCATTAACATTAGATCTTGTCTCATGACGTCTATTAACACCTGCAAAAGCATTTAAACTTAAATCAGTCCATTTTTTCTCATAATTTAAACGTCCTTCATAGTTCATCTCTGTAAACTGACGAGTAAATAGTGAATATCCTGAAGTAGCTTGAGATCCAATTGCAACTCTTTCTTGAATTTGTAAATTATAGTGATCTCCATAAATAGCACCTGTAGCATATAAACCAGGTAAGATATCATATCTTAACTTCACATTTCCATAGAAACGATCACGTCTATCATCAGATGTATTTTCATTTATAATCCAATACGGGTTATCAGAATATAATGGCGTTGCATTATTCCAAGCAGTTCTGTTCCAAGATTGCTGCTCTCCTTTACTATTTTTATAGTTTTTAAGTGCTGAAAAATCTAACGAACGTTGTCCCCATTGATAAAACTTCTGAATTACAGAGTTATCTCCATATCCAAACTCAGGACGATTAAATCCGTCAGTTCTTACATAATTGATATCTCCAGAAACTTGAAATTTATCGTTGAATTTATTATCAACACCCAAGTTAAGTGTTGTTCTTTTTAAAGAAGAATTAGGTATAATACCTGTTTGATTAACATTCGATATTGCTAGTTTAGCATTCGTATTTTCATAAGACTTTGCAAAAGTTGCAGAGTTAGTATACGTAATACCTGTATTATAGAATGAGTCTACATCATGAGCTGGTGCTTTCCATTCTTTCGCAATCATGTAATTTTTTGGATCTTCTGGATTGAATGCATTCCAATGCAATACCATTTGACCATTGTATTTAGGTCCCCAAGATTCATCCATTTGATACTCTACAATATTGTATTTTTTTCCATCTACAGTAATTGTATTAAATGTATCTTTTGATCCACCTCCATAAAGTCTTTGTAACTTTGGACTAATTGCAACTTGATCAAATGAAACTCCTGTATTAACAGTAATTTCATCACGCCCTTTTTTACCTTTTTTAGTCGTAATCATGATTACACCATTCGCTCCACGAGAACCATATAATGCTGAAGCAGGTCCACCTTTCAATACATTGATAGATTCTACATCATCAGGATTCATATCAAATGCTCCATCACCATAATCACGGCCACCACCACCACTTGATGCTCCAGATCCGTTAACGTTATTGTTACTCATAGGAATTCCATCAATAACAATTAATGGTCTATTTTCTCCAGTAATAGAACGTAAACCTCTTAATACAATACGAGTCGACCCTCCTAAGTTACCTGAGTTATTAGAGATTGATAGACCAGCTACATTCCCCGATAAAGAATTTAATGGATTATTCCCTCTTGCAGCTGCAATAACATCACCTTTTACTTCTTGAGAAGCATATCCTAAAGATTTTTTCTCACGTGTAATTCCTAATGCAGTTACAACAGCACCCTCTAATTCAATTTCTTCAGATTGTTTTAAAGACACATTGTAAGATGTAGAAGTACCTACAACAAAAGTTTGTGTTGGTAATCCTACAGACTCAACTGTAATAATATCTCCTTGGTTAGCTTCTATACTGAATTTCCCTTCTTCATCAGTATAAACTTCTTTACCAGAAGAACTTTTTACAACAGCATCTGCAACTCCGAAACCATCTTTGTCAGTTACAGTACCTGTAACCGTCTTTTCTTGAGCGTATAATGAAGCTCCTAAAAGAAGCCCTCCTAATACAAACAAGTTTTTTAAATTTCTCCTCATTTGTTAAAACATTTTTAAAACTTTTATAAACTTAAGATTTCTATAACATTTACAAAACTTTTTTTTACTAAATTTTAATAACTTTGTTAAAAAAATAAAAAATTGCTTAAAGTTTTATCAAATTGGGAATATGAAGTAGGGTGTGATGAAGCAGGAAGAGGATGTTTAAGTGGACCTGTTGTTGCCGCTGCTGTTATTTTAGGAAATGATTTTGAAAATGAAATAATCAATGATTCAAAAAAATTAACAGAAAAGAAACGAAATTCCCTTAGGGCCTTCATCGAAGAAAACGCACGTTTTTGGGCTGTTGGAATTGTTTGGCCTAATGAAATTGATGAAATTAATATTCTTAACGCTAGTTTTTTGGCTATGCATCGTGCAATTGATCAATTAGATTGCCCTAAAGAAATGATCGTTGTTGACGGAAATCGATTTAATGCTTATAAAGATGTTCCACATGAGTGTATTGTAAAAGGAGATGCTAAGTATATGAATATTGCAGCTGCTTCTATACTTGCCAAAACTTATCGCGATGAGTACATGGAAAAAATTCATGAAGAATATCCAATGTACAATTGGAAAAAGAATAAAGGTTATCCTACAAAAGATCATCGAGCTGCAATAAAAGAATTTGGTGCTACAAAATATCACCGTATGACATTTAAATTATTACCAGATCAATTAACGCTAGATTTATAGTAACAAAAAAAAGGATACATTATAATTAATGTATCCTTTTTTTTGTTTTATATATAATATTATATATCGCTTATTAAATTCTCACAGTATCTGGAACTAAAATTTCATATTTACCTCCATTACGCATTACATCACGCACAATACTTGAACTGATATAGGCTTTTCCTGAAGATGTTAACAAGAAAATAGTTTCGATATTATGATTTGTAATTGCACGGTTTGTATGGGCAATTGCTTTCTCAAATTCAAAATCTGCTGGATTACGAAGTCCTCGTAAAATAAATTGTGCATTTACCTCATCACAAAAATCAACAGTCAGACCATTATAAGCCATCACTGAAACATTTTCAAATTTTGCAACAGAATCTTCAATAAACTTGATTCGTTGCTCTAACGAAAACATATAATTTTTAGAAGAATTTGTTCCTATTGCTACAATAATCTTGTCAAACAACGGAACCGCACGTTCTATAATATCTAAATGTCCTAATGTAATTGGATCAAAAGATCCAGGAAAAACGGCTACTCTATCCATGCTGAAGGTCTATTTAAGGCAAATTCTATTTCACTATCCATCAAATCCTCTAATGCAATTCCTGCAATTGCAGCTTGCTGAGGAAAAATACTTGCTGGTGAAAAACCTGGTAATGTATTCATTTCAATAAAATGAGGTTCTCCATTTACAATAATATACTCTGAACGAGAAAAACCAGACATATTGATACATTTATACGCTTTTGCAGCAACTTCTCTTACTCTTGCTTCAACTTCTGGTGTTAAACGAGCTGGCGTAATTTCATCAGATAAACCATTGTATTTTGCATCATAATCAAAGAACTCTGTGTGCGAAACGATTTCTGTAATTCCTAAAACAGTTGTTTCTCCTTTGTAGTTCAAAACTCCTACCGAAACTTCTGTTCCATCTAAGAAAGATTCAATCAAAACTTCTGTATCTTCTTTAAAAGCTTTTTGCATCGCAGCTTCAAACTCTTCTTTTTGATGAACTTTAGAAATTCCTAAACTAGATCCTGAACGATTTGGTTTTACAAAACAAGGTAAACCTACTGTTGCGATGATTTCATCTTCAGAATAGTGTTCTCCATTATTAATATAAACAGACTTTGCATGCGGAATTCCATATTTACTCAACACTGCAATACAATCTTTTTTATTGAATGTTAAGGCAGATTGATAAAATGGGCAACCATTGTAAGGCATACCAATCATTTCGAAGTAGGCTTGTAAATAACCATCTTCGCCTGGTGTACCATGAATTGTGTTAAAAACGACATCGAAATTAATTTTCTCTCCGTTTTTATCAAAAGAAAAATCTCCTTTATTGATTGGGTATTTTTCACCATCAATTTCGGCATACCAACCTTCTTTTAAGATTCGAACCCTTGTTCTGTCGTACTTTTCTGGATTTAAACTTGCAAATATTAATTCGCAACTTTTTAGCGAAATAACGCTTTCGTCCGTGTATCCACCTGCTACAACTGCTACTCTTAACATGTTTATTTTAAAATTTATTCAAATATAGAACTTTGACATCAATCATAAATATTATTTTTAAACTATATTTGTGCGACAATTAATCATTTCAATGAAAGGAGTAAAATCAATCATTCAAGTTTTGCTTAACGTAGCAATCGTTTTAGCTTTATCTTATGGGCTTTACCATTTTATATTTAACGTTTGGTTAGATTCATATACCAACCATAACGAATTTGTGGAAGTTCCGGATTTATCAAAAATGAAAATAAATGAAGCGACCGCTAAATTAGAGGAGCTTGGATTAACGTACGAAGTAGACAGTTCGCGTTTTGATCCTAATACAAAACCTTTTGCTATAATGGATTTTTATCCAACTGCACAATCACGTGTAAAAGAAGGTCGTCGTATTTTTATCAAATCAAACCCGAAAACATATCGTCCGGTTGAATTACCTGACTTAATTGGTAAATCAAAACGTTTAGCATTTACTCAATTAGAGATTTCTGGACTTAAGATTGGTAAAATTATTTACGAACCAGATTTAGCCAAAGATGCTGTACTTAAAATTTTATACAACGGAAAAATTGTAAAAGCTGGTGAACAATTGCCTCGTTTTGCTACTGTCGATTTAGTTTTAGGACGTGGAATGTTAGCTGGTGTAAGAATGCCTAACTTAATTAATTTGACTTTGACTGATGCGAAAAGATCAATCAAAGATAATTTCTTTGAAATTGGACAAGTTAAATTTATTGGTACATCTACAGATACAATTAATGCAAGAGTTGTTTATCAATTCCCTTTCGCAACGGATACTTATGATCAAGGACAACCTATTGATATTTGGTTATCAACAGAGCCAAGAGATAAAATTAGAACTCAATTACGCGAGTTAGATATACAATACAAAAACTTTGGAGAAGACACAATCAGTGGCTCTCAATACAAAGATATCGTGACGCAGCAAGCACAACAACAGATTGATGAATTGCAAAAACAAACTGCGCCAACACAACAAGAACAAAAACCACCAACAGAAGCACCAAAAGCTGCTGAAGAGGTGATAATAGAATAGAAAGATATAAATGACAGAAGATTTAGAAGACTTCTTACAAGAGGAGGACGACAATAAATTATATGAGCATTTCTCAATAACGGTTGACAAAGGTCAATCGTTATTGCGTATAGACAAATTCTTAATGGTAAGAATTGAGAACGCAACGAGAAATAAAATTCAACAAGCTGCCGAAAACGGAAATATTTTAGTTAATAACGAACCAGTAAAATCTAATTATAAAGTAAAACCTGGCGATCTTATTCAAGTTATGTTATCTACTCCTCCAAGAGAAAATGACGTAATTGCAGAAAATATCCCGTTAAATATCGTTTACGAAGACGATCAAGTTGCAGTAGTAGACAAAGATCCAGGAATGGTTGTTCATCCTGGTCACGGAAATTATACAGGTACTTTGGTAAATGCATTAAAATATCATTTTGATAATTTACCGTCTATGTCAGCGGAGTTAGAACGACCTGGTTTAGTACATCGTATTGATAAAGATACAAGTGGTTTATTAGTTATTGCTAAAACTGAACACGCCATGAATCATTTGGCTTTACAGTTTGCTGAACATACAACAGATCGTTTGTACAATGCTCTAGTTTGGGGTTCTATTGAAGAAGACGGAGGAACAATTACAGGACACATTGGTCGTCATGTAAAAGATCGTATGCAAATGGCCGTCTTTGAAGATGGTAGCGAAGGTAAACACGCTGTAACACATTATAAAGTTTTGGAGCGTTTTTCTTATGTTACATTGGTTGAATGTAAATTAGAAACTGGTCGTACACATCAGATACGTGCTCACTTCAAACACAAAGGACATCCTTTGTTTAATGATGAGCGTTATGGTGGCGAACGTATTTTGAAAGGAACAACATTCTCTAAATACAAACAGTTTATCGAGAATTGCTTCAAAGCATGTCCTCGTCAAGCATTACATGCACGTACTTTAGGATTTATACACCCAACGACGGGAGAAAAAATGTCTTTCGAATCGCCATTACCAGCTGATATGGTCGATTTATTAGACAGATGGCGCAATTATACACAGAATTCTGTTCATGCAATAGAGCCTGATGAAAAAATAGATCGTAGCGCAAAAGAATTAGAATAATAATTTTACTTATATAAAAAGCACTTCCTATTGAAGTGCTTTTTATATTTAAATTTTAAATTTATAAGATGAATTTTTCAGAACTAAATATTATTGAACCAATATTAAAAGCAATTGAAGAAGCTGGTTATACAGAACCAACAGAAATTCAAGAGCAATCTATTCCACTAGTACTAGAAGGAAATGATATTATTGGTTGTGCACAAACAGGAACAGGAAAAACAGCTTCGTTTGCTATTCCTATTCTACAAAATTTAACTAATTCTCCGAGTAAAGGACAAAAAGTAAGAACTTTGATTCTTACTCCCACTCGTGAATTAGCTATTCAAATCAACGAAAGTTTTCAGTTGTATGGTAAAAATTTACCCTTAAAACATTTAGCTATTTTTGGAGGTGTTAATCAAAATCCTCAGATTGAAGCAATCAAAAATGGTGTAGATATCTTAATTGCAACGCCTGGTCGTTTATTGGATCTGATTGGACAAGGACATTTAAAAGTCAATCAAATTGAGATTTTTGTTTTAGATGAAGCAGACCGAATGTTGGACATGGGATTTGTACACGAAGTACAAAAGATTTTAGAAATCATTCCAAAAGAAAGACAATCACTTTTCTTTTCGGCAACAATGCCAAAATCAATCCGTAAATTTTCTCATTCAGTTCTTCGACGTCCAAAAGAAGTCAGCGTAACACCAGTTTCTTCGACAGCAGAAACAGTTGAACAAATCGTTTATCACGTAGATAAAGACATGAAAGTAAAACTTTTGGTCAGTATTTTAAACGATCATCCAGAAGATCGTACCTTAATTTTTACGCGTACAAAACATGGTGCAAATCGTTTGGTTAGACATTTGGAAAAAGCTGGAATTCCGTCTGCTGCTATCCACGGTGACAAATCACAAAATGCTCGTCAAAGAGCTTTGAATGAATTTAAAGAAGAAAAATTAAAAGTTTTAGTCGCTACAGATATTGCTGCTCGCGGAATAGATATTGACCAATTACCATTTGTTGTAAATTACGAGTTACCAACAGTTCCTGAAACTTATGTACATAGAATTGGGCGTACAGGGCGTGCTGGGCGAGAAGGAAAAGCAATTTCTTTTTGTGCTGCCGACGAAAGAGGTGATTTAGCAAATATTGAAAAATTAATTGGTAATTATGTGACAGTAGTTAAAACGCCAAAGGAATTTTATAAGTTGCCCGAAACAAATAGTAACAATAATTTCAAAAAAAATAATACAGGTTTTAAACCTAAAAAAGATACGAAACCAAAGAAACCTCATCGAGGAAGAAGAAAATAATTCATAAAAAAATCACTTCGAAACGAAGTGATTTTTTTTGTTTTATGATGGATAAAAATTATTTCTTCTCTGCATATTTATCTACAATCATACTCAATGCGCCATCAGTTGTAATATTACATGCAGTTCCGAAACTATCTTGTAATGCAAAAATAGTCAAGATTAAAGCGACTCCAGCTTCATCAAATCCTAAAACATTTGATATTAATCCCAAAGAAGCAACAACTGTTCCACCTGGTACTCCTGGTGCACCAACAGCAAAAACGCCTAAAAGCAAGACAAAAGTTACCATTGTTCCTAGATCAGGAATATGACCATATAAAACTTGCGAAACCGTCATTACAAAGAAAACTTCTGTCAAAACTGAGCCACATAAATGTGTATTCGAGAAAAATGGAATCGTAAAGTTAGAAATTGTTGGTTTGATCACTTTACTATCATTCACCGCTTTTACTGCAACCCCCAAAGACGCGGCCGAAGACATTGTTCCAACTGCTGTTAAATAAACTGGTGGATAATATTTTAATAGTTTGAATGGATTTGTTTTATGATAAAATCCTGCAATTGTATACATTAATGTCATCCAAATAAAATGACCGACAATAACGATTAAAATTACTTTTAAGAAAACTGGCAATTGCTTTTCGATAGAGCCTTCGTAACTTAAAATTGCAAAATTTGCTGCAATAAAAAAAGGTAAAATCGGAATCAAAACTTTGTTTACCAAAAGAACTACAATATCTTTGAATTGGTCAAAAATCTTTTCTAACTCTTTCGCTTTTGTAATCAAAATTCCCATTCCCAACATCAACGAAATAACCAACGCTGTCATCACCGAAAAAATTGGTGGAATATCTAATTGAAATAAAATTTTCGGAACTTCTCGCAACGAATCTACAGAAGTTGGAATAGATAAATTTGGAATAATTTGATAACCGGCAATCATCGAAAATAAACCTGCTCCTATTGAAGATAAATAGGCTATTAATAATGAAAAACCTACAATTCTAGCTGAACCTTCGTTCAATTTTGTAATTGATGAAACAATGAAACCAATTACAATTAACGGAACCAAAAAGAAGATTAATTGTCCTGTAAAATACTTTAAAGATAAAACAACTTGAATTGAATTTTCGTTCAGATAATTTCCTAAAAACAAACCGGCAATCACACCCAAAAGCAATCGAAATAATGTATTGCTCACAATCTTTTTTAACATTTGACACAAAATTTGCGACAAATATAAACTCTATTAATTTAATAGACTAAATATATTTTAGAAAAAATTTAATTTTTTCTCGAAATTATATGACGCTAAAAAAGTTCAAAATAAATGAGCACTGTCACTCTGAGCCTGTCGAAGAGTCTTTTCTATTTTTTGATAATAAAGGTAAATCTTCAAATCTATTATTAATTAAAGCTTCTTTTTTAACTCTACTCCAACCTTTCAGTTTCTTCTCAAGAATTATTGCATCGTTTGCGTCTAAAAATTCTTGATTAAAA
The DNA here is from genome assembly GCF_030005555.1 of Empedobacter sedimenti. Lineage (GTDB taxonomy): Bacteria > Bacteroidota > Bacteroidia > Flavobacteriales > Weeksellaceae > Empedobacter > Empedobacter sedimenti. The sequence continues at coordinate 98,065 of NZ_JASCQG010000004.1, read as the reverse complement.
ACAAGTTCAGTTGGTCTTCTCGAAAAAGTATAACTCATAGGATTTATTCCCTCATTATGCTCATTAATTCTTTTTTGAAGATTATTTGTCACTCCTACATAATACGAATCATCTGAACATTTTATAATATAGACATAATATACTTTTCTCATAAACAAAGCTTTATTCTTCGACAGGCTCAGAATGACCGCTGTATTAATTATAATCTTTTCATATCACCCTGATTTGTCCATGAGTTATTATTTTAACAATATTCTCTCACAAACTGAATTGACAAATTAAGTGCATTATTGGAAATAATTTTGATGAAATCTTCTCGATCTAAATAAGGATAAAAATATGTTTTATTCCATGTAGAAAGACCATTTGTAACCGAAATCCAAACTGTTCCAACCTCTCTTCCATCTTCACCTTTGTTTGGACCTGCAACACCAGTTGTGGAAATACTAATATCCGTTTTTAATTGATTTCGAACACCTTTTGCCATTTGTTCAGCGACTCGCTCCGAAACTACTGTAAATTCATCAATATCAGATTGATTTACATTGAGCATATTCACTTTTACAGAAGTATCGTACGAAACAATTGTTCCAAAATAATAAGCAGAACTTCCCGAAACAGACGTGATCAAACTTGCAATATACCCTCCTGTACAACTTTCGGCAGTCGAAATTGTCAATCCTTTTTCTTTTAAAACATCGCCCAAAACTTGTTGCGCACTTCCTGAATTTTCGGAAATCAGAAATTCACCAGCGATTAATTTGAATTGATTGATTTGATATTGAATTTCATTTTGTAAAAATTCTTTATCTGTTCCAAATGCTGAAAATCGTAAATCAATCGATGTTCGATTCGGTAAATAAGCCAAATGAATAAATTCAGGCAAATTATTCTCCCATTCTTCAACTAATAGAGCCAAATCACTTTCAGGAATTCCACTCACCAAAATATCACGATGAACAATCGTTTCTGATTGAAATTGGTTTTGTAATCTTAGAATTATCTCGTCGCGCATCAAACCTTTCATTTCGAAAGGAACACCTGGCAAATTAATGATAATTCTATCTTCTATTTCTGTCCAAAGACAAGGCGCTGTTCCGTATTTGTTCTGAATAAATGTAGATTTTTCTGGAATTAACGCTTGATCTTGATTCAAACTATTTAACTCTTTTGTGTAACCTCTTGCTTGAAATAATTGGACAATATTCTCTAAAATTTGAGGTTCTTGAACTAATTCACAATTCAAAAATTGACACAAAGCTGCTTTGGTTTTATCATCTTTTGTTGGTCCTAAACCACCTGTTACAATTACAATATCTGATTTAGAAATTCCTCGTTCGAAAGCTTCAATAATATGACTCATTTCGTCTTGAACAGAAATAATTTCTTCTACTTCAACTCCAATTGTATTCAATTGTTTAGCGATAAATGCCGAATTTGTATCGACAATTTGACCGATAAGAATTTCATCACCAATTGTGAGTAATGTTGCTTTAATTTTCATACACAAAAAAACTTGCTTAAAGTTAAGCAAGTTTATGTTGTTTATTTATTTTTTATCAATTCCATTTCCTTGAGATTGTTCGTAGGCTTCGTCTCTTTGGCGATTAACCTCAAGATTTATTTTTTTAAATTCATTTTCTGTTACAATTTCTCCTTTTTTAGGAATGGAAATCTGAACTTTTTTTAAAGGCTTTATCTTTATTGCTTCTATAACTGTAACTCTCTCCCTATCTTCAAGATTTTCAATTATTTCTTCTCTCAATACAAAACCATTTGCGCCTAAATAAATATCGGGCGAAAAGTTATTTTTGATCTCTTTTGTGTACCAAACAAGAATTTTTAATGTACCATCCGTTGCAACAGCTTGTTGAGTTTTATATCCTAAGATTTCTTTTGTCTCGTTGTTATCAACAAAATTTAAATTTTTGAAGTTATTTTTGATAATAAATTTACGTCCATATAAATCGCGTTCTTCTAGTCTCAAATTATTTTTAAAATCATAATAGAAATAATTCGTTCCAAAGTTTGTAGGTGTTACAATGAATCGCTGAATAGCTCCTTGCGAATTATTTACTTTTTTTATATAAGAAATATTAGCTTCAGAATCATTAAACTTAAACAAATAGTATTCCTTTGGCGGATTTACATTTGCCTCTATCGTTTCTCTTCTTTCTAAAGGATTTTCAATTTTTTCTTCAAACCATTTCAATCCTTTTTCATTGTATTTCGTTTTAACTTGCGTTTCATATTCTACTTCAAAATACTGCGCATTCGCAAAACTAGAAATTAAGACAATTAGTGTGATTAGTTTTTTCATATTAGTTTGATTTATCTACACCCAGGTTCTTATCCTCCCAATATTGTTTAATACTTAAATTTTGCATTTCTGTTAACTGTGATAAAGAAATTGTCTCTAACTTTTTATTAAATTTAAAAATGGGTTCTTTTCTCAATTCTTTTTTCTTTGTTGCAATCCAAGAAATCATAAATTCTGCATCACTTTTTTCATGAATGTATTTATAATGTAATTCTAAAATCAAACCTTTTGTACCATAATATATATCTGGAGAATAGTTGTAAGGTATTGATGGTGCATACCAAGCAATTATATCAACATCTTTGTAATTTCCTTTTGCTTCTTTTGTTTCAATTCCCAGAATAGTTTTTGTTTTACCTGTATCAACAAAATCTATTTTATATACAGAGTCATAAACATTAAAAACTTTTTCAAAGTAATCTTTTTCTGTATAAGAACGCTTTTCGTTATAATTTATATATGATTTTCCCCCTATTTTTGGGGAAATACTCCATCTATCAAAATCATCACTTTGCGAATTATCTATTTTCTCTATAATAGCTGATTGACTTAACTCATTATTATAAGAAAATGTATAGAACAACGTATCTATTTTTTCTAAACTTTCTAATGCTTTTTCTCGGTCTTTTTTATCTTTATAATGATTATTCAAAGATTCCATAGCTTTAGGAGTAAGACGTATTTGAGGTTGTACTTCATAATCAATTTCATAAAACTGCGCATTTGCAAAACTTGAAATTAAAATGATAAGAGCGATTAATTTTTTCATAGTAGTTTATTTTTTATCAACACCTTCTTGATTATACATTTCACTTCTTTTCTTGTTTGCTTCTTCGTAAATTTTGTCTAATTCTTGAGGCGATACAACATTAACTTTTTTACCTGGTTCCTTTATTGGAATTTTGAAGTTATACTTTTTAACATTTTTGTTAATCGTAAGTACTTTAACGTAGTTATTCAATTTACCAACATTTTCTGCTTCAAGAAAAATATTCATTTCTAAGACAAAACCTTCAATCGGTTTTACTGTAATTGGCATGAAATTAAAATCAATTTCCTTAGTAAACCACGCTTCAACATTAAATTCTCCGTATTTGGCAGTTGCTTTGTAAGCTTTATAGCCAAGAATTTCTTTTGTCTCGTCTGTAAATTTCCAATCCAATTCTTCTAAAGGAGTTATAACAATATAATTTTTTCCGTAAACATCAACTTGTCTATAATTTTCTCCATTTGCGAAATTAGAATAAGTAAGACCAAATGGTAATCCTGGAGCTGACTTTTTCACTCCACCTTGCACTCCTTGTTGATTATCAATTTTTTCTTGTTCAATTGTATTTAATTCTGTTTTTGAAGAATAAATTTTAAATTCAAGCGGTTTTGGATTTGTATTTTGATCAATATTCCATTTCCTTACTTCAGGATCTTTAATATAACCAAAACTTTTTTCAATTTGTTCTGGTGTATATTCTGTATGATGCTTGGTTTCGATAAGTACCTCATAAACCTGTGCATTTGCATAGCTTGAAATTAAAATGATTAGTGCAATTAGTTTTTTCATATTTAGTGATTAAGATTTAAATATAATAAAAAAGAGACACAATAACTTGTGTCTCTTTTAAAATATGATGAAATAATCTATTTATAAAATATGTTTTTCCGCGTGATAAGAAGAACGAACCAATGGTCCAGATTCTACATGACGGAATCCTAATCCACGTGCGAAATCTTCGTATTTCTTGAATTGTTCTGGCGTGATAAATTCTTTCAAAGGTAAATGTTTTTTCGTTGGCTGTAAATATTGACCAATTGTAATAACATCTACATTTGCATCAGCAACTTCCTGAATTGTTTCGAAAACTTCGTCTTCAAACTCACCCAAACCAAGCATAATTCCTGTCTTTGTACGACGTTGACCTGCTTCTTTTGCATAACGTAAGACTTCTAACGAACGATCATATTTTGCCTGAATACGAACTTCACGCGTTAATCGACGAACCGTTTCCATATTATGAGAAAGTACTTCTGGCGCAGCTTCTATAATACGATCGATATGTTTTTCAACTCCTTGAAAATCTGGAATCAAAGTTTCCATCGTTGTTCCAGGGCTAATTCTACGAACAGCATGTATTGTTTCTGTCCAAATAATAGAACCCATATCTTTTAAATCATCACGGTCAACAGACGTTAAAACCGCATGTTTTATTTGCATTAATTTGATAGAACGCGCTACTTTTTCTGGTTCTGCCCAATCCACTTGCTCTGGACGACCAGTTTTTACACCACAAAAACCGCATGAACGCGTACACACATTTCCCAAAATCATAAATGTTGCAGTTCCTTCACCCCAACATTCGCCCATATTAGGACAGCTTCCACTTTGGCAAATGGTGTTTAATTTATATTTATCAACTAAACCTCTTAATTCGCGATGTTTTTTCCCTGTAGGCAATTTTACACGCAACCATTCGGGTTTTTTTACTCTTCCATCTGGTAATAGCTCAACACTCATACATTACTTTTCTGATTGGCTAATTTACGATTATTTTTTCTAAAACAGATTCAATTGTTGCGATTCTAATTCCAACAAAAATTGTTTGCGTTTCTTTCCACCTGCGTAACCTGTCAATGAGCCATCCGAGCCAATTACGCGATGACAAGGCACTACGATTGCAATTTTGTTTTTCCCATTGGCGTTTGCAACTGCTCGTATCGCTAATAAATCTCCAACGGCGATCGATTGATCTTTGTATGATCTTGTTTCTCCAAACGGAATTTTGATTAATTCGTTCCAAACTTTTCTCTGAAAATCTGTTCCAATCAAATCAAGCGGAATGGTAAATTCTTTTTGATTTCCTTCAAAATAATTATTTAATTCATTTTCTAAACGATTCAAAATATCATCATCTTTTTCCAAAATTTCGCCCAAACTTTCTATTTCTTTGAGTTGTTTTTCGGTCGATTTTCCATCAAAAAACTCTAACATACAAAGTCCTTTTTCCGACTTTATTGCAAGCATTTCTCCAAGAGGTGTTTGTATTTTTTTTGAGTGAAACATTTTATCAAATTTTAGTTGAAAGTTATTAAAATATAGTCGTAATTTGGTATTAAATTTGTTGTTAAAAATATCATAAAACTTATTTATGAAAAAATCGATCATCGCGAGTGTTTTCGCATCATTTATATTATTTTCTTGCCAATCAAAAGGTGTTCAACAAGAGAACAAAACACAAAGTGTTGACAAAGCTATTCCTGCAGTAGTGGCAATGTCAGATCATAACTCTAAAAATTCTTTAGATTGGGCTGGAGAATATGTAGGTACTTTACCTTGTGCAGATTGCGAAGGAATAAAATATTCTGTTGTTTTACAAAAAGATGGAAACTTTGCTTTGGAGCAAGAATATTTAGGAAAAGAAACAGTTTACCAAGATGAAGGTTTTTATAAATGGGATGCTTCTGGAAATGTTTTACATTTAAACTCAAATGTAAGTCCATTGATATTGAAAGTGGAAGAATATAGATTGAGAGTTTTAGACCAAGAAGGAAAAGAAATCACAGGAAATTTAAAAGATAAATACATCTTGAAAAAGTTAAAATAATAAAAAACAAAAGGCAATCTCGATAACAGATTGCCTTTTATTTTTGAAATTATTTTTAGTTCAATAAATGATCATTTATCAAGTTTTCAAAAACGTTGATCACACCAATTACTTGAATTTCTTCTTGTAAATATTCTTCAAAAGTGAAATATTTAACAGCCTCAATTTCGTTTGTTGGTTTTATTTCGTCTTTCAAATCGTACAAAAAACAATCTTGTTCCATCAAAAGATTTTGTTCTCCAAACGCTTCAGCCGTAATATGACAATAAAAATTGAGCTCTTCTTTTACCAAATCCAAACTCAATTCTTCTTTTATTTCTCTTACCAAAGCTGTTTCAGAATTTTCGCCTTTATCAATTTTTCCACCTGGTAAATACCACGCTTTTTTATTTTTGCTAAATGTCAAAAGCAGTTTATTGTTCTTAATAACCAATAAACCTGCAGTTGGTAATTGAATCATTTTATTTCTATTTATCTAAACTTTTTTGCCATTCCCAAGCTGTACGCATACTTTCTGACAATTTTGTTTCAGGTTTCCAACCCAATTCTTTTTCTGCTAAAGAGTTATTTGCATACGCTTCGATAATATCTCCTGCACGACGCTCTTTTATTTCGTATTTCAATTTCAAATCATTTGCCTCTTCAAATGCATGTACAACTTCTAAAACAGTAGATCCTGTTCCTGTTCCAAGATTGAAAAACTCTAATTTTGAATTGTTTTTATTTTCAATCAAACGAGTTACAGCTTTTACGTGAGCATCAGCTAAATCATTTACATCAATATAATCCCTAATCGCTGTACCATCACGCGTTGGATAATCATCTCCCCAAACCGATAATGCTTCTCTAATTCCAGCCGCAGTTTGCGTTACATAAGGAATTAGATTATTTGGAATTCCTTTTGGTAACTCGCCAATTTTAGCTGTTGGATGCGCACCAACTGGATTGAAATAACGTAAACAAATCACATTTTTGTCAAATGCTGCAGAGAAATCTTCTAAAATTTCCTCACCCATTTGTTTTGTTTTTCCGTAAGGCGATTCAGGTTTTTTTAGTGGAGTTTGCTCATCAATAGGCATTTTATCCGCTTGTCCGTAAACGGTACAAGACGAACTGAAAATAATATTATCTGTATCAAAATCTTTCATCGCATCCAAAAGGTTAATCAAACCTAAAAGATTGTTGCGGTAATACATCAACGGTTTTTCAACAGATTCTCCAACCGCTTTATGCGCTGCGAAATTGATAATTCCGTCTATTTTATTTGTTTTGAAAAATTCGTTTACTTTTTCTTGATCTTTTAAATCAATCTCGAAATATGAAGGCTTTATTCCAGTAATAGAGGTAATTTTATCCAATACATTAATTTCTGTATTCGATAAATCGTCTATAATCACAACTTCATAACCTGCATTTTGTAAAGCTACAACTGTATGAGAGCCAATGTAGCCCAAACCGCCAGTTACTAATATTTTACTCATATTATTTTTAGTTTTTATAGTGAATTCAAATTTAGGAAAATAAAAAAGCTTCTGAAACAATTCAGAAGCTTTTTGTATTATTTTTAGGATAAATTATTTTCCAAAAAATTCGCGAACAGCAGAAGTGATATAAGCTAATTGCTCCTCATCTAACTCTGTGTGCATTGGTAAAGACATTACTTCTTCTACCAATTTGTTTGTATTTGGGAAATCTGCATCATTATAATGTCCGTTATCATACGCTTTTTGTTTGCGTAATGGAACAGGATAATAAATCATCGCAGGAATCTCTTTCTCAGTTAAGAAAGCTTGTAATTCATTACGTTTTCCATTTGTAACACGTAGTGTATATTGGTGAAATACATGAGTTGTATCTTCTCCTTTAACAGGTGTTAATAATTCGTCAATATCTGCAAAAGCTGCTGTATAATAAGCTGCAGCTTTATTACGAGCATCGTTATAATCATTCAATAAAGGTAATTTACGACGTAAAACTGCTGCTTGAACAGAATCTAGACGAGAGTTAACACCTACTTCATCATGATAATAACGTTTGTACATTCCGTGATTGACAATTCCACGTAAACGATGCGCAATATCATCATCATTTGTAAAAATTGCTCCACCATCACCATAACAACCTAAGTTTTTTGAAGGGAAGAAAGATGTACAACCAATATGACCAATTGTTCCAGCTTTTTGACCTTTATAATCCGCTCCAATTGCTTGTGCAGTATCTTCTACAACATATAAGTTATGCTCTTTTGCAATAGCCATAACCTCGTCCATATTTGCACATTGACCAAATAAATGAACTGGAATAATTGCTTTAGTTTTTGGCGTAATTGCCGCTTTCAATTTTTCTGTATCAATTGTAAATGTATCATAATCAACATCAACTAAAATTGAATTTAATTTCAATAAATCAACAACTTCTACTGTTGCAGCAAATGTAAAATCCGCTGTAATAACCTCATCACCTGGCTCCAAACCTAATGCCATCAACGCAATTTGTAATGCATCTGTTCCGTTCGCACAAGGAATTACATGTTTTACATTTAAGTAGTCTTGCAATTCAGTTTCAAATTGTTTTACTTCTGGACCATTAATAAAAGCGGCAGAATCTAAAACATTCAAAATTGCTGCATCAACGTCTCCTTTTATTTTTTGATATTGACTTTGTAAGTCAACCATTTGTATTTTTTTCATATCTTAATGAATCTATAAATCAAGCAACTAAAAAAGTTAATTTTATTCGGACAAATGTACAAAAAAAGCTCATTCTAAATTTTTAACTTTGCAAGATTGTGCAAGGATTTTATAACATATCGATTAAGGCGTACGGAACGGCGCTAAAATTAGCTTCGAATTTTAACGAAAAAGCAAAACTTTGGATTGATGGAAGAAAAAATTGGGAAGAAAAAATAGCTTCTAAAATTTCTGAAACCGATAAAGTTTTGTGGATACATTGTTCATCTTTAGGAGAGTTTGAGCAAGGTCGACCTGTTATTGAGGCGTTGAAAGAAAACTATCCGACACATAAAATAGCCGTTTCTTTTTTTTCGCCTTCGGGTTATGAAATTAGAAAGAATTATCAAGGAGCAGATGTTATTTTTTATTTGCCTTTGGATACAAAATCGAATGCAGAAAAGTTAATAAAAGTGCTTCATCCTGAGATTTTGATCTTGGTGAAGTACGAATATTGGTTCAATTTGATTACCGAATTACATCAGCAAAACATTCCGACAATTGTGGTTTCTTCTATTTTTAGAGAAAGTCAAAACTTTTTCAAGAAAGATGGAAACAATTGGTTTGCGAAAAAATTAAGTTTAGTGAATCATTTCTTTGTTCAAAATCAAAAGTCAAAAGATTTATTAGATTCTATTCAAATCACTCAAAACACAATTGCGGGCGATACACGCTTTGACCGAGTAAAACAGATCATTCATCAAGATAATCAGTTGGATTTTATGAATGATTTTAAACAAAATTCGAAATTAATTGTGGTTGGAAGTTCTTGGCCAAAAGATGAAGAATTATTTGTGAATTTAATCAACCAAAATTTAAATGATGATTGGAAAATTGTTTTTGCACCGCATAATTTGAATGATGCTGAAATCAATTCTTTTCTAAGTAAGATTAATCAAAAAGCTGTTAAATTTTCTGATTTAGAAAAAACATCGAAGCAAGATTTGATTGATTCGAAAATATTTATTCTCAACACAATTGGTATTTTATCTAAAGTTTATTCATATGCTGACATCACCTACATTGGCGGAGGTTTTGGAGCTGGTATTCACAATACTTTGGAAGCGGTAACATTTGGAAATCCTGTCGTTTTTGGTTCTAAATACAAGAAATTTCAGGAAGCAGTTGATTTAATTGAAATTGGTGGAGGGTTTACAATCTCGAATCAAGCTGAATTTGATACAATTATGAATCGCTTGATGAACGACGAAAATTACCGTAAAGAAAGTGGAAAAAAAGCGGGAGATTTTGTACAGAATTCGCCAAATGCGACTAAAATTATTTTAGATTATTTGAATAAAATTCTTTAAATTACTTTTAATTCACAGAATTTTAACAAAAAGGCATAAAAATTGTTACAATAAACCTATTATTGTGTTTTAATAAAATCATCAATCTATTGAAAATATCTACTTTAGCAATAAATATAGCTTAAGCTATCATAATAAAACAAACTAGTACAATGAAAAAACTTATTTTAGGAATAGCACTTTTCGGTGGATTAAGTGCGGCAAACGCTCAAATTGATTTAGGAGTAAAAGGTGGACTTAATTTCTCTACTTTATCAGGAGATTCTAAAAAATTGTATGATGATCAAACAAAATTTAGAACAGATTTTTATGTTGGTGGTTATGCAAACTATAAAGTAACTGATCAAATTAGCTTTCAACCAGAATTATTATACTCTAAGCAAGGAGCAGGAGTTAAAACAAATGATAATACTAACACAAAAATAGTAACGCATAACATTAATATTCCTTTAATGGGACGTTATGAAATTATGGAAGGATTGAATGTTGAATTTGGTCCACAATTAGGTTTCTTAGTTTCTGCGAAAGCGAAAAGTGAAGAAGGTAAAACTGATACAAAAGTAAAAGTAACTGACAATTTCAAAACATTTGATTTTGGATTAAACTTTGGTGCTGGATATAAAGTGACGGACGAATTAGAAATCAACGCTCGTTTTACTAAAGGTTTATCAAACATTAACAATGTTTTTCCAGCCGGAATGAATGATAACTACAAAATTACAAACACATACTTTAGTGTAGGTGTAGCGTACAAATTAGCAGAAATGTAATTCATTTTAATACGAAATATATAAAGGAGCTTTTTGCTCCTTTTTTTTGTGTTTAATCGTTAAAAAACACTAAAATATTTTGCTGAGTTTATTTTTATTCTATATTTGTAGTAATAGAAAATAAAATTGTAGACATGAAAGTAAGATTATCTAAAAAAGAAGAAGAAGTAATGGAAGTTATTTGGAGCGGAAACAATGTTTTTGCAAAAGATATTATCGACTCTTATGACGATCCAAAGCCTGCAAACACAACAATTTCTACCTTACTGAAACGTATGCACGACAAAGGTTATATTGATTACGAACAAATGGGAAACTCGCGTAGATATTTCGCTTTGGTAAAAAAAGATGATTATTTTTCGAAAGAAGTAAAAGGAATGATTTCTAACTTCTTTAATAATTCGGCAACACAATTTGCTTCATTTTTTGCAAAATCAAATAATATGTCAGTCGAAGAATTAGAAAAATTACGTGATATAATTGACAATGAAATAGATCGTAAAAAGAAATAGCGTATGATTGCTTTTTTTATAAAATTTATTCTTTGTTCCGGATTTTTATATTCGTTTTATAAACTTTTTCTGGAACGCGAAAGTATGTATAAAATCAACCGATTTTATTTATTGTTTTCGTTGATATTTTCGTTGGTTGCACCTTTTTATAAAATCAATTTACCAATTACAGCACAAGAAACAAATATTTCACCCGAACTTTTAGCTTTTTTAATGCAAAATCCTGAATTGTTGCAACAAGAAAAAGGAATCAATTTTGGTGATATTCTAAATTTTAGCTATTATATAATTGGATTCTTACTTTTGGCAAGATTCGTTTACAATTTATACGAATTGATTTTTAAAATTAAAACAGAAGAAAAAATTAAAGATCAAGAAATTACTTACATTCTTGATTTAGAATCTATTCAGCCATATAGTTTTTGGAATTATATTTTCATTCCCAAAAAACAACTGAAAAGTTTACATCAAAACTTAATTGATCACGAAAAAGCACATTGTATTCAGAAGCATAGTTTGGATATTTTGTTGATAGAGATTTTTCAAATTCTTTTTTGGTTCAATCCATTTATTTATTTCTATAAAAAATCAATCAAACTAAATCATGAGTTTTTGGCAGATGAATATGTTTTACAAAGAAACTCTGATTTAAAAACCTATCAACATCAAATTTTGGATTGTATTGCAACACAAAATCCGTCGATGATGGCGAGTAATTTCAATTTTATTCTAACCAAAAAACGCCTACTTATGATGACGAAAAATACATCAAAACGAAAAGTAAAAATCCTTTCTTTTGCTTCGTTGCCTTTTATATTGAGTGCTTTTGTTCTTTTTAGTCAAAAATCGTTTGCGCAAGAAGTTGAAAAAAGTGCTCAAAAAGTAGAAAAGGCATTGGATAAACCTGTGAAATCTCAAGCAGATAGAATCTTTGGACCAGAAACTAACACAATTAATACCGATACTATCATCAAAAATCTATCTAAAGAAGGTAGAACAATGACGAAGGAGGAGTTAAAAACAATTCTTAAAAAAAATCCTCAAAATAAAATTATTCTGAATGATGCTGGTGATATTATTTTGAATGATTCGATCAAAATAAAAGATATTGTCTTAAAAAAAGCTACAAATCCTGTCATTTTATATGATAATGATGGTAAAATTTTACAACAAATTAATGCAAAAGACATCGAAAAAATGTTTGTTAACAAGGAAGATGGTTACATTGAGATTGTAAAAAAAGATTCTGGTGTTGTTCGTATTCTGAATAGTGCTTTACCAAAAGCAAAAGATGTTAAAGTAACTTCTACTTTTAAAGAGAAAAATAATATAACTCTTAAAAGTATCAATTTTAATGGAGTTGACATAAAAAATGTAGAGTTAAAAGATGGTTATTCTGTTTACACTGATAAAAATGGAGTTGAGCATAAAATACTCAATGTAGAAATCGATGATCGATATTTAGTAAAACAAGTAGGAAAAGCTACATTAAATGATGTAAAATCGAACAAAAATCCATGGTCTATAACTGTACAACCAACAAATAAAAATCAAATTAAAACACTTGGTACTTATAAAATAGACCCAAAGGATTTTAAAAACGAAAGTGAAATAAAAAAAGTTGAAAAATTTAGAGTTGAATCTTCTTACAATGAAAACAACTTAAGTCTGAATAACGCTCTGGAATTGAGAAAGAAATCGTTACAATTGCAAGAAGCAAACACTAAAAAAATGTTGAAAGAAGTAGAAAAACAACAACGTGAACTAAAACGTCAAGAAAAAAATAATTAACATTAATTTAAACATAATCAATACAATATTTTTGTGTTTAAAATGTTTTTATATCAAATCTATTTTTTCTAAATAGTACAATTTTATAACATTAATATTAAAAAGGAAGTTTTCTCATTAGCTTCCTTTTTTTATTCAAGACAACCGAATTTAAACGTTTAATATATGTTTATAATCATTGTAATATATGTAAAACTCAATATATCTTTGGAAAAAATTTAAACTTATAAATATGAAAAAATTAATCTTATCTGCATCACTACTTATCTTAGGTGCTAACGCATTTGCACAAGAAAACGACAATGGAGTTTCTTTAGACGGAAGATGGTTTATTATGGGACAAGCTGGTTACAACTCTTCTAACGAAGGTAACACACAATCTTACAGCATTGTACCACAAGTAGGAAACTTTGTTTCTGAAGACGTTGCTTTAGGTTTAGGTATCGGTTACATCGGTAGCAAAAACGAAAGCGAAGTAAACAATGTTACAAATACTCAAAAAGAGAACTTATTTGTTGTTAAACCTTTCGCAAGAAAATACTGGGGTGTAGCAAAAAACTTATTCGTTTTTGGTGAATTATCTGTTCCTTTAGGATTTGGTAAAAACACTTCAGAAACTTCTTTAGGTAACACTACAACTACTGGTGAAGCAAAATACACTAACATTGGTGTTCAAGTTGCTACAGGTTTAGATTACTATTTATCTGATAACTGGTCTTTAGAAGCAGCTTTCGGTTTATTAGGATGGAGTTCTACAAAACCAAAAGATGGAGATTCAGCTAACTCTTTCAACTTTGGATTAAATTCAGGTGTTGATAACGGAGTTAAAATCGGAATCAAATACACTTTCTAAAATTTAGATTCTCAAATTCTTTTAAATTTTATAACAAAAAAGGAAGCTTTAATCGCTTCCTTTTTTTATTGCGTCATATTTTGTCTTTCTGATTTTATACTTTTGAGAAGATTGTTTAACTTTCCTAAAAATTCAGAATTTGTTACAAACAGGCGATTTCAAAATTTACAATGCGTCAGCCGGCGCAGGTAAAACTTACACTTTAGTTAAGGAGTTCCTTTCGTTATTATTGACAAACGAAAGTGATTATCATTTCGAGCATATTTTAGCCATTACGTTTACCAACAAAGCTGCTGGAGAAATGAAAGAACGTATCATCGAAACTTTAGAAGAAATTGCCAAAAGTCCAAATCCTGAAGAAGATCGATATATTCTTGAATTAGCTTCTGAACTAAATTTGAAGCCAGAAGTCATCAAGACAAAAGCGTACAATATTCTGATTGCGATTCTGCACAATTATTCCAAATTTTCAATTTCTACAATTGATAAATTTAATCTTCGGTTAATGAAATCATTTGCACAAGATTTAGGTTTGTCTATGAATTTTGATGTCGAAATGAACACAACTGAAATCATAAACGAATCGGTTGATTTATTGTATTCAAAAATTGGAGAAGACGAAAAATTAACGCAAACCATGATTCGTATTGCGTTGGATAATATGGACGAAAATAAATCGTGGGATATTCGCAAAACGCTTTCTTCTGACACAAACGATATTTCGAATGATCGACATTTACAAGATTTAGAAAAATTAAAAAACATTTCGTTAGACGAATTTATTCGTTATCGAAAAGTTATTTTTGATGACATAAAAACTTTGAAAGATGGTTTGATTACAATTGGAAATGAGTTTTTCGAGTTGCTTACAAATAATGGAATTTCGGTTAATGAATTACCAGGAAAAAGTCGTGGAATTGCAGCTTTTTTCCAGAAATTAAAAAACTTTGATGGTTTTGGTTTGATTTTACCAACCGATGCAAATACAAAAGATATTTTGGAAGATGGTTACCTTTCGAAAGTGAAAGATGCAACAGCAGAATCTATTTTTTCTGAGATAAAATCATTATTTACACAAGCTGCAAAAATCAATGATAATTTAATTTTATTAACTTCAATTCAGAAAAACATATCATCGATTTCGTTAATTAACGAAGTTGAAAAATCGTTGGATTCGATCAAAAAAGATTCTAATGTTTTGTTGATTAACGAGTTTAATACAATTATTAGTAAAAACCTACAAAATCAACCTGCCAATTTTATTTACGAAAGAATTGGATCGCGTTACAATCATTATTTTATCGATGAATTTCAGGATACTTCTACTCTACAATGGAATAATCTGAATCCGTTAGTAGAAAATGCTCGTGCACAATCTGATACCATTATGTTGGTTGGTGATGCAAAACAATCTATTTATCGTTGGCGTGGTGGAAATCCTGAGCAAATGATTGATTTGATTGAACGAAAAGAGAAAGAAAAAATAATTGTTGAAGAATTGGAAAAAAACTGGCGAAGCCACGAAAATATTATTCAATTTAACAATGAATTGTATTCTTTTATAGCGCCTCAATTAAATCTTGAAAAATACCAAGATATCTACATTAATGGGAACAAACAATTGACAAACGATCAAAAAAATGGTTTTGTCAAAATCAATTTTATTGAGCAAGAAGGTCGATCAAAAGATCCATTCAAAGAAAAAAATCTCGAACTGGTTTTAGATTACATCAATCAATGTTTAACGAATGGTTTTAGCTTAAGTGATATTGCAATTCTGGTTCGTAGTAATGCACAAGGAATTTTATTAGCAAAATATTTAACCGAAAATAATTTGGTTGTCATCTCAAACGAAGCTTTGTTGTTAAAAAATTCTTTCGAAATTCAATTAATTGAATATTTGTTCAAAATCACTTCTAATCCTCAAGACGAACAATCAAAAATCAGATTCTTGATGGTCGCTTATGAGCTAAATTTATTCACAACAGATGATTTAACCATTACAGTAGAAAAAGCGCTGAAAGGCGGATTGAATAAGTTTTTAAGCTTAACTAATTCGATTGGGTTAGAATTAGATTTTATACAAGATCAAAATCTCTCATTGTATGATTTTACAGAAAAAGCGATTCGAACTTTACATTTACAAGAACGTTCTCCAGCTTATATTCTTAGCTTTTTGGATGTTATTTTAGATTATTCATCGAAGAATGAATCAGACTTAAATTCGTTTTTAGAATATTGGTCAACAGCAAAAGATAAAGCAAGTATCAAAACACCAAAAGGTGTAGATGCGATACAAATTATGACGATTCACAAATCAAAAGGTTTAGAATTTCCTGTTGTAATTTTACCTTTTTTGGATTGGAAAACGAAGAATTCTAAGATTTGGATTCCATTACAAAAGGATGAAGAAAATCCGTTCGAAACATTTTATGTTGGCATCAACAATGATTTGAGATTAATCAAAAATGAAGCGATTAAATCAAAAATTGATGAAGAAGAGAATCTTTCTCAATTAGACGATATTAATACACTTTATGTAGCCACAACGCGTGCAAAAGAGCAATTATATATGATTGCAGAAAAGCCGAAAGAATCGTCAAAAACACAAAGTATTGCAAATTATTTATACGATTATGTAATACAACAAGGATTTACAGATGACGAAGTAATTTTAAAAGGTTCGGCTGAACGAATTTCTAATCCAAAAAAAGTAGAAAACACTTCGGAAGAACTAAAAATATATTCATCAGATTGGAACGAACGTTTGGTGATTAACACAAACTCGGAAAAAGCGCAACAAAAATTAGCTTATACAGAATTTGGAAATACAGTTCATACCATTCTTTCACAAATTGTTACTGAAAAAGATTTACCAAAAATTATAGAAAGTGAAAAACAACGCGGAACAATTTCGGCTGAAAATGTAGAACATCTTCAAAATATCTTGCAAAATTTGCTTCAAGATGTTAAATTAGTTCCATATTTTGCTGAAGGTTTGACAATTTTGAATGAGCGTGATTTTATTGATTCAGAAAGTCAAATTTTCAGAGCTGATCGTGTAGTTATTGATACAGAAAATAATTGTACAATTATAGATTACAAAACTGGTCAACCCGATTTAGATCATCATTTTCAAGTAAATCGTTACGCACATTTTTTTGAAAATTTGGGATATAAAATTCAATCCAAAATATTGATTTATATTGATGACGAACAGCAAAAAATTAATGTGGTAGAGGTATTTTGATGAATGAAAATGTAAAACTAAAATTAGCAAGTTTGCCCGAAACGCCTGGCGTTTATCAGTATTACAACAAAAAAGGTGATTTACTTTATATAGGTAAGGCAAAAAACTTGAAACGTCGTGTAAATTCTTATTTCAATAAGCAACACGACTCTAAACGTTTGCGCGTTTTAGTGAGCAACATTGACAACATCGAAACCATCAACGTTAATTCTGAATATGACGCATTGTTACTGGAGAATAATCTAATTAAAGAACATCAACCACGCTACAATATTCTATTAAAAGATGACAAAACCTATCCATGGATTTGCATCAAAAACGAACGTTTTCCTCGTATTTTTTCTACTCGAAACATCATCAAAGATGGATCTGAATATTTTGGTCCATACTCTAACGTAAAAATGATGCGTGTTTTGTTAGGTTTAATCAAAGAATTGTACCAAATCAGAACATGTGCTTACGATTTGAGCGAGAAAAATATTGAGAATAATAAATTTAAAGTCTGTTTAGAATATCACATCGGAAATTGTCAAGGTCCTTGTGAAGGTTATCAAACTGAAGAAGAATATGCAGAACAAATTTCTGCAATTCGAAATATTTTTAAAGGAGAATTTAATGAAGCAAAACAATATTTAGTCAATAAAATGATGAAATATGCTTCGGAAATGATGTTTGAAAAAGCGCAGATTGTTAAAGAGAAAATTGAATCTTTACAAAATTATCAAGCTCGTTCGACAGTAGTTTCTCCTACAATCAGCAACGTAGACGTTTTTTCTATTTCGTCTGATGAAGAATATGCGTATGTCAATTTTTTGAAAATTTACCAAGGTGCAATAATTCAGTCACATACAGAAGAATGGAAAAAGAAATTAGACGAAACGGACGAAGATTTGTTAGAACGTGCGATTATTGATTTTTCGGAACGATTTAATTTAACTTCGAAAGAAATTTATGTTCCGTTCGAGTTAAGCTTAGAAATTCCGAATCGTAAAATTACTGTTCCGAAAATTGGTGAAAAGAAACATATTATTGATTTATCACTAAAAAATACGCGAATTTATCGTTTAGAACAACTTAAACAAACCAAAATCGTTGATCCTGATCGTCATACCAATCGTATCATGAATCAGATGAAAATTGATTTACGTTTACCTGTAGAACCTCGGCATATAGAAGGTTTTGACAACTCTAACATTCAAGGAACTAACCCTGTTTCTGCTTGCGTTGTATTCAAAAATGGTAAACCAAGTAAAAAAGATTACCGCATTTTTAATGTAAAAACGGTTGAAGGTCCGAATGATTTTGCCACAATGGAAGAAATGATTGAACGTCGCTACACCAGAGTTTTAGCAGAAGGAGAAGAATTACCACAACTAATTTTGATAGATGGAGGAAAAGGACAATTAAGCTCGGCTTTAAAATCAATTGATCGATTAGGTTTGCGTGGAAAAATTTCGGTGATTGGAATAGCAAAACGTTTGGAAGAAATTTATTATCCAGACGATCCATATCCATTATATTTGGACAAAAATTCGGAAACGTTAAAAGTGCTTCAACATGTACGAGACGAATCGCACCGATTTGGAATTACGCGTCACAGAAATCGTCGAAGTAACAATGCATTTAATTCTGTTTTAGAAGAAATAGAAGGCATTGGTCCGAAAACAATTAAAGAATTATTAACAATTTTTAAGTCCGTTGAACGAATAAAAAATGCATCTTTGTTAGAATTAACAGATGTTATAGGACAATCTAAAGCAAAAAAAGTAAAAGACTATTTTTCTGATGAAAAATCTACTCGTTGATAGAGATTTAACGTCTCTACTGAACAATCCAAAGTTACAAGCCATTTTGGCCATTGTTCCCATTACATTATTTATACTTGGCTTGTTAAGTTATTTTGGAATTTTCTTTTCTATGTTTAGTACGCTCGATGCGCAATTAGGACATATGGGAAGTTCAAAATCGCTACTTAGTGCACTTTTGGGTAATTTGATCATCTTTATCTTTTTGGTTTTGATGAGCTTTTTTACAGGAGTTATTTCATTTGTATACTTTGTTGTACATGCTGTAAAAAATCCTAATTTGATTAAAAGTGATGATCGATTAATCTGGATTATTGCCATTATTTTTGGTAATGGTTTAGGCATTTTTATTTATTGGTTAATGCAAATAAAACGAAAAGATCCGCGTCCTGTGATCGATTTATACACAGACGAAATCTAAAAATATAAACTGCTTTACAATTTAGTAAAGCAGTTTTTTTTATTATTTAATTCAAAAAATTGTACCTTGAAACTACAAAATCAAAACATATGAATATCATCAAGTTATTACAAAACGAATTGCAAAATGAATATCAAATTACAAAAGAATTCATTGCAAAATTTCCTGAAAACAAAACAGATTATAAACCTCACGAAAAAAGCATGGATATTACAACATTATCCAATCATATCGTTGAAATTTTTGCTTGGCCAGCATTAGTTTTACAAACTGATAAACTAGATTTTGCTGCAGGCGACTACAAGCCAACCAACTTTAAAACAACAGAAGAGTTATTAAAAAAATTAGACGAAGATTATCAAACTGGTAATTCAATTTTAAATAATGCTACGGAAGAAGATTTAACAAAAAACTGGAAAATTACTTCTGGTGAAATGGTTTTTGCAGATTACACAAAATACGAAGCTATTCGTCATGCTTTAAATCAGATTACGCATCACCGTGCACAATTAGGTGTATTTTACCGCTTACTTGATATTGCATTACCTTCTAGTTATGGTCCTAGTGCAGATTCAGAAAAGTTTTAAATAAAAAAGGCTTCTTGGTAGAAGCCTTAAAATCATAATTAGTGTTAATTAATATCACTGATCAGTAATATTGATATCTCAAAAATATAATATTTGTCATATTTCTGCAAATATTTTGATAACATTTTTTAAGAATTTTTAACATTTTTATTAGATTCGAATAAATTCAAAATAAAATAAATGAATTTCTAATTTTTGGATTGAAAAAATCAGGATAAATAGTAATTCAATAAAAAAGCTTCCAATAAAATTGGAAGCTTTTTTGTGAAAATTTATTTTAATCTTAAACAAAAGGAGTTTTCACAACTTCTGCTAATACATTTTTATCACGAATCTGAATTCTGATTGTTGTTCCTACTTTAGCAAAATCTGTATGTACATACGCTAAACCGATTCCTTCTTTTAACATTGGAGATTGTGTACCAGAAGTTACAATACCAATTGTATTTTCGTTATCATCAACAACTTTATAATCATGACGAGGAATTCCTCTTTCGATCATTTTGAAACCTACTAATTTCTTCTCAACTCCAGCCTCTTTTTGTGCTTTTAAAATATCTGAAGAAATAAAATTTGTATCCAACTTTGTTACCCAACCAAGACCAGCTTCTAATGGAGTTGTGTCATCGTTAATGTCATTTCCATATAAACAGTAACCTTTCTCTAAACGTAACGTATCACGAGCAGCTAAACCGCAAGGCTCAATTCCGAAATCTTTACCAGCTTCCATTACTTTTTTCCACATTTCTTCGGCTTGTTCGTTTGCGAAATAAATTTCAAAACCTCCAGAACCTGTATAACCAGTTGCAGAAATAATTACATTTTCCATCCCTGCAAAAGTTCCAATTTCGAAGTGATAGAATGGAATCTCAGCTAAATTAACATCTGTTAAAGATTGCATTGCTTCAATCGCTTTAGGACCTTGAATTGCTAACAAAGACATCTCATCAGATTTGTTTGTTAAATCTGCTCCAAATGTATTGTGTTTGTTCATCCAATCCCAATCTTTATCGATGTTAGATGCATTTACAACTGCCATCCACTCGTCATCAGATATTTTATAAATGATTAAATCATCTACAATTCCTCCTTTTTCGTTTGGCATTGCATTATATTGAGCTTGACCAATAGCAACTTTTGTTACATCATTCGTCAATAAATATTGTAATAAATCTGTAGCTTTTTCTCCTTTCAAAAAGAATTGCCCCATATGTGAAACGTCAAAAACGCCAACTTTTTCTCTTACTACAAAGTGTTCTTGGTTAACACCTGCGTATTGTACTGGCATTTCATATCCAGCAAAAGGAACCATTTTTGCACCTAAATCTTTGTGCTTCTGGTTTAATGCAGTTACTTTCATTGTTTGTTTGCTTTGATAAGTTTATAATTCTCCCAAAAATAAGGAATTTATAAATAGAAAATGAGTAGAAGTTAGTTTATCTAATTTTGTGAATGATTTTTAGATTTCCTTGAGTTGCTTTATAAGGCTCAAATCGCATGATTGATTTTCCTTTGATAAATTTGGTCTGAAATTTTTCATTGATTTTCCCTACAAGTTTTGTTGGCTGACAATCTTCACAAGCCTTTATAATAATGGTGTCATTTGTTTCACCTTTTACTTTTACAATTTCGTACGAATAATCTGTATCCAAACGAGAATTAATAACATTTTCAATCGGTTTATCAAAATCATCTATAAAAAAAACACGTCGATCTTTATTGCTTCCAATGATAATCGCAACACCAACTAATATCAATAAAATAACAATTGATAGGGTCAAAATTTTTTTAAAATCCATCTTTTTGGTTAATTCGTAGTTTAAAAGTAATAATTCATTCCGAATGAAAAAAATATTCGTTTTATTTCCTATCTTTTTACTCCTATTTACATTGACAATGAATAGCTGTACACAAACAAAAAGTATAACTGAAAGAAAAATTATTACGTTCAAAAATATCCAAAATGGAGATTTGATTTTTGTTGGTGCGCAAACAGAAGAACTTTCGGGCGCGATAAATAGAGTAACAAAAATAAATGATGAAACAAATTTTGATCATGTTGGATTGATTGAAAAAACTGATGATTCTATTTTTGTTTTACACGCCGCTCCAATGGGCGGATCACAACGAGAAGAAATTCATCATTTTTATACTTCTCAAACCGAAAAAAACAATAAAATTGTCATTTATCGTCTCAAAAATGAATATCAATCAACGATTCCTCATGCAATTAAAAAAGCTAAAACAATGCTCGGAAAACCTTATAATTGGTTATATATTTTGAATGATGACGAATTATATTGCTCCGATTTTATAGAAAGAGCCTTTCGTGATGATAAAGTTTTTGAACTAATTCCGATGAATTTCAAAAACAAAGAAACCGGAATTATTGATGATTTTTGGATAGATTTTTATCGTAAAAAAGGAAAAAAAGTTCCGCAAGATGAACCTGGAACAAATCCAAATCAATTGGCAACTTCTAAGAAATTAATTAAGGTTGGGGAGGTGATTTTATGAAAAAGAAAAAAATAATAGGAGTTATATTTCTAATTATATGCTGCACATCTCTCTATTTTAATTCTAATTATTATATAAATAATCAGAATTGGAAATATAGAAATGGGTATTATATTGGAGACATTTTAGATAAATCTAAAGATGTTTCTAACAATGAAACTCAGTATTGTTTTGGATATATTTTAATTATAAAAAATAATCAAACCAATGAAAAAGGGTATTATATTAGAAAGTAATATGACGCAATAACAAATATCTAGTTTCTAACCTTTACTTTTCATTAACCGCAAAAGAAACAAGTTTCGAAGTTCTAATTAGAGAGTTGAAGTTTTAAGACAACCCTAAACATCATAAATTATTAAATGAGAAATTGTAAAAAACTACTAAACAAATCTATCTGCCTAATCCTAGAAAATTCAAATAAAGAAGATGACATAAAAATATATTATGGTAAAGTTTTAAAAGACAAAAATGAATCATATTATTTTACTGATAATTCATCAACAATACATTTAACTTTAGATGAAGAAGATTTAGATAATGCGAAAGTAATAACCCAAGAAAAACAGAAAGAAAATGAAATATTTAGAAATTGTGATTATTCTATTTGGATAACAGTAAATATAATAGAAATTGATGAACCAACAGACGATATGAAAAAAACTAATATGAAATGGGATTAATCCCTACTTTTACAATATGAAACAAAATATAATTTATAGTATCATTTTCTTTTTCGTGTTATTTGGACTAAAATATTTGTTCGATAAAAGCGATGTACAAACAATGTTGGTTTATTCGGCAATTGGAACAGTTATCTTTTTTATTTATCGCGTTGTTGTAAGAAAATTATTATACAAACAAAAAGACCAAGAAAACTAATTTCCTTGGTCTTTTTTTATTGCTTGCATTGCTTCTTCTATATGTGTTTCTGCAACATTCGAAACAATGTGTTTGATTAATTTCCCTTGTTTATTGAATACAAAAGTTTCTCGCGGCGTTACTAAACCAAATTTCTTTTTAATTCCCAACAATTTCGACAACTTTGCTCCTTTATCAGAAAGCAACGGAAAGTTTAGTTGATGTTTTGTATAAAACTTTTCGTGAGAAGAAGTTGATTGTCCATTTATTCCAACAATCACAGCATCTAAAGCATTAAAATCTGCATTTACATCACGAAATTGACAAACTTCTTTTGTACACATTGGCGTAAAATCCATCGGATAAAAGAACAAGACAAAATATTTTTTGTACAAAAATTCGTCCGAATTAAACCAATTTCCTTTGTTATCTTCCAACGAAAAAGTTGGTATGTGATCGCCTAATTTCATTCGCCTGCGTATTCTACAAAGTTACGTGGAGTTTCGTATAAGGTTACTTTTAATTCTAAATCGGTCGCTAATTTTGCTCGAATTTTATTCCAAATCAAAATCACAATATTTTCGGCAGTTGGATTAACATTTTGAAATTCTTCAATATCAACATTCAGATTTTTATGATCCAAATAATCTTCCACTTCAACCTCGATAATTTTTCGTAATTCGTCCAAATTCATTACAAAACCAGTTTCTGGATCAACTTCACCTTTTACCGCCACAATAATTTCATAATTATGTCCATGATAATTTGGGTAAGAACATTTTCCGAAAACTTCAAAATTTTGTTCATCGCTCCAATTCTTGTTAAACAATCGGTGCGCAGCGTTAAAATGTGCTTTTCTATTGACAGTAACTTTCATTTGTATAAATTTTTATTCTTCGATATACGAAACGTAATGTTCAAAAATTATTTTGAACCAGGCTGTATAATTCTGAGGATTTTTTTCCATATCTTTTTTCAAATCATCCAACTCTACCCAACGATAAGCCATCACTTCATCAGGATTTAGCTTTGGTTCGTCATCAAATGTTCCAATAAAAACATGGTCTAATTCATGTTCAATCAAATCATTTTCTAAATGTGCTTTGTAGATGAAATTAAATTTATATTCTAATTCGCAATCAAATCCCATTTCTTCTTCCAAACGTCTGTGCGCCGCTTGTTCGTAAGTTTCGTTATCGCGTGGATGACTACAACATGTATTCGTCCACAACGTTGGCGAATGGTATTTGCTCGCAGCTCGTTGCTGAATCATCAATTCTCCTTTGGAATTGAATACAAAAACAGAAAATGCACGATGCAACAAACCAGCTACATGAGCCTGTTGCTTCTCCATCAATCCTAATTTTTGATCGTCCTGATCAACTAAAACTACAAATTCTTCCATAAAACAAAAATAACCATTTATGTAGGATTAAAAAAGAAGTTCGATTTCTTTGTGCTTAAATTCTCTCAATTCTTGATTGATTTCAATCACTAAATTTCCCGCTTCATTTACATCTCTAATCATTCCGTCCACTTCTACTCCATCCAATCTAAAACGTGAAATTTCATCTTTTCTGAAGAGATTATCTAAATAAGTTTGATGAATTTGTTCAAAATTTTTCTGTTCTAAAATAGTATATTCTTTTTCGAAGTAAATCATCAAATCTGCCAAAATTTCCTCTATGTCATACGTTTTGTCAGTCACTACTTTTAGTGAAGTTGCTTTTGGCAAGTGATTAAAATCAGCTTGATTGACATTAATTCCTATTCCAATTACAGAATTCATTATTCCATTGGAACGATGATTTTCGATTAAAATTCCGCAAACCTTTTTATCATTTAAAATGATATCATTTGGCCATTTTACGTTAGATTTTGGATGAAATTGTTTTAAAAATAGACAAATAACATTCGAAATCCATTCGTTAAAATAAATTAATTCTTGAAAACTATAATCTGTTTTCAGCAAAAAACTAAAGGTTAAATTTTCTCCAGCAACAACTTTCCATTCATTTCCTGCGTAACCTTTTCCTTTTGTTTGATTTTTAGCATGTATGACAGTCCAACTATTGGCATCTTTTTTGGACAAATCCATTAAAAATTCATTCGTATTAGGTAAAGAATCAAAACTAATTAAGTACATTTTTTTTATTACTTTTATCTAGTGGTTAAAGTTATTTTAAAAAGTTCAAACTTTAATTAGGATTCACTAAATTTGCGAATTACAAAATATAAGATGATAGATACTCAATATACAAAAGACTTGCTAGATAGCATTGTAGATGGAATAACAAACGTTAAGGGAGAAGAAATTACTATTTTAGATTTAAGAGAAATTGAAAATGCATTTTGCCAATACTTTGTAATTTGTACAGGAAACTCTAATACACAAGTTAGTTCTATAGCTGCTTCTGTAGAAAGAACTGTAAAAACTGAGATGGGAGAAAGACCATTTCATGTAGAAGGAACTCAAAATAATCAATGGATATTATTAGACTACACAAATGTTATTGTCCATGTTTTTCAAAAAGAATACAGAGAATATTACGATATCGAGAGTTTATGGGGTGATGCCATAGAAACACGTATCGAAATGGAATATTAATCATAACTGAAACCAAAAAAAATTGAAAAAAAATAATTTTAAACCATCTGGTTTTAATCCTACATGGATATATGCCATTATAGGATTATTGCTGATTGCCTTTTTATTATTTTCGGATAATATTGGCGGAATGGGAGCTGCGACAAAGAATATTGATCGCACAACATTTCTGTCATATGTAGAAAAAGGTTACGTAAAAGAGGCTGATTTAGAAAAAGAAACAGGACGAGTAGCAGTTTATTTGACTGATGCTGCATTAAATACTGAAGAATTCAAAAAATTCAAAAAATCTGAAAGTATTAATCCTTTGTCTACTGGTTCTCCAAACTTCACTTTCAATGTTGCTGATGCAGGTAATTTTGAGAAAGATTTTTATGCTAACGTAGAAAAGAGCCCAAATAAAACAGCCAAACTTAATACAATCGTATCAAGTGGATTTGGAAGTTTATTTATGAACTTATTCATTACTTTATTCTTCTTCGGATTAATCTATTTCCTATTATTCAGAAAAATGGGTGCTGGTGGATCTGCAGGTGGAAGTGGTGGAATTTTTTCTGTCGGAAAATCAAAAGCTAAATTATTTGAAGGTGATGATCACATCAAAACTACTTTCAAAGATGTAGCTGGATTAGAAGGTGCAAAAGAAGAAATTGAAGAAATTGTAGAATTCTTAAAACACCCAGATAAATTTACTAAACTTGGTGGACGAATCCCAAAAGGAGCGTTATTAGTAGGACCTCCAGGTACAGGTAAAACATTATTAGCAAAAGCTGTAGCTGGAGAAGCTAAAGTTCCATTCTTTTCTTTATCAGGATCAGATTTCGTAGAAATGTTTGTTGGTGTTGGTGCATCTCGTGTTCGAGATTTATTCAAAAATGCAAAAGAAAAATCTCCTTCAATTATCTTTATTGATGAGATTGATGCAATTGGTCGCGCACGTGGAAAATCAAATTTCACAGGATCAAACGATGAGCGCGAAAATACATTAAACCAATTATTAACAGAAATGGATGGTTTTGGAACAGAATCTAATGTAATTGTGATTGCTGCAACAAACCGTGCAGATGTTTTAGATAAAGCTTTAATGCGTCCAGGTCGTTTTGACCGTATTATTCATGTAGATTTACCTGAATTAAACGAACGTAAAGAAATCTTTGCTGTACACTTACGTCCTCTTAAATTAGGAGAAGATGTCGAAATTGATTTCTTAGCTAAACAAACCCCAGGTTTCTCTGGTGCTGATATCTTTAATGTATGTAACGAAGCTGCCTTAGTTGCTGCCCGTAAAAACAAAGAAGTTGTAGAAAAACAAGATTTCTTAGACGCTGTAGATCGTATTATTGGTGGTTTAGAGAAGAAAAGCAAAGTGATTAAACCTTCTGAGAAAAAACGTATTGCTTATCACGAAGCTGGACACGCAACAATTGGTTGGTTAACAGAGCACGCAGCTCCGTTAGTTAAAGTTACAATTGTTCCACGTGGACGTTCGTTAGGTGCCGCCTGGTATTTACCAGAAGAAAGACAAATCACAACGACAGAACAAATGTTAGACGAAATGTGTATGACAATGGGAGGTCGTGCTGCAGAGGAAGTTGTTTTCAATAATATTTCGACTGGAGCTTTAAGTGATTTAGAAAAAGTAACAAAGCAAGCTTCTGCGATGATCAGTATTTATGGTCTGAATAAAGAAATAGGAAATGTTTCTTACTACGATTCATCTGGACAAAACGAATATGGTTTTGGTAAACCTTATTCAGAGCAAACAGCTCAAGTCATTGACAAAGAAGTAAAAGCAATAATTGAGAATGAATACGAAAGAGCAAAAGAAATTTTACGCAATAATCGTGATAAATTAGATATTTTAGCTCAAAAATTAATTGAGAAAGAAGTTATCTTCCGCGAAGATTTGGAAGAAATTTTTGGACCAAGAAAATTTACAAATGAGTTAGATCAAGTTGAAGAAAAGCAGGAAGAAGCTATTGAAGCTGGTCCACAGCAAGTCATTCAACCAGAATCAGGAAATGATATTTAATCAAAATAGATAAATCTTAAAAAAAAATCGCTTTTTATAGGCGATTTTTTTTTTACATATTATTATATAGACAATTTTTGTTACCTTTAGGGTTAAATTATGTAATTTCGCATTAAATCATGAGTATTCATGTGGAAAGCAATTAAAAACCTACTAAAAAAAGCCACTCACCAAACTGAGAATAATGATGAGGAAAATCAAATTGATTTATTTCATCCAAATTATTCTGAGAACAACTTATCAATGGATGAAGTTTTTGCAACAAACTTTAACGCTGGTGGTGGGCATTTTTTATTTTGTGATAATAACGAAGAAGCTTTCCGTAACTTAAAAGAAATTGTTAACTACGAAAATGTAAGCGAATTAATCTGTTTAGATCCTAGTTTGCAACAAGCTTTACAAGCTGTGAATATTCCATATGTAGAAAATCCTAGTGATTCTAGATATACACTAAGTTTTTTGAATTGCGAATTTCTAATCGCTTTTGATGGTAGTATTATGTTATCTGCTCATCAAACTTGTGGAAGAAATATCGACGATTTCCCATCAAACTTTATTATTTATGCTCGTCCTTCTCAACTTGTAGAGAATGTTGGAGCTGCATTGCAAAAATTACGAACTTTAAAAAAAGACAATCTTCCATCTAAAATTACTTCGATTCGAGGAAAAAACATGCACAAATTTCCTAACATACAGAATGCGAAGAATATTTATTTGTTATTGGTTGAAGAATAGCCATGAAAAATTTAGTTGTTAGAGCTTCTTCGGGGCTTGTATACGCCATCATCATATTTTTAGGAACAACCATTCACCCAAAAGGACTTATCGTATTAATGATGGTTTTTGGACTGTTTTGTTTGTACGAATTTCTAAAAATTACTAATCTTTCAAAAAAAATCTATCAATTAGGTGTTTTATTAGCCTCATTATTGATATTTGGATATTATAGTAAAAATTTTTTAGAAGCATTTGAAACTTCTAATCATTATTTCTTTTACCTAAAAAGTGCTTTTTTCATTGTACCAGTACTTTTCTTGTTTAGTATTTATACCATATTTAAATCTACAAACGAATTGTTAAACGATTTCGGAAAAGCAACTTTAGGTTTAACTTACATTATTGCTCCATTTGCCCTTGCCTTAACTCTACCAAGCTTTGATTATGCTTTGGGAGAAAAAGTAATGCATTACGAAGTTTTCTTTGTCTTTTTGTTACTTTGGTGTAGTGATACATTTGCCTATTTAACAGGAAATTTGATCGGAAAACATAAATTTGCTCCAAAAATTTCTGGTGCAAAAACATGGGAAGGATTTCTTGGAGGAATAGTTTTCACACTTTTAGCAGGATTTTTAATTCAAAAATATTACGGCGAAAACTTACACGGTAACTGGATGATTATCGGTTTGATAGTTGCAGCTTTAGGTCCGTTTGGAGATTTGACAGAATCTAAAATAAAACGATTTTTCAATGTAAAAGATAGCTCTAACCTAATTCCAGGTCACGGCGGTTTTTTAGATCGACTAGATAGTTTTATATTTGTCGTACCATTTGTCTATTTATATTATTTATTAGTATACACTTTATGAAACTTCACAGAGAAGGAACAGCTATTTTAATCGGTTGCTTAGTTTTATTTGCAATCGCAACAGGAGTATTACATTACTTTTTTCCTGTTTATGGGTTTTATTTCGCCTTACCATTATGGATTTTATATGGATTTATCGTTTGGTTTTTCAGAAACCCAATCAGAGAATCTGATTCTTCTGAAAACTGTGTAATAGCACCAGTTGATGGAAAAGTTGTTGTTTTAGAAGAGGTTTATGAAAGCGAATTTCTTAATCAGAAATGTATTCAACTTTCTATTTTCATGACACCACTTAATGTACACGTGACGCGTTATCCTGTAAATGGAAAAGTAATTTATTCTAAATATCATCCAGGTAAATTTTTGGTTGCATTTCATCCAAAATCATCTGAATTGAACGAAAGAACAACTGTTGTCGTAGAAAATGCAGATCATACAAAAATCTTATTCAGACAAATTGCAGGTGCAGTTGCACGTAGAATTGTTTGCTATAGTAAAGAGAATGATGCTGCAGTTGCTGGAAAAGAATATGGTTTTATCAAATTTGGATCTCGTGTAGATATCTTTTTACCTCTTGATACTGAAATCAACGTAAAAGTTGGTGATAAAACAAAAGGTGGAATTCAAAAAATTGCACAATTGAAATAAATCAGTTAGTTGAACTCAATGTTTTTAACTAATTTTGTCAAAATAATTATTTAATAATATACCCTTACAATAAATTGTACGTCATGAAAAAATTAATTCTTTTAGTAGCTGTTGCAGCATTTGCTACTTCTTGTAACTCTAAAGCTGGTGTAAACCACGGAGTTCTTCCAGTTGTACATGAACCTGCAACTGCAGAAGAAATGCATCACAAAGCTGAAGCTGCTCATGGAGCGCATGCAGAACACGCAGAGAAAGCTGAAGAGAAACATGAAGAAGTTAAAGATTCTACAAAAACTGTAGAAACACCTGCTAAAGAGGTAAAAGATTCAATAAAAACAAAAGCTGGACATTAATCCAGCTTTATTTTTTTTCAATTATTTTTTTATTATCACCTATCCAATACTTCTTTTTTTTGGGTTGAATGTAAAATGATATTGATTGTTTAGAATGTTGCGAAATCATTTCTAAAATTTCTTTGTAGCTGAATTTTTCGGCATTTAAAACTACATTTTGATTATATAAATTACGCAATTCTATTTGATCTTTTAGCTGAATGTAGTTCGTTTCATTACCATCAATCATAGGTACTTTAACTTCTCTTGAAAAGTTATACTTTATAATTTCAATCCAATATTTAAGTAAAATTCCACTTTTCAAAACAAAATAATTTAATTTATTTTCTTTGTAATATTTTGCCAAGAAAATCATCATTGCTTCAAAAAACATATTATAATATTTTTTATCTCGATGCGTACTTTCTCCTTTATAATGTAATACCGTAATATCGCCTTTGTAATAATTTTTGTATCCAGCTAATTCTGCACTATAACTTAGATCAATGTCTTCGCCATACATAAAATATCGGTTATCAAAACCTTCTAAATCTTGGTAAATTTGCTTTGTTGTAAACATAAAAGCACCAACCAAAATTTCGCAAGGAGCTGTAGAAAACTCATCAACTTCTAACTTATAATAATTATTTGATTTTGAAGAATGTTTCCGTTTAAATAACTTTGAAAAAGAATTTTTTGCTGTCGGAATATTTCGTTTAGATTCGGGATGAAAATTACCGTTTGTATCAATTAACCGAACTCCAACAAATCCTATTTTTTCTTTAGATTGATGAAAGTCAATTAATTCTTGAACAATATTTTCTGGAATAATAGTATCTGGATTGAGAATTAATACATATTCGCCCAAAGCATTCTCAACGCCAATATTGTTTGCTTTTGCAAAGCCTAAATTATCTTTCTGAAGTAGAAACTTTATGTTAGGATGTACTTTTTTTAATTCTTCAAAAACAATTTCACTCGAATTATTATCTACCACAATAATTTCTCCGTTTACATTTTTTATTGCTTCGTGACAAGAATCAAGACAAATATCCAAATGTTTTGGAGCATTATAACTAACGATAACAATCGAAATCTTCATTTAGAACTTGTTTTCAGAGTAAGGAACACGATATTGTATAGATCGTACCAAAGTTGCTTCGTCAGCATATTCTAGCTCATCTCCTACTCCAAGTCCTCGCGCAATTGTAGAAAAAATTAGATCAACATCTTTTAATTGTCTGTACAAATAAAATACGGTTGTATCGCCTTCCATTGTAGAACTCAATGCAAAAATAATCTCTTTTACCTCATCTGTTTTTACGCGATCTATCAAAGTCTGAATATTTAATTGTCCAGGACCAATTCCTTCCATTGGCGAAATCTTACCTCCCAAAACGTGATATTTCCCTTTAAATTGACCTGTATTTTCTATCGCCATCACATCACGAACATCTTCTACAACACAAATCAACGATTCGTCGCGCAAAGGATTATTACAAATTTCACAAACATCTTGATCAGAAATTGTATGACAGTGTTGACAATATTTTACATCTTCCATCAAATGAGAAAGTGCTTCGGACAAAGCTACAGTTTGAGATTTTGGACGATTTAGCATATGCAAAACCAAACGCAAAGCCGTTCGTTTACCTATTCCTGGTAAATTAGACATTTCATCTACAGCTTTCTCTAACACTTTGCTTGGGTAATTCATTTCTAAAAATTAAGGACAACAAAATTACGATTTTTATCTACTCAAAATTTATATGTCTTGGTATCATCAAAAATAGTAAATTTGGGCATATTTACTCTAAAAATTATGAACTCAACAATTTTACTGCTTTGTGTAATTGTATACTTTGTAGGACTATTAGTTATCTCTTACTTTACCAGCAGAAACTCGGATAATCAATCATTCTTTAACGGGAATAAGAAAAGTAAATGGTGGTTGGTTGCTTTCGGGATGATTGGAACAAGTCTTAGTGGTGTAACATTTATTTCTGTTCCGGGAACTGTCGGAAAACTAACTGGATCTGAATACATTTACGGGGGATTCGAGTATTATATGATGGTAATCGGATTTTTCCTTGGTTACTTTATTGTAGCTGGAGTTCTGCTTCCGTTGTATTATCGCATGAATTTGACTTCGATTTATACGTATTTAGGAAAACGTTTTAATGTCGAAGCGCACAAAATAGGTTCGGTTTTCTTCATCATTTCGCGAGGAATTGGAGCAACTGCACGTTTGTATTTAGTAGTAAATGTTTTACAAATATTTTTGTTAGATAATTTAGGCGTTCCATTCTGGGTTACAACGTTTATCTTACTATTAATGATATTATTATATACTTTTGAAGGAGGTGTAAAAACAATTGTTGTAACAGATACATTACAAACTTCTTTTATGATTATTAGTTTGATTGCATGTATTTGGTTTATTCTATCACATCTTAATCTGTCTGTTGGTGAAGCTTATGATTTGATGCAAGCCAAAAATTATACACATTTCATTAACCTTGATCCTAACTCAAAAACATTTTTCTTGAAAACAATTTTGGGTGGAATGTTTATCACAATTGCGATGACAGGTCTTGATCAAGAAATGATGCAAAAAAATATTTCAGTTGATAATCTTCACAACTCTAAAAAGAATATGTTGACATTCGCCGGAACGCTGTTGATTGTCAATTTAGCCTTCCTTTTCTTAGGAGGTTTACTTTATTTGTACGCAATGAGCGAAGGTGGTTTTTATACTGCTGATGGCTTTCTAATGGCTCAAAATGGGCAAAGTATTATGGGTGACGATATGTTTCCGGCATTATCGTTATCAGGAAGTCATTTCCCAATGATTATCTCTATTATCTTTATTATTGGATTAATTTCAGCATTATTTCCTTCTGCCGATGGTGCTTTAACAGCTGTTACAAGTTCTTATTGCGTTGATTTACTAAACATCAACGAAGACAAAGAAAAATCTGAAAAAGAGAAAAAGAAAATCCGTATTCGTGTTCACTTAATTTTTACAGTTGTTTTCTTTATCTTAATCATGGTTTTCAAAGCAATCAACAATAAATCGATTGTTTATCTTGTAATGGAGGTTGCAGGTTATACATACGGACCATTGTTAGGTTTATTCGCTTTCGGAATTTTAACTAAACGTAACATTTACAAAAAATATTCAATCATAGCAGTTGCTATTTTGGCACCTATTTTTACCTATATTATCAATGAGTTAGTCATCAATTTTACGGATTACAAAATTGGGGTTGAATTAATCATCTTAAATGGTTTATTAACATTTATAGGTTTATGGTTAGTAAGTTCTACAAAACAAAAAGAAGTAAACTTAAGTGCTTAAAACACTTTAATTAAAGCCACAAAATGAAAAAAATCGCCATAATTGGAGCAGGAAATTTAGGAATTGCAATCGCAGAAGGTTTAATAAAAAATAAAGCTTTTTTACCAGAACAAATTATTGCAACACGTAATAATCTGCAAAAAATAGAGCATCTAAAATCACAAGGAGTTACAATTACATCAGACAATCACTTTGCTGTAAAAGAAGCGAATTACATTTTACTTTGTGTAAAACCTTACAAAGTGACCGAAGTTTTAGAAGAATTAGAAGCTGATTTTACTTCATCAAAAATTTTGATTTCGGTTGCAACAGGTATTTCACTTAAAACCTATGAAAATATTTTACCAAAAGGAATTACAATTTTCAGAGGAATGCCTAATACGGCTGCAGCTGTAGAAGAATCAATAACATGTATTTGTGGTAACAATAAAGATGAAAATATAATTGAGGAAATTAAAACGATTTTCAATCCAATTGGTGAAACTGTTGTTATTAACGAAGAATTAATGAACGCAGCAACTGTGATTGGTGCTTGCGGAATTGCTTATGTTTTACGCTTTATACGTGCTATGATTCAGGGAGGAATAGAAATCGGTTTTGATGCGCAAACTGCTTCAAAAATAGTGACGCAAACTGTAAAAGGTGCAGCCGAATTGTTAATAGAAAATGGTTTGCATCCAGAACAAGAAATTGATAAAGTTACAACACCAAAAGGTTGTACAATTGCTGGATTAAACGAAATGGAACATCAAGGTTTTAGTTCTTCATTAATCAAAGGAATTAAAACTTCATTTGAAAAAATTTAAGAAATGGAAAAGAAATTAAAATTAATCTGGGATTTTTATGGTCCCGATGCTATACCAACTGCTAAGCATCACGCGATTCATTTAAAACAATATGCAGAGAAAGAAAAACTACAAAGTACACTTGCCGAATTTGTAGAAGTTGAGCCTGAATATGCTGTTGCTTATTTGGTAGTTGTAGAATCGGAAATGATACAAGTTCGCGATGCTTTGATCCCTCATAGAGGCGAATGGCACGTAGACAATGAATAAAATATAAAGACGGAGAATTTCTTCGTCTTTTTTTATTTTTATCCTCAACAAAAAACTCCTCCCTATTTGTAGTGATTTATGTTCTACGATTTTTTTGCCGTACAAAAAAGAATTATTTTTGTTCAAATTTTTATAAACAAACAATGACACTTCAAGAACTTCAAACACAAGTACAACAAACAAGGAGAGATATTTTGAGAATGGTGCATGCCGTAAATAGTGGACACCCAGGTGGATCATTAGGTTGTGCAGAATTCTTTGCTGCATTATACGGTAAAGTAATGACGTATTCTTCAGATTTCTCTATGGACGGTAAAGGAGAAGATTTATTCTTCTTATCAAACGGACACATTTCACCTGTTTTCTACAGCACATTAGCTCGTTCTGGTTTTTTCCCAGTAAGTGAATTGGCTACTTTCAGAAAGTTAGACTCTCGTTTACAAGGTCATCCAACTACACACGAAGGTTTACCAGGTATTCGTATAGCTTCTGGATCTTTAGGACAAGGTTTATCAGTTGCTTTAGGTGCTGCTCAAGCTAAAAAATTAAACAATGACGATAAATTAGTTTACACATTACATGGTGATGGTGAATTACAAGAAGGTCAAGTTTGGGAAGCTTTTATGTACGCTGCAGGTAAAAATGTAGATAATGTAATTGCAACAATTGACTATAACGGTCGTCAAATTGATGGTGATACGGACCAAGTTTTACCATTAGGCGATTTAAGAGCTAAATTAGAATCTTTTGGATGGATTGTTTTAGAAGAAAAAGATGGAAATGACTTAGAAAAAGTAATTTCAATTTTAGAAGAAGCTAAAGCATTAACAGGAAACGGAAAACCAGTTTCAATTTTATTACATACAGAAATGGGTAACGGAGTTGATTATATGATGGGAAGCCACTCTTGGCACGGAAAAGCACCTAACGATGAGCAATTAGCTTCTGCATTAGAGCAAAATCCTGAAACTGAATTAACAGATTATTAATCGCAATAAATATTACAACCGCTATACTATGAAAAACTTATTTTATTCTATAATCGCACTTTGTTCAGTAACTGCATTTGGTCAAGAGAAAACTTATTCTTTTGATAAAAAAGTAAGCTACAAAATCAGTGTTCCTGACGAATATTCTGATTATTTAGGTACAAAAGAAATGTATTTTATCAATTATATCTCAAAAGATGCTTTATTAGGTACTTTTGATGGTTATGTTAACGAATATACTTCTTCTGCAAATACATTTAATCAAGAATCATTTTTTATTCAAAACAATCGTGTTTTTGATGTTTTTACTAATTCATTAGAAAATAGATTGAGTATAAAAATTCCTTCTTATTATGAAGGTGTAGGTGACAAATACTTACAACCTTACGATAATAGTTTTTTAGGAGATTTTTCATCAATCAAAAATCTTAATTCCACACAAACAATCAATGGTTATAAGTGTAATGAATTTGAGATACTTACAAAAAATGAATACGAAGAAAAAGCAATCACAGTTTGTGTTGACGAAAAAAATGCAATCAGTAACGTAAATTACTTACTTCCAAAATCAAATCTGAAAGGACTTTTGGTTCGCTTAGATGCTGGAGATTTCAATGGTTTTACGATTGATAAAATTTCTAACTCTAGTGCGAAAATAAGTTTTGATGAGAAAAAAGAAATTGAAAGATTTACGCAAGAAGCGACAAAAAGAAAAGAAGAATACGAAAAATTATACGCTGGTAGCACAGTTGATTCTGCCGTTGCTGCAGAGGCTGTTTACGCTGATAATCGTTACAACGATCCTTTAATTTCGTATTATTCTTATGCAACTTCTGACAATGAAAATGTAAATTCTGCATTTAACACAATTGCATCTTTGGGTTATAATATGGTACAAAAAGATGATAATTATGATGGTGTTTTTGATTACGATCGTACAAAAGCATTGAAAACAGCTGAAGCATCAACAAAACAAATTATCAAACAATACAAAAAAAATGGTTTGATAAATGGCGAGGAAACAAAAGAATTAAATAAGCTTTTCAAAAAATATTATCAAGATGCTAAAGAGTTCAAACTAGAAGAAAATCCTGATGTTGATTATGCGGCTGTTGCAGTAGATTCTGCCGTAGCTGTTACAGATTACGCTGAAGCTTACGAACCATACAGCTCGTCTTACAAAACATCTGATATTAGTGTTGTAAGTTTAGCAATAGATAATGAATACTTAGAATCGTACATGAAAATAGCGCCAGAGTATTGTAAAGATTTGAAAACAAAAATCCCAACTTTCTCTGATAAAGATTTAGGAAACTTAGTTTACAATTATGCAGGACAAGTTTGCGACTTATACATTTACAATAGCGGTAATGTAAGTTTAAATGGAACAATTGATGCGCTACGCAAAAGTGTTTTAGAAATTAATAATAAATACGAAAAATTGAAAAAAGAAGACAAAGAAAAGTTAACAACTTTCCTTAATTCTTTAGATTAACATTTAACAAACAAAAACAATGATAGACTTAACATACACAGAAAAAAAAGATACACGTAGTGGATTCGGAGACGGATTGACAGAGCTAGGAAGAACAAATCCTAACGTTGTTGCATTATGTGCTGACTTGATTGGTTCGTTAAAAATGGATCAATTTATCAAAGAAAATCCAGAGCGTTTTTTCCAAATTGGTATTGCAGAAGCAAACATGATGGGAATTGCTGCAGGTTTAACAATTGGTGGTAAAATTCCTTTTACAGGAACTTTCGCTGAGTTTTCTACTGCACGTGTTTACGATCAAATTCGTCAATCTATCGCATACTCTAACAAAAATGTAAAAATCGCTGCATCTCACGCAGGTTTAACATTAGGAGAAGATGGTGCAACTCACCAAACGTTAGAAGATATTGGTTTGATGAAAATGTTACCAGGAATGGTGGTTATCAATCCTTGTGATTACAATCAAACAAAAGCGGCTACAATTGCTGCAGCAGAGTATGAAGGTCCTGTTTACTTGCGTTTCGGACGTCCTGCTGTACCCGTTTTTACTCCTGCTGATCAAAAATTTGAAATTGGTAAAGGTATCTTAATGAACGAAGGTACAGATGTAACTATTGTTGCTACTGGTCACTTAGTTTGGGAATCTTTAGTTGCTGCTGCTGAGTTAGAAAAAGAAGGAATTTCTTGTGAGGTAATCAATATTCATACAATCAAACCATTGGATGAAGAAATTATCTTAAACTCTGTAAAGAAAACAGGAAAAATTGTAACAGCTGAAGAACACAATATTTTAGGTGGTTTAGGTGAATCTGTTGCAAGAGTTTTAGCGCAAAAACTACCAACAAAACAAGCTTTTGTTGCAGTTAATGATAAATTCGGTGAATCTGGTACACCTTCAGATTTAATGAAAAAATACGGAATCGATTCTACTGCAGTTATCGAGAAAGTAAAATCATTATTATAATATCAACACTTCATAAATAAAAAGGAGCTTTATATAAAGCTCCTTTTTTTAATATAGAATATGACAATCATATTACTTAGGTTGGTAGATTAAGAACATAGCTGTTTTAATCCTATAGGTCTTTTGCAAAATTAGTTTATATTGTCAATTCAAAAAATACTCATTAATCAGTTTCTTTACCAACGAGAATAAATAGCTTAATGGAAAAATCAAATCAAAAAACTTTTGAAGAATACACAAGTATTGTAAAAAAACTTTGGAGTGAGAATACAGATAGTAGAATCTCAGATGATGATAAAGAGAATTTTAAATCAACTGAAGAGTTTTTACAATTATTCGGAAACCTATCTGTAGGCGAGTATTTCATGTATGTTATTAATCCTAATTCGGCTATTTTTGAGTATGTTTCACCACAATGTGAATCTATTTTAGGTTATCATCCTGATGAATATACAGCTGAGCTATGTGTCCAAATTGTTCATCCTGACGATTTAGATTATGTAATTGACATTCAGCAAAAAATTGCAAATTTCAGTATGGAAATTGTTCCTGAAGAAAGAGTCAATTATAAATTTAACTACGACTTTCGTGTCATTGACAAAAAAGGAGAAATTCATCAAATTCATCTTCAGCACTTTTTTTATGAATTGAGTAAAAATCTTTTACCAAATCGAGTTTTTTGTTTAGCAACTGATATCACTCCTATAAAAGTTGGAGGAACTCCATCTATGCATATTTATAGTATCAAAGATGGTCTAAATAATCTCCTTAATTCTAAGACAAATTCGTCTTTACAACTTACTAAAAAAGAAACTGAGATTATTGAATATCTTATCAAAGGTTATACGAGTCAAGATATTGCTGATGCAATTGGTTTGAGCAAACATACAATTGATACACATCGTAGAAATATTTTGAAGAAGAACGATTGTTCTAATACGTCAGAATTGTTTAGTCTTTACTTCAAAAAGTAAAAAAAGCAAGCCGATAAGCCGGGTTCTGTCATCTTAATAAATTAAAATGCTTTGTCATTTATCTAGTATTTTAGTCACCCAAAACATCAATCTGCCTACCCCCCAGCAACGGACGAGTAGCCCTTAACTGCTGGTATACATGGCATTGCTCCGCATAGAGTTTACCTGGTTTCACTACAGCCGAACTGTACATACTTTCTGTTGCACTTGTCCTCGCCTCTCGACGGGCGGGCGTTACCCGCTATGCTTACTCTCTGGAGCCCGGACTTTCCTC
The DNA here is from genome assembly GCF_030005555.1 of Empedobacter sedimenti. GTDB lineage: Bacteria > Bacteroidota > Bacteroidia > Flavobacteriales > Weeksellaceae > Empedobacter > Empedobacter sedimenti. The sequence continues at coordinate 58,426 of NZ_JASCQG010000004.1, read as the reverse complement.
TTCACATACATGAAGCGACAAAGTGGCTTGCTGAGCGCAAATGTACGGCAAAAGTTAACGAAATAAAAAAGGCTCGAACAAAAATGTTCAAGCCTTTAATTTATAGAAACTTAGAAAATACTAAGATTTTTCTTCTTCGGTTTTTCCTTTTACAGAAATCTTAACTCCATCTTTAGCTTCATTAAGATCTAAGATTAAATGATCTCCTTCACTAATTTCTGCATTAATAATTTCCTCAGCCATTGGATCTTCAATAAATTTCTGGATAGCACGTTTTAATGGACGAGCACCATAATCTTTATCAAAACCTTTGTCTGCAATAAAATTCTTTGCTTCTTCAGTTAATTCTAAATGATAATCTAACGCAGTTAAACGATCAAATAAACTTGCTAATTCAATATCAATGATTTTCATGATATCTTCTTTTGTTAATGAATTAAAGAAAATAATATCATCAATACGATTTAAGAATTCTGGAGCAAAGGCACGTTTCAAAGCAGTTTCAATTGTTGATTTTGCGCGTTCATCAGCAGAATCTTTCTTAGAAGAAGTTCCAAATCCAACACCATCTCCAAACTCTTTCAGTTGTCTTGTTCCAATGTTAGATGTTAAAATGATAATCGTGTTACGGAAATCAACTTTACGACCTAAACTATCTGTTACATGACCATCGTCCAAAATTTGTAATAAGATATTAAATACATCTGGATGTGCTTTTTCTATCTCATCTAACAAAATTACTGCATATGGTTTGCGACGAACTGCTTCTGTTAATTGTCCACCTTCTTCGTAACCAACGTAGCCCGGAGGTGCTCCAACCAAGCGAGAAACGGCAAATTTCTCCATGTATTCTGACATATCGATACGAATTAACGCATCATTAGAATCAAAGATTTCTTTCGCCAAAACTTTCGCTAATTGTGTTTTACCAACACCCGTAGTTCCTAAGAAAATGAATGAACCAATTGGCTTATTTGGATCTTTCAATCCAGCACGATTACGCTGAATTGCTTTCACAACTTTCGTTACCGCTTCGTCCTGACCAATTACTTTTCCTTTCATTAACTCATTCATCTGAGCTAATTTTTTCAATTCTTTTTCAGCTACACGATGCACAGGAACACCGGACATCAACGAAACAACTTCCGCTACATTTTCTTCTGTAACTGTTTCACGATTCTCTTTCGATTCTTGCATCCATTTTGCTTGTTCACGCTTCAAATCGCTTTCAATTTGCTTTTCTGAATCACGTAAACGAGCTGCTTCTTCGTATTTTTGAGACTTTACAACTTTCGTTTTCTCTTCGCGAACTTCTTCTAATTTTGCTTCAAGATCTAAAATTTCTTGTGGAACTTTTATATTCTTGATATGCACACGAGAACCCGCTTCATCTAAAGCATCAATCGCTTTATCTGGCAAGAAACGATCTGTAATATAACGTGTTGTCAAATTAACACAAGCTTGTAACGCTTCGTCTGTATAATTTACATTGTGATGCGCTTCGTACTTATCTTTGATGTTATGCAAAATCTGTAATGTTTCTTCTGGCGTTGTTGGCTCAACCATCACATTTTGAAAACGACGAACTAATGCTCCATCTTTCTCAATATATTGACGGTATTCGTCTAACGTTGTTGCTCCAATACATTGTAATTCTCCACGTGCCAACGCAGGTTTGAACATGTTAGAAGCATCTAAAGAACCTGTAGCTCCTCCTGCCCCAACAATTGTATGTAACTCATCAATGAAAAGAATAATGTCATCATTTTTCTCTAATTCATTCATAATAGCTTTCATACGTTCTTCAAATTGTCCACGATATTTAGTTCCAGCAACTAATGACGCTAAATCTAATGTTACTACACGTTTGTTAAACAAAACGCGCGAAACTTTACGTTGTACAATTCTTAAAGCTAAACCTTCTGCAATTGCAGATTTACCAACACCTGGTTCTCCAATTAACAATGGATTGTTCTTTTTACGACGAGAAAGAATCTGAGAAACACGTTCTATTTCTTTTTCACGTCCAACTACAGGATCCAATTTTCCTTCTTGCGCAATCGCTGTTAAATCTCGTCCGAAATTGTCTAAAACTGGCGTTTTACTTTTTGACGTAGACTTACTTGTAGACGCACGCTCAAAATCGTTATCAGAATCACCTCCATCAAAAGATGGATTTTCTGCACGAGGAGATTGAATTTCTTCATCTTGAAATTGAAATTTAAACTCTTCTTTTACTGTATTATAATCTATATCCAGTTTATTCATCAATTTGGTAATTGGATCGTTTTCGTTACGAAGAATACACAACAAAAGATGAATGGTATTTACAGTTGGACTTTTAAACAATTTAGCTTCCAAAAACGTTGTTTTCAACGCTCTTTCAGCTTGTTTTGTCAAACTTAAGTTCTTTATATGGTTACCATCTGTTTCTTTAGCTGGATTTAAATTTTCGATTTTTTGACGCATTTCGTCTAAATCGATGTTCAAGGCTTCTAAGACTGAAATTGCTTTCCCTTCACCGTCGCGAATAATTCCCAACAGAAGGTGTTCTGTTCCAATTTGGTCGTGGCCTAATCTCAACGCTTCTTCCTTACTATAAGAAATAACGTCTTTTACTTGTTGTGAGAAATTATCGTTCATTCTATTTAAGCTGTCTTTAACAAATATAATTATTCTGTTTTATTATAGCATAAATTGTGCCTTTGTCCGAATTGATTTGATGATTCCTTAAAATATCAAAATAATGACTAAAAATTTCAAAATAACTGACAATATTTCATATCAATTTCTGAATCTTTCGCAATAATTTGTGAGATAGATGTTGTCGATAAAAAATCATACAAATCACCTTTATTCATTTTTAATTGATCATGAAGTTGAATAATTTCATCATTATTTAATGCAATATTTTGATTAAATATTTGATTAATTTCTTCTCTACGATCCGATGAATAAAGAGTTGATGAACACCATGTCACAATTTCTTGATCTGATACATCTTTCACCAACAAATCTTGCTCGTTCCAATACAAAAGATAAGCATTTTTTATTGTTCTGTCAAAAACAAAAATTGTAAAAGGTGCAACATCTGCCAAATTTTCCGATTCAACAAACTCACTTACAGCATTATATTTCAATAAATCCAATAAGATAATTCCTCTACTTTCTCTGTACTTTTCTTTAAAATGAATTGGTTTTTCGATTCCTCCATTCAAAATACACGCAACATATTGTTCCGAATAAAAAATCCACGTTCCGTTTGCGCGTTCATCAATTGGTGAAAAAAATTTCTTACCAAAACGTTCATTTTCTATAATTTGATTAGACGAAACACGGTTAATTTCTTCATCCCGATTATGTGTTAACACAAATTCATCCTTTTTTCGGTAAAAACTGACTATACACATCTCATTTTTCAATTTACTTCAAATGTAAAAATTTATCTTTGCAAAGAATTATGAGTATTCAGAAAACTATAGCGCATTCTTTTGATGAAATGAAATCGATTCTTTTACAATTTGATGATGAATTGTATCAAAAAGAATTAGAAATCATTTCTGGTGCTTCTGTTGGTCAACATTTTCGCCATATTATTGAGTTTTATTTATGCTTTTTGCAAGCGCAAAAAAATAATTGCATTTGTTATGATGATAGAAAACGAAATCGTGCGTTGGAAAATTCGGTAGTCGAAAGTTTGAATACGTTGAATCATTTAAAATCACAAATAGAGCTTTTAGATTTAGAAAAAACAATTCAGCTAAAACAGAATTATTACGGAGAAAACTTCACGATTAATACTACAAATTATCGCGAATTAATGTATTGTTTTGATCACAGCGTTCATCATTTTGCGTTGATTAAAATTGCGATTCAAACTCACTTTTCGACAATTAAAATTCCTCAAAATTTTGGAATTGCTTCATCAACAATTGCTTTTCAAAATCAAGAGAAATGAATCCAAAAATAACGAAGTGGACACGATACGAATTTTGGCCATTCTGGTTGTTCTATGCACCATTAACGCCTTGGTACATTTATAAAATTTTTCAATCTGGCGCTCCAGCTTACTTTTGTTCGGCAAATCCAACAATGAAATGGGGCGGATTTATTGATTATTCTAAAATTGATTTACTCAATCAAATTGATGAAAATTATAAACCGAAAACTACTTTTTTTGAAGAATTTACAACTCAAGAAATTCCGTTTAATTTTCCTTTCATCGCAAAACCAAATCTTGGCGAACGTGGAATTGGTGTAGAATTAATCAGAAATGAAATGGATTGGAAAAATTATTTGAAACAAAATAATCGCGATTTAATTTTACAAGAATATATTCAATCTGATTATGAGTTTGGTGTTTTTTATGTTCGATTACCAAAGGAAAAAAATGGTAAAATATTATCGATCACAGCAAAAGATTTTTTGACGTTTACAGGTGATGGAAAATCAACGTTGAAAGAATTAATCGAACAAAATTTAAGAGCTTTTTACCGAAAAGATTATTTGTTTCAACGTTTTCAAAACGAACTAAATTCAGTTCTGCAAAAAGATGAAAAATTATTGGTTGAGCCAATTGGAAATCATAGTCGCGGAACAACTTTTTTGGACGGATCTTACTTAAAAACATCTAAATTAGAAGATAAAATAGATCAAATTGCTAAAAAAATTGATGGTTTTTATTACGGACGAATTGATTTGAAAGCGAAAAGTATAGAAGATTTACAGAATGGTAATTTTGTCATACTCGAAATTAATGGTGCAAATTCGGAAGCTACACATATTTACGATCCAAGTTTTAATCTTATAAAAGCGTATAAAGAAGTGATTCGACACTTAAATTATCAACATAAAATTTCGGTTAAAAATCATCAATTAGGTGTAAAATGGACGGATTGGAAATTGCTTGCGCGTGAATTATTAAAGCGACGAAAAGCTTAATTTGACCAATTTTGTCAGCTTTTATGGAAAGGAATAAAGATTGAAAGAGCTTTACAAAATCAATTTTATGAGTTATCCTTTTCCAAAGAAAACCATTATAATTCCGCTCTTACTATTAATTCCGATGTGGATTATCTTTTTGTTTCAACAAAATGGATATAATTTTGAGAGTTGCTATGGCGTTATTCCAAGAACTTTTGTTGGATTGAAGGGAATTTTTCTATCACCACTTTTCCATTCGGGTTGGAAACACATTATTAGCAATACTTTTCCTCTAGCATTCCTTAGTTTTCTGGCTTTATTAATGTACGATAGATTGGCTTATTACGTCATTTTCTTTGGTTGGATTTTATCTGGAATTATTTTGTGGATAATTGGAAATCCTCCTTTTTTAGACGAAAATGTAAGTTGCCACATTGGAGCAAGTTCTGTTGTTTATTTATTAGCTTCGTTCATCTTCTTTAGTGGTATTATTCGTAAAGAACGTGGTTTGATGGCGATTTCATTAATCATTATTTTATTATATGGTGGAATGATTTGGGGAATGGTACCACAAGAGATTTTACCACAGCTAAAATCAGATGTAGGTAATAATTCCATTTCTTGGGAAGGACATTTGAGTGGATTCATTTCAGGTGCATTCTTTGCCTATTTGTTCCGAAAAATTGGTCCACAGAAAGAAGTTCCGAAATGGGATCAAGAAAATTATTATGATCCACAAGCAGAACGTTTATGGGATATTTACCAAGAGCAAGAACGTGAAAAAGCTGAATACTTCAAATCTCTTGAAGATGAAAATGATTATTTAGATAATGATTCTAAAAATTTATCCAACTCATAAATTTCTTTTGGTGCTTTACCTTTGTCGTATGTAGGCGTGTTATACTCGCTCTGATTACAACTAATCTTAATATTTGCAGCCGAAGAGGCATCGAACTGATGTGTTTTAGCATCTTGAGAAATGGTTAAGTCTTGTAAATCTGATAGATGTATCTTTTCAACCAAATTGTTCACTTTTTCCCAATTAGCCTTTGTTGTTGGTTTTTCGATGGTATCATTATTTAATATTGTAAGCGTTTTTGTAGAAGTAATAATTTGATATTCTACTCTGCCGCGTTGAAATTGATTACGAACAACCTCTAAATCATTATTTTCCGTCATCGAAACGTTATTATTTGTTGTACAACTCATTAAAAAACCTATAAATAATAATGCAACTGAATACTTTGTCATATCTAAAATTTTAATTCAAATTCAATATACAAAAAACGCTCCGAAGAAATTTCGGAGCGTTTATTTTTTTTCTGTACTTAGAAAGGCATTCCAGGAATATTTGGCAAATTTTCTTGAGCTGTTTTTTTCGCTCTATCTATTGCCTCTTCTTTTACTTGTTCTAACGCTTTGTTTAACGTCATCACTAATAAATCTTCAATTTCTTCCTTTTCCATTCCTTCAGCAAGTTCAATATCTTTTACTGTTGCTAATTTAGACATTGTAATTTTCACTTTTCTATCATTAGATGTTGTTGTAAAAATTTCTCCATCTAATTCATTTTTTAAGTCAGAGAATTTATCTTTAAATGAATTAATTTTTCCCATCATTCCCATGATGTCTCCAAAATTTCCAAACATTTGTCTTTATCTTTAATAATTAATTATTCGTGTAATTTATTCCACAAAATATCTTTTAACTCTGTAATTCCTTCACCAGTAATAGAAGAAATAAAGGTTGTTGTAATATCTGTTGGTAATTGTTCTAATATTTCAGCTTTCAGTTCGTCATCTAACATATCTGATTTAGAAATAGCTAAAACACGATCTTTATCCAATAATTCAGGATTAAATTTTGTCAATTCATTCAACAAAATATCATATTCTTTTCCGTAATCCTCAGCATCTGCAGGAATTAAGAATAATAAAGTTGAATTACGCTCGATGTGTCGCAAAAATCGATGTCCAAGTCCTTTTCCTTCAGCAGCTCCTTCTATGATTCCAGGAATATCTGCCATTACAAATGATTGATGATTACGATATTCTACAATACCTAAGTTTGGTGTAAGCGTTGTAAACGCATAATCCGCAATTTTTGGTTTTGCTGCAGAAACCGCAGACAATAAAGTTGATTTACCCGCATTCGGGAAACCTACCAAACCAACATCTGCTAATATTTTTAATTCTAAAGTTACTTGTAATTCATCTCCATCAAGTCCTGGTTGAGCATAACGAGGAGTTTGACGAGTTGCAGAACGGAAATTCCAGTTTCCTAAACCTCCTTTTCCTCCTTTTGCGATAATCAATTCTTGACCATCTTCAGTAATTTCTCCAATTATATTTCCTTCTTCATCTTTGGCTATAACACCAATCGGAACATCTAAAATAATATCTTCTCCGTCTGCACCAGTAGAACGCGATTTACCACCACGACCACCGTTTTTTGCGCGGAAATGTTTTTTAAAACGAAACTCTAATAAAGTCCAAAAGTTAGAATTCCCTACAAGTGTGATGTTTCCTCCACGTCCACCATCACCACCATCTGGTCCTCCTTTGTCAATATATTTTTCGCGATGCAAACTTGCTGAACCAGCGCCACCGTGACCGGCTCTACAATTTATCTTTACGTAGTCAACAAAATTTGATTGCATAATTTTTCTCTTTTAATTAGTCTGCAAAAGTACGATTTCTAATTTGTTTATTAAAATCTAATTGCTAAGTTTCAAAATATTGTAAAACTGATGAGTAGTAAGTCGAAATATTTATCGGATATGCTTAATTTTGCAGCATGTACAAACAATTCAAAAACATTTTATTTCAATTACAGCCCGAAGAAGCACATCATTTCGTAACGAGAAATCTAAAAAATTATGCTGCATTTCCTGGAGTTGGAAAATTATTAGATAAATTTTATCAATACAATCATCCAAGTTTAGAACGAGAAGTTTTTGGAATTAAATTCAAAAATCCAATTGGTTTAGCTGCTGGTTTTGATAAAAATGCTGAATATATTGAAGAATTGGACCACTTCGGATTTGGCTTTATCGAAATTGGAACCGTTACACCAAAACCTCAACCAGGGAATGATGCGCCGCGTATGTTTCGTTTGGTAGAAGATGAAGCGATTATCAACCGAATGGGATTTAATAACAAAGGTGTTGATTTTGCTGTTTCGAAAATTAGAGAATTAAAAAATCGTGAAAACTATATTATTGGTGGAAATATTGGTAAAAATAAACTGACGCCAAATGAAGATGCTGTTGATGATTATATTAAATGTTTCAATGCGTTGTTTGATTATGTAGATTATTTTGTAGTTAACGTGAGTTCTCCAAACACGCCTGGATTACGTGATTTGCAAGAAAAAGAACCTTTATTGTACATTCTGAATTATTTGCAACAATACAATAATCAAAACGAAAAACCGAAACCAATTTTACTTAAAATAGCACCAGATTTGACAGATTCGCAATTGGACGATATTATAGATATTGTGACTGAGTCTAAAATAGCTGGAGTGATTGCAACAAACACTACTATTTCTAGAGAAGGTTTAAAATCTGATCCAGAAATTGTAAAAGAAACTGGTGGTGTTTCGGGAAAACCACTTAAAAATCGTTCGACAGAAGTGATTCGTTATCTTTCTGAAAAATCGAACAAAGCATTTCCTATCATTGGAGTTGGAGGAATTCATACCGCCGAAGATGCTAAAGAAAAACTGGAAGCTGGTGCAAGTTTGTTACAAGTTTATACTGGTTTTATTTATGAAGGTCCTGCTGTTGTAAAAAACATTTGTATAGGCTTGGTTGAAGATAAAAAATAAAGTCATTCTTAACTTGTTTCAGATGTTATGGAATAAATTGATGCGAAGATGAAATAAATTCAGCTTGACAACAATAATAAAAAAATGCTCCTTTAATTAAAAGGAGCATTTTTAGTATAATATAAAAGTAGTTCTTATAAAACCTCTTTAATTGCTGCGTTTAATTTTTCAGTAATATCTTCAATAGAACCTACTCCATCAATCTCAACCCATTTTCCTTGCGCTTTGTAGTGTTCTGCTACAATTGCAGTTTTTTCGTAATATTCTGTAATACGATCACGGATAATTTTTTCGTCCACATCATCAGCACGACCAGAAGTTTTTCCACGCTCTAATAAACGTTGAACTAAAATTTCGTCATCTACTACTAAAGCTAATGTAATTGAAACTTCTCTTTCATATTTGTCAGTCAAAATTCCGTCTAAAGCAACTGCCTGAGAAGTTGTACGAGGATACCCATCAAAGATATAACCTTGCGGATTTGGATTGTTTTCTAAATGATCAACAAGCATATTTGTTGTTACCTCATCAGGAACCAATTGCCCTTTGTCCATATAAGATTTCACCAAAGCTCCTAACTCTGTTTCGTTTTTCAAATTGTAACGAAATAAATCTCCAGTCGAAATTTGAGGAGTTTGATATTTTTCTTCTAAGAATTTAGCTTGCGTTCCTTTACCACTGCCAGGAGGTCCGAACAATACAATGTTTAGCATTTTATTTTTAATGTTTTATTTGATAAATATCTGGTAAATTTCTTCCTAAACCATCGAAATCTAATCCATAACCTACTACAAATTTATCTGGAATAGAAATTCCAACTAAATCTACTTTTAAATCTTTTTTGTAAGCATCTGGTTTAAACAACAATGTTGCAACTTTAAGAGATTTTACTTTTTTCTCTTTTAAAATACGGTGTAATTCTACTAATGTATTTCCTGTATCTACAATATCTTCTAAAATAATTACGTGACGTCCTTCAACATTCATCGGAATATCCATCTCAATTGTAATGTTTCCTGTTGATTCTGTTCCTTCGTAAGATTTTAATTTCAAGAAAGAAATCTCACATTCTCCTTGATATTGTTTTAAGAAATCGCTGAAGAACATTACAACTCCGTTTAATACACCAACAAAAATCGGTCTTTCGTCTTTGTATTCTTCATAAACTTCGTTTGCCATATTTTTGATGGCGTGTTCTATTTCTTCAAAAGCGATGTACGGAATAAATTTTTTACCGTGAATTTCTATTTCTTTCATTGTTTGAGATATTCAAATATATACTTTTTTTGATAAAGTTTAAAACATTTATCTATTTTATTAGATGGTCATTGAGAAAATACGCGTTTCTGGCTCGTTATCTATCATTCTCTTATCGAATGTCATACAAACGTTTCGAACAAAAGGACGACCTTCTTCTTTTACAATCAAACCAGCTTCTACAAATTCAATCAAATTATCGTCAACCATGCCTTGCAACATAGTTTTGATACGATCTACATCATCAAATTTCATGTTTTCATCAGCCCAAGAAGTTTCTAAATTACACATTAAATTTAGAATATGACGACGCATAATCAAATCTTCTTCTGACAAAATGTGACCTTTGAAAACAGATAATTCTCCGTTGTTGATTGATTTTTCGTATTCTTCTACCGTCTTCTCGTTTTGTGCAAAACTATACCAAGAATCACTGATAGAAGAAACTCCCAGACCTACCATTAGTTGTGTTTTAGAAGAAGAATAACCCATAAAATTACGATGTAATGTATGGTTTTTCATCGATTGATACATCGAATCTTGTTCTAAGGCAAAGTGATCCATTCCAACTTCGAAATAACCCATTTCTTCGAACATTTTCTTTCCTTCTTCATACAAAGCACGTTTCAATTCTGGTGATGGCAAATCTTCGTCATGAAAACCACGTTGTCCAACACCTTTTATCCACGGCACATGCGCGTAACTGTAAAACGAAATACGATCTGGATTTAACTCTTTCGTCAAATTAATCGTTTCTGTCATTCCTTCCATTGTTTGATGCGGAAGACCAAAAATCAAATCGTGAGAAACTGATGTAAAACCAATTTCGCGAGCTTCGTCTGTTGCTCTTTTCACATTCTCAAAAGGTTGAACACGATTAATCGCTTTCTGTACTTTTAGATCATAATCTTGCACACCATACGAAATACGTCTAAAACCTAAATCATATAAAGCTTGCAAATGCTCTCTTGTTGTGTTATTTGGATGACCTTCTAAACTAAATTCGTGTCCTTCGGCAACATCCGCATACTCAAAAATACCATCAATTAATTTCTTCAAATTCTCTGGAGAGAAAAACGTTGGCGTTCCTCCTCCTAAATGAATTTCTTTAATTTTTGGTCGAGATGAAAATAAATCCACATATAATTTCCATTCTTTTAAAACCGTATCGATGTACGGAATTTCTACCGAATGCTGTTTCGTAATACGTTTGTTACACGCACAAAATGTACACAAAGCCTCGCAATAAGGTAAATGAATGTAAATTGATATTCCTTCTTCTGCATTACTTTCATCGAAAGATCGTTGAAAAGTCTCTATCCAACCTTGTTTTGTGAAACCATCATTGTCCCAAAACGGAACAGTTGGGTAACTTGTATAACGAGGTCCTGGAATATTATATTTTTGAATTAAATTATTCATATCTAAAAAATTAAAAATACTTAATCAACTTGACTAAGTATTATTTAATAAATTTTCTTTAAAAATTATTTTTATAGAATTGCTTGACGAACTCTTACTAATTTAGTCAATAAGTCTTCTAACAAATCTAATTGTAACATGTTTGCTCCGTCACTTTTAGCGTTTTTAGGATCTGGATGCGTTTCGATAAAAATACCATTAGCACCAACAGCTATACCAGCTTTCGCTACAGTTTCGATTAACTCTGGTTTTCCTCCTGTTACACCTGAAGCTTGATTTGGTTGTTGTAAAGAATGTGTGATATCTAAAATAACTGGTGCATAATTTTGCATCACAGGAATTCCACGATAATCTACCACTAAATCTCCGTAACCTAACATTGTTCCCCGCTCTATAATTGCAACATTATTATTACCAGAATCTGTTACTTTTTCTACAGGAAATTTCATTGCTTCTGGCGAAAGAAATTGACCTTTTTTCAATGTAACATGTTTACCAGTTTGTGCAGCTGCAACAACTAAGTCCGTTTGGCGAACCAAGAAAGCAGGAATTTGTAACACATCTACATAAGCCGCTGCCATTTCTGCATGAAAAGGCTCGTGGATATCTGTAGTTGTTGGCACATCAAAAGTTTCTCCAACTTTTTGGATAATTTTCAATGCTTTTTCATCTCCAATTCCTGTAAAACTATCAATACGAGAACGATTTGCTTTTTTGAAAGAACCTTTAAAAATATAAGGAATCTCCAATTTATCAGTAATTGTTACTACTTTTTCAGCAATTCTCAAAGCCATATCTTCGCTCTCGATGGCACATGGACCAGCTAGCAAAAAGAAGTTTGGCGAATCTTTGTGTTTTATGTTTGATAAAGTTTCTATCATTGTGCAAATTTACGCAAAGTTATCGACTTATTTTTCATAATTTTGCCTATACTTTATCATTCTTATTTATCGTTTTATGGATTTTTTATCTAACATCAGTGTAGCTGATATTTTCGGTTACTTAGCTTCAGTTTTTATTGTCTTAGCATTCTTTTTCTCAAAAATTACCACAATTCGTATTATCAATGCAATTGGATGTGTATGTTTTGTGATTTATGCTGCAATGACAGAAGCTTGGCCAGTTCTGATTCCGAACGCGATATTATTTTTAGTACAAGCATATTACATTGCTTTCAAACCAGGAAAATAATAAAACGTCCAAAAATTGAAAATCCTCTCTGCTGTATTAAACAATATTGAAACAGATCAAAGGCTTGATAAAGTTTGCCGTTCTTTGATGAAATTTGGATACGATGTAGAATTGATTGGAGCTACAATAAATGGAAAACCCGTTTTAAATAAACCATACAAGACATTTTTGATTGAACAAAAACATCAATCAACTATGAAAAAGTATACAGAATTTAATTATAAACTATTTTTCACCTTACTTAAAAAATCTGATAAACAGACTATTTTATTAGCGAATGATTTGGATAGTTTACTTCCATTTTACTTGGTTAGTAAAATCAAAAAATTACCTTTAGTTTTTGATAGTCACGAGATTTTTTCTGAACTTCCATCATTACACAATCGTCCAAAAACAAAAAAAGTTTGGAAAACTTTAGAACGTCTTCTTGTTCCAAGAATAAAGTATTTTTATACAGTAAGTGATGGATATGCCAATTGGTTTCGCACTGAATATGGCGCTAATCCGGCTGTGATTAGAAATGTTCCCAACCGAACAAAACTTAACGATAAACAAGATTTAATTTTCTTTCGCTTACCCGAAAATCCAACAAACGATAAAATATTATTGTATCAAGGTGCAATTAACATGAGTCGAGGAATTGACAAAATGATTGAAGCATTCAAGTACATTAATAATTGTCAATTTTGGATTGCTGGCGAAGGACCTAAAAAAACTGAATACGAACAATTAGCAAAAGATTTAAATTTGACTAATCGCATTCATTTTTTAGGAAATATTCCCCCAAAAACTTTAAAAACTATAACACCTTTAGCTGATGTAGGAATGAGTATGGAAGAAGATTTAGGATTAAGCTATCGCTACGCTCTACCGAATAAATTATTTGACTTTATTCAAGCCAGAGTACCAATTTTAGCAACAAATTTGCCAGAAATCAAAAAAATGGTCGAAGAATATAATGTTGGAAAAGTGATTGACAACCACGAGCCAAAACATTTGGCTGAAAAACTACAAGAAATTTTAAACGAAGGAAAAAATAGCTACCAAGAAAACCTTGCGAATGCTGCAAACGAACTTTGTTGGGAAAATGAAGAATATAAGTTGAAAGAAATTTTTGATCAAATAAAAAAAGTAGATTAAAACTTAATCTACTTCTTCATCTTTCTTATAAATATGCGGATTTTCTACCACACCATTTTTAAATATTTTTCTAACACCCATTCTTAGCGCATTATCTACCTGTAAAACATGATCTAAAACCTTCTGATCTAGACGACCTCTAAACGATGTTACATGAAACGAATCTGTTTCTCTTAACGGCTCTTTAGAAAAATAATAATTAGAAACACACTTTCTAAAACCTTCAAACTTGACAGGTGAAACCGAATGCAAAGAATCGTTGTGCGTTGCCATTACAACCAAACGATTGAACTTACTAAAAATGGTAATTTGGTCATTCTTCAATCCATTTGGCCAAACTTCTAAATTACCACCATATTCTTCTTTCCAATCTGGCGTTACATAATATAACAAATTCAACACTCGCCATAATTCTCTTTTCGCATCATGAGAATTATCTAAATGAGGTTGTAAAAATTGACGATTTCCCATCATAGATAAACCACCAGCATACAAAGAAGAATCAGGAATTGGTTGTTTAATTTCACAGATTTCTGCAATCAAATTGACGATTCGTTCATCTTGAAAAGCATAAATAATTTCTTCTAAAATTGGATGATATTGATTCATCTGAACAGCAATATACTTATCTTCTTTCAGACTTTTTTTCAAGACCATTTCTTCTTTCTCAGGAAATTCATTACTTATTTTGCAAACAATTTCTGTAGGTAATAAATCATCAATCCAAAAATGACCAATTTGCGCTTTAGTTGCATCAAATTGTTCTTTGATTACATTTTTATTCAATTCAATTTTTTGAAGAATAAAATCAGCAAGTTCGTTCCTGTTCATAACTTAAAATTAATTAAATATCTCATTCAAAATAATTTCAGCATTCAATTTATCATTCAAATAATTCTCTAACATTGATTTATATGACTCTGAAGCGTTAAAACATTGCTCTTTTAGTTGATTTATTGCTAAAATCAACTCATTTTTAGTCTTAACTTTGATACACAAATCACTAATTTTTTCATCATCTATTACATTATCATTTATCACCGAAAAACGACTATTAAATAACGCATTTACAACTTTTAACTTTGTTCCAGACTCTTGAAACGACCACGCAATATTAATATGAGCATCCATAAATAACTCTTGTAAATGCTTAAAATCGATTAAATGAATAAATTTTATATGTTTAACTTCTCCTATTTTAGATTTCACCCACTTTTCTTTTGTACTTGAAGCAATGACTAATGGAAAATCAATCTCTTTGAACACTTCAATTAAAAATTCTACAACTTTACAATTATCAGCAGCTCGTAAATCTCCATGATAAAGAGCATACTTACCTTTTCCTTTTAAATTTTTAAAACCCTCATTCCCATGAAAAACAGGTACAAACTTACCTTTAAGATACTTTGTATGAATATACTTTTGTTCTGCCTTAGAAAGTGTAAATACTTGATCAAATTGATTTAATATCTGTTCGTATCGACTATACTTTTTTGCTTCTTGATTAAAAAGAATTTTCTTAAAAAAATTAGATTCACTCTTTGCTAAACCTCCAAAATAGTTTTGTTCTATATTATGTAATCGTAGAAATTTGGGATAATTATCGAGCTGAAAATCGTTTAAAACGGAAGTTGTTTTCAGACTTTCAAAAAAAATTGGCGCGTATTTTTTTTGTAAATTCTCAAAAATCAATTTACCATTACGAGATTGAACAGAAATTGGACTTTGATTAAAAATATAAAACGGATTTTGATTAATTGGATAAAAGTAAACTTCTTCCGCATAGAGCTTCAAGTCTTTTAAATCATCGTTCTTAAATCCAAAAACATGCAAATAAATTTTCACACCTAATTGATGAAACGCTTTCAGTTTATAAAACACATCAATTATTCCTCCATAATTTGGAGGAAAAGGCACATCCATACTAATAAAATGTAACTTTTTATCTTGATACATAACGTTATTACAAATAAAAAAAGAGTTTACTCAAATGTAAACTCTTTCTTTTAAAATATATTGTTTTTAGACAATTCTTATTCAGTAATTGCTTCTGTAACTTCAAATAATTTCCCGTCTTCGCAACGCACTTTACGCGCTGGATAACGACGAATAATTTCGTAATCATGTGTAGCCATTAAAACTGCACAATTATTTTGCTTAGACACTGATAACAACAAATCCATAATATCATTTGATGTTTCTGGATCTAAGTTTCCTGTTGGCTCATCTGCTAAAATCAATTCTGGATGATTTAATAATGCACGCGCAATAGACACACGTTGTTGCTCACCACCAGAAAGACGGAAAGGCATCATTTTCTTTTTAGATAGCATACCTACAGCGTCCAAAACTTCATCAATACGTTTATCAATCGTCTCTTTATCTTTCCATCCTGTCGCTTTTAACACGAAAGATAAATTTTGCTCTACTGTACGATCTGTTAACAACTGGAAATCCTGAAAAACAATTCCTAAATGTCTTCTTAGATCAGGAATTTTACTTGTTTTCAATGTTTTAAGATCCATACCTACCACAGATCCTTGTCCTGTTTGTAGAGGTAAATCTCCATAAAGCACTTTTAACAAACTACTTTTCCCACTTCCAGTTTTACCAATTAAATAAACAAATTCGCCTTCGTTTAAGGTAAAATTAACGTCAGATAATACTAAATGACTTCTTTGATATATAGATGATTGAGATAACTCAATTACATTTTTAGCTTCCATACTTTTTACAGTCTTAAAAAACAAATGTAAAAAAAAAGCTTGAAAGAAGAACCCTCAAGCTTATTTTTTATGATTTGTAACGATTATCTTTTAGCTCTTACATCGCTAATAGATACTGATGCTCTTCCTTTTTTTCTACGAGCCGCTAATACTTTGCGTCCGTTTTTAGAAGCCATACGCTCACGGAAACCGTGTTTGTTTCTTTTCTTTCTGTTACTTGGTTGAAATGTTCTTTTACTCATCTTTACTAAGTTCTAATCCATTACTCGAATGGGTTGCAAATATACAGTTATTATTATTAATTCAAAAATCAAATTGATTGAAAATTACAAAAAATATGAATTAATAGTAAACCGCGTCCGTTCTACAATTTGTAATTTTCGAAGTGCAAATATAAAAACATTTTTTTGTTTAGCAATAGAAAATTAAAACAATAACATAGAAATTTTATTAACAATTGTGATTTTAAATCATTTTTTTCAAGATACATTACTTAAACGAAATTTTTTCCTTAAAACTTTCATAAAACATCAAATAACTTGTTTTTAAGGGACAATATTTGGCTTAAAATTCGTATATTAGCCACCTTATATAACAAAACAATATGACTGAAGGAGAAAGACTAATCCCAATTAACATTGAGGATGAAATGAAATCCGCGTATATCGATTATTCGATGTCGGTAATCGTATCTCGTGCACTTCCAGATGTGCGCGATGGTTTAAAGCCTGTACACCGTAGAGTGTTATTCGGAATGTATGAATTAGGAGTATTTTCTAACCGTTCATATAAAAAATCTGCTCGTATCGTAGGGGAAGTTTTAGGTAAATTCCACCCTCACGGTGATAGCTCAGTTTACGACGCAATGGTGCGTATGGCGCAACCTTGGTCTTTACGTTATATGCTAGTTGACGGGCAAGGTAACTACGGATCTGTAGATGGTGATCCACCTGCAGCAATGCGTTATACTGAAGCAAAACTTCAAAAAATTTCAGACGAATTATTAGCTGATTTAGATAAAGAAACTGTTGATTTCCAATTAAACTTTGACGATACTATTCAAGAGCCAAAAGTTTTACCTACAAAAATTCCTACTTTATTAGTAAACGGAGCTTCTGGTATTGCAGTTGGTATGGCTACAAATATGGCGCCACACAACTTAACTGAGGTTATTGATGGTACAATTGCCTATGTAGACAATCGTGATATTACGATTGATGAATTAATGCAACACATCAAAGCACCAGATTTCCCAACAGGAGGTACTATTTATGGTTTTGATGGTGTAAAACAGGCTTTTGAAACTGGACGTGGACGAGTAGTTTTACGCGCTAAAACAAACTTTGAAGAAGTACACGGTCGTGATTGTATCATCGCTACAGAAATTCCTTACCAAGTAAACAAAGCCGACATGATTGCAAAAACGGCAGAGTTGGTAAAAGATGGTAAATTAGATGGTATTTCTGAAATTCGTGACGAATCTGACCGTAAAGGTATGCGTATCGTTTATGTACTTAAAATGGACGCTGTACCTAATGTAGTTTTAAATAAATTATATAAATATACTCAATTACAATCATCATTTAGTGTTAACAACATTGCGTTAGTAAACGGAAGACCTGAGCAATTAAATCTAAAAGATTTAATTCATCATTTCGTAGAACACAGACATGAAGTTGTTATTCGTCGTGCTGAATATGAATTGAGAAAAGCACAAGAAAGAGCTCACATCTTAGAAGGTTACATGAAAGTAATCGGAACACAAGATGACTTAGATCGTGCTATCAAAATTATTCGTGGAGCTGCAACACCTGAAGAAGCTAGAACTGAATTAATGGCTGCTTTTGATTTATCAGAAATTCAGGCGCGTGCAATTCTAGATTTACGTTTACGTACTTTAACTGGTCTTGAGATTGACAAAATTCGTGATGAATACGAAGAAATCATGAAAATGATTAATCACTTGAAAGATATTTTAGCAAACGAAGATTTACGTATGCAAATTATCAAAGACGAGTTAATTGAAGTTCGTAAAAAATATGGTGACGAACGTCGTACAGATATTGATTACGCTGGAGGTGACTTAAATATGGAAGATTTAATCCCTGATGAAAAAGTAGTTTTAACTATTTCTCACATGGGTTACATCAAACGTACTCCACTTTCTGAATACCGTAAACAATCTCGTGGTGGTGTTGGTAACAGAGCCGCTACTACACGAGACGAAGATTTCTTAGAATACATGGTTTCTGCGTCTAACCACCAATACATGTTATTCTTCACTGAGAAAGGAAAATGTTTCTGGATGCGAGTTTTCGAAATTCCTGAAGGATCAAAAACTTCGAAAGGTAGAGCAATTCAGAACTTAATTAATATCGAACCAGATGATAAAGTAAAAGCTTACATCCGTACACACGATTTAATGGACGAAGAATACGTAAATAATAATTACGTCATTATGGTTACTAAAAATGGTATCATCAAGAAAACATCTTTAGAAGCATACTCTCGCCCACGTGCAAACGGAATTAATGCAATTACAGTTCGCGAAGGTGATACATTATTAGAAGCATTATTAACAGATGGTAAATCTCAAATTATGATCGCTTCTCGTTATGGTAAAGCTATTCGTTTTGAAGACGAAAAAGTTCGCCCAATGGGACGTACAGCATCTGGAGTTCGCGGTATCAACTTAGGAGACGAACCAGATAACGAAGTTATCGGTATGGTTGTTGTTTCTGATATGGAAAAACAAACCGTTTTAGTTGTTTCTGAACAAGGTTATGGTAAACGTTCGTCAATCGAAGATTATCGTGAAACAAATCGTGGTGGTAAAGGTGTTACAACTTTAAATATTACTGAAAAAACAGGAAAATTAATCGCCATAGAAGCTGTAACAGATGAAGATGATTTGATGATTATCAACAAATCTGGTGTTGCAATTAGAACTGGTTTAGATGAAATTAGAGTAATGGGTCGTGCAACGCAAGGTGTTCGATTAATTAACTTGAAGAAGAACGACGAAATTGCTGCAATTGCAAAAGTTGAAGTTGAAGAAGAGTTAGAAGATGAAGTAGAACTTGACGAAGATGGAAATCCAATTGTAGTAGAAAACTCTGACAACACAAACGAAACTCAAGCAGAAGAAAAGCCTGCTGAGGATCCAAATAATGAATAATCAAATGAAGAAATTATTATTTAGCTTAGGTTTAGTTTTAGCAATGTCTACAACATTTGCTCAAACAAATACAGAAGAACTAACAACAGAACCTACAGTTTTAGCAGAAAAATATAACAAATCTGCAAAAGAAAACTTAGCAAAAGGAGATGTTACAAAAGCAAGTCAAGATTTAGCAAAATTATCAAAATACGAAAATGGTAAAGCTTGGCAGGTTAAAAACAAGGATACTAAGAAAGATGAATTTTATTATTCTCAGGCAGATTTAGACAAAGCTACAGCTGGAAAAAATTATGCAAAAGCAAAAGAAGTTATTTTACAACCAAAATACGGCTTCTTATTGCAATCTGAGGTTTCTAATTTAGCAAACAAAGAATTGGACGCTGCAAATAAAGCTATGGATGCTAAGCAATTTCCTGAAGCTGCAGTTAAATTTTTAAATGTTTACAACCTTGTTGAAGCTTTAGGAACAAAAGAAGAAATCTACAAATACCAAGCAGCTATTTGTTATTACAACGCTACTGATTATGACAAATCATTAACTATCATCAAAGAATTAGCTGCAAAAGGATTTACAGGTAAATCTGCAAACCAAACAAAAGACTACAACCGTGATATGTACGTGTTAGCTTTGAATGGTTTATACAATGCTAAAAAATATGATGCTATTGTAGACGAAGCTGTTGCTAAATACCCAAAAGATAATGACATCAACAATCTTGCAGCTGGTATTTATCAAGTTTCTGGAAACAGTGATAAAATGCGTCAACGCATCGAAGAAAGTATTAAACTTGACCCAAACAACGGACAAAATTACTACAACTTAGGTGTTTTACTTTTAGATGAAGCTGATAAAACAGAAGAAGCTAAAAACATGTTCAAAAAAGCGATTGAATTAAATCCTAAACATTTTGAATCATACAACAACTTAGTTTTAGCTGTTCTTAAATCTGACAAAGAAATTGTTGAAACAATGAACAACAATTTAGGAACGTCTAAAAAAGAAAAAGAAATTTATAATGCGAACGAAACTAAACGTAAAGCAATATTTACAGAAGCCGTTCCTTATTTAGAAAAAATGTATGAAATTGAGCCTCAGAATCGTCAAGTGATTCGTAACTTAATTCAGGCATATAAAACTTTAGGAAACGATCAAAAAGAAACTTTTTATCGTGATGCTGAGAAAAAATTATCTAAATAATTTTAAGAAATACTAAAAAAGGACTTCATATGAAGTCCTTTTTTTTATGTTTTGATTTTCTTTTTGAGATTCTTCGACAAGCTCAGAATGACAACGAACTTAGAACTTAGAACTTAGAACTTAGAACTTAGAACTTAGAACTTAGAACTTAGAACTTAGAACAAATCTACAATTCCCAATTGCGTAAATCACCTAAAAAGTGATGCGCAGTCAAATCATATCTAACAGGAACAACAGAAACATAACCTTCTTCTAAAGCACGTTCGTCTGTATCATCGCCTTTGTCTAAGTTTTTGAATTCACCACTCATCCAATAATATGTTCTTCCACGAGGATCTTCGCGTTTATCAAATTTCTCCTCCCATTTAGCATCAGCTTGACGGCAAACTTTTATTCCTTTAATTTCATGTTCTTTCAACTTCGGAATATTCACATTCAAGACAACACCTTTTGGTAATTTATTTTTCAAAACCTCAGCTATTACTTTCTTGATAAATTTTTCTCCAGCCTTAAAGTCTGCATTGTATGCAAAATCACACAAAGAAAACCCGATCGCAGGAATACCTTCTATTCCAGCTTCTACAGCTGCAGACATCGTTCCCGAATAAATCACATTCACCGACGAATTTGATCCGTGATTAATTCCCGAAATACATAAATCTGGTTTACGTGGTAATATTTGCGAAACAGCCAACTTCACACAATCTACTGGTGTTCCCGAGCAAGCATATTCTTTCACTTCTTCATCTACTTCTATTTCGTCACAAAATAAAGTTGAATTTAAAGTTACAGCATGCCCCATTCCACTTTGCGGACTATCTGGTGCAACGACATAAACTTCTCCAAATTCTTTCGCCATTTCGACCAAAGCTCTGATACCAGGAGCCGTAACTCCGTCATCATTTGTCACTAAAATTAGCGGTCTTTCCATATTTTATTGTTACTTTTATTTCTTATTTATACAAATGTAAAAAACTTCCTTCTAATTTCTTTTTTGTTTTATATTTGAAGGACTCGAAAATTATTAATTTATAATAAGAACAACGCTATATGTTAATTAAAAAAACGTATGTTTTACTATCGTTTTTATCAATGAGTTTGTTGGCTTTCTGCTTCTGCAAACCTATGTTAGACTCTGACGGAGACAAAGAAAAGTTAATCGTAAAAAATACACGTAATACATTAACTTATTTACATTACAAACCTGCAAATATTGATGATAAATTTTCTGAAAATGTATTTAATAAATACTTAGAATACATCGATCCTGCAAAACGTTTTTTATTACAATCTGATTATGATTTATTCAAGAAAGATTATCACAATTTAGATGATTTTTACAAAAATGAGAATTTATCATTCTATAATTCTACTGCAGATACAATCTACAAACGTATTGCTGATGCAGAGAAATACTCAATGGATGCTTTATCAAAACCAATTGATTTCAATAAAAAAGAAAACTTTAATATTGATTACAAAACATCTAAATACGCAAAAGATAAAACAGAAGCAAAAGACTTATGGCGAAAATACATTAAGTACAATGTAATGTTAGAGATTATCTCTATGCAAGATGAATTAAAAGGTGAAAAGAAAGACACATTAGGTAAACCAGCTACTATAAAACCTGTAAAAGATCCTTTGGCTGACGAGAAAAAGAAAATCACAAAAGACACACCTTTTGCTGAAGTAGAAAAAATGGCTCGCGAAGAAGTAAAAGAATTAATTTCTGACTATTTCCGTCGTATTAAGCAAACAAAGAAAGAAAACTATTTCTCTATTTATATTAACTCTTTTACAGAGCAATACGATCCGCACACAACTTATTTCTCACCAACAAGTAAAGAAGATTTCGACTTCGAAATGTCTGGACAAATGGAAGGAATTGGTGCTAAAATACAAGACAAGAAAGGTTACGCTACAATTGCAGAATTAATTATTGGTGGACCAGCTTGGAAAAACGGAAAAATTGAAGTTGGTGACAAAATCATCAAAGTTGCACAAGGTAAAAACGGTGAAGCTAAAAACATTGTTGGAATGATTTTGAGCGATGCAATTCGTTTAATAAAAGGTAAAAAAGGAACTGAAGTTGTTTTAACTATTCAGAAAAAAGATGGTTCTCAACAACAAATTTCTTTGATAAGAGATATCATTCAAGCTGAAGAAGTATTTGCTCGCTCTTCTGTAATTACAGACGAGAAAGGTGATAAATACGGAATCATTTATTTACCAGAGTTTTATACACCGATGGGGAAAGACGAAGGTCGTTACCCTTCTGATGACATCAAAAAAGAAATTGAAGTTTTGAAAAAAGAAAACATCAAAGGTCTTATTTTCGATGTTCGTAACAATGGTGGTGGTTCTTTAGAAGAGGTTGTAAAAATCTCTGGATTATTCATTAATCAAGGTCCAATTGTACAAGTTAGACGTTCGGACGGAATGTTAAAAATTCACGAAGACAAAGATGCAACGATTGCTTATGACGGTCCTTTAGTTGTAATGGTTAACGAACTTTCTGCTTCTGCATCAGAGATTTTTGCTGCAGCAATGCAAGACTATGGCCGTGCTGTTATTGTTGGTTCGCCACAAACGTTTGGTAAAGGTACTGTACAAACTATCTTGCCTTTAGATCGTAACACAGGAAGTGATGAGTTAGGTGCTATAAAATTAACTATTCAGAAATTCTACCGAGTAAACGGAGGTTCAACACAATTAAAAGGAGTTCAATCAGATATTTCTTTAGTTGATCAATACACTTACGAAGATATTAACGAAGGTTCTCGTCCAGAAGCATTAAACTGGGATCAAATCAAACCATTGGTTATTGCAAAATGGCCAACTGCGATTAACTTAGATAAAATAAAAGCTAACAGTAAAACACGTTTAGCAAACAATGCTCACTTAAATTTACTGAACGAAAGCTTCAAGTTTATTAAGTCGATGGAAGATGTAAAAGAGATTCCATTAAGCATAGAAGATTACAAAGTTTACCGCAAAACACGCGAAGACAAAATAAAGAAATTCGAAACTTTAGATAAATACAAGAACAACTTTAAGTTTACGATGAATCAAAACGACCTTACAGCTGTTAAAAACGATACAGTCTTGAAAGCTAAACGTAACAATTGGTTCAAAGGAATGCAAAAAGACTTTTATTTAAACGAAGCTGTTAATGTCCTAAAAGATATTAAATAATGACACAAGACAACGGTTCATTTTCACAAATCGTATTCAATAAATTAAGAAAGAACACCCTTGGTGTTCTTTCTTTTAGTGTAATAGTATTAGCTGGAATCATTTCTATCTTTTCCTATTTCTTTGCGTCCGATAAAACCGAGAATGCTAACCGACAAGACCTAACCATTGCATACGCACCTATAGGTTACAAGCAACAAACAATCGAAATTCCTTTACCTAATTACACAGGTAAAATGACATTTTCAGATTATTTATTTGGCAAAGAAA
This sequence comes from Empedobacter sedimenti, assembly GCF_030005555.1. Lineage (GTDB taxonomy): Bacteria > Bacteroidota > Bacteroidia > Flavobacteriales > Weeksellaceae > Empedobacter > Empedobacter sedimenti. The sequence continues at coordinate 34,089 of NZ_JASCQG010000004.1, read as the reverse complement.
TCGATTCGGAGCAAATAAGTATTTCATCATACAAAATAAATGGTGATACACTTACTTACATTCCATATATAGGCAACGGACTAAACGGAGAGGCTGTTAATATAAATACCTCAGCTTGGACAAAGTATAACATCAAACCATCAGATATTGAGAAAGAATTTATCTTCACAAAAACATATCTTCTTGGCACAGATTCCTATGGACGCGACTTTTATTCTAGATTAATTATTGGTACAAGAATCTCGTTTTTAATTGGTTTTATCGCAGTTTTTATTTCACTACTTGTAGGTGTTACATTGGGTGCTATCGCAGGATATTACAAGGGAAGAGTTGATGACTTTATAATGTGGTTAATAAATGTTATATGGTCTATCCCAACACTTCTTTTGGTTATAGCGATTACCTTAGCAATTGGTAAAGGTTTTTGGCAGATATTTATTGCGGTCGGACTAACAATGTGGGTAGAAGTTGCACGTGTTGTACGTGGACAATTCTTATCTTACAGAGAAAAAGAATTTGTGGAAGCTGCAAAAGCATTAGGTTTTTCGGATATGCGAATTATATTCAATCAAATTCTTCCTAATGTAGTTGCTCCAGTTATTGTTATTTCTGCTGCCAACTTTGCTTCGGCAATCTTAGTAGAAAGTGGTCTTAGTTTCTTAGGAATTGGAGCACAACCTCCTACTCCGTCTTGGGGAAACATCATCAAAGAACATTATAGTCATATCATTTTAGGCAAACAACATTTGGCAATTTTACCAGGTTTAGCTATTATGTTACTAGTTCTTGGATTTAATATCTTCGGAAATGTTTTGCGAGATATTATGGATATTAAACAATAGGAAGCTTATTTATTAAGATGATTGTTAAATAAACACACAGTGTCATTCTGAACTTGTTTCAGAAACTTTCTCTTAATTGTAAATAAATTATCAAGACATTTTAATTAAAACGTCAGGTGATTTCAAACAAAACGTCAAGTGATTTTAGGTAAAATCACTTGACGTTTTTTATTTGCTTTAAGTATAACTTAATTTATCATTCAACGCTTACTTCTTTTTTTCATATTTTAGAGTAGCTAAAGTATCTCGTAAATCTAATCCTGGTCTGAAAAGAATTTTAGAACCTTTAATTAAAGATGCATTTACTTTGTTTGCTGCATCCACTCCTTCGCTACTAAGACTAATCTGAAAAGATCCAAAATCGCCTAATCTCACAATACGACCATCAGCCAAATGTTTCGATAACATTTTAGCCAAATCTATTAAAGTTGCATGTACATCGCTTTCGCTAACCGAAGAAGTCTGCGCAATTTCTTTACTTAAATTACGTAATGTAATTTCGCCATCTGCAACAGAACTTGCATAAAATTTTTTAGGCGCTGCAGGATCCGCAGGATTGCCTTTTTCAATAACATTGTATTTTACTGACATAAAAAATAGGTTTTAAAAGTTAATTTGTTAGTTAACTCAATTTAACACAATAATTTATATTATCAAAATTTATTTACTGATTATCAATAGAATACAAATGTTTTGTATAAAAAAAGCCTTCTTAATAAATAAGAAGGCTTTGTAATTATCTTTTTACTTTAGGAGCAATTTTAGATGTATCTTTTGGCATTAGTTGAGGTTGATGCAACTTCAACGAGTCTTTATTAGGTACTTTTAGCGGATAAGTCCCTGTTAATCCTGCTAATCTAAATGCACTATAAACATTACGATTCTGTTTATTTCCTAAGGCTATTATAGTAAGTTGATTATTGATATCGTGTACAAAAACGGTATTATTACCGTGCCACCAACCATTGTGATACAACAGTTTTTTACCATTATCATATTCTAACAAACGCATTCCTAGTCCATAATTCTTGAAACCTTTTTGCTCGTAACTATATCCCTGAAAAGCTTCTTTCTTTAAATTCTTAGGTAAAAAATCATCCGAATACATTGCTACATCCAACTTGTACATATCCCTTGGTGTAGAATAAATGTTTTTATCTCCATATGTACGGTCAAAATCGTCCCAAGCCCACTCGTAACCATTGTATTTGTACGAACGTGCAACAGTATCTTTATCGCGATCATATTCAAAAACAAAAGTATTTTTCATCTCAAGAGGATCAAAAATCATGTACTTCATCGCTTTTGGATAATCCATTTTCATGATCTTTTCTATGATCAAAGCAAGAAAAGCGAAGTTGGTATTCGAGTAATAGAAACCTTTATCAGCTGGACGAATTTGTTTAACGTCATGTTCTTTGAAGATATTAAAAACGTCTTGATTAGAGATTGGTTTCTGACGACCTTCCATTACCTTTTTATTATTCCACAAAACGTTGGCATAATTTGGTAATCCACTGCGGTGGTTTAGCAACATACGAACTGTTACATCATCGTACGGAAAACCTTCTAATATTGTATTTACCTTTTGATCTAACTTTAATTTACCTTTTTCTACCAACTTTAGTATTGCCATAGAGGTAAAAACTTTGGAGATAGAAGCAATATGTACTGGAGTATTTGCAGTAATTGGACGCTGATGCCTTTCATCTGCCATACCTTGATATTCTTCGAAAACAACTTGCCCATTCTTTACAACCAACAAACCACCGCTTACTTTTCCGTCTACCCAAAAGTCTTTGTAAAACTTGTCTATCTTAGTACGGTAATCATTTAACTCGGCTTGTGTATATTTCATTGGTTTGAAATCTGCTTTCCAATCTAATGAATCATATCGAAGTGCATGTGGATCTTTCTTTCTAAGTTCCTCTTTCTGTTCGTTTTTCTTGCTACAACTACCCAAAAAAAGAGCCGCAGAAGCAAGAACAACTGCTACATATTTCATGTGATTTTTCTTATCTTTTAGTATTGAAATACTAATTTAAACGTTTTTATAAAAAAAGAGGAAAGGTTGATGAATATTAAGTTTTTTTTATGATTTGTGCGAAATTTGCGATTTAAATTCTCCTAAAATAACGCTTGTTGCAACTGCTACATTAAGACTTTCGGTAGAGCCGTTTTTACCAAAGAAAGGAATACTCAGTTTGTTTGTGGTTAAATCTTCAATCGGTTTCGAAATTCCATTTGCTTCATTTCCCATCACCAAAATACCTTCTTGCGGAAGAGTTTGCTCGTAAATAGAGTCTCCTTCCATAAAAGTTCCGAAAATGTTTCCTTTATATTCTTTCAAATAATTTTCAAGATCAATGTAATGTACCTTTACACGAGTAAAAGATCCCATTGTAGACATCACAACCTTCGGATTGTATAGATCAACAGACTCTTTGGTACACAAAATATTCTCTACACCAAACCAATCGGCTAATCGTATAATTGTACCTAAATTACCTGGATCGCGAATATCATCTAAGGCAATTGTCAATCCATTTAACGATAGTTTTTCATCGTAAAGCGGTAATTCGCACAGAGCTAAACCTACGTTTGGAGTAGTTAGATAACTTATTTTCTTAAGATCTTTCTCGTCTAAAAATGTCTTTTTAATCTGTTTCTCTTCTGGCCAAAAATCTTCTGTTATAAATAATTCTTTAATATTTATTGAACTTTTTATAACTTCACCAATATTTTTAACACCTTCTACGACAAACAAATTATATTTTTGTCTATATTTTTTAGAACCTAAAGAAGTTATTATTTTAATAACGTTATTTGATAACATATTTATGCATAAAAAAATTACAACAAATATAGCACTTATCTCTTGCTTAGGATTAGTTTTTTATAGTTGTAGCACAACTAAGAAAGTTCCTGAGGGAGAATATTTGTTTGTAAAGAACAAATTTGTTTACGATAAGGAAGATCCAGACATCAAGAAAAAGACTTCTTTTATTGGGAAAGACTTAAGCGATTACGTAAAACAAAAGCCTGCTGGTAAATTCTTAGGTTTTTTTCCGTTATGGCAATGGGTTTATAATTGGTCGCCTGCTAAATTTGACAATACTTTTCTTGAATATTATAGACAAGACGCTTCTGTTCGTAACCAAAAATTATTAGATAGCTTATTGGTTAAAAACAATTTACCAGAGTATGTTGGCAATAGTTTATGGAAAGAACGTTTGTATTATCATCAAGGAGAAGCACCAGTTTTGTTAGATGAAAAACAATCAGAGTTTTCGGCAAGAAACTTAAATCGTTTGTTTCATGACAAGGGTTATTTTGACTCTAAAGTACATGTTTCGTACGAGAAAGATTCGGTTGCAAAAAAAGCCACTACGATTTATGATTTAAAATTAGGCGAACCTTCTTATGTAGAAACGTATACTCAAAAAATATCTGACAGTAAAGTTGAAGAGTATTTAAATTCTCCGTTAGGAAAACAAGCTACTATTCATGATGGTGATCAATATGATTTTGATAAGTTTGAAGGAGAACGTGATCGTGTGGTTGATTTCTTAAAAAACAGAGGTTATTATGATTTCAATAACTCGGGCGAAGATTTATATTTTGAAGCTGATACAACTAAAAGTAATAAACGATTAGATGTTACAATGTTTATTGATAAATACATTCAAGATTCATTAAAAACAGATAGTATTACGCCTTTTACACAATACAGATTTGGTAAAGTAAATATCTATGCAGATGCCAGAACCGAAGATGATGTAAATAAAGCAAAAGATAATTTAATAACAAGAGAATACAAAAACTATAATGTTATTTACACGAAAGAGCCGTCTTATCGTCCGAGATATTATACAGATGCTTTCGTAATTACGCCAGGACAATTATATCGTCAAAGACAAGAGATTCAAACAAAACGTAATATTTATAAGAAAGATAATATTAATGTTCATCGATTTGATATCACGCCGCACGACTCTATTCTTGATGTAAATGTTTACTTTACGCCTAAAAAGAAATACGATCTTAACGTCTTTGTAGAGAGTTACGCTTCTCGATTTATGAACTTTGCGATATCTCCCGGTATGACGCTAACATCTCGTAATCTATTTAGAGGTGGAGAAAATTTAGAAACTACATTAAAAGGAACGTTAGGTTCTGTTGATAAAGATTTTTCGTTAAACAAAGCTTTTCTTAATGCCTACGAAATTTCATTAGAAACAAAACTGAAGTTTCCATATTTATTAACACCTGTTAATATTGATAAAATACTACCAAAACGTTTTGTTGCCGAGTCTGCAATTCGTACAAATGTAAGTACACAAAAAAATGTAGGTTTAGACAAAACAACGTATGGTTTTGGCTTTGACATGGATATCTCAAGTTCCGAGTTTCAACACAAAGTTTCATTATTCAATACAGAATTTGTAAATAACCGTAAAAAAGATCGTTATTATGATGTTTTTACAACAGATAATAAAACCAAAAATTCGGTTAAAGATCTTTATTATTTATACAATCCAAATGCTCCGATTTATGTAACGGATGACGAATTAACAGACGCTATTTCTGCAGATACAAACTTCCAAAACTCTTTATCAGGAGATGATGCAAGATTGTACGTAGAGTTTGAAAATATGCTTTATAGAAAAGCCAATATCTCTCAAAATGTTTTAATCAATTCGTTTATTTATCAATTTACATTTAATCAAGAAAACTCTTTCCGACCTAAGAATAATCCTTGGTATATACAAGCTCGCATAGAATTAGCCGGAAATGTATTGAGAGGTTTAGACAAGGTTTTCGGATTTAATCATTCAGAAGATATTAACAACGAAAAAACGGGATTAATTTTCGGAATTCCATATTCTCAGTTTGTAAAATTTGATCTCGATGTTCGCCGTAAATGGAAGTTAAATCCAAACTCTAGTGTTGCAGGACGTTTCTTATTCGGAATTGTTCAGCCTTACGGAAACTCATCAAGCGCACCATTTGCCCGAAGCTATTCTGCTGGTGGAGCAAATGACGTTCGTGGTTGGGCTCCATTAACATTAGGACCAGGAAGTAAGCCACGTATTAATTCTAAAAATCAGAGTTTAGAATTTGAGAGTTTAAAATTATTATTCAACACAGAGTTTCGTTTCAATTTATTTGGAAGCTTAGAAGGAGCTTATTTTATTGATGCTGGAAATATTTGGGGAGTTAACAAAAATCGTCCAGAAACTTTATTTAAATTCAAAGATTTCTATAAAGAATTTGGTATTGGTTCTGGTTTAGGTTTCCGTTATCACGTCGGTACATTCGCAATTGTAAGATTTGATTTGGGTTACAAAATCTACGACCCATCTTATGCGCAAGGAGATCGATGGCAATTTGATAGTTTTAATTTATTAAAACCAAGAATCCACTTCGGAATTAATTATCCTTTCTAAAAAAACAGCTATATTTGTTTCACAAAATACTAACATAATGAGCAGAAAATTTCCTGCCGGTGTTGCAACCGGTTCATTAGTTCAAGACATTATTAAAGATGCAAAAGCAAATCAATATGCTTTACCAGCATGTAATGTTATTGGTTCTGACACGATTAACGCAGCAATGGAAGCTGCCGTAGAAGTTAATTCTCCTATTATTATTCAATTTTCTAATGGAGGTGCTGCTTTTAATGCAGGAAAAGGATTAAAAGGTGAAAATCAATTATCTGCTATCAAAGGTGCAATTGCAGGTGCAAAACATATACACACATTAGCAGAATCATATGGTGCAACAGTTATCTTACATACAGATCATTGCGCTAAAAAATTATTACCTTGGATTGATGGTATTATGGATGCTAACGAAGAACACTACAACAAGTTTGGAAAAACGTTGTTTAGTTCTCATATGTTAGATTTATCTGAAGAACCATTAGAAGAAAACGTAGAAACCTGCAAAAGATACTTAGAAAGAATGTCTAAAGTTGGAATGACTTTGGAGATGGAATTAGGTATCACAGGTGGTGAAGAAGATGGTGTAGACAACTCTAATGTAGACAACTCATTATTATATACACAACCAGAAGAAGTTGCCTATGTTTATGAGAACTTAAAATCGGTTTCTGACAATTTTTGGATTGCTGCAGCATTTGGTAATGTACACGGAGTTTACAAACCAGGAAATGTAGTATTAACGCCTAAAATTTTAGATAACTCTCAAAAATTCATCGACGAAAAATTTGGTGTTCACAATGACGTTAACTTCGTATTCCACGGAGGATCAGGATCTACATTAGAAGAAATTCGCGAAGCAATTAGCTACGGAGTTATCAAAATGAATATTGACACTGATTTACAATATGCATTTATGGAAGGTGTTCGTAAATATTTTGATGCTAATGCGGCTTATTTACAAGGACAAATTGGTAATCCAGATGGAGCAGAATCTCCAAACAAAAAATACTACGATCCACGCGTTTGGTTAAGAGCAGGAGAAGTTTCTTTCAAAGAACGATTAATCCAAGCTTGTCAAGATTTAAATAATATTAATACATTAGGATAATTTCTTAATTATCCTCGATATAAAAACAAGAATATATGCCTTGGTTTATTAGAAGCAAGAAAAATATTACTACACCTACAGAGTCTAAAAAAGACGTAAAAAAAGGGTTGTGGTACAAAACACCTTCAGGAAAAATCATTGAAACTGAAGAACTAAAAGCAAACGCGTATGTAAGTCCAGAAGACGATCATCACGTACAAATTGGTTCGCAAGAATACTTTGATATTTTATTTGACGAAGGTACTTTTACTGAATTAGATAAAAATGTAGAAAGTAAAGATCCATTAAACTGGACTGATACAAAGCCATACAAAGATCGTCTAAAAGAAATCAAAAAGAAAACAGGGTTAACAGATTCTGTACGTAATGCAACTGGAAAAATCCATGGTCGCGACATTACAATTTCTTGTATGGATTTCAAATTTATTGGAGGTTCTTTAGGGTCTGTAATGGGAGAAAAAATTGCTCGTGCAATTGATTATTCTATCAAACACAAAACACCATACATTATCATTACACAGTCTGGTGGAGCTCGTATGATGGAAGCTGCTATTTCGTTAATGCAATTAGCAAAAGTAGAAGCCAAATTAATTCAGTTAGCAGACAACAATATCCCATACATCACAATTTTAACGAATCCTTCTTTTGGAGGAATTACTGCATCTTTCGGATCTATCGGAGATATTATCATGGCAGAGCCAGGAGCCTTAATTGGTTTCGCAGGACCACGTGTTATCAAAGAAACGATAGGTAGAGATTTACCTGAAGGATTCCAAACTTCTGAGTTTTTATTAGAAAAAGGTTTCGTAGATATGATCGTTCATCGTAAAAAGATGAAAGATAAAATAAAAGAAGTAGCTGATATGTTAATGCCTATCAACTAATTAAAATAAGTGCAAATATATTTTTAAAATTTTATTCAAATTTGATTTGGATTATTAGAAATTGATTTTATATATTTGCACTCCAATCGCGAGAATAGCTCAGCTGGTAGAGCGCAACCTTGCCAAGGTTGAGGTCGCGGGTTCGAGCCCCGTTTCCCGCTCTTTGAAATATTAGATTCAAAAATCAAATTTTGCCTTGGTGGTGGAATTGGTAGACACGCAGGACTTAAAATCCTGTGTCCATTAGGACGTGCGGGTTCAAGTCCCGCCTGAGGTACTTTTTATTTGATTTTTGCAATTTACACGCGGGAATAGCTCAATTGGTAGAGCGTCAGCCTTCCAAGCTGAATGTTGCGAGTTCGAGTCTCGTTTCCCGCTCTATTACTTCGGTAATGGATGCCTTGGTGGTGGAATTGGTAGACACGCAGGACTTAAAATCCTGTGTCCATTAGGACGTGCGGGTTCAAGTCCCGCCTGAGGTACTAAAAGCTCAAGAATTTATTTTCTTGGGCTTTTTTTATTTTATACCCAACCTTTTTTTAGTTTTTTGCATCTTCTTTATAAATCTAAACTTTATTAAGATGAAAGTAACAATACCAACACCGTGTAAAGAAAAATTACAAGACGATAATTTTTGTGCAAAATGTCAACATAAAATCAATGATTTTTCTAATTTAAGTGAAAATGATTTGGTTGAATCGATGCAAAAGGAAGAAGTTTATTGCGGAATTTTTCATCCATCTCAGTTAGGGAAAAATTTAATTCAGAAAACAATTTCTAATGTCATGATTTTTTCTGCTTTAGGATTGATAACTTCTTCTGTAAATGCACAAGATAAAACGATTTGTGCAGAGCCTATAGCTCCTAAAAACGATTCTGTTCAATACGAAAAAATTGCGTTTAAATTGATTGTTAGTAAAACTTCTGATTCAAAAGTAGATCAATTTTCTACTTTCAGATTATTGATTAATGGTGAATTGATAGAGCAAACTTTAAAAGTAGGAGAGGAGTATACGATAAAATGTGATGTACAGAAAGGTTTGCCAATAGACATCAGATTAGCTTCAAATGAAAACAATGTAGAAATTACTAAAAATTATACAAAAAAGAGCTTGCCAAAAAAGGTGAAGATAAATTCGAATGATTTTATAATGGAACCGATGATTAAAGGAGATATTTCAATAGAACCAACAATACAAGGAATAATTGCTATAAAAGAATAGTTTTTTTGCTTTTATGATTATTTTCTTACCTTGCTAACACAAAAGGGAATCGAGTGTAAATCTCGAGCTGTCGCGCAACTGTAAGTAGTAAAAACTATAAGCCAGACCACTTTTTAGATGATGCTTTCGCGATTGAAGCTCAATCAAAACTACATTTATTATTTTATTTGTTGAATTGATTGCACTTGATTTCGAAAGCATTTTTATTAAAATTTAGTTTAGTATAAAATGCAAAAAGAAGAAATTCAACACATTATTGATCTTAAAACAAAACCGCTTGGAGCTTTGGGTTTATTAGAAAAAATCGCACTTAAAATTGGTTTGGTTCAACAAAATAAACAGTTAGAATTAACAAAACCTCATCTAATTGTTTTCGCGAGCGATCATGGAATTGCACAATCTGGTGTTAGTGCGTATCCTGCAGAAGTTACGCCTCAAATGGTTTTTAATTTTTTGAATAATGGAGCCGCAATTAATGTTTTTTGTAATCAAAATGAGATTGATTTAACCATTGTTGATGCTGGTGTGAATTATGATTTCGAGGATTATTCGGTTTTGAAAAATTGTAAAGTAGCCAAATCAACCAAAAATTTCTTACACGAACCTGCAATGACATTGGATCAATTGGAAGAATGTTTTGATTATTCGAAGAAAACTGTAGACGAAATCGCTCAAAACGGAACAAATATTATTGGTTTTGGCGAAATGGGAATAGGGAACACTTCTTCTGCGTCGATGCTTGTACATTATTTGACCGATTTACCTTTGGAGCAATGTGTAGGACGAGGAACAGGTTTGAATGATGAGCAATTACTGAATAAAATCAATATTCTAAATGAAGCGAAGAATACACATGGAAAAATTAATGATCCAAAACAAATTCTAGCCACTTTTGGAGGTTTTGAAGTTGCTCAAATGACAGCTGCAATGTTATCTGCTTACGAACATAATATGTTATTGATGATTGATGGTTATATTGCTTCGGCGGCGATTTTGGTTGCGTCTAAATTGAAACCAGAAATTCTAAATAACGCTATTTTCTGTCATCAAAGCGATGAATCTGGACACCAATATTTGTTGAATTATTTCAACGAAGAACCAATTCTAAACATTAATTTGCGCGTTGGCGAAGGAACAGGTTGCGCATTGGCTTATCCAATTATCAAAAGTGCAGTGAATTTTTACAATGATATGGCAAGTTTCGAATCTGCAGGCGTGAGTAACAAAGAAACTGAAGTAGAATGCTAAAAAAAGAAATCACTTATTTTTTAACCGCATTGATGTTTTTTACACGAATTCCAATTCCGTTCAAAATTCCATACAGCAACGAAATTATGAATCAATCACAAAAATATTACGCAGCGATTGGTTTATTAGTTGGTGCTTTCAACGCGTTAATTTATACAATTTGTCAATTTATTTTACCAATTGATATCGCTATTATTATCACGATGATTACAAGTGTTTTACTAACAGGAGCCTTTCACGAAGATGGTTTCACCGATGTTTGCGATAGTTTTGGAGGCGGTTATGGCAAAGAAAAAATCTTGACAATTATGAAAGATAGCCGAATTGGAGCTTATGGCGTAATTGGCGTTATCTTATTGTTGTTATTAAAATTTACATCACTTCAACATATTGCCGAAAATAATTTTTGGTTGATGATTTTTACTTTAATTTCAGCACATTCGGTTAGTCGCTTTTTTTCTGGAATGATGATTTACACACACGAATATGTGACAGATATTGACAAAAGTAAATCGAAACCGATGGCAAACAAAGCACTTCCGATAAAAAATCTTGTCATTAGTTTTCTTTTCTGTCTTGTACCTTTTATTGTTTTTGGCGAATGGAAATTTTTGTTGATTTTACCACTTTGTTACATCGGAAAAGTTTATTTGGGCTGGTATTTCAAAAAATATATTGGCGGATACACAGGCGATTGCTTGGGAACTGTGCAACAAGTTACCGAAGTTTTGTTTTACCTTGGCGTTTTAATTCTATGCAAGTTTCTGTAATTCGACATACAAAAGTTAATGTTCCTTCATCGGTTTGTTACGGACAAACTGATGTGGAATTAGCTGATACTTTTCATCAAGAAGTTGTACAAATTCATACTAAAATTGAAAACGATTTTGAGGTAATTTTTTCAAGTTCATTAAGTCGTTGTCAACGATTGGCAGAAACCTTCTCAAATGAAATTATTTTTGATGATCGATTAAAAGAATTCAATTTTGGAGATTGGGAAATGAAATCGTGGGACGAAATTCCTTCGGAAGAAATAGAACCTTGGTACGTCGATTTTGTCGAAACTAAAACGCCAAATGGCGAATCGATGCAAGAAATGTCAGAACGACTTTTTGATTTTATGAATGAATTACGAAATGCTCAACACGAAAAAGTGTTGATTGTTACGCATGGAGGAATTATTCGTTTGATGTGGTGTTATTTGTTGCAAATTCCGATCAAAAACGCATTCAAAATTCCTGTAAATTATGGTGAAATTTTTCAGTTTAATTTAGGAAACAATCAGGAAGAAGATTTTATTTTGAGGAAAGAATAGATTACAAACATTTTATCTTTTCTAACGATTTCCATTCATGCTCAATATTGGTCATAAGAATGGCGTTATCAAACTGAACAGAACCTTTTGGAAAGATTGTTTCATCTTCAAAAAAACTTGATTTTACATGTGAAACTTCCAAAGGTTCTACTTCCCAATTATAGGTTTCGAGTTTTAGACCTTCAAAATTTTTTCCATTTGGAGAATAACCAATAGAACCATTCTCGAAGAATTTTGAAACTTCTTCCAACGTTTCGAAAATCGAATTCGAATTAAATTCAGTAGATTTTTTAGCATCAATTTCAATTCGCGTATCGTCAGAACTCGTGAAATCTAAATGATAATTATCGTTTTCTTCTATCACATTAAACTTCGCAAAATAATGTTTGCCAGGAAAAACTCGACCGCCAACAAGCGCATTCAATTTTAGTGAAGTATCTCGTCTCGGAATATAAACACCTTCTTTTGTCACTCCATTTTCCTCCCATTCAACCGCAATTCGATGTGCTGCATTTTCAGAATTCACTCCTACAAAGTCAGGCAAACCTTTTGGTTTTATATCTTTCAATCGGATCAAACAAATTCCAGCAATTGCTTTTCCTTTGTACAATTTAGGACGGAAAGGTTGAGGCAAAATCTTCTCAATATAGTGCGGTTCTACACAAAAATTGATTAACATTCTGCGTTCTATAATACCATGAATTGAGGGGATTTTCATAATTCTATTTTATTATTTTCAACAAATCCATTAATAATTGATTCCACAGACAATCATTTTCTGCATCAAAAAGTTTAATTGCAATTGTAAAATCTACTTTTGACATGAAATTATTTCTTTCAACTAGTATTAATAACTCTTCAAATGTCATCCAAATTATATTTTTCCCTAATTTCTCAAAAAAAATCAACAAGTCAAATATTTCAAAATTAATTTATTAGAAAAAAGTTGTAAAAATTATTGAAAAAACTCTTGCAAAAGTGGAAAATATCAACGTATATTTGTCCTCACAACGCGGGAATAGCTCAATTGGTAGAGCGTCAGCCTTCCAAGCTGAATGTTGCGAGTTCGAGTCTCGTTTCCCGCTCAACAAAAGAAAAGCCGAAGAATTATCTTCGGCTTTTTTAATTGTTTAATATATCTAATTATACTTTGTTATAACTGAAAGAAAATTGTTTAGCAAGGAAACCACCAATGCATATAATATAATTTTCCATTTTTCAGAAATAAGTTGATATGCCCATCAGAAATATTGTTATCATCTTCTTTTAATTGTATTACTTGCAATTTACCTTCTCCAAGAACATCTAAAGTATCCATTTTACGAACAGCATTTGGAAACAATAATTTTAAATCATCAGTTGTTGTTGAAGAATTTAAAATCGTAGTATCATATTTCAGAAAGTTATTGTTATTGAATCTAAACTCATCAATTGCAACTTGATCTTTATTATTTTCAAAACGAGAACCATCTTTATATAGATATTTATCTTCCATGTCTTTACTTCCATCCTTGTTTTCAAAAATGTAAGAACACGGTTGCTCTTCTGACATTAATTTGGTACTATCTATTTTACCGAAATTTGTTTCAAACTCCTGCAAAGAAAAGTATCTTTTAGACTTCCCATTAAAAAGCATTTTATCTACATCAAAAACTTCTAATTCATCCGAATTATCAACTTTATTTTGAGTTGTTTGCTTTTCTTCTTTTGGCTTTTCTTTTGTTTCACTTTTACAAGATGAAATAAAGATAATCAGTAGGATTAATATAAATTTTCTAGTTTTTATCATAATAGTAATTATTAATAAATGTAGAAAATTATTGTTACTGAAACTATTTTATTTCGTTTTTAGCTAATTGTTCTTTGTATTTTTTACCTTCAATCAATCTTTTTTCAGCCCAAATTGTTCCTCCAGGAATAATTGCAGCTACAAAAAAGATCATAAAAATTTTCCAAGACCAATTGTATTTTTCTTTCAATAAATAGACTAACACCATGTAAGCGATAAATAAACCTCCATGTATGCGCCCTGCGTGAGTTACCCAAGTCGGATCTTCCCAAATATATTTCATAGGCATTGCAATAAAAAATAAAACTATTGCAGAAAGTGCCTCTAAATATCCAGTAATTTTAAATAATTTCAACATTCATCTTAAATTTGAAAAACAAAAATAGATTTTAATTTTAACACATTAACTAATACTTATCAGTAAAACAAATACTTAACATCGTTTTTATACGTTATTACAAGCAGTTATGCGATTTTTATTCTACATAGTTTTATTTTTTACACAATCGGTTTGGCTTTTTTGTCAACAAAAAACATTTCATTTTTATCGTTATAATGATGATAACAAATCGTATACAAAAGATTTCGAGAGTAAAAACCTTGATTCTACTTTAGATTCGCTTCAAAAAACAGGTTATTATACTTTGACTGTCGATTCGATAAAAAATGAAAAAGTTTATCTCAATAAAGGAAAATTATACCAAACAATTTGGGTGAAAAACAATGAATTATTCGAAAATAAAAATAATTATTTCCCAACAAATAATTTAGATTCTATTCTAAATAAAATCGCCACAATCAACACTAATCAAGGTTATCCGTTTGCGCAAATAAAACTTGTCCCGAATGGATTCGAACAAAATGAACAGAAAATTGAATTGGTTTTAGACAAAGGAAATCAGCGCAAAATTGATGGTGTAAAATTGGTTGATTACGAAAAATTATCAAAAGGTTATTTGCGTCATGGACTTAATATAAAAACGGGCGAAGTCTACAATGAACAGAAGTTGGCAACGATTTCGACCTTAATGCAACAAACTAATTATATCACAGAGGCGCAATCTCCGCAAACGCTTTTCCGTAAAGATTCGACGATTTTATATTTGTATCCTCGCAAAGTGAATTCAAATTATTTTGATGGTGTTTTAGGTTTCGGGACTGATGATAATGGCGATTTTAGATTGAACGGAAATGTTCAACTTTCGTTGAATAATGTGTTCAATAATTTTGAAGAAATCAGGTTAAATTGGATTGGAACAGCCAATAAGAATACATCGTTGAACATTGGTGTTAAGGTGCCTTATTTGTTCAAATCTGCGATTGGTTCGGAAACGAATTTCAAGCTTTTCAAGCAAGATTCTGTTTTTGTGAATTTAGATTTTTCGGAGCGTTTATTTTATCAACTCAACCTCAACTCGAATATTGGTGTGAGCGGAATTATACAATCGTCTAACTTTTTGTTGGAAGATGATTCTTATCTAAAATCGAGTTTCGACGATTATTCTAAAATTGGTTTTGGTTTGAGTTATCACTATTTCTTGAAACATCCTTTTCGTTTGATGGAAGGAAAATCGATGTTGAATGTTACGGTAAATTCGATTCGTAAAAAAGAAAAGAATTTCTCGTGGACAGAAGATTTAGAAAATAAAACCGTCAATCAAGTTGAAGTTGGTCTAAAAACGTTTCGTTTATTCGAATTATCCAAAAAACATTTCTTAAAAGCTGGTGCAGAGTTTAGAGGTTTACTCACAAAAGATGATGATTTTTCCGAAAACGAATTGTACAGAATAGGTGGTTTCGGAAGTTTTAGAGGTTTTAACGAAGAAAGTATTACCGCAAATATGTACGGATTCCTAAGTATGGATTATCGTTTTGTTCCAAGCGAAGCTTTTTATATTGGACTTTTCGCCGATTATGGTTTTATTGATAACAAACGCGCAAATCTGAACACTTCTTTGCTAAGTTTAGGAACAGGAATTTCTTTTTTAACGAAGATGGGAATTTTCAATTTGAGTTATGCAGTTGGTAAAACAGACGAAACTTCTTTCGACTTCAAAGAATCTAAAATCCATTTTGGGATATTAAGTCAGTTTTAAAAAAAATATTGTTTAGGTAACGTAATGTTAGCGATTTTTTTTTTATTCGTTTTAAAAAATTTTCTTTTGAAGGTCTTATTTCTTGAAAATAATTTGTGTTAATATTATTAATATCCTTTCCGTCATAACTTATTTGATACTCAACTTCATTTGAATCAACCATTTTAATATACTTATCACAAAAAATAAAATTGTCAGTTCCTTGATAAGAAATAAAATGATCCATTCCACTGAATCTCCATTTTTCATTTCCATTTATATCAATTCTTACAATTGCAAGTTCGTCGTAGATTATTAAGTCATTTTCATATAATTTAAATGAAATGATATCTGCAAAATCTGTCTTTTGCCAATTAAGCATAAAGTTCTTTTTATCAAATGAAAGTAAAACGCCATCAAATGAAAAAATTATTGAGTTTCCAAAAATTTTAAAATTCTCCAATAAAATATAGGTTTCAGAATCGAAAAATATTCCGAAAATTTTTATTGACTTTATAAACTCTTTATCAAGGCTATAAAGTGAAATTTTCACTTTTGTTGAATAATTTATATTAATATTTTCTGCATGATTACTAAAGTATGAATCTGAATAAGAGACCTTTTCGTCTTCAAATTTTTCCAAAATTAGAATTCTATCATCAATTTTTATTTCAGTCATATATTTTGCGATTTTACTTTTAAATCTTCTGTTACATTATTTTTTCACAAAGCAAAATATAACTTTGTTTCGTTAAATTATCCACTAATATAATTATTTATAAAGTTACATTTATCTCAATCATATCTGTTTGTAATATTCGTAAAGAAGATTTGATTACAAACAAGGTTGTTTCACCTTACCCGAGCACTAAGTTTATTATAAACAAGTATGTTTGTAATGTCCGTAAAGAAAATTTAATTACAAACAGGTATGTTTTACCTTGCCCGAAGACTCGGTTTATTACAAACAAGGTTGTTTTACCTTTCCCGAGGACTCGGTTATCACAAACAAGTCTGTTTTAGCTTACCAAATGTATTGTGTAAATGAATACTAAGAAGTTTTATTAAAAAAACTTTAAATTTTTATAGGTTTATTGTTAACATTTTCGTGAAATTAGCTACTTATAAAATACTCACACAAAATAAATTTAAAAATGCGTAAAATTTTTTATCCAGTTTTAGCTTCAGCTTTATTTTTAGCTTCAGCTCAATTGGCGTCTGCACAAGACAATTTAGTTAATTCTTTGAACAAAAATGTTAGTGAAAATAGTAAAGAAGCTTTCAAATTTACTGACGTTATCAATTTAGCTAAAACTCCAGTAGAAAACCAAGGTTCATCAGGAACTTGTTGGTCATATTCAGGAAATTCTTTCTTCGAATCAGAAATGATAAGAATGGGAAAACAACCTATTCAATTGTCTCCAATTTTCAATGCAAGAAACACATATGTTGAGAAAGGAAAACAATATGTTCGCATGCACGGTGCAACAACTTTAGGTGACGGAGGTTCTTTTTATGATGTTTTAAATACAATCAAAAAATACGGTGCTGTACCGACTGAAACTTACACAGGTTTGAATTACGGAACAAAAACAAACCAATTTGGTGAAATGGCTGCAATTCAAGAAGGAGTTTTGAAAGCGGTTGTTGCAAATCCAAATGGTAAATTAACAACAAACTGGGAGAAAGCCTATACAGCTGTTTTGGATAGCTATTTAGGAGAATATCCAAAAGAATTCACATACAACGGAAAAAAATATACACCACGTACATTTGCTGATCAAGTAGTAGGAATTAATCCAAACGATTATGTTGCAATTACATCTTTCAAAGATCATACATATTACAAACCGTTTGTATTAGCGATTCCTGATAACTGGGCGTACGAATCTTTCTACAATGTTCCGATGACAGAGATGACTGATAACATTGATTATGCTTTGAAAAATGGGTTTACAGTTGCTTGGGCAACAGACGTTTCTGAAAAAGGATTTAGCTGGAAAAATGGTGTAGCGTATGTACCAGAAGTTGATTTTGCAGATATGAATGCACAACAAAAAGCAGATATGTTCAAAGGTCCAAAACCAGAAAAAGTGATTACAGAAGATATGCGTCAAGCTGCTTTTGATGATTACCAAACGACTGATGATCACGGAATGCACATTGTTGGTATTGCAAAAGATCAAAATGGTAAAGATTACTACATCGTGAAAAACTCTTGGGGTTTAACGAACGATTACGAAGGATATCTTTATGTAACAAAAGCTTTTGTTCAGTACAAAACAACAAATATTTTAGTTCACAAAAACGGTGTTCAAAAACAAACGTTGAAAAAATTAGGAATCTAATTTCTGAAATAATTATAAAAAAGCTCTCGATTTCGAGAGCTTTTTTGGTTTTATTTTACAATGAAAGTAATTTCTTTAGAATTCGTTGGTTCTTCTTTTTCCCAACTTCTTTTGTAATCAAAACGTATTGTACATTCACCTTTTTGGTTTGCTTTTATAACATATACATTTTTACTCGGAGCGCCCATCACGCCTTCAGCAGTTGTTTTTACATTAGATTTATCTATAATTTTTACACTACAATCTTCTGGTTCGTCTGTTACCCAATCATATCCTGTTGTAGGATTTGTGGTAAGTTCTAATTTAACTTGATCACCAGCATTTAGTGTAATTGTTTTTTCAGTTTCTACAGTATCTAAATTAATCGTTTTGTCTTTGCTTCCGTTTGTAGCACAAGAAAATAGTAATGCACTTCCGCTAATTGTTAAGAAAGTTTTTTTAATCATAATTTATTTTTTTGGATATTTTTTATAAAAACAGTTCTAAAAGCTATTCAACTAAGTGCTTTTTCAACTAATTTTGTACTTTATTTTTTAGTCAATAATTATGCCTCAAAATGTAACGATACGAATTTCTCCTACAGAAGCTGCAAACGAGAAAATTTTGAAACAACGTTTAGCATCTGCTGTTAAAACAAAACCGGAGAACATCAATGCTTACCAAATTATTCGTCGATCTTTAGATGCGCGAAGCCGAAATATCATCGCACAATTACAAGTCAATGTTTTTATTAACGAAGAATTTTCTGATGCTTTTGAGTTTCATCCAAATCTTCAAAATGTAGAAAATAAACACGAAGTTTATATTGCTGGTGCTGGTCCTGCTGGATTATTTGCTGCGTTAGAATTAATAGAACAAGGTCTGAAACCAATTATCATCGAGCGTGGTAAAAATGTTCGTGACCGTCGTCGTGATTTAGCGGCGATGAACAAAGAAGGAAAAGTAAATCCTGAATCGAACTATTGTTATGGCGAAGGTGGTGCTGGAACTTATTCGGACGGAAAATTATATACGCGCTCTACAAAACGTGGAAATATCCTGAAATCCTTGCAATGGTTTGTACATTTCGGTGCGACAGAACGTATTTTGCAAGAAGCGCATCCACATATCGGAACGAATAAATTGCCTGGGATTATTGCTAACATGCGCGAAGCGATTATCGAATGCGGTGGTGAAGTTTGGTTTGATACAAAACTAACAGATATTATCATCGAGAATAATCAAATCAAAGGAATTGAAATCAATCATGATAAAAAAATTAAAACTTCTTCTTTGATCTTAGCAACGGGACATTCGGCTCGTGATATTTTTAGAATGTTAGATGAAAAGAATGTTTTAATCGAAGCAAAACCTTTTGCATTGGGCGTTCGTGTAGAACATCACCAAAGTTTGATTGATTCTGCTCAATATCATTGTCCAATTGGGTCAGAACGAAACGAGTTTCTTCCTCCCGCATCTTATTCGTTAGTTTCTCAAGAAGCTGGTCGCGGCGTTTTCTCTTTTTGTATGTGTCCTGGTGGAATTATTGCTCCTGCATCTACAGACGAAGGAGAATTGGTTGTAAATGGTTGGTCTCCTTCCAAACGTGACGGATTTTTTGCAAACTCGGGAATGGTTGTAACAGTTGATGAAAAAGATTTTGCTAAATATGGTTTTACTGGACCTTTAGCTGGAATGAAGTTTCAACAAATGGTCGAGCAAAAAGCGTGGCAAGTTGGTGGAGGTAAATTAAAAGCGCCTGGGCAACGAATGACTGATTTTGTTTCAGGGAAATTATCTAATTCATTGAATGATTGTTCTTATTTACCAGGTTTAACATCAGGTCTATTGAGTGATATTTTACCAAAAGAAGTTCATCAATCTTTGAAATTAGGTTTTCAAACATTTGGTAAAAAAATGAATGGTTACTATACCGAAAACGCAAATATTGTCGCAACAGAATCCAGAACTTCTTCGCCTGTTCGTATTCCGAGAAATGAAGAAACTTTAGAACATACACAAATTGCTGGTTTATTTCCTTGCGCCGAAGGGGCAGGTTACGCTGGTGGAATTATTTCTGCTGCTATGGACGGAGCAAAAGTTGCGATTGCTGTGAAGAATTTTATCGAAAAATAGTTTTATATTTAATACTCAAAATAATATACAGATGTCAAGCTGAACTTGTTTCAGCTTCGCATCTTTAGAAATGATGAATCTAAAAAAAGTAAATAATTTCAAATTTTTATTGATTTCAGTAGTACTGATTTTGATTGGTTATTCAATCAACTTAATCGGTTGGAATATTGGAACAATTACAATTATTTATTTTGGATTAGGTTTATTCTTTTTAGGAATTATTTCATTTATCATTTTGTTATTTTTAGTTTTGATTAAAATTGTTAACAGAATTTAATGAATCTCTTAAAATCTATACTATTTGTTGGTTTAGGCGGCGCTTTTGGTAGTGTTGCAAGATTTTTAATATCATACGGAATCGGAAAGTATTACGCGCAACCTTTTCCATTTGCTACGTTTTTGACAAATAGTATCGGTTGTTTTTTGATTGGCGCTTTGTATGGATATTCAATCAAAAATGATTTAGGAAATAGTTATTTCAATTTTTTACTGATAACAGGATTTTGTGGAGGTTTCACAACATTTTCGAGTTTTTCGTATGAAAATTTTAATCTAATTCAACAACAAAATTACATCACACCAATTATTTATATTCTTTCGAGTGTAATTATTGGATTGATTTTTACAGTAATCGGTTTTAAATTAGTAAAATAAATCATTCTCAATATTTTATATTTTCTCTGAATGACTAATAAAAATTTCTTATTTTTAAGAAATTAAAATTACAACATGAGGAAATCGTTTCTATTTTGCGGAATTATGTTTACTTCCGTTTTAACTTATGCACAATTAAAGACTGTGAAAAAAACTGACAACAAAGGATATAACTACGAAATTGTAGAAAATGATCCTTCAAATACACGAATTTATACGCTTAAAAATGGTTTGAAAATTTATTTGGCTCAATTAAAAGATGAACCAAGAATTCAGACACATATTGCGGTAAAAACAGGTTCTAACAACGATCCAGAAGATAATACAGGTTTGGCTCACTACTTAGAACACATGGTTTTTAAAGGAACTTCAAAAATAGGAACACAAAATTGGGCTGTTGAGAAACCTTTAATTAAACAGATTTCTGATTTATACGAGCAGCACAAAGCTGAAAAAGATCCTGCTAAAAAGATAGCACTTTACAAGAAAATTGATGAGGTTTCGCAAGAAGCTTCAAAATACGCTGTTGCAAATGAGTATGATAAATTAATTTCTTCTTTGGGAGCATCAGGAACTAACGCGCATACATCTTTAGAGGAAACAATTTATCATAATAATATTCCGAATAACGAATTAGAAAAATTTTTGAAAGTAGAGTCTGAGCGTTTTAGTGAATTAACTTTACGTCTTTTTCATACAGAGTTAGAAGCAGTTTATGAGGAATTTAACCGTTCTCAGGATAATGATGGACGTTTAGTTTATTATAAATTGATGGAAACATTATTTCCAAAGTCTCACTACGGAACACAAACTACGATTGGTACTTCTGAACATTTAAAGAATCCTTCGATGGTTGCAATTCATAATTACTTTGATAAATATTATGTGCCAAATAATATGGCTGTGATGTTAATCGGAGATTTTGATTTTGATACAGCTGTACCAATGATTGATAAATATTTTGGTAGTTATGCTGCAAAACCAGCACCAACACAATATGTAGCGAAAGAAGAGCCTGTAAAAAAGATTGTGACAAGTGAAGTTTTTAGCCCGTCTTCTGAGCGTGTGCAATTTGCTTATCGTTTTAATGGAGCTAAAAGTTCTGATGCCAAATATGTTACGTTAATCGATTATATTTTAAGTAATTCTACTGCAGGATTAATTGATTTGAACATTAATCAACAACAGAAAGCTTTAGGAGCAGGAAGTGGAGCTTCTTTTTTCCGTGACTACGGAATGCACTCTTTTTCTGGAGCACCTAAACAAGGACAAAGCTTAGACGAAGTTCGCGATTTGATGTTAGCACAATTAGAAAACATCAAACAAGGAAAATTTGAAGATTGGATGATTGAAGCTGTTGTAAATGATTTGAAAAAATCTCGTTTACAAAGCTGGAATGATTCTCGTTCTTTAGCTGCAAGTCTTTATAAATCATATATCAATGATATGCCTTGGGCACAAGTTGTTGATCAGTACGATGAAATGGGACGTGTAACGAAGCAAGAATTGATGGATTTTGCGAAGAAAAACTATACAAATAATTATGTAATTGTTTACAAACGTCAAGGAGAAAACAAAGATTTAGTACGTGTTTCTAATCCAGGAATTACACCAATTCAATTAAATCGTGGAGCTGAATCTCAGTTTTATAAAGATTTCATGAAAATTGAATCAAAAGATATTGCGCCAGTTTTTGTTGACTTCAAGAAAGAGATGAACGAAGGGAAAGTAAAGAGTGCAAAATTTACTTCGATAGACAATAAAACAAATGATTTGAGTTCGGTTTACTACATTTCTGATATGGGTTCTGATCATAACAAGAAATTAGGTTTAGCGATTAATTACTTAAATTATTTAGGAACATCTAAATATACGCCTGAAAATTTAAAGAAAGAATTCTATAAAATAGGAGTAGAGTACGGTGTAAATTCGGGTAGTGACAGAACATTTGTTTACATAACAGGTTTACAAAAGAATTTAACAGAAGGGATCAAATTATTTGAACATTTGATTAGTGACGCTGTAGCAAACAACGATTCGTACCAAGAATATGTGAAAACAATCTTGAAATCGAGAGAAAATTCTAAAAAGAATAAAAATGTTATTGCTGCTTTATTAAATGTTTATGCTCAGAATGGACCTGATAATCGTTCGAGAGATATTATTTCTGAAGCAGATTTGAAAGCAATTGATCCAAAAGAATTAACGCAAATTATTAAGGATTTCTTTAATTACAAACATCAAGTTTTCTACTATGGGAATGATGTTAAATTGACGAAAAAAGCAATCGAGCAATATCATAACTTTGGTAAAGGATTGGATTATCCAACTAAAAAAGATTATCCACAACCAGTTACAGATGGAAAGGTTTATTTTGCTCCTTATGATATGGTGCAAGCGGAAATTAATTTTGTTGCAAGAGATACAAAATATGATCCTACATTGTTAACTTCATCAGGTATTTTTAATGAATATTTTGGAGGAGGATTATCTTCAATTGTTTTTCAAGAAATTAGAGAATCTAAATCTTTAGCTTATTCGGCAAGATCAAGTTATTCTAATGCTGGTAAAAAGGATTTATACAATTATGTAAGAGCGAATATCGGAACGCAAGCAAATAAGTTGCCACAAGCTGTAGAAGCGATGAACGAGTTGATGAATAATATGCCAAAAGCGTCAAATCAGTTCGAAAACTCTAAAGTTGCAGCCTTAAAACAAATTGCAACTAAGCGTTATACAAAAGCAAATGTGTTCTTTTATTGGTTAGCGTTACAAGATCGCGGTTTAAACTATGATATCAACAAAGATATTTATGCGCAAACTTCAACATTAACATTAGATCAGTTAAATGATTTCTTTAATAAACACATTAAAGGACAAAAATACAATGTTGGATTGATTGGGAATAAAACCAATTTAGATTGGAATGCAGTACAAAAATTAGGAGAAGTAAAAGAATTAACTTTAGAAGAGTTATTTAACTATTAATCCTTTTTAAATAAATTAATAAACGCGTCTCAGAAATTTCTTTGACGCGTTTATTTTTTAAAACCAACCTATGAAAACCGCCTACTCAAAAATGAGATGAGGTTCTATTTCTTTATATTTTTCTTCGCTAATAGAATATGCTTTTTTTAATGTTTTGGCATCTTTAAATTTTCCACCTAAAGAACGCTTATAGTTGAGTATTGTTGTAGCTTGTTTTTCTGTAAATCCCAGTTTTATCCAATCTTCTAAGCTCAAATCATTTGGATTAAATTTACCTTGAATATTAACCTTCTCAATAGATTTTTCTTCTACTTTAGGTTTTTCAGGTTTGTATTCTACTGTTTCTGGTAAATCAATAAAAGCTTGTATTTCGTTGTATTTTTCATCCGAAATCATGTAACACTTCTTGATTTGCTCTTTTGATTTAAACTCGCCACCTAAAATTCGTTTATATTTTAAAATAGATTCAGCTTGCTTACTCGAAAAACCTATTTTTTGCCAATCATTTTCAGCATAATTATTTGGATTAAACCTTACATAATTAATGTGTTTACCCGTTTGTTGTTTAGTTAGTTTATCATCTTGTTTTGTACGCTCTGGCAACAAAATGTAGCGTTGCATTTCATTGTATTTTTCATCAGAAATAACAAAACACTTTTTGATTTGCTCTTTACTTGTAAATTTTCCACCAACTATTTGTTTGTATTTCATGATTACTTCAGCCTGTTTTGGTGTAAAACCAACTCTTTCCCAACCTTGTTGTGGCAAATCATTCGGATTGAAATTACTGTACGCAATCTGTTTTTCAGGATATTTGGTTTCAAAAGTAGATGTAGATTTTTCAGGTAACAGAATAAAAGGTTCTAACTCCTTATATTTTTCTTCATCAATTACATAACATTTCTTGATTTGTTCTTTTGATGTAAATTCGCCGCCTACAATTCCTTTGTATTTGAGAATAACTTCTGCTTGACGCTCAGAAAAACCAATTTTCATCCAATCTTCTTGCGAAAAATCATTTGGATTAAATGGTTTCAACGAATCTTTTACATATGTAGATTTGAACGATGATTTTGATGTTTCAACTTGTGTTTTATACGATTCTAACAATGCTTTATCCGAGTCGGTTAAAACATAGGTTTCATGTTGAAATGAGAAATTCTGAAAAATTTCAAACAACAAGATTAATATGAAAAGTAAGTATAAGCCAAATCGTTGCGATTTGTTTAAGTAAAAAGTAGATTTTTTTAAATATTTCATCGGTTTAGGATTTTAGATGAAAAAATAAATCAAAAACACGCACTTTATTGCATAAGCAATATAACCTTCAAGAATACAGAAAGTTATAAATTAGAAAATAAATAATAGGTTTTAACTATTTGTAATTAAATAAAGTGAGCTTACAAATCAAAAACAGATCTTCTTTTGATGATAAAACAATCTTTTACCCAAAAGAAAAATAACATCATAAAGTAACCAATAAAGGCTAAACCAAACGTAGCAAACGATAAATAGATGAAAATAAGACGCAATTTAGAAACGCGAATTCCTAATTTATCCGCAAAACGCGAGATAACATTAAACCATTCATTTTCAGTAAAATTTCTAATTTGCTCTTTCATTTATCGTAAAATATGATGTCCGATAGCGCAATTTAAACATTTTTTCTCGGAGCAATATCTTTTTTTGAGATGAATTAAAATTTGCGAATCTTTTGCAGTTTTATTTCTGAATCCAATTTGTTCGTATTCATCTAAAACAGAATTGTTCTCTGCATCAATTTCATTTAATAAATCTAAGTAAAAATCAATTTCTACCTCATCTTTTTGTCGTTCGTGCGCGTATCGAATCGGAATAATTGTATTAATCAATAAATTGTTTAACTTATCTTTTGAAAGGTTTTTCAGTTGAAACTTTGATTCGTTTTTGAATGTATAATGTGTTTCCCAAAATTGATTGATTTTTATTTTGTCAAATATTTTATAAAACTCTTTTAAGTTTTTTGGTTGAATAATCTCTGAAAACAAGCTTTTGTAAACCACATATATTGAGGCTAATTGCGCTAATCGAATCGTAGGAAAACCGATTGGACGCATTTTTGAGAATTTGAACAAACTATTTTCTACTGGGTGTAATTGATATTTATTTTTTAGAAAATGATATTCGGTTTTTAATTGATTATAATATTCATTCTCATTATAATCATTCAAAAAGCCGGCTTGTCCAAAAAACAAAGCTTCTACTTTTTTTGGCTCAAATTGTATTTTTTGTAAAACATTAAACGGAAATGAATTTGCCCAAATTTCAAAAGCATTTACATTCACTTTTAATCCAAAGTTGATCGCTAAACTTTTGAATAACGTTTCTTCCCAATTCTGGTTATTTTTTTCAAATTCTTCAATGATAGAAAGTGTTTTTTCTTCAAAACGCTCAATTAATAAACCTTCAAACCAAAAATTAAATTCAGATAAATCAAGTTGATTAATAAAATCTTTGCAATAAATTTTATCTAATGTAGAATTGACGATATTTTGATAATTGTAAACAATTTCAGGTTTTACAAAATCTTGTAAAATCAAGGTTTGTACATTACGTTGGCGCAATTCGTTAATCTCACAATCATGATTCCAGACGACATGTAAAATTACATTTTGATAAGCTAAATCATTTGTATGTTGATGTAAATTCCAGTCCGACGAATTAACATGCATTTCAACTGATCCAGCCCATAATTTGTCTCCAATTACGATTTCTGCTTCCAAAAAATCTGGTCCTGCATCATAGTTTAACTTTCCTACATTGATTATTTCTACAAAATCTCCATGAAAAGTTTGCATGTTTTGAGTTGTAAATAACTTCAATTTCCATATGTAATGTAGAAAAATTTCTTTCATAGATAAAAGTTAATCAATGTATTAGTAAAAATTATTAAAATAAATACTTAAATTTTTAAAATTAATTAAACGTTTGTTTAACTTTGCGCGTTCAAATTTTATAAATGAGTTTAAGCGAAAAACAAATTGAGATTTTAAAAGCTGCTGAAAGCGTATTTGGTCGTCGTGGAATTGATGCGGCAAGTGTGCGCGAAATAGCAAAAGAAGCGAATATTAATATTGCGATGATCAGTTATTATTTTGGTTCTAAGGATAAATTGGTTGAACAGTTATTTGGATGGAGAATTGAAACTTTTAATGCTTCATTAGAAAAAATTGCAATGGATGATTCGCTTACATCATTTGAAAAATTGAAAGAAGTTCTAAGATCTTATTTGAATCGAATTTTGGATAATCCTGAATTTCATCGCATTATGGCGAGAGAATATTCTAAGAGAGATTCTATATTGGAAGTTGATCAAAAAGTAAATGACTTAAAGATTAAGAATTTAACGTATATCTCTACCATTATCGAAGAAGGTTTTAATAAAGGTGTTTTTAAACGTAAAGCGCCCGCAGAAGCTGTTGTAATGGTCGTTATCGGAGGGACTTCGTATTTAATTTTGAACGAAAAAACATATTTAAAACAATGGGGATTGTCTTCTCATGAAGAGTTTTCAGAACGTATTCATGCAGAATATTATCCTTACTTAATAGATTCTTTAAAAGCAATTATACTATACGATGAAAAATAAATTTTTCTTACCAATTTGTTTAGTGATTGCAACTTTAGCTCAGGCACAAGAAAATAATGTGTCGTTACAGGAGATTATTCAACAAAGTTTACAGAACAGTAAAGCTGTAAAAGTTGCCGAAGCTGCTAAAAATACGAGTGAGTATAAAGTGCAAAGCGCAAAAAACAATCGTTTACCAGATGTTACGCTTAGCGGGCAATACATGCATTTGTTTACGACAACAAACGTAGATATTAAACTTCCGATGGCAGCTGCCGGAAATGGAGGAGGAATGGGAGTAGAGCCTAATCAATTATTATTAGGACAAGCAAATGCTTCGCTTCCAATTTTTGCAGGTTTCAAGATTAAGAATGGAATCAAGCAAAGTGAATTGATGGTTGATTTATCAAACTTACAAATCGAAGCAACAAAAGAAAATACAGTTTGGCAAGCAATCAATTTATACTTCGGATTGTACAAAACACAACGTTCTATCGATGTTTTGAATGAAAACTTGGTGAGAGCAAACCAACGTGTCAAAGATTTTCAGAACTTTTTGGATAACGGAATCATTGCAAGAAATGATTTATTAAGAGCAAAATTACAAGCATCTAATGTACAAGTTGCAATTGATGAAGCCGAAACGCAATACAAAAACATCAATTATAGACTGAATATTTTAACTGGACAAACGGAGAATACAGTTATACATGTACAAGATGTAGAAGGTTTATCAACATTGGAGGCTTCACAAGACTTTTCTCATCGTACAGATGTAAAAAGCTATGAGTTGAAAGAACAAATGGCAGAAAATCAAATCAAAATAGCAAAAGCAGCTTATTATCCACAGATTGCAGTTTCTGCTGGATATGTTGCAATGGATATTAACAAAGTTGCTTCTATTACTAATGCAACAAATGTTGGTGTCGGATTAAAATATGATTTATCGTCTTTGTATAAAAACAAAACGGAAGTTGAAATTGCAAAAGCTCAGAAACTTGAAAATGAGCTACAAAAAGAGACGACAATTGATAAAGCGAAAGTTGAAATAAGTGAAGCTTTACAGAAATTTGAATTAGCGAAAAAGAAAAATCTTGTTTATAAAGAAGCAGTAGAACAAGCGAACGAAAACTACAGAATTGTAAAAGATAAAAATGATAATGGATTGGCTGATACAGATGATTTGTTAGAAGCTGATGTACAACAATTACAAGCAAAAATTAATCAAGTAGTAGGAGATGCTGACGAACAATTAGCGATCTACGAATATTATTACACAACCGGAATTTTAACTGAAAACATACAATAGAATTACACTATTATGGAAGAAAATAATCAAGAAAAGAAAAAAATAAACTCAAAATTTATCATCGTTTTAGGAGCTTTAATCCTTTTAGGAGGTGGATACGGAGTTTATAAATATATGCACGGACAAGCGCACGAAATTACAGATGATGCGCAAGTAGAAGCACGTATTACGCCAGTAATTCCAAAAGTTTCAGGTTACATTCAAAAGATTTTAGTAGAAGATAATCAAATGGTTCACAAAGGTGATACTTTGGTTGTTTTAGACGGATCTGAGTTTGCTTTGAAATTACAACAATCGAATGATGCTTTATTACAAGCAGAGGGTCAATTAGGTGTTGCGCACGCAGGCGTTTCTCAAGCTGGTGCAGCAATCGGAGTAACAGAAGCTGGTGCTGTTGCGGCGAATACTACAATCGAAACGGCTCAAGCAAGTGTTAATACAGCTCAAGCAAATGTAGAAGCAGCAAAAGTACAAGTTTGGAGAACGAAAAATGATTTTGATCGATACAATAAATTATATCAAAATCAATCAATCACAAAACAACAATACGAGCAAGCTTTGGCTGCAAAAGAAACGGCAGAAAAACAATTGCGTGTTGTACAAGAACAATTAGGTGTATCTCGTGCGCAAATGGCTTCTACAGCGAAGCAAGCACAAGCGACAGCAAAACAAGTCAATACTTCGAGAGCACAAGCTGATGCATCAAAAGCACAAATAAAAGTAGCAGAAGCAGCAATTGGTCAAAGCAGAACGAACATCGAAAACGCAAAACTATATTTGTCTTATACGTATGTAATTGCTGCGGAAGATGGACAAGTTTCGAAGATTAATTTACAACCAGGACAATTGGTACAAGCAGGTCAATCTTTGTTTAATATTGTAAAATCAAATAATCTTTGGGTTGTTGCAAATTACAAAGAAACGCAGTTAGAAAAAATTAGAGAAGGACAAGAAGCGATCATCAAAGTTGATGCTTATCCAAATCACGAATTTAAAGCGAAAGTAACATCTTTATCGCCAGCTACTGGTGCTAAATTTGCGTTATTACCTCCAGATAATGCATCTGGTAACTTCGTGAAAACTGTTCAACGTGTTCCGATTAAAATCGAATTTATTGATCAAAAAGACGAAATGTTGAAATTGATTCGTCCAGGTATGAACGTGGAAGCTGATATTCTTTTAAAATCATCAACTTCTGCAAAATAATCATCGATATTCAGAAAAATTATGGAAGAAAATAATTTAGTTGAATATGGTGCAAGACGTGTAATCATCACCATTACTGCCATCATGTGTGCTTTGTTAGAGATTGTTGATACCACAATTGTTAACGTTGCAATGAATGACATGAAAGGTAGTTTGGGTGTCTCTTTAACTGATATTGCGTGGGTGGTTACCGCTTACGCAATTGCCAACGTAATTGTAGTACCGATGACCAGCTGGTTGTCGCAACAATTTGGACGACGCAATTATTTTGCGGCTTCGATTATCATATTTACAGTTGCCTCATTTCTTTGTGGAAATGCAACAACATTGTGGGAAATTATCTTGTTCCGATTTATTCAAGGACTTGGTGGTGGAGCGCTGTTGGTAACTTCGCAAACCATTATTACCGAAAGTTATCCACCCGAAAAGCGTGGTTTAGCACAAGCTATTTACGGAATGGGAGTTATCGTTGGTCCTACACTTGGTCCACCTTTAGGAGGTTATATTATTGATAATTGGTCTTGGCCCTATATATTTTACATCAATATTCCAATTGGGATTATTGCTGTATTGTTAACGTTGTCATTTGTTCGCAGTCCAAAATATGCTGAGAAATCTAAACTAAGTCAAGTCGATTTCTTAGGAATTATTTTGTTAGCTATTGCGGTTGGATCGTTACAATATGTATTAGAACACGGACAACAAGATGATTGGTTTGAAAACACAACGATTGTAACTTTAAGTTTAGCGAGTTTCTTCGGATTCATTTTATTTGTTTGGAGAGAATTAGTATTCGATCATCCAATTGTAAACTTACGTGTACTAAAAGATAGCAACTTAGCAGTTGGTACTATTTTATCTTTTATTTTAGGATTTGGATTATATGGATCAACGTTTATTATACCAATCTATACGCAATCAATTTTAGGATGGACAGCGACTGATGCAGGTTTATTATTAATTCCTTCATCATTGATGACCGCATTTATGATGCCAATCATCGCAACAATGTTACAAAAAGGTGTTCCACCCAAATATATGGTTGCAGGAGGATTCTTTATCTTTTTCTGTTATAGTTTTTGGTCATACAAAATCTTAACACCAGACACAGGATCAGAACATTTCTTTTGGCCATTAATTGTACGTGGAGTAGGATTGGGCCTATTATTTGTACCTGTTACAACACTTTCACTTTCGAGTCTGAAAGGGCAACAAATTGGTGAAGGAGCTGCCTTTACAGGAATGATGCGACAATTAGGAGGTTCGTTTGGTATTGCAATTATTACAACGTTTATTTCTCGTTTAACGATGGGACATCGAGGAGATTTAGTGTCTCATTTGGATACATCCGATTTTGATGTGCAGAAACATTTACAAAACTTACAAATGAGTTTTATAAGTAAAGGTTTTGCACCAAACGAAGCATTGAACAAAGCCTATAATTTGTTGGATTTACAAGTTACCAAACAAGCTACAGTACTTACCTATATGGATATCTTTTTGTATTTGGGAGTTGTTTTCCTTATCTGTATTCCGTTTATTTTGTTCTTTATCAAAAAAGGAGCAGGTAAAGTAATCAGTGCAGGACATTAATCAGAATAATTACTTTTAGTATTTCAGGTTTTTTATAAATGTAAAATCCATCTCAAGAACTGAGATGGATTTTTTGTTGAATCAATAAATAAAGTGTCTTTATTTATTGATAATTTGATTCGTTCTTTTTCCATTTATTATAAATTCATCAAAAAAATTACAATAATAATCACCAAGTGAACCAAACATTCCATAATGTTCACTCACAAAATAATCAAAACCATTAATTGTATACGTTTTTTGATTAGCTGTTGTGAGATAAATGGTGTCTTTTCTGTATATTTTTGTTTGATTTAAATAGAAAGAGCAATATGAACTTTCTACAGAATTGCATGAAACATTATTTAGCAAGGTTGTATCTTTTACAAACTTTCCATCTCTACGAATTCTTAAATTTATTTTTTCGATATCATCATGTTTAAAATCTTTAAAATATAAGATTATTTCTTCATTAATGACTGTTATTGTATCACAAGATGTACTTGCTTTTTCAAAATTGTAAGCATCAAACCTTTTTGAAATTATCCAAAATAAACCGATTAGAATTATAATAGAACAAAGAATTATGAATGTTTTTTTAAGCACAGAAACTATTTAATAATTTTATAATGTCGGTTCGCTTGTTCCATTCGTAGACAGAGAACTATTCTTTGCAGCTTTCACAATTTCGTTCAAATCATGGTACAATTTTGTCCAATCAGGTACATCTTTCATTGCAGTAATTAGATTGAGGTAAGCACGCAACACTTGTTCCAATTCTTTTCTTGTAGAGCTTGCACTTGCAATCTGGCGAAGCTCTCCGTTCGCCTCTGCCTGTTGCGCAAATAAAATCTCGAAATCTGTATGCTTTGTTTTCAATTCATCAAAAGCTGTTGCAAGCGCTAAATTTGTAATGCGTTGTGTATTCTCAGCCTTTTCTAATTCTTCGATAAGTTTCTTCAATTGCGCTGTTTCGGCAGAATAACTCAATCTGTCCAAATCTAATCCAAACGTTTGGAAAACTTTGTACAAAGCTTCCGCATCTTGATAGTTTGCAACAGAAGTTAATTTACGGTAACCATTCAGGAAAGCCTTCATGTTACTAAATGCAACATCTCGCTCTTTATCAGCTGTCGCCACCTCTTTCCCTTTTCCACTGTAGGTCAACTTTGTGTATACCGTGTCGTAGTTTTGATAACTCGCAATAAGCGATAACAATAAAGGATGGTTCTCTACAATGGTATAATTTCCGGTTTGAGAAGAGTTAATAATTCGCTGCGCCAATGTCGCCAGATTTTTTGTAGATAATTTTGATAAATTTACTTTCATAATAGGTAGATTAAGTATTTGTAATTCATTTAATTTTAATGTTTTATAAATATAATCAATAAATCTTAAAATTAATATTGAGAAAACATTACAAACACACTTGTTTACAATTAAATCTTCTTGGCAAACATTATAAACAGACTTGTTTGTAATAAACTGAAGGCTCGAGAAAAGTAAAACGGACTTGCTTATAATAAACTGAGTACTCAGGTAAAGTAAAACAACTATGTTTGTAATTAACCGAGTTTCTGATTAAGATAAAACAGATTAGTTTAAAAAATAATCTAATATCTAAGAGAAATACTAAAAACAATCTAGTTCTTTTTCGTTAAGATTTTTTAAGGCAATAGATTCTGTTTTATTCTTTAAATAAAATAAAATGCTTTTTTTATTTGAGGATAATGTTCCTATTAATGTAATTATTTCATTTCTATTATTCGAACTTAATTTCTTAAATGCAGACAAAATTTTATGACCATCAAAATAATAATTAATGTTATTTAAACAATCATTATTATTTATTTTATTTGTAAGAGAAATATCTGTTTTACCATTTGGTAAAGCTGTTATGCTAATAACAATACTTGAAGAAAAACCTATTATCCTATTTTCTTTTATCAATATTCCATTATATTTATTAAATTACCTTTCTCATCATAATATTTCCATTTACTTATTTGTTCGCCATTTTTTGTTCTCCCAATTTCTTTTAATATACCATTTTTGTGATAAAATTTCCATATTCCGATTTCTTTATCATTATCATATTTTCCTATACTTCGTAACATAGCATTTTTATGATAATATTTCCATTTACCAGTTTGTTTTCCCTTATGAAATTTCCCGACACCCCATAGTATACCATTTTCATAATAGGCTTCCCATATTCCATCCCGTAATCCATTATTATCAAATTGACCTTGTTCTTTTACATTACCATTTTCATAAAATTTTAATCTTCCCTAAAAACCGGACCGTTTAAAAATATAGTTTATTAACTTAGGGATAATTATGAAACAGAGCAATTTTA